>DATJEU010000032.1:0-125933 GCA_035496255.1 Vicinamibacterales bacterium
CTGCTCTGGTTCCCGTCCGGCATTGTCATGATGTACCGGTCGTTTCCCGAGGTGACGCCTCGCGATCGCCTGGAGCATGCGGCGGTGCTCGATGCTGCGACGATCAGGCTGTCGCCGGCGGAAGCGGTGGCGAAACTGGACGTGGACGACCCGCCGACGTCCGCGCGGCTGATGACGTTCGATGATCGTCCCCTCTATCGCTTCCGTCGCGACGGCGTCGAGCGCGATGTCTACGCCGACACGGGTGAGGAGAAGCCCGACGAGGTCACGCCGGCGTTGATGCTCCGCGTGGCCGCGCAATGGAGTGGGCAGCCGGCGTCGAGCGCATCGGTCCAGGAAGTCAAGGAGATCGACCAATGGACCGTGGCGAACTTCAACCGCGTGGCGCCGGTCTGGAAGTACTCGTTTCCCGACGGCCAGCAGGTCTACGTCACCGAGAACACCGCCGAGGTCGTGCAGGCGACAACCAGGGCGTCACGTACCTGGGCGTATTTCGGCGCGATTCCGCATTGGCTGTACTTCACGCCGCTGCGGAAGAACGGCCCGACCTGGAGCAAGGTGGTGATCTGGACGTCCGGCATCGGCACGGCGTCCGCCATTCTCGGCATGGTGATCGGCGTCTGGATGTATTCGCCGCGCAAACGCTATCGTCACGCCGGTGCGCCGACGGCCATTCCGTACCGGGGCCAGAAGCGACTGCACACGATCTTCGGACTCGTCTTCGGTGCGGCGGCGGTGACGTGGGCCTTCAGCGGCCTGCTGTCGATGGAGCCGTTCCCGTGGCCCGGCCAGAACGCCGAGGCGCAGGCGAACGGGCCGGCGTTGCCGCAGCTGCGCGGCCGCATGCGTTTCGACGCGTTCGCCGCGAAGGATCCGCGCGAGGCGCTGGCGCAGCTCGCACCGGCGAAGGTCAAGGAGATCGAGTTCACGGGCTTTGCCGGCGCGCAGATGTATCTGGCCACGCTGGCCGGCGGCGAAACGCGCGTCGTGCCGCTGCAGGGCGCACCGTCAACCGAATTCGATCGCGATCGCATCGTCGCGCTGATTCGTCGTGCGGCGGGCGAGGGTGGTCTGGCGGATGTGACGATGATCGATCGTTACGACCGCTACTATCTCGATCGTACCGGCGAGCAGCCGCTGCCGGTGATTCGCGCTCGTCTCAACGACTCGCAGCAGACGCAGTTCTATGTGGATCCCAAAACCGCGCGCATCGTCGCCGGCTATCGCGCCGGTGACTGGGGCGAGCGGTGGCTGTATCACGGGCTGCACTCGCTGAACTTCCCGTGGCTCTACAACTACCGCCCGCTGTGGGACATTGTCGTGATCACGCTGCTCGTGGGCGGCACCGCGCTGTGCGTGACGTCGCTGATCCTGGCGTGGCGCGTGCTCGGACGGAAGCTCAAGGCGATGATCCCTGGGTCGCCGCCGGTGGTCAGCGAGGACCTGGCTTCTTAGGGGCGCGGCTTCAGCCCCGCCCCCGAGCGCAGCGAGGTGGATCGGTGGCTCGTTTAGGCATTCAGTTTTCCGTCGGTCGCTCCACTGAATCGATGACCAGGAACTCCACGGGCGCGCGCCCGCGCTCGAGCGAGAGTCCCAGCTTGTCGCGCAGTACCGTGAACGGAGAGACGTCGGCCTGTGAGGGATCCGGCCCGGCGGCCGTGGGTTGGAGCGACGGCAGTTCAACGGCGATGTCGTAGAGCCCGGTCAGACCCGTCTGGTTGGCGACGTTCCCTCGCAGGACGACGGCCAGCGTGCCGGCGATTGCGTTGGCATCGATACTCACGGCATCCCACGCGAGGCCGCCACTGGCGCTGCGACCCAGGTGACTGCTGCCGCAGCCCATGCGCGGGGCCTGGTCCGGCGTGAGTGGGGGAGTCGGACCATCTGTCCTCGGTGTGCAATTGCTCGCCACCGCGGGTTGCAGCAGCCCGCTCTTTGCCACGCGCAGCACCCACGCATCGGCATCACGCATTTCGCGATGGGTTTTCAGCTCGAAGCGCTGTTCCAGCAGGGCCTGCAGCATCAGCATCACCTGCGCGTTCGGTGGGTCACCAGCCGCTTTGGCCTGTACGTCGTAGCGATCGCTGCGCAGCCAGTCCGGTCCACCGGCGATGCGGTACTGCGGGATCCGATAGGCGTTACCGATCAGATTCATCACCTCGTTGTTTCTGGCAATGAATTCGCCGCCGGGCCGGGTGTAGAAGTCGGCGCCGGATCCGGTGGTCTCCGGCGTCCGCTTGATCGACGTCACTTCGAATTGCGGACGTGGTTCCGATGGCGCCTGCGCCCGCGTCGCCGATGCGTGCAGCGATCCGATGCCGATCGGACCGGCCAACGCGAGCAGTGCCCCCACGATCAGCAGCCAGCGTCCTGCCGCGCTCAAGCGCCGCCCGATGCGATTCGCGAGGATGGTGTCGATCCGTGAACGCAGGTCCGACCCGCTGATGCCCGACATCGACATGACCGGCGCGCCGAGCGACCAGCGGCACACGGTGAGGATGCCTTCGGCGTAGTCCACCGCCAGGACTCCTGTCTCGATTACCGCTTCATCGCACGCGCGTTCGCGTTCGTCCACGAGCCGCGTGCCGATCCACCAGGTCAGCGGATGAAACCAGAACACGGCTTCGATCGCCATGTGCAGCGCGGCGACGAGGTTGTCATGACAGCGCACGTGACACTGTTCATGCGCGACGACCGCATCGAGCTGTTCCGGCGTCAGGCGCTCGAGCAGTCCATCGGGAACGAGGAGCACCGGCCGTCGAATGCCGATGACCGCCGGCTCGAATGCAGAGGGCGATGACCGCACCCGCAGGCCAGCGGTGTCGCAGCCTTCAAGCGATAGCGGCATGGCCGCATCGAGCGCCCCGCGGACATGGCTCCATTGCCGCCACCACCATGCGACGACGGTCATCGCGCCAAGCAGCCAGATGGCCGCGAGGACTTCGGGCAACATGGTCGCCGCGGCTTGACCGGTAGTGGTCGGTGCGGCGATGGACAGGACTGAAGGCGCCAGCACCTGATCGACCACGAAGGTGGCGCCAGGCCGAACGATGGCGGGAGCATCGCGCCAGGCAAACCGCGAGCCGAGCTCCATCAGCCAGCCGAACGGCACGAGGAACTTGAGCGAGGCGGCGCACCACAGCCAGTACCTCGTTCGCGCCGCGTGGCGCCGCAGCACCAGCGTTACGATCCACACCAGGCCGGCAAACAGCGTCGACTGCCATAAGTGGTGAATCACGACGGCCTTCCTTTCCTGGCGCGGCGGAGCGCCTGCTCGGCGTCCTTGATGTCGTCGATCGTGAGTTTTCCGGAGTCGACCAGACGCGCCATGATCGGCGTGACCCGTCCGTCGAACAGCGCGAGCAGGTCCTCGACCAGGCTGGTGTGCGCGGCCTCGCGCGAGATGACCGCCTCGAAGATGTTGGCGTTGCTGATCCGCTTCACGCGGCGCAGTGTGCGCTTCTTCTCCAGGCGGTAGATCATCGTCTGCACGGTGGTGAACGCAGGCCGGCCCTTGTCGGGCAGTGCCTCGTGAATTTCACGGACCGAACAGGCGCCGTTGGTCCAGAGGATTTCCATGATCTGCAGTTCGAGCCGGCTGAGGGTTGGACGTCTGGGCATCGATGCGTCTACTAATGTCGCCAACTAAACCACATATGTAGTTACTAACGCAAGCACGAAGATCGGAGGTACAAGAACACTCAACGATGCGCACGATCTACGGGATCCTCGTCGTCAGCCTCCTGCTGTTCGTGGCCGGCGCCGTGTTCTTTATCCTGGCGCTCCGCACCGTCCGGCAGCCCGAACCGGGTGCACCCGTGGCGTCAGTCAAGCAGGTGATGCAGGGCATCGTCGCGCCGTCATCCAAGGCGATCTACGACGCCGTCTCCACCGTTGTCACGAGCGCCGGAACCACGGAGACGGTCCCACGCAGCGATCGCGACTGGCAGATCGTCGGCAGTCATGCGACCGCCCTGGCTGAAGCCGCGAACCTGCTCCAGATGGGTAACCGGCCGCGCGATGCCAGCGACTGGCCGCGCCTGTCGAAGGAGATGGCCAAGGCGGCGATGCAGGCCTACCGCGCGGCTGACAAGAAGGATGCAAACGCGCTGCTGGCTGCGGGAGAAGTGCTGAACAACGCCTGCGAGAACTGCCATCGCAATTACGACGTGCCGATCGAATAGGACGGGTCTTCGCCGAGAACTCCCACCGCCCAACCTTCTTCCCTCATCCAACTCCCAACCTTGGGGCGAGCCTTGCCAGGCTCGCCCGCCGCGGACCTGCCGGCGCGCCTTACAATGCGATGCAGAGGCGTTGTCCATGCTTTTCAAGAAGTGCGTTGTGTGCGTCGTCTTCGTCGTGTCCGTCGTGGCGTCTTTGCCCTCGGCGTATGCCGCTCCCGTCCAGACGATGCGCGTGGACTACTACCACTCCGGCAACGACAAGCAGGAATCGTTCGCGCTCGATCGCATCGTCATCGAGCCGCTGCCGTGGCCGGGCAATTCGAAGCGCCCGCTCGACACGACGAATACCGGCAAGTATTTCTTCGCGGTGATCGACAAGGCATCGAACACGACGGTTTATTCGCGTGGCTTCAGCTCGATTTATGGCGAGTGGGAGACGACGGCGGAAGCGCAGAAGATGAACCGGACGTATTCCGAGTCGCTGCGCTTTCCCGCAGTCGAGAAGCCCGCGCGCATCGTCGTCAGCAAGCGTGACGGGCAGAACGCGTTCAAGGAGATCTGGGCGTTCGACCTCGATCCGGCCGACAAGTTCGTCGAGAAGGGTCAGTCGCCGGCGCGGGCGGGGGCGCTGATCAAGCTGCACGAACGCGGTGACCCATCGACGAAGCTGGATCTGCTGATTCTCGGTGACGGCTATACGGCGGCGCAGCGGCCGAAATTCATCGCCGATGCACAGCGACTGCTCAAGGTCCTGTTCTCGACCAGCCCGTTCAAGGAGCGCGAGAGCGAGATCAACGTCTGGGGCCTCGTGCCCGCGTCAGCCCAGAGCGGCATCAGCCGGCCGTCGCAGGGCATCCACAAGCGGACCCCGCTAGGCACGACGTACGATGCGTTCGATTCCGAGCGCTACATCCTGACGTTCGAGAACCGCACGGTGCGTGACATCGCGGCCAACGCGCCGTACGACGTGATGGAGATCCTGACCAACACGCAGACCTACGGCGGCGGCGGGATCTTCGGTCTCTACAGCACCGTCGCGGCCGACAGCGAGTGGGCGCCGTACATTTTCGTTCACGAATTCGGCCATCACCTGGCAGGGCTTGCCGACGAGTACTACACGTCGCAGGTGGCCTACCTGCCGCCGACGAACAAGGTCGAACCGTGGGAACCGAACGTGACCGCGCTGCTCGATCCTGCGAAATTGAAGTGGAAGGATCTCGTAACGCCGGGCACGCCGATCCCGACGCCGTGGCCGAAGGAGGAAGAGGAGGCGTACGACGCGGACTACCAGATGCGCCGGCAGGCGATTCGCGCTGCCAACCGGCCGGAAGCCGAGATGGATGCGCTGTTCCGTGAGGCGATGAAGCGCTCCACCGAGATTCTGGCGAAGTCGCCGTATGCGAAGAACGTCGGTGCGTTCGAGGGCGCCAACTACGAGGCGAAGGGCTATTACCGCCCGCAGGTGGACTGCATCATGTTCTCGCGCAACGTGAGCTGGTTCTGCGCCGTCTGCCGCCGCGCGATCTCGGGCATTCTCGATCTTTACGCCGCGTGAGCAGCAGCGGAGGCGCGGTCGCCGACGCAAGCCTGGCGCTGGTCCTGAGCGGCGGCGGTGCACGCGCCGCCTATCAAGTGGGTTTTCTGCGCGTCCTCGCATCGCGATACCCGAACCTCGCGCCCGACATCCTGACCGGCGTCTCGGCAGGGGGGATCATTGCCACGAAGCTGGCGGCGCGCGAGGCGTCGTTTGCGGCAGCGGTTGACGAACTGCACGAGGTCTGGCACGGCCTGCGCACCGAAGATGTCTTCCGCGTCGATCCCGGCGATCTGACGTCGCGCGTGACGCGCTGGGGCGTTCGTCTGGTCTCGGGCGGCGCGCCGGGGACCCCCCGCGCGCGCAGCCTGCTCGACACGTCACCGTTGCGCGAACTGCTGACCCGGACCTTGAGACCGGACGATGACGGCCGATTCCCGGGCATCGCGCAGAACCTGGCTGCCGGGAGACTCCGGGCGGTTGCGCTGACGGCGTCGAGCTATACGACCGGCCAGTCCGTCACATGGGTCCAGAGCGCGGAGGGGTGCGGCGTGATGACGTGGGAGCGGCCCCGGCGCACGAGCGTCGAGGGATGCCTCGGCGTGAACCACGTGATGGCGTCGGCTGCCCTGCCGTTTTTCTTCCCGGCGGTGGAGATCGACGGGGCGTGGTATGGCGACGGTGGTATCCGGCTGACCGCGCCGCTGTCGCCGGCGATCCATCTCGGCGCGCGGAAGATCATCGCCATCTCGACGCGGTATGCGCGCAGCCAGGAGGACGGGGAGGCGCCTGCGAACGGCGGCTACCCGCCGCCGGCGCAAGTGGCCGGCGTACTGTTGAATGCCGTTTTTCTGGACCTGCTCGACGCCGACGCACTGCGGCTCGAGCAGCTCAACGGGCTGCTCGACCGCCTGCCGCGCGGCGCACGGGCCGACCTTCGCCATGTCGATCTGATGATCCTGCGGCCATCCCAGGATCTGGGCCAGCTGGCCAATTCGTTCGAGGCGCAGTTGCCGCGGACATTCCGGTTCCTGCTGCGCGGGCTTGGCAGCCGCGAGGTTCGCTCGAACGACATGGCGAGTCTCTTGATGTTCCAGCAGGACTACCTTGCGAAACTGATCGAGCTCGGTGAGCGCGATGCGCGCGCGCGTGGCGAGGACATCGACGCGTTCATGCGGCGGCCCGTCGACCCTCCCCGCCAGCCCACAGGTCGCCAGACACTCAGACGGTATCTGCGGGCGGTGGTCAATCCACGCCGTCCGTGATTTCACACACGGGCGGAACGTCGGCGCTGCTTCAACTGCGCAAAGCCGGCACAAAAGGCGCCACGACGAACACGACGAGTACGACGACCACGATGAAACATCGCGGAGAACCCTGACCGTCGCGGCTTTCGTTTCCGCGCCTCGATCAGTTCACACCCTCGACCTTGATCTCATACAGCGACGGCCACAGCTTGCCGGTGATGAACAGGCGCTTGCCCTGGCCGTCCCACGCGATGCCGTTCAGCACGTCGATCTGCTGGCCCGGTGCCGCCGCGGGTTTGATGCGATCGAGATCGAGATGGCCGGTGACGGCGCCGCTCTTCGGATCGATGCGGACAATGCGTGAGGTGAGCCAGACGTTGGCGAACACGGCGTTGCCGATCGCCTCCAGCTCGTTGAGATCCTTCAGTGGCATCCCTGCATCGCGCACGGTCACGCGTCCAGTCTCCTTCAGCGTTTGCGGATCCAGGAACCGCAATTCAGCCGTGCCGTCGCTCATGATCAACCGGCCGCCGTCGGTCGTCAGGCCCCAGCCCTCGCCCTTGTAGTCGAACGTGCCCTGCTTCGCGAACGTGGCCAGGTCGTAGACGAATCCGACCTGCGTCTGCCACGTGAGCTGCACCAGCCGGGAGCCGGTGAGTGCGAGCCCCTCGGCGAAGTACATCAGCGGCACGTCCACTTTCTGCAGGACCTCACCCGTTTCGAGACGCACCTTGCGCAGGCTCGAATGGCCGTTGCGGCCGGTGCTCTCGTACAGCACACCGTCGTGAAACAACAGTCCCTGGGTGAACGCGTCGGGATCGTGTGGATAGACGTGCACGATCGAGTAATCGAGTGACGGCACGACGGCGGGCTGCTGGACGTCGGAGCCGGTACTGCCGCGCGCGCACGCGAGCACGAGCGAGGCTGTTATCAATGACAGGTATATGAAGCGGTGACGCACTGGAGTTGCCGCCATCTTAGTGGACCGGATCCACTGGAAGAGTACCACCGGCGGGTACGTTCCGACGGCGCACGGCTGGCCGCGACAACGGCGCGGCCGCCCCTGGTTCGGCAGGGACACATCGCCAAATCTGGTACGATTCAACGGCGTTGGCAGACATCGTTTCGCTCCGGGAAGCCGTGCAGGAATTCGTCCGCGACGGCCACAGCCTCGCGCTCGAGGGGTTCACCCACCTGATTCCGTTCGCCGCCGGCCACGAGATCATCCGCCAGCAGCGCCGCGATCTGACGGTCATGCGGATGACGCCGGACGTCATCTACGACCAGATGATCGGCGCCGGCTGCGTGGCGAAGTTGATCTTCTCGTGGGGCGGCAATCCCGGCGTTGGATCGTTGCACCGGCTGCGTGATGCGGTCGAGAACGGCTGGCCGCGCCCGCTGGCGATCGAGGAGCATGCGCACGCGGGCATGGCGGCCGCGTACGCGGCCGGGGCCTCGGGGCTGCCGTTCGGCCTGCTGCGCGGGTACCTTGGCAGCGACTTGCCGAAATTCAACACCAGGATCAAGTTCATCGAGTGCCCGTTCACCGGCGAGCGCCTCGCCGCAATTCCGGCGAATCGCCCCGACGTCGGCATCATCCACGCGCAGAAGGCCGACAGGAAGGGCAACGTGCTGATCTGGGGACTGATCGGCGTCCAGAAGGAGACGGTGCTTGCCTCGACGCATTCGATTGTGACGGTTGAAGAGATCGTCGATCGCCTCGATGCGCCACCGAATGCGGTCGTCATTCCGCACTGGGCGGTCGGCGCGGTGTGCGAGGTCAGGGGAGGCGCGTTCCCGTCGTACGCGCACGGCTACTACGCGCGCGCCAATGCGTTCTACAAGCAGTGGGATGCGGTGTCGCGCGAGCGCGAGACGTTCACGGCGTGGATGCAGCGACACGTGATGGAGACGAAGGACTTCGACGGCTTCAGGCGGAGCCTCGAGCAGGCGGCGAATGTCTGAAGCCACGCCGGCGGAGACGCGTTACAGCTCCGACGAGATGATGACGATTGCGGCGGCCCGCATGGTACGGAACGGTGCCGTGCTCTTCGTCGGCATCGGCCTGCCGAGCGCCGCAGCCAACCTCGCGCTGCGCACGCACGCGCCGGACACGGTGCTGATTTACGAATCGGGGTGCATCGGCGCGAAGCCGGCCGTGCTGCCGCTGTCGATCGGCGACGGCGAGCTCGCGGAAACCGCGGACGCCGTCGTCTCGGTGCCCGAGATGTTTGCCTACTGGCTGCAGGGCGGAAAGATCGACCTCGGCTTCCTCGGTGCCGCGCAGATCGACCGCTTCGCCAACATCAACACGACCGTGGTGGGCTCCTACACGAAGCCGAAAGTCCGTCTGCCGGGGGCCGGCGGTGCACCGGAAATCGCTGCGTCCTGTGGCGAGGTGCTGATCACGCTGCGGCAGAACACGCGCGCATTCGTCGAGAAGCTGGATTTCGTGACATCGGCCGGACACATCGACGGCGGTCGCGCCCGCGAGAAGCTGCGGCTGCCCGGCAAGGGACCGACCGCGGTCATCACCGACCTGGGGATTCTCACGCCAGACCCGGACACCAAGGAGCTGACGCTGACGAGCGTGCATCCGGGTGTGACGGTGGAGAAGGTGGTTGCGGAGACCGGCTGGCCGCTGAAGGTCGCATCGAACGTGACGACGACCGAACCGCCGACCGCGCAGGAACTCAGCGTGTTACGGGCGCTGCAGGAGCTGACGGCGAAGGCTCACGCACACCCACACCTGTAGGGCGGGCCGGTCTTGCTTTTTTAGACCGGCCGCATGGCGCATCTATAAAGCAAGATGCGCCCTACAAGGTACCCGTGGCGTGAGATCCGTCTACAGGCCCGCGACCGGCCCGACGTACGCGATCAAGCGTCCCGCGCAGATCGCCCCGAACCAGCAGATGAGCGAGGCCCAGGCCAGCTTCTTCGCGATTGGCGTGACCGGCCGGCTGTCGAGATCCGGATCGCCGAACACCACGCGGCGGATCCGCACCAGCAGAATCATTCCGAACAGGATGAACAGGAGCTTCACCCAGAAGTCGTAGTTCCGCGCGTAAACGCTCGCGTCCTTCATGAAGATCGAGACGCCGGTGAACGCGTTGAGGTAGAAGCCCCACATCATCCACGGGAACATCCGCTCCAACGGCCGCAGCGGCGTCTTCGGCCACAGGCCGAGCAGCGCCATGCTGATCATCGCCGCCCCGCCGGCGACGATCGACATGCCGAGCGTGTGCGCGAACAGATACATCGGAAACGCCCAGATGCTGTTGGATTCACGCACCCAGGTGCTGTAGGACAGCGCCTCGATCGCTTTCAGGAATTCGATCACTGCCGATCACCCTGTGACGTCCCGCCGCTGTTGCGGGGGGTGTTGACGTGCCGTTCGGTGCTGCGATCGATCAGCACGCCGACGATGCCCATGGCCACCGTGACGGCGATGACGATCGCGACGACTGTCAGAGCCAGATGCATGATTCCGCCGCGTCCTCAGAAGGCGTTGCCGAGGAACGGCAACATGCTGCCCCAGTACATGACGCCCACCCAGAAGAAGAGCGCCGAAAACGCCACCACCCGCGACGTCAGCCGCGCCGGCTGTCCGGGCTCGACCGCCCACCCCTTGTCGAAGAAGAAGTAGAGCGTGTTGAAGCCGGCGATGACGATGAACGCGAGCTTGCAGTACCAGGCGTAGCCCTTCACGTACTGCCCGTAGGCGGCCGCGAAGAACAGCATGCCGGTGACGGCGTTCAAGCCGAACCCGAGCACCGCCCACGGCAGTAACCGATCGAGGGCGCCGAACGGCACCGTCTGAATCACCCCCAGCGTCCGCAGGTTGATCACCAGCAGCACGCCGATGAGGAGCGACAGGCCCACGAAGTGCAAGGTCTCGCCGATGATCCACGCCGGGGGCCAGTCGCGGACGAAGTTACCGACGACGCGGGCGAGCGGCCGGCCGGCGTCGGCCGTCACCTGCGTCACCCGTATCTCCGGATGCCGGATTTCTCCTCCGAGATTGGCCGCGCGCGACACCGCCGCGAACGTCACGAGCGCGAGGATCAGGATCAGCACCGCGTTCCACCGCGGCAGCCGCAGCAGACGGCGGTACTGATAGAGACCGAGCCATGCGAACCCGCCGGTGACGAACATCAGCGCCAGCGACGCGAACGCCGCGCCTTCGTGCTCCTCGATCAGCGGCCGCGACACGGCCGGATCCGCGCAGGGCCGATCGAGATCGGAGACGCAGATGGCCGTCTCCGCGGCGTTACCGCTGGCGTAGGTCGGGATCGTGATGATGGCCACGCCCACGAAGATCACGAGGGCCGCCTGCTTCAGGTGATCACTGTTCGCGTACAGCGCCGCCACATACAGCGTCAGACCGATGACGAAGCCGATCGTGGGGAAGTGGTTGAGGAGAAGGTGCAGGTGTGTCGGTGACAGATCCATAGGACTCTCAGGCCGCCGCGAGATCAGATTGTCGGAAGCGAGCGGCCGGAGTGTATCAAAAGTTCCTGCAGGGCGGGTCTTGCCGTCCAGGACCCGCCCGCGCGGCCGGTCTACAAAGCAAGACCGGCCCGACAGGTGTTATTTCCCGACCGCCTGGATCTGGAGGCTGATCTTCACGTCGTCGCCCACGAGAAAGCCGCCCGTCTCGAGCGCGGCGTTCCATGTCAGCCCGTAGTCCTTCCGGTTCAGCGTCGTCTCGGCCTCGAAGCCCAGACGCTCGTTGCCCCAGGGGTCCTTCGCCTTGCCGAGATGCGCTACCGGCAGCACGACTTCCCTGGTCACGCCGTGCATCGTGAGATCGCCGGTGACGTCGTAGGTCTCCGTCCCGCGCTTGACGATGCGTTTGCTGCGGAAGGTGATCTGCGGGTGGTTTTCGATGTCGAAGAAGTCCGCGCTGCGCAGGTGTTTGTCGCGATCGGGTTCCGCGGTATCGATACTCGTCGTGTTGATCGTGAAGTGCACGTTGGACGTCTCGGGGTTGGCGTCCTCGTACTCGATGGCGCCCTCGAAGTCGGTGAAGCGGCCGCGCACCTTGGTGACCAGATGGCGCACCTGGAAGACGGCTTCGGAGTGAGATTTGTCGATCGTGTAAGTTCGCATGCGGGTGATTGTCTCCCGTGTAGGCCGAAGCGGTCCGCTGACGCGGACCGCCGGGCCACCATTAGCTTGTCGGGTCGCGCAGCGATCCGACGGCCGGCATAAGATGCAGAGCCGTTGAAGGTATCACGACACGATGACCGCCTACGCTGGTGAATTCACGCTGTCGCGCCTGGAACGTGTGCTCTCCGGTCCAGGTAAGACCGCCGCGCTCGGTACGGAACTCGATCGGCTGCAGCGGCAGCGCGCCGTGGTGGTCACCGGCAAGACGCTCGGCGGCTCGGCGCTGGCGCGGCGCGTGACCGATGCCCTGGGCTCGCGCTGCACATCTGTTTTCACCGGCGCGCGTCAGCATGTGCCGGCATCGGCGGTCGCCGCGCTCGTCGACGTGATTGCCGCGACCAACGCCGATTGTCTCGTCAGCTTCGGCGGCGGCAGCCCGATCGACATGACGAAGGTGGCGCTGCATGCCGCGCTGACCGCGCGTGGCGAGACCGATCTGTCAGCGCCCTCGACCTCGCTCGTCCACGTGTCGCTGCCGACGACGCTCTCGGCGAGCGAGTACACGTCGGTCGCCGGCGTCACCGACGATGAGACGCGGGTGAAGCGGGCGGTATTCGACGTTCGCGCGACCGCGCGGGTGGTCATTCAGGATCCGGATCTCACACTGGAGACGCCCGATTGGCTGTGGGCG
The DNA here is from genome assembly GCA_035496255.1 of Vicinamibacterales bacterium. Taxonomy (GTDB): domain Bacteria; phylum Acidobacteriota; class Vicinamibacteria; order Vicinamibacterales; family UBA2999; genus Gp6-AA40. Next base: position 12,769 of record DATJEU010000032.1, read on the forward strand.
GCCACCGGCATGCGGGCGCTCGATCACGCCATCGAGATCATCTACGCGGCGCGCCATCATCCGTACACCGACACGTTGAGCGCGAAGGCGATCGCGCTGTTCATGGCGCACCTGGTGCCGTCGATCCGCATGGCTGGCGATGGGCGCCGGGATCACCGTGGGGCGTGCCTGATGGCCTCGTGGTTCTCCGTCGTTGGGCTGACGCACGTCGGCTTCGGCGTGTCGCACGCGCTCGGCCATCAGCTCGGGCCGAAGTGGGACATTCCGCACGGGATCACGTCGTGCCTGACGCTGCCGCACGCGATGCGGCTGATGGCGTCGCTCGCGCCGGAGCGCTTCGAGGCGATCGCGCAGGGATTCGGCGTGCCGTGGGATTCGCTGAATCCGAAAGCGGTGGCCATGGCCTGTGCCGATCGCCTGGCGTCGCTGATCACCGACCTCGAATTGCCGTCACGTATCCGCGACCTGAACATCCCGCGTGAGGAACTGCCGCCGATCGCCGCACGTGTGCATGAGGGCATGGTGAAGGCGGGCGTGTCGGACAAGCCGGTCACGCTCGAGGACGTGCAGGCGCTGCTCGACGCCGCGTACTAGCTCTTCGGAGGATGCGGAGACGCAGAGAAAAGAAACCACGACGAAAAAGCAGCCACGACGCTCACGACGAAGACACGACGGTCACGACGTAACAGCGACGCTCGGGAGTTGCGCAGGCCCTGCCGGATGCGGCGTACTACGCGTTCCGGTTACGGACACCTGTAGGGCGCATCTTGCTTTTCAGAGGCGCCGCACGGCCGCCGAATGCGCATCATCTTGTTGCCGCCTCGCTGAAACTCGTACGGCACATGCTCGATCGATACGCCGAAACCCCGTCCACGCAATTGCGCCGCTACTGGCGCGACCAGCGGTGACGGTGTTGAGCCGAGGGCGAGCAGCGGAAAGATGCGAACTTCCGAAGCCACTCGGCACATTTCGGCAATCGCACGATGATGGAAGGTCCCGTCCAATCGTCCGGTGTAGAGGAAGAGGAAGTGCGAACACACCGCCAGGTCGAACGAGGAGTCGGGAAAGGGTAGATCGGGTAATTGCGCATCGATATAGCGCCCGCTCTTCCTGCCGGCGGGATAGTCGTCCAGGAAGTCGTTCATCGCCGCCATGCGAACCTGGCCGAGTTCGTCTACAGAGCGAATCGTGTCCCACACGAATTCGTCAGCGTTGCGTCGCGTCTGCTCCAGGACCTGATCGCGGATTGAATCAATGCGCTCGCGGAGTTGTTCCCTCTCGTACCGGTAGATCGGATCGCACGACGTTACATCCGAGCCTCGCCGCGTGGCCTCCGCATTGAAGCTGGCCGGCCCGTCACCGCACGCGATGATTGTCAGACGTAGATCGTCATCGGTCAAAGCGAACATGCGTCGATATTCATCGAACGAACGTCCCCATGGAACGATGTGATCGAGCTCGAACATCGCGCTCCCTCGGACCTGTCGCACAGGCTCGAACACGAACCGCATACCGATTACCGGCAGGGCGCATCTTGCTTTTCAGATGCGCCGCACGGCCGGTCTGAAGAGCAAGACCGGCCCTACAGGTATGGCCGTCGGCCGCTGAAGGCGTGGCCCAGCAGCTCTCGAATGCCGGCACGTTCGACGGGCCGGGGATTCGGATATTGATTCTGCGCGGCGAGGTCGGCTGCGCGATCGAGGCCGCTCTCGGGCATCCCGAGTGACTGCAGCGATGTCGGCGCGCCGATCGCCTCGGCCAGATCGAACAGGCCCTGCGCGGCATCGGCAACGCCGAGCGCCGCAGCGGCGCGCGCCATCGCGTCCCTCGCGTCGTCCCGGTTATACGCCGTCGCGTGCGGCAGGATCACCGCGTGCACCTCGGCGTGCGGCAGGTTGAACGTGCCGCCGAGCGTGTGACACAGCTTGTGGTGCAGGCCCATCGCTACGCTGCCGAGGACGACGCCGGCGAGCCACGCGCCGTACAGCGCATTCGATCGCGCGTCGAGGTTCTGCGGCTCGCGCACGACCACCGGCAGCGCCAGCGCCAGCGCCCGCAGGCCTTCCGCTGCCATGAGCGTGGTGATCGGGTTGCCGTCGTGCGCGTACATCCCTTCAATGCAGTGCGCGATTGCGTTCATCCCCGACGCCGCTGAGACCTGCGGCGGCAGCGTCAGCGTCAGCTCCGGGTCGTAGATGACCGCGCGCGGCAGGACCTTCCGATCCCGGCCGGTCCGCTTCACGCCGCCTTCGGTGATGCCGTAGATCGGCGTCATCTCCGAGCCCGCATACGTCGTCGGCACCGCGATCACCGGCATGCCGGTGTCGAGCGCGATCGCTTTGCCGGTGCCGGTCGTTGTCCCTCCGCCAATCGTCACGTAACAATCCGCATGCACCGCCGTCGCGCGATCGCTGGCGGCGCGCACGGTTTCGATCGGGTGGTGCATCACGGCATCGGCAAACACGCCTGCGGCCGCCGGGCCGAGCCGGCGCGCGACGGCTTCCGCGAGCTCCAGTTCGGCGGACGTCGCGACGACCAGCGCGCGCCGCGCGCCGAGGCGCGCCACTTCCGCCGGAAGCTCCGCGATGGCGCCGCTGCCGAAGACGACGCGATACGCCGGCTGGTCGAACACGAAATTGCGCATTGTCATCGGTTCCTGCTATGGTTCCCGCCCCAACGCTACATCAACGGAGGACCGGACAGCACATGGCCATACCTTCGCAGGCGTCATCGGCAGGCGGCGGATCGTGGGACACCGCCTACGAAGTAAAGATCATTTTCATCCTGAGCATCGCGTTCGGCCTCGTGGGCCTCGACCGCTTCATCCTGCCGGTGCTGTTCCCGAGCATGATGGGCGACCTGCACCTCACCTATGCGGACCTCGGTAATCTCGTCGGCATTCTTGCCGTGGCCTGGGGCATCGCGGCCTTCGCGATGGGCTACATGTCCGATCGCATGGGCCGCCGCAAGGTGCTGATTCCCGCGGTCGTGCTGTTTTCGCTGCTGTCGGCGTTGAGTGGTATTGCCGCGGGCCTCGTCAGCCTGCTGATCATTCGCGCGATCATGGGCGTCGCCGAAGGGCCGGTCGCCTCGACCGGCGTCGCGGTGGCCGTCGAAGCCTCGCATCCGAGCCGCCGGGGCCTGAACAACGGCGTCTTTCAATGCATGATTTCGCTGTTCGGTCTCGCGCTCGGCCCGCTGATCGCGACCCAACTGCTGCAGGTCACCACCTGGCGCAAGGTCTTCATGATCGTCGGCATTCCGGGCCTCATCGTCGCCGTCGCGATGGCCTTCATCGTCCGCGAGCCGGCGACGGTCAAGACCACCGGCGGCACGCCCGCGCCGCGGCCATCCTTCGGCGAGCTGTTCGCGCATCGCAACGTGCCGCTGGCGATGCTGACACTGATGTGCGCGATGACCGGCATCTTCGTCCAGGCGGCGATGATGCCCAACTACCTGCAGGACTATCTGAAGCTGTCCACCGCCGACATGGGCTTCGTGACGTCGGCGATCGGCTTCGGCGGCTGCATCGGCCAGTTCGCGCTGCCCGCCGTGTCGGACATCATCGGCCGCAAGCCGGCGACACTGGCCTCGTTCATCGTCGCCGCAATCTTCCTCTATCTCTTCTCGCAGACGGGCGCCGCCAGCCTCGGCACGTTGTTCGGACTGCTGTTCGTCGCGGCGCTCTTCAACTTCGCCGCGCTCGCGATTCTCGCCGGGCCGGTTGCCGCGGAAGCCGCGCCACTCGGCATGGTCGCATCGGTCGCGGGCCTGGTGATTGGTGCGGGTGAGGTGTTTGGCGGCGGCGTCGCTCCGGCGATCGCCGGCCGCATCGCGCAGGCCAGCGGCATCCAGAACACGCTGATGTTCGCGATTGGCGGTCAGATTCTGGGACTCGTCCTGGCCTTGATGCTGACGGAGACCGCGCCGCGAAAGGTCGGCGACACGCTGGCACCGTCTGCCGCGGCGGCGAGGTAAGCGGCGATCAAAATACCAAAACCAAAATGCCAATCGGGCCCTGGTACCTGTGGGGCGCATCTTGCTTTTTAGATGCGCCGGGCTGGCCGGTCTACACAGCAAGACCGGCCCTACAGGTATTTACGTTCCGACCTTCCTGATAATCGCGCTCACATCGTCAGGCGCAATCAGGTCTCCAGCCGTCCAGCCATCGAGGTTGTATTCGGCCATGCACCGCTCGGCGAAGCCGGTGAATCGCTTCGACGCGCCGGTGGCGTCGGCCACCATCAGCGTCTCGAAGCGGATGCTCTCGTGGTTGCCGAAGTAGTTGCGCTCGTACAGCTCGTGGCGTCCGCCGAACTCGCTGCCGATGGCATCCCACAGCAGCTTCATCAGCTTCACTCGATCCTCCGCTGAATACCCGTTCGAGCCGCGGACGAATTGATCGAGGTACGGCCGCAGCTCCGGCACCTTGAAATCGAGCGCGCTCGACGGCAGGTAGATCAGCGCGCTGGCCAGCGTGTTCTCGATGATCTCCTTGATCTTCGGATACGCCGTGCTCGCCATCACGCGATAGGCCAGGCCGTAATCGAGATTCGGAAGCACGAAGTCGCCGACCCACGCGCCAGGCGTCCGCGCCATCGCGTCGGTGAGCCCCCAGAACAAATTGCGCCAGGCGATCACTTCACCGACCTGCGCCTGCACGCCGCGGAACTCTTTCGCGCCTGTTGCTTCGACCGCCTTCAGCAGCAGCCCGGCCAGGAAGTCCATCTTCACCGCCAGGCGCGTGCATCCCTGGAACATGAATCGCGGAAGGAAACCTGACCGCGGGAAGAAGTTGTTGACCTTGTCGATATCCCCGTAGGCGAAGACGTTTTCCCACGGCACCAGCACCTTGTCGAAGACGAGGATCGAGTCGTTCTCGTCCATGCGGCTCGACAACGGATAGTCGAACGGCGTCCCCATGGTCGCGGCCGTCATCTCGTACGAGGGACGGCAGAACAGCTTTACGCCGGGCGCGCCGGTGGGCACCATGCAGACGAAGGCAAACGGCTTCGTCTTGATCGGCAGCGCGCCGTTGTTGGCGATGAAGTTGAAATGCGTCAGGGTCGACGTGGTCGCCACGACCTTCGCGCCGCTCACGATCAGGCCGGCGTCGGTCTCTTCCACGACGTGCATGTAGACGTCCTGCACCTCGTCGAGCGGCTTGTTGCGATCCACCGGCGGATTGACGATGGCGTGGTTGACGAAGGAAACCTCTTCCTGGACGCGGGCGTACCAGCGGCGGGCGTTGCCATCGTACGGTTCGTAGAACGCGGCGTTCGCGCCGAGCGTGGCGAGGAAGGCCGCCTTGTAGTCGGGACTCCGGCCGATCCAGCCGTACGACGTGCGCGCCCAGTCCGCGATCGCGTCGCGCGCCGCGACGAGCTCCTCGACATTGCGTGACGGGCGATAGAAGCGATGCGTGTAGCCGCCGCTGCCGGTGTCGGTTGGTATCGTCAGCACCGACTTCCGCGCCGGATCGTGCAGCGCGTCGTACATGCGCGCGATCATCCTGGCGGTGTTGCGGAACGCCGGATGCGTGGTCACGTCCTTGACGCGCTCGCCATAGATCCAGATCTCGCGGTCGTCGCGAAGCGAGTCGAGATATTCCGCACCGGTGAGTGGGCGATTCCTGCCCGTGCTGTAGCTGGTCACGCGCGCGGTTGTATCACGTACTTGCAGGGCCGGTCTTGCTTTTTAGACCGGCCGACGTGGCGCATCTAAAAGGCAAGATGCGCCCTACGGGTACTGGTTACGCGGCCAAGAAATGAAACGCCGACAGCCGCAGCCCGGCGAACGTGTTGTTATAGGCGAGACGGGCCGGGTCGTCGCCGGCGGCGCCCGTCGCGACCATCAGCGGAAGCAGGTGTTCCTCGCGCGGGTGGGCGAGGCGCGCCGCCGGCGCCGAGGACCAGTCGATCAGGCGACGGTCGCGTGCGCTCGGGTCCAGTGCCATCGTGTCGCGCAGCCACGCATCGAACGTCTCCGCGATCGGCGCCGAGCGGGGATCGCGGAAGATCCGCAGGTTATGAAACGTCATGCCGCTGGCGATGATGAAGATCCCTTCATCACGCAGCGGCGCGATCGCGCGGCCAAGCGCCAGGTGCTGCGTCGGATCGAGTCCGTGCACGAGCGACAACTGCACCACCGGAATGTCCGCGTCCGGATACGCCAGCTTGAGCGGCACGAACGTGCCGTGGTCGTAGCCGCGCGCGGGATCTTCAGCGGTCCGAAAGCCGGCACGCTGGATCGATTCCTCTATGTGCCGTGCGAGACCGGGATCGCCGGGTGCGGGCCAGGTGATGTGATACGACTCCGGCGGAAAGCCGTAGTAGTCGTAGAGCATCGGCGGGTGGGGTGACGTCATCACCGACGGCACCGGCGCTTCCCAATGCGCCGATACCACCAGCAGCGCGCGCGGCCGCTGCGGCGGGACCGACGCGACGGTTGTCAGATAACCAGCAAGATCGGCGACGTCCTCCGCCGGAAAGCCGGTGTCGACGAACGGCCAGGGACCGCCGCCGTGCGGGATGAAGACAACCGGCATGCGCATGCGATCAGCGTAATCGGGATCGCGATGATTCGAGCCTGACGGTCGAGGTCGGCCCGTTCGCATACACTTGCCGCATGCTCGAAGGGGTTGAACGTCTCGTCGATCTCGTTGGGGTCCGGGCCACGGCGCTTACCGGCGCGACGCCGGCGGACGTGGCGGATGCCGTCGCGCGGGGCGATGTCGATCGGCTTGCCGCGACCGACGGCCACTTTGCCGCGGTCGGTCGGGAGGAGAGGACCGTCCGGCTCTCACGCACGATCGGCCAGCCGCTGCGCTACTTCGTCGCGAAGATGTACCACGGTCCGTTCCTGGTGGTCGCCGACCGGATGGACCGGATGTTCGACTGGTGCCAGGAGCAGCGGATCGGCTGGCAATTCGATCCGATCTACACGCGCATGGTGCCGGCCCACTACCTGATCGAGATCGATCAGGTCGGATGCCCCGATCCAATGCCGCGCTATCGCCGGTTCTTCAATCCCCCGATCGCGCAAGGGCCGGCGGACATCGAGGCTGCCGGCGCGGCCTACATGCAGGCCGCGTACGAGTCGTTGCGATCGTGGATCGCGCGCGTGCCGGCGGACCAGCCGATTGGTGTGGCGTTTTCCGGCGGCATCGACAGCACCGCGACGTTCGTGCTCGCGCAACGCGTGCTTGCCGACCTGGGGCGCAGCCCGCTGCACCTGCGCGCGTTCACGCTGGACCTGGGCGGCGGCATCGATGCGAGGCAGGCTCGGGCGACCCTGGCCGCGCTCGGGTGCGAAGCGCAGCTCGAGGTGATCACGGCCTCGCCAACCGACGTCGATCTCGAGGAGGCGATTCGCACGATCGAGGACTACCATCCGCTGGACGTTGAGTGCGCTGCCACCGCGCTCGTCCTCTTGCGTGTCATCCGCGACCGGTATCCGTCGCTGCGGTACCTGATCGACGGCGACGGCGGCGACGAGAACCTCAAGTCGTATCCGCTCGAAGATTCGGATCTCACGCTGTCGAGCATCCTGCGCAACCCGCTGCTGTACCAGGAAGGCTGGGGCGTGGACGCCATCAAGCACAGCGTGGTGTATTCCGGTGGCCTTTCGCGCGGCTACGTCCGCACGTGTGCGCCAGCGGCCGCTTATGGCTTCGAGGCGTTTTCGCCGTTCAGCGTGCGATCGGTGATCGCAGCTGCGGCGGCGATTCCATTCGAGCAGGTGCTCGAGGGCAGTGTCGAGCGCTTGTACGCGTTGAAGCGCGACGTGGTGACGGCCGGAATCCGATCGATCACCGGGATCGACATGCCCGCGAATCCCAAGCGGCGCTTCCAGGATGGGGCGTTGGCCACACCACGCACCCGCGTGGCGAAGGCGTGGTGCCGCCAGGTCTTCAATCGCATCTGGGAAAATCGATTGCGCGAGGCGAACGACAACCTCAGCGAGCGGCGATCCGGCAACGAGATGACCGTGTGAGCAAGGCGATCCTGGACCCTGCGCGCGCCTATGCTGCGCTCCACGAGCTCGAGCTCGACGCCGCCGGCATGCTGGCGCCCACCGCCGTCGTCTTTCTCACCAACCGGCAGTGCCCGTTCACCTGCGTCATGTGTGACCTGTGGGTCAACACGTTGGACGAGAGGCTGCCGGCAGGGGCCATCCCGCAGCAGATTCGTACCGCGCTGGCGTCGCTTCCCGCGGCCAGGCAGATCAAGTTGTACAACGCCGGCAGCTTCTTCGATCCGCAGGCGATTCCGCCGGACGATGACGAGGAAATCGGGAGGGTGGTCGCGGGCTTCGATCGCGTCATCGTCGAAGCGCACCCGGCATTTCTGCGCGGGCCGTACGGCGACCGCTGCCTGGCGTTCCGGGATATGTTGCGCCGCGGTCGCGCCCTCGCCCATCGCGTGGGCGGCCGACTCGAAGTCGCGATCGGTCTCGAAACCGTGAACAGCGACGTGCTGGAGCGGTTGAACAAGTGGATGACCGTCGACGATTTTCACGACGCGGTCGCGTTCCTCCGCACGCACGATATCGACGCGCGTGCCTTCATCCTGCTGCAGCCGCCCTACATGTGTCCCGAGGACGCCGTCGAGTGGGCGTGCCGCTCGATCGACGTCGCCTTCGACGCCGGCTGCGGCGTCTGCTCGATCATTCCGACTCGCGGGGTGACGCCGCCGCCGACGCTGGACATGCTCGAGGCCGTCATCGAGTACGGCATCAGGCTTGGCCGCGGGCGCGTCTTCGCGGATCTCTGGAACGCCGACGAGACCCGCGCGACACGACTGCGCCTGATGAACCAGACCCAGCGAATCCCCAGGCCGTGACCGCGCCGCTCGAGACCGACATCGCGATTGTCGGTTCCGGCTTTGGCGGATCGATTCTCGCGATGATCGCCAGGCGCCTCGGGTTGCGCGTCGCGCTGCTGGAAAGGTGTACGCATCCGCGGTTCGCCATCGGCGAGTCAGCCTCGCCGCTGGCCGGTGTGATTCTCGAGCAGCTCGCCCGGCGCTACGACCTGCCGCGTCTGGAGCCGCTGGCCACGTATGGCGCGTGGCGGCGTCACTATCCGCACGTGACCTGCGGACTCAAGCGCGGATTTACGTACTACAAGCACACGGCAGGCGAGCGGTTTGCGAGCCGTTCGGATCGTGCCAACGAGCTCCTCGTCGCGGCGAGCCCGAGCGATGAACTGTCCGACACGCACTGGCTGCGCGCAGATGTCGATCACTTTCTGGTTCAGGAAGCGATCGCCCTCGGCGTTGAGTACGTGGACGATCTGCTGATCGACGAGGTCAACTGGAGTCCTGGCGATGTGCGGCTCACTGGCTGTCGACGCGGCGTCATCACGCGCGTTGCCGCCCGTTTCCTCGTCGATGCGAGCGGTCCGCACGGATTCCTGAGCCGCGCGCGCGGCATATCGGATTCCGGGTTCGACGGCTATCCCGCCACGCAGGCGCTGTTCTCGCATTTCACCGGCGTCGCGCGGTGCGCGGACATGCCCGAGTACGCGCCACGGGGCTTTCCCGAATCCCGACCTTCGGAACGTCCGCCATACGCGCCAGACGCGGCCGCGCTGCACCACGTGTTCGACGATGGGTGGATGTGGGTGTTGCGGTTCGACAATGGCGTGACGAGCGCGGGCGTTGCGGTAACCGATGCGCTCGCGGCCGACATCCGCCTCGGCGACGGTGAGCCGGCGTGGCGGCGGCTGCTGGCGCGCTATCCCTCCATCGCGGCACAGTTCGGCGACGCGACACCAATCCGCGAGTTCACGTGGATGCCGCGCATCGCCTGGCGCAGTTCGATCGCCGCCGGCGATCGATGGGCGATGCTGCCGTCGGCGGCGGCGTTCGTCGATCCACTGTTCTCGACCGGCATTCCGCTCACGCTGCTCGGCATTGAGCGCCTGGCGCGCGCGCTGGAAGGTTCAACCCTGTGGGGCGAGCCGGGTCAGGCTCGCGCGCGCGGACCTGACACGGTCCGGCCCGCGATTGCCGTTTCGCTGGACGAAGCCGATCACGTGGCGCGGTTCATTGCCGGCTGCTACGCGGCGTTCCCGCGCTTCGACGACTTCGTCGCGTGGTCGATGTTCTACTTCGCCACCGCGAGCTTCAGCGAAATGTCGCGCCGGCTGCACGGGGACCGCTCGCGTGGGTTCATGGGTGCGGATGACGGGCGTCTTACCCACGCGATGGTGGAACTGTCGCCGGCGCGCGCCGGGACCGCTGCGCGGATCCGGGCTTATGGCGCGCGCGTGGCCGACGCGATCGCCCCGATCAACGTCGCCGGTCTGGCGGACGTCTCCAGGCGGAACTGGTACGGAATTGACGTGGAAGAAACCGTCGCCGCGGCGGCGAAGCTCGGAGCCGAGCCGGATCAGGTTCGATCGATGTTCACGACGTAGATCCTTTTCCGCCGATCCGTTCCCGGGCGGGTACTGGCGGCCTGCTCGTGGCGGCTTCCCGACCAACGCGGTCTCCGCCTGGAGCCAGCGACCGTGCCGATCGACGTGGTCATGATCGATTGCGTCGGGAAACGCGTCGGGAACTCACCGGCGTTCACGACCGCTTTGGTCGTGCCGCGGCCAGCGCCGCGAATGCCGCGTAGAACACTTCGTCGGGATAGAGCTCCGGGGTGAGCAGACGCTGGAGCACGAGGCCCTCGATCAGCGCGTGAATCACGCGCACGAGGTGATCGGCCGGCATCGGCAGCGGTTGATCCTTCTCGAAGGCGCGCAGCCATTCGGCGCCGAGCTCGAAACTACCGGCCGTGATCTCGAGCACGCGGGCGCGCAGGTCCTGATTGGTGAGCGCGAAGGCGATGCCGGTGAGGCGGCCGACGGCGGCCGTCTGCCGTTCGGCGACAGCCGCGAGCGTGGCCTCGGCAAGCGCGTGCATCATCTCTGGAAAGGTGGCGCCGGGTTTCAGGCGTGGTTTGATCGGCGCCCAGTATTTCTCACCGAGCGCCGTGAAGAGCTCCTCGCGATTGCGAAAGTTGCCGTAGATCGCGCCGGTCGTCATCCCCGCGCGCCGTGCGACCTCCTCCAGGGTGGTCCGAGCGTAGCCCTTCTCACGTACGAGTGCTCTTGCCGCTTCCAGCAAGGCGAGCCGCGTGCGGTCACGCTTGTCGCCCTTCGGCCTCCGCCGGCTGTGTTGTGGGCTAGACTCCAGCATAAAAAATAATATACATATTTTATATGTTTGGTGTCGCAGAAATGCTCGAAGAAGTCGTTGCCTCCAGATCGCTGGCCGGAGCCGCGACGCTGGTCTGGCGGGAGGGTCAGCCAGCCGCCGTGGCGACCGCCGGTCGACGCGATCTGCAGTCGAGGCAACCCGTCGAGCGCGACACGATCTTCCGAATCGCTTCGATGACCAAGCCCGTGACGACGGTCGCGGCGTTGACGCTGCTGGAGGAAGGGCGTTTCGCGCTGGCGGACCCGATCGCGGATGTCGTCCCCGAGCTCGCACACATGCGCGTGCTGCGCGACCCCGAAGGTCCACTCGACGCGTCCGATCCGGCCGCTCGTCCGATCACCTTCGGCGATCTGCTCACGCATGCCTCGGGCCTGACCTATGGAGAATTCCATCGTGGCCCGATCGCGGAAGCGCTCGCCGCGCAACTGGGTCCGACCATCGACAACGCGCTCGGCGTGGACGAGTGGTTGCGCCGGCTCGGACAACTGCCGCTTATCGATCAGCCCGGCGCCGGCTTTCACTACGGACTGTCCACCGACGTGCTCGGCTTCGTGATCGCGCGCCTGGATGGCCTGCCGCTCGGCGAGGCGCTGAGGCGCCGTGTCTTCGAACCATTGGGCATGCGCGATACCGGCTTCACCGTGCCATCCGCGAACCGCGATCGGCGGGCCGGGCTGTGCGGGTTCGATGACGACGGGAAGCTCACAGCGCTCGCAGCGACGCCGGGCGCGCATGCACTCGCCGAACGCCCGGCGGACATGACGTTCGAATCCGGTGGCCAGGGCCTGTGGTCGACGCTCGACGACTACCTGGCGTTCGCGCGGCTGTTCATCGGTGCCGGGAGCGTCGACCACGTTCGCGTGCTGCGCCCGGAGACATTCGCGCTGATGACGACGAATCAGCTCACCCCCGCGCAGCGCGCCGCCGCCCGGATGTTCATGCGTCCGATCTTCGCGACCGGCCACGGTTATGGGATGGGCGTCGCGGTGGTGACGGATCCCGCGCAGGCCGATCCGATGCGCGGCCGTGGCCACGTCGGGACCGTCGGCTGGCCGGGCGCGTACGGCGGCTGGTGGCAGGCAGATCCCGGGGACCGGTCGGTATTGATCTTCCTGTCGCACAACATGGTGGAGCTGTCGCAGATGCGGCAGGGGATCGGCCTGGACGTGTGGCAGGCAATCGCGGGCTTCCACGCGATCGCGTCGAAACTCACAAAAGACGCTGCGGCGCCGACGACGAGTACGACGATCACGACCTAAAACGAATTTTCGTCGTGACCTGTTTTTGTGATTACGCGGGATTGAGCACGAAGTCGAATTCCGCGGTCACGTACGGCGGCTGCAGGCCGGCCCGCTGACCGATCGCTTCCTGCACCGACCGCTCGCGGAAGTCCACCTTCAGCGAGTCCTTCACCGCGAACACCGTGTCGGAGTCGAGATACTCGCCCTGCTTGTCGAAGATGTGCGTGACCAGCGGCATGTAACCCGGCGCCGAGATCATGAAGTGCACGTGACCGGGCCGGTACGGATGACGGTTGGTCGCGCGCAGCATGTCGCCGACGGGACCATCCGTCGGCACCGGATACCACTTCGGCCTCGTCGTCCGCACGAGATACCGGCCGTCCGCGTCGGTGCGATAGACGCCGCGCATACCGAGCTCTTCGCCGGCGCCGAGCTGCGAGTCGTAGAAGCCTTCGGACGTCGCCTGCCAGCAATCGAGTACCGCGCCGGCGACCGGGCGGCCGGCGACGTCGACGACGCGGCCGGTGACGAGCAACGGGGTGCCCGTCTTGTCGATCCCTGCCATGTTGCCGCCCGGCGGGAGTTCCTCGGCGCCCGGCCGGTAGAAGGGTCCGAGCACCGTGGTCTCGGTCGCGCTACCCGGGATCTGGTGATTGATCTTGTCGACGAGGATCGACAGGCCGAGCGTGTCGGAGAGCAGGATGAATTCCTGCCGGTTGTCCGCGCACTTCTTGCCGACGGCCGTGAGGAACTCGATCCCGGCGAACCACTCCTGGTCGGTGAGCTGCACCTCGCGCGCGAAGGCGTGCAGGTGCGTCACCAGGCTCTGCATGATCTCGCGCAGCCGCGCGTCCGTCGTCACGTCGAACCGCCGGACCACTTCCTCGGTGATCTCGTCTTCGCTCTTGACGTGTTTGGTCTCCACCATGCTCATGGCATCACCCCGTTCCGTTGGGAGTTGGAACTCGTTTGTGACAGTTGGGATTGGGAGTTGATCCCTTAAGACCCGACCGCTGCCGCCGGCACCGGCGAGCACGACTTCGTCGTTTCAGGCACCCGCTTACCCGCGCGCTGACGGATCAGCGAGGCCAGACCAGCCGATGCTGGCGTGAGATACCGGCCGCGCAGCGTGAGCAGACCGATCTGCACGGCCAGCGGCGGATCGGTAATCAGCAATGCCTGGAAGCCTTCACCCCATTGCATCGGCGGCAAACATCCCTCGGCCAGCACGCCGACGCCGACGCCGGCGCAGACGTGGTGCATGACGCTGAGCAGGCGATCCACGGTCACCACGTAGTTCATGGTGAAGCCGGAGGCCGCGGCCGCGCCGTCGAGCATCCTGCGCAGATAGCTTTCACTCGGCCCGGAGACGAGCGGCTCGCCGCGCAGTTCCGCGAGCGCAATCTTCGTCCGCTTGGCGCCGGCCAGCCGATGCGAGCCCGGCACGATCGCGTAGAGCGGTTCGGTGCTGAGGACGGTGCTCTCGAGAATGTCCGGCAGCGAGTTGGCGTAGCCGATACCGAAGTCGGCGGCGCCGCTGCGGACGTCTTCGACGATCTCGAGCTGCCGGCCTTCGCGGATGCGCACTTCCACCAGCGGGCGCGTCTCGCGATACGACCGTATGAGGTAGGGCATCGGGTTGATCGCGAAGGCGGAATAGGTCGAGACGGTGACGCGGCCGCGCTGCTCGCGCGTGACCTCGTCGAGATTGCGAACGGTCAGTTGAAGATCGTCGAGCACGCGCTCGGCGACGGCGACGAACTCACGCCCCGCCGGGGTGATCTCCACTTTCCGCGTGTTGCGGGCAAACAGCATGACGCCCAGCACGCGCTCGACGCGTTTGACCGTGCGCGTCAGCGCCGGCTGGGACGTCTTGAGATGTGCGGCCGCCGCGACGAAACTGCCGTATTCGGCAAGCGTGACAACGGTCAGCAATTCCTTGGCTCGGAGGTCCGGGATATCTGATCGATGCATGGCTACCTATGCAGGAGGCGCAATTCTAGCGGGTAACGTCCCGGCTGTTGCAATAAAACGTCGCCTGCATGCAGCGCCACTTGCGGCGTCTCGCTTGATGTGCGTCGGCGGTTTTGGAGTAATGTTCACCCGCTTAGCAGGCGGAGTCCCCGGTCCGCGCTGGCGGGCCGGGGTGCCAACCACGGAGGGAACAATGTCAGGTCTGGTCAAGGGGCTCCATCACATCACTCTGTGTGCATCAGGGGCTCAGGAAGACGTCGACTTCTGTACCAAGGTCATGGGGCAGCGCCTGATCAAGCAGACGGTGCTCTTCGACGGCCGTTACGCGCACTACCACTTCTATTACGCCAACGCGAACGCGGAAGTCGGGTCTGTGATGACGACCTTTCCGTACAAGCGCGTCCCGGGCCGTCAGGGCTCGGGTCAGATTCAGTCCACCGTTTACGGCGTCGCGAAGGACACGACGAAGTTCTGGGCCGATCACCTGAACCGCCGCAAGGTCGAGAACAGCGGCGTGCAGGAGCGGTTCGGCCGGAAGTACGTGCGCTTCAAGCATCCGTCGGGGCTCCTGTTCGAGGTCCTCGAAGACCCCACCGACGTGCGGACCGGTTGGACGACGAAAGAGATCAGCGTCGACGTCTCGACCAAAGGCTTCTACGGCATCGTGTTGTCGGTGCGGGAATACGAGGAGCACGAACGGTTCCTGCAGGACGCGCTTGGATTCAAGAAGACCGGTCACGAGGGGCCCTATCACCAGTACGAAGTGAACGGCGGCGGGCCGACACGCACGGTGATCCTGCATCACGAGCCGGACAAGAAGCAGGGGAGCTGGGGCTTCGGCGCCGGTACCGGCCATCACATGGCGCTCGAGGTCGAGAGTGACGAGAAGCTGACGGAGCAGAAGGGTCTGTACGAGGAACTCGGCTACACCGACTGCTCCGAGATCAAGGACCGCAACTACTTCCACTCGATCTACTGCCGCGCGCCCGGAGGCGTGCTGACCGAGTGTGCGGCGACGGCGGAGGGTGGCTTCGCGCGCGACGAACCGTGGGAGGAGCTCGGGATGAACCTGCTCCTGCCGCCCTGGTTCGAGCACCAGCGTGCCGAGATCATTCAGATGCTCGAGCCGATCACCGTGCCCGAGGAGAACATGCCGGCCGGTGCACGTGCAGGCGGAAAAAAGGTCGCGGCGCATCTGTCGGAAGCGGCGGCGGAAGCCGCGCGCAAGGCGGCGGAGCGCGACGCACAATACGAAGGCGTGTCGCGGCGCACGTCGGCTGACTTCGTTGGTGGCGACGGTTCCAAGAAGCAGTGAACCTGGCGGAAACCGGCCCGTCGCGCGGCGGCGCGCAGCGGGCCGGACTGCTGCTCCATGGTCGGGAACGGCTGCCGGAGGAGATGCTCGACCTTGCCGACCGCCTGAACGTGCCGGCGTTCCGGTGGGTGGCGCCGGCCGCCGATGGCGGCACCTGGTATCCGCATCGTTTCACCGATCCGTTCGACATCAACGAACCATTCATCGACGAGGCGATGGCCGCCTGTGGCGATGCGTGGATGGAAGTACACGACGCCGGCAGGCTCCCGTCCTCGCGGCTGGCGATCGTCGGGTTCTCGCAGGGCGCCTGCATCGCGTCCGAGTACGTGCTGCGGCACCCGGGGTGCTGCGCGGTGCTCGTGATGTTCACGGGCGGCGTGATCGGGAAGGACATCCGGCGCTGGCTGGTGCAGGGCGTACGGCTCGATGGGCTGCGCGTGCTGCTGACCGGCAGCGACGTTGACGCGTGGATCCCGGAATCGCGCACGCGTCTGACCGAGACGGTGCTGACGGCGCTCGGCGCCGACGTGCGGTTGCGCATGTACCAGGGACGGCCGCACGTGGTGAGTGATGAAGAGATCTCGGAGGCCCGGAGTTTACTGGCCACAATTGCGGTGGGATAGGCACCCAGTCACCGGCAGACCCTAAAGGTCCGCCCCGCCGGTGTCGCCTGCAACCGGGTGATGCCGGCATCTCGATCGGGAGGGCGGGCCTTTATGGCCCGCCCGTGACAGAAACGGTATGAAAAATCGCATTTATCTACTCGCAACGGTGATCTTCGCGGCGGCGATGCTGCTTCCCGCGGTCGCCTCCGCCCAGGCCGACTTCAGCGGCATCTGGCAACCGCGCTATGACGAAGACAACCCGGAGCGCATTCCGGGGCCGGAATTGCGCGATTACGCCGGACTGCCGATCAACGAGAACGCGCGGCAGTTTGCCGACAGTTGGGACCCGTCGCGCATCACGCTGCCCGAAGAACAATGCCGCGTGCACGTGTCGCCCTACATTTATCGCGGTCCGATGAACCTGCAGGTGTGGGAAGAGCGCGACCCGAAAACGCGCGAGCTGATCGCGATCAAGCACTACATCAGCACCTACGAGCAGACGCGCACGATTTACATGGACGGTCGCCCGCACCCGGGTCCGAATGCCGCCCACACCTGGATGGGATTCTCGACCGGCCACTACGAAGGCGACATGCTCGTCGTCGAGACCACGCACCTGAAGCAGGGGTGGGTGCGGCGTAATGGCCTGCCGATGAGCGACCAGGCGCACATGACCGAGTACTTCGTCCGCAACGGCGACCTGATGACCCACATCGTCGTCCTCGCCGATCCGGTGTTCCTGGCGGCACCGCTGGTGAAGAGCCAGGATTTCGTGCGCAGCACGCGCGAACTCGCCGCGCAGACGTGGCTCTGGGTGTGCGAGTCGGTGATCGAGATCCCGCGTCCCGCCGGCGAGGTGCCCGCGTACATGCCGGGCGAGCATCCGTTCAAGGACGAATATGCGCGGCGTCACGGCATCCCGCTCGTCGCCACCGACGGCGGACCCGAGACGATGTATCCCGAGTACCAAAAGGTGCTGGAGAAGCAGCCGATTCCACCGCCGTTGCCCACTCGCGGCGGACGTGCGGGTGGCGCGGGTGCCGGTGGCGGCGCTGGACGGCAGGGCGGCGCGGGCCCGCAGGGAGGACGGTAACGTGCGAACGTCGAAGTGCGAAGGGCGAAGTGGGCGGCAGGGACGGCGGCCGGCGCGATGGCTGTTCGTTGCCGGAGCGGTCGTCAGCGCGGCCGTCGCGACCGTCGGCGGCGTGCGGGCGCAGCAGCAGAACTTCGATAACGTCCAGATCGATGCCGTCAAGGTGACCGACAACGTCTACATGCTCGTGGGCGCCGGCGGGAATGTCACCGTGCAATTCGGTCCCGAGGGTGTGCTGGTCGTCGATACGTCGTACGCGCAGATGAGCGGCAAGATCCTCGCGGAGATCAGGAAGCTGTCGAGCGAGCCGATCCGCTACGTGGTCAACACACACGTCCACCCCGATCACATCGGCGGCAACGAGGCGATCGCCAAGGCGGGGCGTACGCGTGCGGGCGGCAACGTCGTCGGCGACCTTGGTGCTGGTGCGACGAACCAGGCGGCGGTGCTCGCGCACGAGAACGTGCTGAACCGCATGAGCATGCCGCCGCCGGGGCAGCAGGAGGTGCCATCTGCTGCCTGGCCGACGGAAACCTACATCGGCAAGAAGAAGGAAATGATCTTCAACAACGAGGCGGTGCAGATCATCCACGAGGAGAACGCCCACACCGATGGCGACAGCCTCGTCTTCTTCCGCCGCAACGACGTGATCGCGACCGGTGATCTCTTCACCACCACGATGTATCCGTTCATCGACGAGGCGAACGGCGGCACGATCAACGGCTACGTCGATGCGCTGAACGACATCCTCGATCTCACCGTCGCCAGCAACGTCAACGAGGGCGGGACGATGGTGATTCCGGGTCATGGGCGGTTGTGCGATGAGCAGGACGTGATCGAGTACCGAGACATGGTCACGATCGTCCGCGATCGGATCCGCGAGTACGTGAAGCGCGGCATGACGCTGGAACAGGTGAAGGCGAAGAAGCCGACGCTCGATTGGGATCGGCGCTACGGTGACGGCTTCGTCAAGCCGGATGCATTCATCGACGTGGTGTACAAGCAGTTGTCGGCGGAGAAGGCCGCGGCCGCGAAACCCGCGGGCAGCGCGAAGGCAAGTCCTGCCCCGAAGGCCAAGGAGAGTGGCAAGTGAGCGCGCGGCGCATGGTCATCGCCGCAGTGATGGCCGCCGGCGCGGCCGCCATCATCACGACGTCGAACGCGGCGGCGCAGGGGCGCGGACGCGGCGGTGGACCACCCGCGGGTCCTGCACGCACGACGGCACCGGTCGATCTCACCGGCACGTGGGTACCGATCATCACCGAGGACTGGCGCTACCGCATGGTGACCGCGCCGAACGGAGAGACCGGCGGCATTCCGATGACGCCGGCGGCACGCCAGGCCGCGATGCAGTGGGACCGAGCGCAGGACGGCTCGTGCAAGGCCTACGGCGTGGGCGGCCTGATGCGCATGCCGGTGCGCTTCAAGATCTCATGGGCCGACGACAACACGCTGAAGATCGAGAGCGACGGCGGCCAGCAGACGCGGCTGCTGCACTTCGCCGTGCCCGGACAGCCGGCACCAGGTGCCGCGGGCCAGGCGCGAACGCTGCAGGGCTTCTCGGTCGCGGAGTGGCAGCGCAGCGGCGGCGCGTTCGATGCGTTCGGTCCGGGGTTGACGCCGGAAGGCCGCGGCCGCGGGGCCGCGGCACAGCGCTGGGGTTCACTCAAGGTGGCGACGAGCAACGTGCTTCCCGGCTGGCTGTCGCGTAACGGCATCCCGTACGGCGAGAACCTCGCGCTGACCGAGTACTTCATCCGCTTTACGAACAAGGATGCGGGCGACATGCTCGTGATCACTACCACCTACGACGATCCGCAGAATCTGTCGCGGCAGTGGATCACGAGCACGAACTTCCAGAAGGAGTCGAACGACTCGAAGTGGTCGCCGGCTCCGTGCAAGGCGAGCTGACGCCTCGCCGTGGGCTCCGGACTTCGGACTCCGGGCCCGTCGTCGGTAGCCCGTAGCCTGGAGCGATCATGGAGAGACGCGACTTCCTCAGCTATTCAACGTTGGCGGGTCTGGGCTTGCTGATCGATTCGCGGTTGGCGCTGGCCGATACCGCGCGCACGCCCGGGGCAACGGTCGCGACCTCCGCCGGAAAGATCCGCGGGTATCTCGATAATTCTGTCCAGGTCTTCAAAGGCGTTCCGTACGGCGCGTCGACGGCCGGCGCCAACCGCTTCATGGCGCCGAAGCGTCCGGCGCCATGGACCGGCGTGAAGGACGCGTTCGAGTTCGGGCCGCGCACGATGGCGCCGGTGGGCGGTGAGCCGGCGGAAATGCTGCCCGTGGATCCACGCGAGAAGCAAGGTGAGGATTGCCTCGTCCTCAACCTCTGGACACCGGCCACGAGCGGCCGTCGTCCGGTGATGGTCTGGTTCCACGGCGGCGGCTACTCGAGTGGGTCCGCGAGTTACACGATCTACGACGGCCGTGAGCTCGCGCGCAAACACGACGTCGTCGCCGTCGGCGTCAACCATCGGCTGAATGTCTTCGGGTATCTCTACCTTGCCGAGTACGGCGGCAAGTGGGCGCAGGCGAGCAACGCCGGGATTCTCGACGGCGTGCGTGCGCTCGAGTGGATCAGGAACAACATCGCCCGCTTTGGCGGCGACCCGAATAACGTGACGATCTTCGGCCAGTCGGGCGGCGGCGGAAAGGTCAGCACGCTGATGGCGATGCCTGCCGCGAAAGGGCTGTTTCACCGCGCAATTGCGGAAAGCGGCGCTGCGGTGACCGGGATCAAAAAGACGGCGGCGATCAAGACCACCGAGCAACTGCTGCAGCGGTTGAACGTGAGCCGGGATCGACTGGACACGCTGCAGACGCTGCCGACGGAGAAACTCCTCTCGTCGATCCAGGGACTCAACTTCGGTCCGGTCGTCGATGGCCGTACGCTGACCCACGATCCGTTCACGCCGTCCGCGCCGGCGGAGTCGGCTTCGGTGCCGTTCCTCACCGGCACAACCGCGACGGAAGTGACGTTCTTCACGCCATCCAGCCAGCTCGGACCGATCGATGACGCGACGCTCAAAGCGCGGGTGAAGGACCTGTTGAAAGTGGATGAGGCGAAGGCCGGCGATCTGATCGCGCTGTACAAGAAGAACCAGCCTGGCCGCGACAACACCGACATCTTCCTGCGCATGTCCACCGACAACTCGTTCTTCCGCAGCGGCGTCGAAACCCAGGCTGAGCGGAAGTCGGTGCAGGACGGCGCGCCGGTGTTCGTCTACCGCTTCGAGTACTACTCGCCGGTGAGTGACGGGAAGCTGCGCGCGATGCACTGCATGGAGATTCCGTTCGTCTTCGACAACCTCGAAGGCGGCAAGGTCTACACGGGAATGAGCGATGCGGCCCAGCGCGTCGCTGACGAGATGAGCGCGGCATGGGTCGCGTTCGCGAAGACCGGGAATCCGAGCCACGCGGCGATTCCGACGTGGAGGCCGTGGAATGCGACGCAACGCGCGACGATGGTGTTCGGCGCCGGTCCGGCCAAACTGGTGAACGATCCCGGCAAGGACGAACGGCTGGCGCTGAAGGCGATCGCCGAGGGGAAGAAGGCGTAGCGACCCCATCGTGAGGGAAGAACGTGTACGGGCGGGTCTTCAGACCCGCCCTGCGCAGGGACCTGCTAGTTCGTCGGCGCGGCTGGAATCGTGAACGCGTCGACGCTGACCGATCGCGTCAACACGCCGGCATAGCGCGCTTCGAGCACCATCAGTTCGGCTCCAGAGAACCAGTCCGCATCAACCGCATCGGGGCTGCTTCCGTCCATCGGGAACAGCGCGATCGTCTGGTTGACCGAGAAGGTGCCGCTGCCGGCGAGATCGAGACCCATGCCGGCGCGCGAGAACACATAAGGCAACGCCGCGGTCAGTGCTCCGCCTGCGCGCACGCCGATCCCGATGCCGCCGGTCCTTTGCTCGCCGCGCTGTGTAAGCGCCGATTTCCTGGCGCGATTGAAGAGCACGAACGTGTCGTCAGGGGTGAAAGCGGGATCGACCAGCGACTGGGCTCGCCACCGCCTGATCTCAACGGAATAACCGTCAACCTGCCGCGCCGTCCCGACGATCTCGAACCTGGACGTGCCATCGTCGAACCCGGCAGCCGGGCGCAGCGCCACGGCCCGCCGGATGCCGCGCATCACCTGGAATTCGAACCTTGCCTCGAGACGGCCGGTCTGGCCGCGGTACTTCGCGTACTGGCTCTCGCTGAGCGCAACGAGCGGCGGCCAGGTCTCGGACCCGGCGTCGTAGAGCGACGTGGGCGCATTGAGCACCGACGCATCCAGCAGCGTCGACACCGGCATGTCGGCGCCGGTGATGCCGCGATGCGATCCACGCCTGGCCGACCCCGTTCGTTCCGTTCGAATCACCGTGCCATCCGGCATGATCAACCGGCTGCGCACGCCCGCCAGTCGCACGAAGTAGTCGCGCGGCATGCCGGCGATGGGGACGTGCGCGACGACGAGCCTGGTCCCTGACGCGTCGGAGCCGATGCGACCGAGCTCGACCGGGTCCTGTTGATCGATCCGGACGACGGCTCGATCGGCCCACGCGCCGAGCGTCGGCGGCGGCGGCGTCAGGCGCCAGGGCCACCACGCGGCCACGAACATCGGTACGATCAGCGCCGCGACGGCAAGGACGATCGCGATCGGCCGCCGCCGATTTCGGTACTGGTAGACGATCACCGCCGATGTCGCGATGACGAACGCCGCCGACAGCACCAGCCCGGCGGTCGGGTTGGAATCGATGACCAGTGTTCCGTACTGGTCCGGTTCGCGGGCGGTCAGCACTGACAGGCTGATGATCACTCCGCCAAGAGCGATCACCATCGCGACGGCCCCGACAATCGTCAGGACGAAGCTGCCCAGCGACGCGGTGAGCACCGCGATCACGAAGAAGGTCAGTGCAGAGGTCAGGTGACTCGGGACGTAGTTCGAGGCAGCGGCCAGTTGCGCGGCGGCTCCGGTGTGGAACCACAGCATCGAGGCGACGTCGGCGGCCGACGGCAGCAGGACGAGCGCCACGAGCACGAACGTCAGCTTCTCGCTGAAGAGCGCTGCGCGGTGGTACGGCCGCGTGAGCCAGAAGGCATTCATGCCGACGAGCGGCTCGTCGTGGACGAGGCGGGCGATGAGCAGCGCCATCATCAGCGTCTCCAGCATCGCGAGCATTCCGGCCATCTCGCGAAACGCCGTGGCACTACGGAACGGGTCTGGTCCGATCGACGCGCCCTCACCCACGAGCGTGACGCGTGTCACCAGGATCAGAATCCAGAGTCCGAGAAGCCACCGGAGCCGGCGGAGGTCCTTGCGCAGGAGACGCATCATCTCGCTCACGACCGGACCTCCTCGGCATTGACGGACGGAAGACGGTTGCCGCCGCGCGTATGACGGGCGACGGCCAGGAAGATGTCGCGCAGGGTCATCGGGTCGACGTCCACGCGGGCGCCGGGGTAGCGTGCGCCGATCTCGAGATCCGAGCCGGGTCCTGTGTATGCGGAGTGCACGAACTGCACGACCCGGCCGGCGGCGCTCCTGCCGATCCACGCCGGGTCGGCCGCTTCCGCGGCCGCCGCACCGTCCGGCAGCGTCACTTCGACGCGGCGGAAGTGGGACATCAGCGTGATCAGCGGCTCGGTGAGCACGAGCCCGCCGTTGTCGAGAAACGCGATCGCGTCAACGAGACGCTCGACTTCGTCCAGGTCGTGCGACGAGAGGAGCACGGTCCATTGCCCGTCGCCGACGCGTTCGAGCACGCCGCGCACGAGGTCGTCGCGGACGACCGGGTCGAGACCGCTGAACGGCTCGTCCATCACCAGCAGCTTCGGCCGATAGGCGAGCGCGGTGATCAGCGCCGCCTTGACCCGCATGCCGCGCGACAGGCGCGCGATGCGCACGTTCAACGGCAGATCGAAGTCCGTCACCAGCTTCGCCGCAAACCCGTCGTCCCACGTCGGGTACATCGGCTTGCAGAACGCCAGCAGGTCGCGCACCGTCATCCACGACGGCAATTGCTGGTTCTCCGAGACGTAGCCAATCTCGACAAGCTCTTTCGCGCCGAGACGTCGCGAGTTGACGCCGAGCACGCGCACCTCGCCGGCCGACGGCCGCAGGATGTTCATCAGCGCACGAATCGTCGTCGTCTTTCCGGCGCCGTTGGGGCCAAGCAGGCCGAAGATCGTCCCCGGCTCGACGGCGAATGTGAGATCGCGCACCGCCTCCGTTCGGCGATACCGGCACGACAAGTTGTTGGCTGCGATCACTGGCTCCACGAGTCGCTCCTCATTTCCAGGCTTTGCGAATGGCCTCAATCACATCGCTCACGGGGATACCGAGTTGCTTTGCGTCCACGACGAGCCGTTCGATGTCGGCGACCAGCAGTGCGCGGCGGGCGGGATTGGCCGATGGCTGCCACGACGACACCACGGTGCCGACACCGGGCCGTGATTCGAGCAGGCCACGCTCGATCAGCGTCGCAACGATCTTCTGCGCCGTGTTCGGGTTGATGCCGAGCTCCTGACTGAGCGTACGCACCGACGGGAAGGCATCACCCGGCGAGAGCTGGCCGGTCACCACCGCTTTGGTCGCGGCAAACACGACCTGGTCGTGGAGCGATCGGCCGGTGCGGACGACGACTGTAAAGGGGAGCACCATCGAACGAGTGTACTATCTACACTAGTACACATGGATTGCGCAAGTGGTCTTGCAGTTCGCGGACGGTTCGAACGCCTCGAACGCGATTCCAACGCCTGATATCCTGTGGAGGCCGCCTTTTCTTCTCAGGAGCTTTTCAGTGAACCACTCGACCCTGCGCGCCTTCGACCTCGCTCACCTCGCCCATCTCGAGCTCGTCACGCCCAAGCCCGACGAGAGCTTGAATTTCTTCGTCAACATCATGGGCATGACCGAGAGCGGCCGCGAAGGTGACTCGGTGTACCTGCGCGGCTGGGACGATTACGAATTCCACACGCTCAAGCTGACGGCCGGCACGTTTGCCGAGATGCGGCACATGGCGTTCCGGACGACGAGTCCTGAAGCGCTGCAGCGCCGCGTAGCGGTCATCGAGAAGATGGGCCTCGGCAAGGGATGGAGTGATGGCGACCTCGGTCACGGTCCGGCGTACCAGTTCTATTCCCCCGACGGCCACAACATGGAGCTGTACTGGGAAACGAAGTGGTACGAACCGCCAGACGCGCTGAAGCCCTCGCTGAAGAATCAGGCGATGCGCTTTCCCGCCCGCGGCTGCAACGTTCGTCGTCTCGACCACCTCAATCTCCTCGCCGCCGACGTCGTCCAGCTCCAGAAGTTCTTCGAGGACGGCCTCGGCATGCGCACGACCGAGTCGATTCAGCTCAATAGCGGCGAAGTGGCGGGTGTATGGGTGACGGCAACCAACAAGACGTACGACGTGGCGTTCACGCACGATCACTACAACGCGAAGGGCCGATTCCATCACGCGACCTATGCGATCGACACACGCGAAGAGATCCTGCGCGCGGCGGACATCTTCCTCGAACACGGCGTCCACATCGAGACTGGTCCGCACAAGCACGCCGTGCAGCAGACGTTCTTCCTGTACGTCTATGAGCCCGGCGGCCACCGCATCGAGATCGCCAATGCCGGCGCGCGCCTGATGCTCGCGCCGGACTGGGAGCCGATCATCTGGACCGAGGCGGAGCGGAAGAAGGGGCAGGCGTGGGGCCTCAAGACGATCGAGACCTTCCACACACACGGCACGCCGACCATGGAGCACTACACCGATCCGACCGTCAACATGAAGGTCGCGAGCGTCAAGTAGCGCCGTGGCGATTCACGTGGTGTCGTCGATGGCGACGCGGCAGGTGTTCGCGGAGCTGGCGGCGCAGTTCGAGTCGCAGTCAGGTCTCGCCGTCAGGGTGGAAGCGGTCGGCGGCGTCCACGCGGCGAAGCGCGTGCGTGCCGGCGAAAGGTTCGACGTCGTGGCCCTGTCCGCCAGGGTCATCGATCAGTTGATCGCAGAAGGTCACGTCGCCGCGCCGCGCGTCGATGTCGTCGTATCGCCAATCGGGATCGGGGTCCGCGCCGGATCAGTTCGTCCGGACATCAGCTCCGCAGGCGCCGTGAAGCGCGCGGTGCTTTCAGCCGGCCGGGTCGGTTACTCAACCGGTCCCAGCGGCACGCACCTGCAGCGTGTGTTCGAGACGTGGGGCATCGCCGACGCGATCAGGGAGAAGATCGTCGTCGCGCCCCCGGGCGTGCCGGTCACCTCACTCGTCGCACGCGGCGACATCGAGCTCGGCTTCCAGCAGATGAGCGAGCTGGCGGGAGAGGGTGTCGACGTCGTGGGAACCTTGCCGGCGGAGATTCAGTCGTTGACGACGTTCTCCGGCGGCGTGGCGCAAACATCGGCGCAGCCTGACGTCGCGCGGCGGCTGCTCGATTTCATGGCGGCGCCCGAACGCGCTGACGTCAAACGCCGGCATCATTTCCTGGTTTGAAGTGCGAAGTGCAAGGCTGAAGTCGAACTTCAGCCTTCGCATTTCGCACTTCTACTTCGCGCACTTCGCACTTATCTGGTGCCCAGCACCGTCTGGCCGCCGGAATCGCCGTTCCAGATCTGGGCGAGGTGGTAGCGGCCCTTTTCCTTCGCGAACACCAGCGACGAGTCGGACGGGACCGAGTCGCCGACGACCGGCGCCGTGAGCACGTACGCCGAGGCCTTGTCGCCGCGCAGCAGCAGGGTGCCGGCGTTCATGTCGTCGAACTGCACCGAGTACGTGCCGGCCGGCAGTTCCTGACCGTTTACAACGAAGCTGAAGGGAACCTTCACTTCCTGCCGATTCAGCGGCGCGGCCTGCGCGGCCGCCGCGGCGAACACCAGACCTGCCATCACAGACGTCATCACCAATCCACGCATGGTCGAGCTCCTTTCGTTCTCAATCCCACCGGCCGCACTCGTTGCGACCTGTGAGTAGAGACGGGGACTCCGCGCGGATTGTTGTTAAGCCGGGATTAAACCCGGCAAAGAGATTGTTAATCGTGGCGTTCCACGATCATCGCGATGCCCTGGCCAACACCAATGCACATCGTCGCCAGGCCATAGCGCTTGCCCTCGCGGTGCAGTGCGTGGACGAGCGTGGTCAGGATGCGGGATCCGGACGAACCGAGCGCATGGCCCAGCGCGATCGCGCCGCCGTAGATATTGACTTTCGCCGGGTCCATGCCCAGGTCCTTCATGCACGCGAGCCCCTGCGCGGCGAAGGCCTCATTGAGCTCGATCAGATCGATCTGATCGATGGTCAGGCCCGCGCGCGCGAGTGCCTTGCGGGTTGCGGGAATCGGCCCGACGCCCATGATCGACGGATCGACGCCGGCGACCGCAGTGGTCACGATCCGCGCGAGCGGTCGCATGGTTCCAATTGCATCCTGCGACACCACGAGCAGCGCCGACGCGCCGTCGTTGATCCCGCTGGCATTGCCGGCCGTGACGGAGCCTTCCTGCGCAAACGCCGGCTTCAACGCTGCCAGTTTCTCCAGCGTCGTGTCGGGGCGCGGATGCTCGTCGACCTTGACCACTACCGGCTCACCCTTCTTGCGCGGGATTTCAACCGGCACGAGCTCGTCGTCAAAGATGCCGTTCCTCATGGCATGGACGGCGCGACGCTGGCTCTCGGCCGCGAATGCGTCCTGCTCGGCGCGCGTGATACCCCACTGTTTCGCGACGTTCTCGGCGGTCATGCCCAGCGAGACGGTCCATTCTTTCTTCATCCGCGGATTCGTGAAGCGCCAGCCGACCGTCGTATCCGCGGTTGACGGCGCCTCGCGGCTCCAGGGCGAGCCGGACTTCAGCATCACGTAGGGCGCACGCGTCATGCTTTCGACGCCGCCGGCGATGAAGGCATCGCCTTCGCCCGCCTTGATCGCCTGCGCGGCACTCGCCACCGCCTGGAGCCCGGAGCCACAGAGGCGGTTCACGGTCTGCCCGGGAATGCCTACCGGCAGTCCGGCGAGCAACGCCGCCATCCGCGCGACGTTGCGATTGTCTTCTCCCGCCTGATTCGTGCACCCGAGGATCACATCGTCCAGCCGCGACGGCTCGAACGCACCGCGATGAAGACAGGCCTTGATCGCGACGGCGGCGAGATCATCAGCCCGTATATCGGCCAACACACCACCCGCGCGGCCCACGGGCGTGCGGACGGCAGAAACGATGAACGCATCTTTGGTCATGAACAAGTGATTGTATCGGGTGAGGCGATCCTGCACGCGTTCGGTGTCCTCGCGAGGCGCACTGCGCGTCGCCTGTCGCGGACATCTCGGATCGTTCCCGCGGCTCGTCGTGCGATTGCGGCAAGCTCTCCGTGGTACCCCAATTGCTCGACCGCAGGGCACATGACAAATCAGCGATTCCTCGCCATCGCGTTGTCACTTCTGGCAACGGCGTGTGGCTCCAACGCGGCCACCGCACCGTCGACAACGACGACGACCACGCCGACGGTGGCAGGAGCGAGTATCGAAGAAACGTGGGAAGGCTCGGTCCCGGTTGGCGGGTCGAAATTCTATTCATTCACCATCAATGAGAACGGCACGTTGAACGTCTCGCTGACGGTGGTCGGCGGTCAGTTCGTGCCATCCACGGTGACGCTCGGTCTTGGTGTTGGCCAGCCTGCGGGAATGGAATGCACCACGACGACCACGGTCAATGCGTCGACGCAGCTCGGAATGCCGCACATCACCGGAACATATGCGCCTGGCGTTTACTGCGTGAAGGTCTACGACGTCGGCAACCTGTTCTCCGACGCATCCTTCACCGTCTCGATCGCGCACTCATGAAGGCGCTGCGCATTCTCATCGTTCCGCTCGCCCTGTTGACGGGTGCGTGCGGATCGGACAGCGCCACTGCCCCCTCATCGGCGACCTCGACGACCTCGACCGCGGGGTATGAGGGTTTCGAAGCCACGCTCGACCAGCGTGGGTCGAGTTTCTTCTCGTTCAACGTGACGGCGGCGGGCGCCGCCGGCGTGATGCTGGCGAGCATCGTCCGCCAGGGCCAGTTCACGCCGCTCGCGGTTCATCTGCGCGTCGGCCTTGGCATTCCGGCCGGCGAGGGATGCAGCATCACCGAGTCGGTCGACGTCCTGCCGGCGTTGACGCCGCAGCTCACGACAACGCTGCCGGTCGGCATCCATTGCATCTCGGTGGAAGACATCGGCGAGGTGACAAGCACCGTGATCGCCGCCATCAGGTTCACTCACACATGAACGCGCGCAACTGGTTGCTTGGTGCCCTGGCGGCCATCGCCATGGCTGGTTCGGGATGCGGGTCCGACAGCGCCACTGCGCCGACGACGACGTCACCGGTGACCGACACATGGTCGGCGATGCTCGGACCGGGCGGCGCCGAGTCGCGATCCGTGCCCGCGAGCAAGTCCGGGACGGTGACGTTGACGCTGATCGGCGCAGATGTCCCGCTGACGATCGGCATCGGGATTCCGCGGCAGGTCAACGCCGGGTGCCGCCTTACGGTATCGACGCTCGCGACGAGTCCGGGCACGTCCATCGCCACGGACGTGCCCTATGCCGGTAGCTACTGTGTCGAGATTTTCGACGAAGCGAACAACATCGCGAAGCAGGCAACCTTCACGGCGAGCGTCGTCTATCCGTAGTGAACGGAGGTGACGGAGAGAACGGGTACACAGGAGGAACGGAGAAACGGAGACGAACGGAGACAACCCAGGCATGGCCGGCCTCCGAGGGGTTGCCGGCGGCGAGAGTGTCCAAGATTGTGTGTGCGGGGCATCGCATGAGGAGCTGCGATGCCCCGTATCCGCAAGAAGAAGCCGAAGGACATTCCTGAGGAGGTCTTGGACCACTTCGCCGGTCCGGCCCGCGTGATGTCGCAGGCGGACGTGGAAGGCGCCTGCCGACGGTTCAAGAAAGCCATGGTCGAGCGCATGCTCGGCGGCGAGTTGACGCACCATCTCGGGTACCCGCCCGGCGGGGAGCGGCCGCTCGGTGATACCAATCAGCGCAATGGCACGTCGATGAAGACCGTGCTGACCGACGACGGCCTGATCCCGCTCGACATCCACGCGGCCGGGACGGCACCTTCGAGCCGCAGCTGATGCCCAAGCACGCGCGGCGTGTCGATGGCTTCGACGACACGATTGTGGCGCTCTACGCGAGGGGGCTCACGGGCCGCGAGATTCGGGCGTTTCTCGCCGAGCGCGACGTCGTCGATGTCTCCGCGGACGTCATCAGCACCGTCACCGAGGCCGTCCAGGCGGAGGTTATCGCGTGGCAGCAGCGCGCGCTCGAGCCGATGTACCCGGTCGTGTTCGTCGACGCGCTGCGCGTCAAGATTCGTGACGACGGGGCGGTGCGCAGCAAGGCCGTCTATTTGGCGCTCGCGCTCTCTTGCCGGACGGCAGCCGCGACCTCCGGGGGATCTGGATCGAGTAGACCGAGGGCGCGAAGTGCTGGTTGAAGGTCTTCACCGATGTCCGGACGCGCGGGTGCCACGACATCCTGATCGCCGCGACCGATGGCCTGAAGGGGATGAGCGAGGCGCTGGCGGCGGTCTTCCCAGCCACGACGCCGCAAACCTGCCTCGTGCATCGCGATCGTGTATGGTGAACGCTTCACCGCCTCACCCACGCCGTGATCAACCGTCCCGCACACAAAAATCCCGACACTCCCCGCCTCCGTTCGTCTCCGGTTCTCCGTTCCTCCTGTGATCCCGTTCCCTCCGTACCCTCCGCTATCTCTCGGAGGCCAGCGCTACGTTGAGCGGCGCGGTTTCGCCGGGACGCACCGAGATCTCCGTCATGTACCCGCGGTAACCGGTCTTCCGCACTTCGATTCGGTGCGTGCCCGGAGCAAGCTGCACGAGCAACCGCTCATCGCCTGAAGGACCGTCCCAGCGTTCACCATCGATCATGACGTCGGCATCCGCAGGCTGCACGCGGATCGCGACCGTGCCGTAGCCGTTCTGCGCGGCGGGACCGCGACCCTGGTTGGCGGGTTCGCGATCATCGGGGTACTGATCGACGGGTCCACGGCCCGCGGGCCCGCGAGCGACCGGTCCACGACCACGCGGCGCCTGCGCGCGCGGCGCAGGACCTGCTGCCGGTCCCGGCGATGTCGTGCCGCTCGGTCTGAGCGGCTCCGGCTCGCCCGGCGCGAGCCGTTCCATCGTCTGACGAATGCGGAACGTGCTGCGCGGTTGCAGGTAGATGCGTTGGTTGTACAGGCGATGACCGGGGAGGAACAACGTCAGATCGTGTTCACCCGGTTCGAGATTGAGTCGCTGGAAGGTGCCGTCGAAGTCGTCGACGATGCCGGCGTAATAGCCGTCGACGTAGACCTCGGTTTGCCGCGGCGTGACTTCAATACGGACCGACGCCGTGTCGTCGTAGTAGTAATACCGCGGACCGTAGTAGTAGGGGTCCGGATACCAGTAGCTGTACGGGTACCACGGACTATAGGCATACGTGCGGTACGGCCGGCCGAACACGATGGTCGCGCCGACCGATACCCGCGGACCACGGCGGAACTGAGCCTGTGCCGTGGCGGGCAGCAGCGTCAGCAGTGCCAGCAGACACGCAGCGAAGAAGGGGAGACGACGAATCACGAGAACCTCCGTGGGCAGGACCACGCTGTTGGACGCAACGGATGTGCCGGGAAGAATCGCGTCGCTGGCCGGGGAATCGAGCCGGTCTAGGGTCAGCGGATCGCCTCGTGATCACGTGAGGGGACGCACGTGCTGTCCTCTCGCTGATGTGTCACGGCTGTTTCGTCAATGCGACATTGAGCGGCGTTTCCTCGCCGCCGTTGATTGTGACTTCGGTGAGATAGCCGCGATAACCGCTGTGGCGCACCTCGACGCGGTGCGTGCCGGCCTCGAGGCGCAGCAGCAGTTGCTGGTCGCCAGGGGCGTCCCATTTGTTGCCGTCGATGAAGACCTCGGCGTCCGCGGGTTGCACGCGGATCGCGAGACGCCCGTACGACTCGCCGGGCGAATCGGGAGGCGGTTGCGTGCCGCGAGGCCGTTGCGCGCCTCGGGGCGGCGGTGTGCCCCGACCGCGCCCTTGCGATGTCTCTGGCGCGCTGCGCGGGGCACCGACAGGTTTCTCGGGTTCAGCCTCGCCGGAGCCAAGCTTCTCCATCGTGTGGCGGATGTTGAACGTGCCGCCCGGCTGCAGATAGACCTTCTGCGTGAAGAGACGATGGCCCGAGAGATACAACTGGATGTCGTGCTCGCCCGGTTCCACGCGGAGCCGCTGGAACCGGCCATCGAAGTCGTCGACTTTCCCCGCGTAGTAGCCGTCGACGTAGACCTCGGTCTCGCGCGGCTTGGCCTCGATGCGCAACGACGAGCTGACGTCGTAGGTGCCGCGCGACCAGACCGGACCCGGATACCCGACGACGATCTGCGCGGCAGCGGATGAAGCGTATCCGCTGAAAATGAGGAAGCCCCCGACCAGGGCGCGGGTGCGAAACGTCACGTTGACCTCCGCGGCCCGCGAGGCAACGGCCATACCAACGTGAACGTTATGAGTTTTCGGACTTTTGCCTTACCGGGAGGACGATCTCGAACACCGCGCCGTCCTCGTTTCGCGCCGAAATCGTCCCGCCATGGCGCTCGACGATGGCCTTGACGATCGACAGGCCGAGACCGCTGCCGGTGGCCGCTTTGCGCGAGGCGTCGACCTTGTAGAACCGATCGAAGATCAGCGGCAGGTGCTCCGGCGGGATGCCGGGTCCGGCGTCGCGCACCAGCACGTGCAGGCCGTCCGCCGCCTTCGTCGCGCTGAGCGCCACTTCGCCGCCTGCCGGTGTGTGCCGCAACGCGTTCGCGGCGAGGTTCTGCAACGCCTGTTCGAGACGGTCGGGATCGCCGATCACCTTCTCCGCGCCGGGAGCGGTCGTCCGTATGAGCCGGACGTTGCGCTTTGCCAACTCGGCCTCGTGACGCGAGGCGACGCGATCGAAAAGCAGCGGGATCGACACGTGCTCCTGTCGCATCGAACCGCCGCCGCCTTCCAGACGCGCGAGATCGAGAAGATCGCCGATGATGCGTTCGAGCCGGTGCGTCTCTTCCTCGACGATCTGCATGTAGCGTTCGCGGGTCGGTCCATCGAGCTTCACGCCATCCATCGACAGCGTCTCGACGTAGCCGCGCATCGCCGTCAGCGGCGTCATCAGCTCGTGGGAGACGTCGGCCAGCAGTTGCCGCCGCGCCTTGTCCGAGGCTTCCAGCGCGCGGGCACGATTCATCAACTCGTCGGCCATGCGATTGAACGACCTCGCGACGTCAGCCACTTCGTCGCCGCCGTCTTCGGGCGCACGCGCCGACACATCCCCGCCACCGAGACGCTCCGTCGCATCCTGCACCTGCCGCAGCCGCCGGCGCGTCGGGCCAAAGACGACGAAGGCGATGAGGACGGTGCCGATGCTGAGCACGATGCCGCCGACCAGCGCGAGCTCTGGACCGAGCTCGCGCAGTACGCGACCGAACGCAGGTCCGCCCGGCAACACGGCCACGCGGCCGGCCATTAGGCCGTTGACGACGATCGGCGCGACCTCCGCGCCGCGGAAACCGCGCAACGCCCGTCCCGGGCGCCCGTCTGCACTGTTCGGATCGCCTGCGTTCGGAAAGTTGAGGCCGTTTGGTTCGCTCGGACCGGGACCGCCCGGCCGCCCACCGAACCGCCGGCGTCCGAGTTCGAGTAATCGGGCGTCGGCGCGCGCCCGATCCAGTACATCGTCATCGATATCGTCATGATTCGAGGCGACGCGGCCGTCACGCATGATGACGATGAAGCTCTGGAAGACGTGGCCGTACTGCTCGTCGAGATATTTTTCGAGATCGAGCGATGAGTTCGCAGAGAGAGCAGTGCCGACGTCCGACGCAACGAGGACGGCGAGGCGCCGCGGCGATCGTGCGGGCATCGAGCCGGCGATGCGCTCGCTCGTCCACAGAAAGAGTGCCGCCTCCGCCGCGAGCATCAGCGCGAGGAAGGCAATGAAGCCGACCGCGACGCGCCAATACAGGCTGCGGTACCAGCGCAGTTCAGACATGTCGGGTCAATGGTAAGCGGTCACCCGCACGGAGCCGGCAGCCACGTCAGGCGTCTGCCGCTTTATAGCCCGCGCCCCACACCGTCAGAATGGTTTCCGGCTCTCCCGGCACCTGTTCGATCTTCTTGCGCAGCCGCTTCACCAGCGTATCGACGCTGCGCACCGTGACGAACGTCTGATCCTTCCATACGCGGCTCAGGAGTGCCTCGCGGCTGAAGACGATGCCGGGATTGGACAGCAGGACGTAGAGCAGCTCGAATTCATTGAAGGTGAGATCGACGTCCCGCGCGCCGACGCGGACGCGCCGGCGGGCCGGATCGATCTCGATGTCGCGGTAGTTGATCGGCGCCAGCGGTCCACCGTTGTCCGCGCGCACCTGCCGCGCGTGACCGCGGCGTAGCAGCGCCCGCACCCGCGCCATCAATTCGCGAATGCCAAAGGGCTTGGTGAGGTAGTCGTCGGCGCCGCTGTCGAGGCCGAGGACCTTGTCGGATTCTTCGCGCCGGGCCGTGAGCATCAGGATCGGCGTGTCGGCGTTGAGTGAGTCGCGACGGATGGCGCGGCAGAGCGTCACACCGTCGAGACCGGGAAGCATGAGGTCGAGAATCACGAGATCGAATCGCCGTGCCCGGGCCTGGTCGAGTCCATTGCTGCCGTCGCCCGCCTCCACGGGGACCATTTCTTCGAGCCGCAGATGGAGCGCCACCAGTTCACGAATGTTCGCCTCGTCTTCGATGACGAGTACTGACGGAGTCATGACAGGCAGTCTATGCACGTGGCGCGGCATGGTCGTGGCGGCACTGTGACGAATTGATGGCGCGCCCCTCGGGTGCATAATTGCGCCGATCAGGGCGGGCTGGCTAGGGGCTACTGGCGGTGGGTAGAAGCTGGTGGCGACTAGCTAGTGGGAGTGGGTGGTGGGCTGTGGCTGTATAAGTGGCAGAACACCCGCGAGTCACTGCCCCCGCCACCAGTCCCAGCCAAAATGGAGGAACGATGACGTTGACCTTGGTGCGGCGGCTCGTCGGAACGGCCGCGGTCGTACTGCTGGCGGGCGCCGCTCAGGCGCAGGTGCCGGCGGACATCGAAGCCGGACTCAGAAAGATCGGACAGATCGTGGATCCGGCGTGCACGGCCAGGCTATACCGGCCGCTGATGCCGAAGAACGACTACGACACGTACTGGCCGCCGAATGCGGCGGCGCCGGCGTTCACGGGCCAGTTGTATCCCGGCGTCACCATTGCGCGCGATCAGTCGTTCGGTCCCAACCCGAAGGACGTGGCCGACATCTTTTCGCCCGACAAGGGGGGCGACAACCGGCCGATCTTCATCTACATTCCCGGTGGCGCCGGTAACAAGATCGAGCAGCAGGTGCGCGAAGGCAACGCCTTCTACGACAACATCGGCAGCTGGGCGGTGAAGAACGGCATGGTCGGCGTCACGATCCAGCGTCATCCCGGCGCGGCGTGGGACGACCCGGGGCGCGACATCGCCAACGCGGTGGACTTCGTCAAGGCGAACGCGGCGAAGTACAAGGGCAATCCGAATCGCATCTTCATTGCCTCGCACTCGGCCGGTAACGGCCCGCTCGGTCTCTACATCGGCCATCCCGAACGCTGGAAGAATGGCGTGCAGGTGAAAGGCGCGGTGTTCATCTCGGGCATTGAGCTTGCGCCTGGCGTTGCCGCGGTGGCCGGTGGCGGCGCTCGTGGCGCCGGCGGTGGACGTGGTGCGGGCGGGGGCAATCCGCTCGGGGGAGCGGGTACCGCGTGCGGGCTGACCAACGCGCTCGGCAACGACGGCGCGATCGCCGGACCGAGCGGCGCCGCGCCAGCGGCCGCTCGCGGCGCGGGTGGGCCGGGCGGCGGTCGTGGTGCCGGTGGTCCGGGTGGCGGCCGCGGTCAACTCTCGCCGCAGGATCAGGCGGAGCGCGACGTGGTTCCCGGCTTCAAGAAGTCACCGGTCAGGTTCATGCTGGTGCGCGCGGAGCTCGATCCCGGCGTCATGGGCGACATGAACGCCGCCGACAAGGGCATGCACGAGGCCCTCTGTTCGCTCGACGGCGCGAAGGCGAAGGACGGCACCGGCCATTGCCCGGTGATGCTCTTCCTGAAGGGCCACAGCCACATGTCCGAAGTCATGGCCTTCGACACGTCTGACACCACGTTCAGCAAGCCGCTGCTGGCATGGATGAAGAAGATCAAATGACGACTACCGGCGCCCGCAGTCCGTCGCCGATTCCTTACTTCACCTGAAACGCGAGTCGCGGGAAGGCGACCTTGCCGGCGACCGCGTCGATCACGTTGACCTGGCACGTGTACGTACCGGGCGTGAATGCGGAGGCCGGTACCTCCAGCTGGAACAGCACCGCCTTGCGCTGTACGTCGTCGAGCACCTGCTTCTCGACCACTGGCGTTTCGTACACCTTCACGTTGCCGCGATAGAAGGCGAGGCTGCTGCGCAGATCGGGCGCGCCGTCGGCGAGCGCGGGATCGTAGACCTCGTAATAGAAATAGACGCTCTGGTTGCGCGCGACCTGGCGCGTCAGGTTCGGCAGCAGTTGCACGCCATCGCGCACGAGCGGGTTGACGGTCTTGTCCTTGCCCGCGGGCTGCAGTTGCGTGCTGATCACTGGTGGACTGACCTTGATGCCGGCGTCGCGCAGTTGCGGCACGACGATCGGTTCTTCGAACGTGCCGATCGTCCCGCCGGCGTTTTCGCGAACGGCGACCTTCACGGAAAAGCGGCCTGGCGGCAGCGTCACGCCCGACTGATAGAGCACGAGCTTGCCGGCCAGCGAGCCGTTGTCCGACACCGGCACGTCGAGGGTGTCGCGAATGCTTCCCACCGTGAGGCCGCGTTCGTCGCGCACGACGCCGCGGACGTCGAACGACACCTTGGTCGCGGCGGGCGTGCCCGGTTTGGTGTCAGGCGGCGGCACCGCTGACCCCGGGACGGCCAGCGCAATCGGCACATAGAAGCGATCGCCGGATTCACGGAACCACCCTGTGCCGACGACGAGCGGGAGATCCGTCAGCGAGACGGCTGCCGCGAGCTGATCCTGCAGTATCCCCTCGCGGTCCTGCCGATTGGTGTGCGCGAAGTCGCGGTCCGCGTAGTAGCCGTTACGTGCTTCGATCTTCATGCCCTTCCGATTGATGCGCACTTCGATCTTCCGGAAGCGTCCGTCCTTGTTGTTGTTCGTGCTGCCGTAGCCGATCAGGTAATAGGCCGAGAGGTCGCGCTGCGCGCGCGAGAACGCTTCGCCGAAATCGTTGGAATCGGTGAATGCCCGCCCGCCGGTGTCCGCGGCCAGCGTCGTCAGCGAATCCTGCGACGCCGTGAGCTGCTGGAACTGCTGGCGGACGTTGGTGCCTGAGAACAGGCCAACGCCGCCGCGGCTGCCGCGGCTGGCGTCGCCGCCGGGCGCGACCGCCTGCAGGCCACGCGAGTCGATCGGATAGATCGCGACATTGCCGCGCACCGACGCGTTGATCGCGGCGCGCAGCTCCACCTGGTTGTCGTCGCCGCTGCGCTGCATGCCGGCACTGAAGTAGAGAATCGCCTTCTTCTGCTCGATTGGTCCGAGCGTCTCGGCGATCGTCTTCAACGCCCGCAGCCGCACGTCGTTGTTGAATTCGTCGATGCCGGTGTCGTCGGTCGTGGTGGTGTCGCTCGACTGCGCCGCTTCGTCCGTTTCCGCCGTGGTCGTCTCGACAGGCGGCGTGGCGGTGCCTTCCGTATAACCAAGCGTCGCGAGTGCCTGGTGGATCTCCTCTTTCTCCGTCGTGAAGTCGGTGAGGACGTTGATCGTCGAGCCGATGGTGACGACCGACACGAGGTCGGCGGGCGACATCTGCTTGTCGACGTAATCGGTCGCCGAATCGACGGCGCGCTGCACGTCCTCGGGCTGCATCGAGCTGACGTCGAAGAGCAGCACCATCAACCGGCGGCCGGCAAACGTCTCCGACGTCATCGGGCCTTTCTCGGCCGGCGCTGCTGCCGGAGTGACCGTCGCCGCCTTCTGCAGATCCTCGCGGACCTTGGCTTCCAGGTCGCCGAGCAGCGCGGGCGCCGGGGCGGCCGACGGTGCCGCGGTGTCGGCAATCTGCTGGAACGCGAAGGTTTCGATCCGCTGCGGCTTGCCGTCTTCGAGCACGGTGAAGTCCGACTGCGTCAGCCCTTTCACGACGTTGCCCTGACCGTCACGGACGATGACGTCCACCGAGACGATCGTTGCGCTCGATCGGAATGTGGGCGTCTGTTGGGCTGCTACCGGAGCGAGGAGTGCTCCACAGATAAAGGCGATAACGCCCAACGCCCAGCGTCTGACAGTTGTCCAACTCCCCAGAGCAGGCGGCCGTCGACGGAAAGCGGCGTGGGAGCCTGGCAGGAGCCTCCCGTTGGAAGCTGGGAGTTGGCGCAGCGTTCTCTTGGGAGTTGTCATGATGATCGTCCGCTCCCTAGAACCTGAAACGCAGGTTGAGCTGCGCCGATCGCATCGATCGCACCGACAGCACCTCGCCGAACGTCGGCGAGTTCACGTTGGTATCGACCGCGGCGAAGTTGACGTTGTTGAGCAGGTTGTTGACCCGCATCTGAATGGTCAGCGCGCGCGTGCCTCCGAGGCGCACGTCGCGCGAGAACTGCGCGTTCAATTGTTTCGACCCGGGGCCGATAATCACGTTGCGCGCCGAGGTGCCGAACGCGCCGGCCGCCGGCACCGAGAAGGCGCCGGTGTTGAAGAACTGATTGATCGTCGGGTTGGAGATCTGGATCGGCGCCCCGTCGTAGTCCGCGCGCAGCGCCCCGGTCACACCCTGCGACACGTCGCGTGACGCGTTCTGCACGCGCGCCGTCAGCGGGGTGCCCGAATCGATCGTCAGCGTGGCGGTGGCACGCCAGCCTTCGAAGAGGCTCGCCAGCTTGCCGCCGTTGTTCAGCCACGGACGGTTCGGTCCCCATGGCAGGTCGTAGTTGACGTTCGCGTTGACACGCTGCCGCCGGTCGAAGCTCGAAAGCGCCCACTCCGCAGCCAGATCCTGATCGTTCTGCGCGACGATCGCCGAGTTGCCGCCGCCGGCGCCGCCGCCGATCGATGGCGCGTTGTCGCGTGAGCGCGCCAGCGTATAGTCGACGCCCCCGCCCAGGCCCTTCACCTGACGACGCTGCAGGCGGAAGGTGGCAGAGTGCAGCCGCGAGTCACCCTCGGATGCTTCCCAGAGAAACGGCTCGACGCCTTCGATTCGCAACCCGGTGGGGCCGCGGTTTGGTGCCCGGATGACGTCGAGACTGGCCCCGCGCGTGTACGTGTAGTTGGCGCCGGTCACCCACACCGTCCCGAGCGGCCGCGTGAGGTCAACGTTGTAGGTTTCGACCCGGCCGAGCGCGTAGTCCTTGTCGACGCCATAGGTGTTGGTGGTCTCGTTCGGCGTGACGCCGGCCAGTGCGTTTTCCAGCAGCAGCGCGCTCTGGATCGTGCCGATGTTGGTGTTGGTCGAGGCAAACGGCGGTTGCGATGCCAGTTGCCGCGCGATCGCGGAGTAGGTGCCGTTGTTGTAGCTGATGCCGTATCCGCCTCGCACCACGGTGCCGCGGCCGATCCGCCAGGCAATCCCGATGCGCGGCGCGACGTTGTTGGTGTCGGTTTTCAGTAGCGCGGGTGGGAACGGGCCGGTGAACGGGCCCGTGCCGTCCGCTTCCACCGGTGCGGCGGCGGTGAATGCCGGCGTCACGTCGAGATTGACCAGGTGTCCGGCGTTCTCGATGAACGGCCAGAGCAGTTCGTAGCGTACGCCCAGTTGCAACGTGATCCGTCCGTTGACCCGCCAGTCGTCGTTCGTGTAGAGCGCCAGCGATCGGCCCTTGAGCGTGACCGTGCCGGGTCCGTACTGCACGGTGGCCTGCTGCGGCAGACCGAGCAGGAAGTCGGCGAAGTCCGAACCGCGGATCGCCTGCAGATTTCCGGACGAGTAGATCCCCGTGAAGACGAATGTCCCGTTGGCGTTCGCTTCGGTATCGCTGCTCGTTCGATCGAATTGCACATCGGTGCCGAAGCGCAGTTGATGCCGCCGGATCGGATGTGTCCACGAATACGTCGTGCTGATCCGGCGATCCGACCGATCCGTTGGCGTCAGATCGCGCAGTCCGGTAATGCTCGAGAACGACAGCGTCGGGACACCCCAGGCGAACGGCGTCGACGCGGTGCCGAGAATGCCCGCGCCGGCCGCCACGTTCGTCAGGCCCGCGAAACGATTGGTGGTGTCCGACGAGGTGTGGTTGAAGTTGATGTTGAACTGATGGAAGTTGCGGGCGCGCGTGATGTTCACGCTCACCGGCACGCCGATCGTCGTCTGCGTACGCGTGCCGCCGAGCGTCGAGAACAGGTTCGTCTGATCCCCGTCGGTGTGGCGATACTGCAGTTGCACGTTGAGCGAGACTCCCGAACCGCGTCCGCCGCGCCCGCCGCCGCGTCCACCACCGCCACCGCCGCGTCCACCGAATGCCCCGCCGCGTCCGTTCGCGGCGGCACCGAACACGTGGCTCACGCGTGCATTGATCGAGTCGTTGTTCGATCGCGTGCTCGTCGTGTAGTGATAGTTGCGGTCCGTTCCCGGCAGATTCGGCAGGGGAATGTACGGCAGCAGCGCTTGTGCCTGCGGACTGATGCGATCGGCAGGAATCAGATTGTCGGCGAACGGCTGTCCCGTGGTGGGATCGACGATCGGCGCGCCGAGCGCCGCAAAGTTGCCGGCGCGCACGTCGGCCGTGGGCACGGTGCCGTACTGGTCGAAGAGCGTCGCACCGCGGCCGCCGTTGTAGGTCAGCGTGAACTGCGTGCGGTCCGGCGACAGCAGGCCCGGAATCTTCAGCCGCCCCCCGATGGTCGTGCCGAACGTCTGCTGCGTGTACGGCTTCTCCGACACTGGTGAATCCGGGCGCAGTTGATACGGCGACGCATCGAGCGCCGATCCGCCGAACGTGTAGTCCGCGCTGACGGTGATGCGCGGCTGCTGAAATCCGCGGCCGCCAATCGCGCCGCGGCCGCCGCGACCACCGCCGCCCTGAGGTCCACCGCCGCGCGCACCCTGGCCACGACCGCCCGGCAAGCCGCCGGCGAATCCGCCGCCCCGGCCACCGCCCTGAAACCCGCCGCCTGCACCGCCGGGGTTGCCCGCATTGTCGCCATCGCTCTGACCGACGCCGCCTGCGCCCCCGAGTCCGGGCGGAATCTGGAAGTCGCCGCGTGCGAGCGCGTTGTTGCGGTCGTTGAGCAGACCGTTATCGACACGTGCCGTCGCGCCGTTGACGGCGATGGCATCGCCGCTCGCGTCCGAGCCGAACCCGGCCGGGAGAAGCGAAGCATCCTGCGTCAGATCGGGTAGTGCCGTATCGGTATCGGTGGCCGTTTCCTGTTGCACGTCGAGCCGCTGGAAGCGTGCGCCTGCGCCACCCGTGCCCGCGGCGCCCGCTCCGGCGGCGCGCGCACCCGCGCCGGTTCCGCGCGCGGCGCCTGCCGCCGCTGCCCCTGCCGGCCGGCGTGGTGTGAGCGTCAGCGCCAGGTCGACCGCCTGATCACAGGAAGGAGGAGACGTCACGACGAGGTCGCGCTCGGCGCGATCGAAGCCGGTCAGCTCTGCGCGCAGCCGGTATGTGCCAGGCGGCAGTTGCAGCCGGTAGGTGCCATCTGCCTGCGTGGCGCTGACGCCGCGAACGGTGTCACCCGCGAGGACCGACATGGCCACGCCTGGAAGCGCGACGCCCGCGCCGCGCGTTGTCCCCGTGATGCGACACACGGCCTCAGGGTTCTGCTGAGCCTGTTGCGCCGTCACCGCAATTCCCATCGCGGCGGAGATGAAGAGGACGGCAAGAGCGTTGCGAGTCATGAAGTTAAGTGGGGTAGAGCATCGCACGACTGAGTGTTACGCGTGTGGCGCCTACCTGAACCAAAAAGATTTCACATTGGTGCCACATTCCGGAGACCGGCACCTACGTCGAAAGTGATATGAGGAAGCGCATCCTGTTGAGCGTCGCCGCAGTGGCCGCCGTAACCGTGACGGTCGTCGCCTACAACCGATCCACGTCGCATCAGACGTCGGAGTATCTGACGGCGGCCGTCACGCGCGGCTCGGTGGTCGAAACCGTCGCCGCGACCGGAACTCTGCAGGCGGTGACCACGGTGCAGGTCGGCAGCCAGGTCTCGGGCACGATCAAGGCGCTGCACGCCGACTACAACTCGCAGGTCCACAAGGGAGAGGTCATCGCGGAGCTCGACCCGTCTCTGTTTCAAACGCAGGTCGAGCAGGCGCGCGCCTCGCTCATCAAGCTGCAGGCCGACGCCGATCGCGCGGTTGTGACCGCACAGGATTCGCAATCGAAGCTGAAACGCGCCCAGGAACTCTTCCAGCAGCAGCTCATCTCGAAGCAGGACCTCGACACCGCCGAGGCGGACGCCCGCACGACGGACGCGGCGGTGAAATCGGCGCAGGCTCAGGTGACGCAGGCGCGCGCGGCGCTCAACCAGAACCAGGTGAACCTCGACCACACGATTATCCGCGCCCCGATCGACGGCGTCGTCATCTCGCGCAGCGTCGACGTCGGCCAGACGGTCGCGTCGAGTCTGCAGGCGCCGACGCTCTTCGTCATCGCCAACGACCTCACGCGGATGCAGGTCAGCGCGAGCATCGACGAAGCGGACATCGGGCAAATCGCCCCGAAGCAGCCGGTCACGTTCACGGTGGACGCCTATCCGGGTGAGACCTTCTCCGGCACGGTCTCGCAGGTCCGCCTCGAGCCGAAAGTCGAATCGAACGTCGTCAGCTACACCACGATCATCGACGTGCCGAACCCGAAGATGCAGTTGAAGCCGGGAATGACGGCGACGGTGACGGTGGAGATCGCGCGCGCGGATGACGTGTTGAGAGTGCCGACGTCGGCGCTGCGATTCACGCCGGCCGGTGTGACCGCGGGCGCGCGTGCGACCGGCGCGGGAGCGGGCGGTCCGACAGGCGTGCCTGGTCGAAACGGGGGGAATGGTGCGCGAGCGGACGCGACCGGCACGACCGGTCGTCCGCAGAACGACGAATCCGGCAAGCCGGGTCGTGTCTGGGTGCTCGACGATGGGCAGCCGAATCGCGAGCCGGTGAAGGTGGGCATCAGCGATGGCGCGACCACGGCGATCCTCGACGCTCCGTTCGAGGAGGGCACTCGCGTCATCACCGGCACCGCGGCCCCGGGCACCGCGGGCACCAGCACCCCGAGCTCATCGCCGTTTTTCCCGCAGCGGCGGGGCGGGGCGCGCGGTCAGCAGCAGCAGGGCGCGCGCGGCGGAGGCGGTCGATGACGCCGGTTGTGTCGGTATGCGACCTGCGCAAGACATATGACATCGGCGGCGAAGTGCAGGTGCACGCGCTCCAGGGCGTGACCCTCGAGATCGCACCGGGAGAGTTCGTCACGCTGACCGGTCCGTCCGGCTCGGGAAAGTCCACGTTCATGCACCTGCTCGGGTGCCTGGATCGTCCGACGTCAGGTACGTATGTGCTGAACGGGCGTGACGTGTCGTCGTTACCGAAGCGTGAGCTGTCGCGCGTACGCAACCGGGAACTGGGCTTCGTGTTTCAGGGCTTCAACCTCCTGCCGCGCACGTCTGCGCTCGAGAACGTGGAGCTGCCGCTGTTGTACGCCGGCCTGAAGAACGCCCGTGAGCGGCACGAGCGCGCGGTCGCGGCGCTGGCATCGGTCGGACTCGGCGACCGGCTGCACCATCACCCCAATCAGTTATCCGGCGGCCAGCAGCAGCGTGTGGCCATTGCCCGTGCGCTGGTGAACAACCCGCGCCTGCTGCTGGCCGATGAACCGACCGGCAACCTGGATACGCGCACCTCGATCGACGTCATGGGCATCTTCCAGCGCCTGAACGAAGAACGCGATCTGACCATCGTGCTCGTGACGCACGAGGCCGACATCGCCGAGTACGGTACCCGGATCGTGGCTTTCCGCGACGGACGCGTGAAGTCGGATACGCCCGTCGCGACACGGCGGCAGGCGGCAATCGAGATCGCACGCTTCCGCGACGCCGCGGCCTGAGGCTCGATCATGTCGTTCGCCACCATCGTCGTCATTGCCATCAAGGCGCTGCGGCGCAACGCGATGCGGACCGCGCTCACCGCTCTCGGGATGATCATCGGCGTCGCCGCCGTCATCGTCATGGTCGCGATCGGCACCGGCGCGCGCAGCTCGATCGAAACGCAAATCCGCAGCGCGGGATCGAACATCGTGCAGGTCAACGCCGGCTCCGGCCGATTCGGGCCCGTTCGACAAGGCCAGGGCGCCGTGACGACGCTGACCGACCAGGATGCGACTGCCATCGCCGAGGACGTGAGCGGCATCCGCTACGTCTCGCCGACGATCAACACGCGCTCGCAGATTGTCGCGGAAACCGGCAACTGGAACACTCAAGTTCAGGGGACGAACGCCGATCTGCCGGCGATCCGCTCGTGGCCGGTGCAGACCGGCAGCTTCTTCACGCCGCAGGATGTCACCGTTGCCGCGAAGGTCGTCGTGCTCGGATCGACGGTTCGCGATCAGTTGTTCGGCGAGGGCGTTGATCCGGTCGGCCAGACGGTGCGCATCAACAACCAGCCGTTCCGTGTCCTCGGTGTCCTGACCACCAAGGGCCAGGCCGCCTTCGGTCAGGATCAGGACGACGCGGTGTTCACGCCGTACACAACCGTGCAGAAGAAGATGCTCGGTGTACAGCACGTCACCGGCATCCTGATTTCAGCGCAGGACAACGTTCCTCTCGACACCGTCTCGACGCAGGTCGCCTCGCTCCTGCGCGATCGTCACCGCCTCGACCCGGCCGATGACGATGACTTCATGGTGCGGACCCAGGAAGAGATGGCAACCGTGCTCACGTCGACGACGACCACGATGACGTGGCTGCTGGCGGGAATTGCGGCGGTGTCGCTGCTCGTAGGCGGCATCGGCATCATGAATATCATGCTCGTCTCGGTCACCGAACGAACGCGCGAGATCGGTCTGCGCCTGTCGATCGGCGCGCGCGATCTCGACGTCCTCACCCAGTTCCTCGTCGAGGCGATCGTGCTCAGCGTGGCCGGCGGCGTCATTGGTATTCTCCTCGGCATCGGCTTCGCGTTGGGCGTCTCACGCGTCGCCCACTGGGCCACCGACGTGACGATCCAGTCCGTCGTCCTGTCCTTCGCCGTGGCCGCGGCGACCGGCATCTTCTTCGGGTACTACCCCGCGCGGAAGGCGG
This sequence comes from Vicinamibacterales bacterium, assembly GCA_035496255.1. GTDB lineage: Bacteria > Acidobacteriota > Vicinamibacteria > Vicinamibacterales > UBA2999 > Gp6-AA40. The sequence goes on from DATJEU010000032.1 coordinate 57,556, forward strand.
CATCGCTGGATCCGATCGATGCGCTGCGATACGAGTGAGGGAGGAACGGAGGCGGCAGAGAGAGAGGGACACACAATCTTCATCCTTCTGCCCGCGACCGGCCACGCGGCGTACCGTCAAATCGATCAGGAGGTGTCCCATGAATCGATTTCGTTCCCTGACGGCGGGCGTGCTCGTCGCCGGTCTGTTCGCGGGCGGCGTCGCCTTCGCGCAGGGTCCGGCGGCGTCGGGCCGACCGGCGGGTGCGCCGGCGTTTGGTCGCGGCGGGCGTCCGGGTGGACCGGGCGGGCGCGGCGATGTCGGGCTGCCGTTACCGCAGCTCAATCTGTCGGACACGCAGCGGCAGCAGATTCGCGATCTCGTGCAGCTTCGTTTGCAGGACGGCAAGGATGTCCAGGACCGGCTCCACGCGGCGCAGGACGCCATGCGCAAAGCGACCGAGGCGCTGCCCATCAACGAGGGCGCGATTCGCGCGGCGGCGCAAACACTCTCATTGGCCGAGGCTGATGCGGCCGTGCAGCAGGCGCGTGTCCGGGGTGAGGTGTTCGCGCTCTTGACGCCCGACCAGCAGGCGCAGGCCCAGAAGCTTCAGCAGGACCGCGATGCGCGCGTGAGCGCTCGTGAAAACCGGCAGGAGCAGCGGCGCGACCGCTTTGCGCAGCGCCAGCCGCGTCAGCAGTAGCATTGCCGCTCGGGCCATGGCCTCGGCTTTGAGTACGCCAGAGCCGACCAGCCATGGCCACGACTCCCACCTCGACCATCCGCATCGCGGCGCTGGGGGACATCCACGTATCGAAGAGCTCGCAAGGCAAATTTCAGCCGCTGTTCGCGCAGATTACCTCGAGCGCCGACGTGCTCGTCCTGTGCGGCGATTTCACCGATTACGGTCTTCCCGATGAGGCGCGGATCCTGGCGCGCGAACTCACGGCGTCCGTCAAGATCCCGGTCATTGCGGTTCTCGGAAATCACGACTACGAGGCCGGCAAGCATGTCGAGATTCGCGACATCCTCACCGATGCCGGTGTCAACGTCCTCGACGGTGAAGTCGTGGAGATCCATGGTGTCGGCTTCGCCGGCGTGAAGGGGTTCGCTGGCGGCTTCGGTCGCGGGGCCCTTGGACCGTGGGGCGAGCAGGCGATCAAGCACTTCGTGCAGGAAGCGGTGGAGGAAGCGCTCAAGCTCGAAGCGGCGCTCGCGCGCCTGCGAACGCAGCGTCGCGTCGCGCTCCTGCACTACGCGCCGATTCGCGCGACGGTCGAAGGCGAGCCGCCGGAAATCTTTCCCTACCTCGGTTCCAGCCGCCTGGAGGAACCGATCAATCGGTACCGTGTCAGCGCCGTGTTCCATGGCCACGCGCATCGCGGGACCGCCGAAGGGCGCACCTCGAGCGGCGTGCCGGTTTACAACGTCGCGATGCCGCTGCTCGCGCGGCTCAATCCCGACCGGCCACCCTATCTGATCCTCGAATTACCACTTCACGAAGAGGCGCAGCCGCCAGTCGAGGCTGGCGCCCCGCGTCAGAACCCACTCGTCAAGTCGGCCTGAAACCTGCAGTTCACCCGTCGTGATCGATACCGCGACCCCGCTGCTGACAACGCCCGATAAGGCGGAGCTGTACCACACGGCCCTGGCGATGCTGAACCGCAGCGGTGTGCCGTACATGGTCGGCGGCACCTATGCCTTTCAGTATTACGCCGGCATTTCCCGCACGACCAAGGACTTCGACATCTTCGTCCGGCCGCAGGATGTGTCACGTGTCCTGGACGTGCTGGCGCGCGCCGGCTTCAAGACAGAGATCGCGTTTTCGCACTGGCTTGCCAAGGCCCATCACGGGGAAAAGTTCATCGACGTCATCTACAGCTCGGGCAACGGCGTCGCCGAAGTCGACGACGAGTGGTTGGCGCACGCCGTGGACGAGGAAGTCCTGGGCGCGCCGGTGAAGCTGTGTCCGCCGGAGGAAATGATCTGGTCGAAGGCGTTGATCATGGAGCGCGAGCGCTACGACGGCGCGGACGTCGCGCACCTGATTCGCCACTGCGCCGGCCTCCTCAACTGGGAGCGGCTGGTGCGCCGCTTCGGACCGAACTGGCGCGTGCTGCTCACGCACCTGGTGCTCTTCGGGTTCATCTATCCGGGTGAGCGTGCGCTCGTCCCCTCGGCGCTGATGAGGGATCTCGTCAACCGGCTGCTCGCGGAGCTGGAAGTGCCGACGCGCGACAGCAAGGTGTGTCAGGGCACGCTGCTCTCGCGTGCGCAATACCTGGTTGACGTGGACGAGTGGGGCTATGAAGACGCGCGCATCGCGCCGCGCGGATCGATGACGGCTGAACAGATTGAGGAGTGGACCACCGCGATCGACAAGTTGCGTTAGCGGCCCGTCACTTCGAGTTCCTGCGTCGCGGTCCCACGGACGATCGTTGCTGACAGGACCTCGGCGCGCACTTCATAGACGCCGGCAGGCAGGTTCTTGAATTCCACGGTGTGGAGTCGCTTTTCGGAGTCACCCTCAAGCGTGACCTCGGTCGAGCGATACATCTGATCGCCGTCGGCTTCGATGCGCAGCGTGCGGTTGGCGGCGTTCGGTTCCACCGCGATCACCATCTGCACTGTCGCGGGTGCCGTGAAGTAGCGGCCGTTGATCCGGATTTCCACGGTTTCGCCCGCCGTCCCGCGAGCGGTGGCGGCGATCATCAGCATTCCCACCAGCAGCAGTGCCCGTGTCATCGTCGTTCTCCTGCGGCCGAGGAGTAGCAACGGCAATGCCACGGCGCAGAGCGGAAATCCCAAATCCTCGATCTGAAAACCGAGAAATTTGCCTGCCTTCCCCCGGCGCGACCGACACGCGTATGTAACGGAATTCCTTCCGGCATTCCCGCGGATCGGGCTTCGGACTTCAGGCTGCACCTCCGCCGGACTTGAGAGTTGGGCTTCGGAGTTGGGCTTGGGCTTTGGCAGTTGGGAGTTGGAAGTTGATGAACCCTATTGCTGGCGTTCGAGGATCCAGCAGACCGGTCCGACCAGCTTCTCCAGCAGCGGACGCCGTGACCAGGAGTCGAGCGTGATCTCGTCGCTGGCGGCGAGGTCCGCTTCGAAATCATGGCGAAGCCGCGAGGCGATGTCGGCTTCGCGGAACGCGACGTTCACTTCGTCGTTGTGTTCGAACGAGCGGTTGTCGACGTTGGTCGTCCCGATCATCGTCCAGGCGTGATCGACCATCAGCGCCTTCACGTGCGTCATCGACGGCCGGTATTCGTAGAGCATCACGCCGCCGGCCAGCAACTCCTTGTACATGCGGCGGCTGGCCAGCCGGACGAGGTGCTGGTCGGTGTGGCGGCCGGGCACCATGATGCGGACGCGGACGCCTCGCTGCGCGGCGCGGATCAGCGCCCTGCGCATCGCGCGATCCGGCAGGAAGTAGGGCGTCGCGATGTCGATGCTGGCCACCGCCCCTTCGATGAGCATCTGAAACACCACGCGCGAGACGGTGGCGCGGTCTGACGGGGAACTCCGCACCAGCATGGCTTCGGCGTTGCCGACGGTCTCGAGCGGGGGCCAGTGACGCGGCGAGCTCAGGATCTCGCCACAGCATTCGAGCCAGTTCTCCGCGAACACGCCCTGCAGCGCTGCGACGATCGGCCCCTCGATGCGCACCATCGTGTCGCGCCACGCTGGTTCGCCGCCCTGTGGCCGGTACCACCAGTCGGCCACGCCGGCGCCGCCGGTGAACGCCACCCGCCCGTCGATGACGAGCAGTTCGCGGTGGGTCCGGTTGTTCAGACGATGGAGCCGGTACCAGCGGATCGGCTGGTAGAAATGCAGGAGACAGCCGGCGTCGCGCAGCCGCGTCGCCGATCGTCCGCCCATCCCGACGCTGCCGATCGCGTCCATCACCATCCGCACTTCCACGCCCGCGCGGGCGCGCTCGACGAGCGCGTCGATGAGCATGTCGGCGGTGTCGCCCGGATGGAAGATGTAGGCCTCGAGATCGACGCTCTCCTGCGCGGCGAGAATCGCGTCGCGCATCGCCGGATAGAACTGTGTTCCGTTGGTGAAGACCTGCACCCGGTTGCCGCGGTGGATCGCGGCTTGGCAGGCAGACTGGATCACGCGGACGAACTCGTCGCTGTCCGGTCGGATCGGCGTGGCGACGTGGTAGTCGATCCGCGGCGTGAACAGCAGGACCAGCGCGAACCAGACGATGAAGCCGACGCCGATGATGGTCCAGCCCACGTCCGCTCGCCTCAGGACCGGCCATGGAGGAGGGCAACCGGGAAGCGATCGAAGACGTCGGCGACACGCATGGTGACGCGATCGCCCTGCCGGTCGAGGGGCACACAGCGGTCCGTGAACACGTCGTGATAGCCGGCGGCGGTCGAAGCGGGCAGCACGAGCCGAGTATCTCCCCAGACGCGCTCGCCGAGAGGAGGTAAATCACGATCGGGCAGAAGCGTCGCCATCAGCCGGGGAACGACGACCAGGGCCTCGCCGCCGGCGTACGCGCGCGCGTAGGCGAAGACGTGCGGGTGGCGTCCGCCTTCGACGGCGATCGGCGCGTAACCGCCACGCTCGAAGAGGTCGCGGTGGTCACGCCTGGACCGCAGCGCGACCGACGTGGTGAACAATTTCAGGCGATCATCGTCGATGTGCGCCATCAGATCTGCGACGACCGCGTCGCGTCCGGTGCTCCGCAGGGTGGCGTCGAGGTCGGCGAGCAGCGCCTGCCGTCGCGCATAATCGACCGGCCGGCGATTGTCCGGATCGACGAGGCTGAAGTCCCAGAGCTCCGTGCCCTGGTAGAAGTCCGGCACGCCGGGCGCGGAGATCTTGATCGTCACCTGCGCCAGCGAGTTGTAGATCCCGATCTGTGCGATCCGCCGCTGGAACTCGCAGAAGTCGTCGAGAAACGCGGTGTTGTCCGGCGCCAGCATCGCTTCGATGAACCGCCGCATCGCGTCTTCGTGGACGTCGCTCGGATTGATCCAGCTCGTGAACACCTTGGCTTCGCGCATCGCCTTGAGCATGTACGCAAGGATCCGCTCGGTGTAGACGCGCAGGTCGCGGTGCGACGGCGACGACAGCGGCCAGGTACCCACCAGCGTCTGGTAGATCAGGTATTCCTCGTTGCGGCTCGGATATGACGACCCGTCGATCATCGTCCGCGCCTTGCGGTTGGTCCGCGCCCACCGCGAGGTCGCCTGTTTCCACGCGCCCGGCAGTTCCGACAACACGCTGATCCGCGCCCGCACGTCCTCGCTGCGCTTCGTGTCGTGTGTCGACGTCGTCGACAGGCCGTGCGGAAACCGCGACGCCCGCTCCTTGAGCCAGGCGTGCAGGCGGCGGGGGGCGGTGCCGAAGTGGTCGGGCTCGCTGCCGACGTCGTTGAGCGACACCAGACGGTTGTAGCTGTAGAGCGCCGTGTCCTCGATGCCTTTCGCCGTCACCGGGCTCGTGACCTGCTGGAACTTGCCGACGAACTCCATGTGCTCGGCGTGTTCGGACTCGCGAATGAACTCGCCGCGCTTCAACAGCAGATCGCGGACGAAGTGGTACACGGCCGCGGGACGATTCGGATTCCGCCGGCGGGCTTCACGGACGGCGCGCTCGATGTAGTCGCGATCGCGGTCGCTCGGCACCGGCTCGCGATCGGTCACGTAGGTCCGGTACACGGGGAAGCACGCGATGATCTCGCGCATCGCCTGATTGAGGCTGTTCAGCGTGAAGTCCCGGTAGTGGCGGTAGCGCTCGGAGAAGCGATTGAGCCGATGCGCGAGCACGTTCAGTTCGCTGGCCATGCTGACGCGAAGGATCAGTTGCTTGCCGCGGTAGACAATCTCGCGATACGGGACGTTCAGGCGCGTGAACTGTTTGTAGACCGAGTCGACCGCCCGCTCGTTCTGCGCGTCCACGAACAGCCCGTTCACCATGACCATGAAGTCGTAGCCGGTCGTGCCGGCCACCGGCCAGTCGGGCAGGGTTTCGTCGAGCCCGAGAATTTTCTCGACGATCAGATAACAGGCACGGTCGGCGAAGAGATCGGGCCTGACGGCTCGCGCGCGCGCCTGCAGACGTTCGAGGTAGTCGCCCGGATCGAACAGGCCGTCGACGTGGTCGATGCGGAAACCGTCGATGCAGCCGCGGCGCAGGAGCTCGAACGCGTACCCGTGAACGCGGTCGAAGACCGCCGGGTCCTCCATGCGGATCGCAGCCAGCTCGTTGATGTCGAAGAACCGGCGATAGTTGATCTCCTCGGCGGCGACGCGCCAGTACGACAGCCGGTATGCCTGCGACGAGAGCAGTTGATCGAGCGCGTCGAAGCTTGGCGGATCGCCTGGTCGTCCATTGAATGCATCGACGGCCCGGTTCACGTGCGCGAGCACCGCCGCCGAACCCCTGGTCAGCGCCGCCAGCCGCCGCTTCACCACCTCCTTCTCGCGGTCGCGCTCCGCGCGCGTGCCCTCGTCGATCGCGAGCCGGCCGGGAAGGTGACGGATCGCCGTCAGGATGCTGAGGAACTCGATGCCGGCGTCGCTCTCGTCGCCGATATCACGCAGCAGCGCGTCGGCGTCGTGCGACAGGATCCGGTCGTAGGTGCCAGGCGCGATCGGAAAGACCTGCTCGAAATAGCGGGCGCAGAAGGCGCCGGCGGCATATTCGAGGCGAATCTCCTGCCGCTCCAGCACCGCGCCGTAGGTATCGCCGAGCACCGGCAGCAGCACCTTGTGTTCGAGCTCGGGTTTGATTGGCTGCCAGTCGATGTCGAAGACGCCGGCGTAGCGCGAGCTCTCGCCGTTCTCGAGCACGTCCTGCCACCATGGGTTCGCGGACTTTGCGATGCCCATGTGATTGGGCACCAGATCGATGATCTGGCCCATGCCATGGGCACGCAGCGACGCGACCCAGGCCGCGTATGACTGCTCGGTGCCGATTTCGGGATTGAGTTGCGTGGGATCGGCAACGTCGTACCCGTGAGTGCTGCCGGGAACGGCTTTGAAATAACTGGATGCATAGCAGTGTGAAATGCCCAGCGCCGACAGGTACCCGGAGACGCGCGCGGCGGCCTCGAAAGTGAAGCCGGCGTTCAATTGCAATCGATACGTCGCGGATGGAATCGTCGGGGCCTGCATCGGTCGTGCTTTGGCTCAACCAAACACGGTGCCACCTTCGCTATGTGGCAGGCCACTTGCTGACGAGGTCGCCGATGGCTCGGCTGCTTACCTCGTCCGTGGTAGCGATTGCGCTGGCGTTGGCGGCCTGCGGATCCGTGGGCCGCATCGCGGCTCCATCGGCTCCGCCGCCGGCCGAGCAACTCGCAGAGCTCTGGACCGATCCCGGCACAACGCCCCGCGATCTGTTCTGGGGCCTCGGCGGCGAAAAGTACGCGCCGGCCAAAGACGCCATCTACCAAGCGCTCGTCCGCGATGACAGAGGCTTCAGCGTCACGTATGACGTGACCGATCCTGACGGCGTCGAGTGGAGTGCCAAGATCGGGCCGGAGGCGCAGACCGAGGTGGTGTTGTCGCGCATCCTCTGGGGACTCGGTTATCACCAGCCGCCGATTTACTACCTGCCGAAGTGGAACGTCGCTGTCGCCAAGGCGGGCGTGAAGGTCGAAGGCGAGGCACGCTTCCGGCCGAAGCTGCCGCAGGTCACGTCATCGAAGGATTTGTGGCACTGGGCGGAGAACCCGTTCCTCGGCGCGCCCCCGCTGCGTGGTCTCCTGGTCATCCTGCTGATGTTCAACAGCACCGATCTGAAGGACGACAACAACCGCATCTATGACCTGCAGCAGCCGTGGGACGGCACCTCGCGCTGGTTCATGGTGCGCGATCTCGGCGCGTCGCTCGGCGAAACCGGGAAGGTGGATCCGCGGCGCAACTGGTGGCTCGGGTTCGAGAAGCACGCGTTCATCACCGCCGTCGTCGGTGACCGCGTGCAATTCGATTACGGCGGGCTTCACAAGGAACTGCTGACCATGATCCGCCCTGACGATGTGCGGTGGGCGGCGCAGCAACTGGCGCGGTTGACCGAGCAGCAGTGGCACGATGCGTTCCGGGCCGCGAATTATGCGCAGGTCGACGCCGATCGCTACATCGGCCGGCTGAAAGAAAAAATCGAGGACGGCCTGGCGCTGCGTGTCGATCGCCGCGCGGCCCGCGACTGATGGATCAACTACCGCCGGTGCTGACACGCTTCGTTCCGGACATTCTCGAGGCGCATGCGGCGATGATCCTGCGCGCGCTGCTGGCACTGCCGATTGCCACCGCGATCGGGGCGCTGCTCGCGTTCCGGCCACGCCGCCGCGGCACGCCGCCACGGTCCGCGCCGGTCATCCAGACGCAGATCATTCTCGCCGTCGTCGGCGCCGTCGTCATGCTGATCGTCGGCGCGAGCCTCGCACGCGCATTCGGCATCGTCGGCGCCGCCAACCTCATTCGCTATCGCGCGAAGATCGACGATCCGAAGGACGCCGTCGTCATGCTCGTGACCCTGAGTCTGGGACTGGCGTGCGGCGTGGAGTTATATGGCCTGGCGGCGTTTGCCGCGGTGTTCATTCTCGGCGTGCTGTGGGTGGTGGAATCGCTCGAGCCCGAGCGGACGAAGATCTTCGAGCTGAAGGTGACGACGGCCGATCCGACGGCGATGCGCAGCCAGATCGAGTCCATCCTGCGCCGCTATCACATCGACTACGAACTGCGGACCGCGGCGACGAAGGAACTGGTATACGAAACCGAACTGCCCCTGCACACGCGAACGGATCGCGTGGCGAACGCCATCCTGACGCTCGACGACAAGCACGAAACCGAAGTGACCTGGGACGAGAAGAAAAAGAAGTGACCCGGGATGACGCGCCGGCGCGCGCTCAGCCGCGGTAGTTGCCGAACTGCAGCGCCACGCCGAAGTCCTGCTCGCGCAGCAGCCGCATGGCGTCCTGCAGCTCGTCTTTCGACGCCGACTGAATGCGCAACTGATCGCCCTGGATCGACGCCTGGACTTTCTTCAGTTTCGAGTCCTTCAGGAACTTGACGATGTCCTTGGCCTTCTCGCCGGGGATGCCCTGCTGGAGGGTGATGTCCTGGCGGACCGTGCTGTTGGCGGCCGGAATGGCGGGGCCGCGCGAAAGGTTCTTCACCGGCACATTGCGCCGGATCAGTCGCGTCTGGACGATTTCCCATAGCGCGTTGACCTTGAACTCGTCGTCGGCCGTCAGCACCAGCCTGGATTCCTTCGGATCGAAATCGATCGCGGCCTTCGCTCCTTTGAAGTCGTAGCGCTGCGCGACTTCCTTGCGCGCCTGATTGAGCGCGTTGTCGACTTCCTGCAGGTCGACATTCGAGGTCACGTCAAACGAGCAAAGGTTCGCCACGGCAAGATCTTAATTCGATTTGGAAGACGGAGGTGCGAGACGAGGGTGCGAGACGGAGGTGCGAGACGGAGGTGCGAGACGGAGGTGCGAGACGGAGGTGCGAGACGGAGGTGCGAGACGGAGGTGCGAGGCGGAGGTGCGAGACGGAGGTGCGAGACGGAGGTGCGAGGCGGAGGTGCGAGGCGGAGGTGCGAGACGGAGGTGCGAGACGAGGGTGCGAGACGAGGTGTGTCTGGCGATCGGGTTGTCAACCTGTTGTACGACGACGTCGTGAACGAGCGCCGGCTCGAATGCCGTCGCGCAACCGGCGCAGTCGCGCCGGGGTCAGATGAATTCCTTCCTGCCCTTATGTTTCCATGCAGGGGTCGCTACGGATGAGCCGGTGCCGGAAAATTGAACACGGCGCGGTGGCTCGCGTTGAGCCAGTGCAGCCCGCGATCTATACTTCGGCGGTTCGCGCAAGCTTCGAATCGCTTGCGTACTCCGCACGCGCTGGTGCGTGCCCCAAAACGAGCGCGCATACCTCCGCATGCCCACCGACCTCGCCGCAACTCCGAACCGCGGAAACGCCGGGCTGGTCGATCTGCTCGATCGTGTGCTCGACAAGGGGCTGGTCGTCGCTGGCGACATCAAGGTCTCGCTGGCCGAAGTCGAGCTGCTCACGATCCGCATTCGCCTGATGATCTGTTCGATCGACAAGGCGGAGTCCGTCGGGCTCGACTGGTGGAAATACGATCGCCACCTCTCGCCGGGCCGCGAGCAGATGATGCGGGAAAACCTTGAACTGCGAGAGCAGATCCGGCTGCTCGAGCGCCGGGTTGCCGCGTTGACGGCGGGAACCGGCCGCCGTCGCCGAGCGGCGACCTCATCCCAGGACTGACTTCTTTAAGGAGCTTTCGCGATGGCCGTCGAACGAGCTGCAGGCGGGACAAGTCTTATTGACGTCTTGGACCGTGTCCTGGACAAGGGCATCGTCATCGACGCATGGGTGCGCGTCTCTCTCGTCGGTATCGACCTGATTACGGTGGAGGCGCGCGTGGTCGTCGCCTCGATCGACACCTACCTCAAATATTCCGAGGCGGTCGGCGCCGCGGCCTCCGCTTCGCGTCCGGCGATCGAGACCCAACGCCAGTACGATGAGATCGCGGCCGAGAACGAAGCGCTGCGCGCCCAGCTCGAGAGCGGCCCGACGACGACCACGCGGACGCCGGCGGGCCGGCGCCGGGGTAGACAGTAAGAGAGGGAACACACGCGCCGGGCGCGTCCACAGGGATCCCAGTGCCAGCTACTCGCATGAGTCCGCTTCAGGTGCGATCAGTCACCCCACGCGCACCCGTCCCGACCGTCGATACGGCAGCACGGCTCGAGCTGCTCGAGTACTACCTCGTACACAACGAGGACCTGGCGCGATGCGCACAGGCAAGCCTCGACTGGCTCGCGCGCTACTGCGGCATTCGCCGCTCGGTCTGCCTCGCCGTCGAGGTCGAGTCGAGCATGCTCGTCGGACTTGCCGGCTACGGCGTTCGCGCCGAAGACGTCGAGCTCTTTTCGTGGCCCATCACCGAAAACGATGATGCACTGATCGCGTCGCTGGAACGAACGCAGCCGACGACGTTCCGGGCGGCCCGCGCGAACGGCCATCCCGTGCGCCCCGTACCAGTGACACCGCTCGGCAGCGCCGTCCCGTTCACGGCGTTCCCGCTGCACGGTACGAGGCCGCAGCATCAGGCGGTCGGCCTGCTGCTGCTGCGAGGCGGGACCACACCCACAGCCGATCTGGTCTGGTTGATCAGCGTGCTCGGCCAGAAGATGGAGCAGATCCGCGGGCGCGGCTCGCTGGCCGAGGAGCTGCGGCGGCTGCGCCGCGAGCGCGCGCTGTTCTTCACCATCATCAACTCGGTGACCGACCCGATTCTGCTCACCGACACGGAGGGTCGTCTGATCGTCGCGAATGCGCGCGCCGAGCGCCTGTTCGCCGCGACGGAAGAGGAGTCGGAAGGACGCCGCCGTGCGGTCGAACTGAACAACATGCTGTTCTCGGCGGCGCTCTCGCGAACGGTCGTCGATGCGCCCTCGGAAGCACGGGAGCTCCTGCTGGTGGACCCGAGTGATGGGTCCGACCTGCTGTTCGAGGTGCTCTCGAGCACGGTCGAAGATCCGCGCGAGGGTACGGGCATCGTCTCGGTGCTGCGCAATATCACCGACCTGCGGCGCGCCACCGAGCAGATCGAAGAGAACTACCAGAAGCTGCGCGTGGCCGAGGCGGCCGCACGCGCCGAGCGCGATCGGTTGAACCTGATCATCGATTCCGTCGCCGATCCGATCATCGTCACCGACCCGGCTGGCGCGACCGTGCTGATGAATGCGCCGGCGGAAGAACTGTTCACGGTCGCGCTCGACGCCGATTCGTCGGCGCAGCGCAACGTCCAGGCGAACGACGCCCATTTCTCGTCGTTCATCTCCGGCCTGCTCCTCGGCGAAAGCGGCCCCGGTGAAATCCGGCGCGGCGAAATCGGGCTGGCGAACCCGAACACCAGCGAGCCGATCCCGGTCGAAGCGATCGCGGGCAAGGTGATGACCGACACCGGCGAGCTGACGGCCGTCGTCACCATCCTGCACGACCGCCGCGAAGCGCTGGAGCGCGCGCGTCTCTATGAGCAGTTGAAGATCGCGTCGGACGAACTGCAGATGCGCGTGCAGTCCGCGACCGCGGAACTGGCAACGCAGAACGAACTGCTGCGGCGGCAGGCGATCGAGCTCGAACAGGCGTCACGGCTGAAGTCGCAGTTCCTGGCCAACATGTCGCACGAGTTCCGGACGCCGCTCAACGCGATCCTGGGCTACACGCACATGCTGCTGCAGGGCGTGGCCGGCGAGCTGCTGCCGAATGTGAAGCGGCAGTTGACGCGGATCGATTCGAATGGCCGCCACCTGCTGACGATCATCAACGAGATCCTCGACATCACCCGTATCGAAGCGGGCAAGATGCCGATGCAGATCACCGAGTTCAACCTCAATGAGCTCGTGCCGGAAGTGATGGCGGAGCTCGATCCGGTGATCGCGCGCTCGAAGCTGACGGTGACGCCACGGTTGTCCGAAGAGCCGCCGATTGTGCAGAGCGATCGGCAGAAGGTGAAGCAGATCGTCGTCAATCTCCTGAGCAACGCGCTCAAGTTCACCCATCAGGGCGGCATCGACGTGGCCGTACTCATGGATCACGGCGACGGCGCCGCGATGATTTCGGTGACCGATACCGGCATCGGCATCGCGCCCGAACATCACGAACGAATCTTCGAAGACTTCCGGCAGGTGGACGACTCGCCGTCGCGGCCGTACGGCGGCACCGGACTCGGCCTGGCCATTTGCCGCCGTCTGGCCAACGCGCTCGGCGGACGTATCGTGCTGCGCAGCGACATCGGTCTGGGTTCGACCTTTACCCTGACCATTCCCCTGGACGCACCGCAATGACCGATCAGAGATCTCCTTTGATTCTCGTTGTCGACGACTATCAGGATGCCCGCGAGATGTACGCGGAGTATCTGCAGTTCTCCGGATTCCGCGTGGCTGAAGCGAGGAACGGCAATGAGGCCGTCGATCAGGCGTTTGCGCTGAAGCCCGACCTGATCCTGATGGACCTTTCGTTGCCCGGGATGGACGGCTGGGAGGCAACGCGCCGTCTCAAGGCCGACGCGAGCACGCGGCATATTCCGATCGTCGCGCTGACCGGCCATGCGCTCGCCGGTGCCTCCGAGGGTGCAAAAAAAGCGGGCTGTGATTCGTTCGTGACCAAGCCCTGCCTGCCTGACGACCTGGTGGTCGAGGTTCGACGTATGCTTGAGAACTCCAGTCAGCCTAGGCCCTGAACCATACACAACCGAGACCGACATCACATGGCAAAGGCAGCAAAGGCGAAGATCCCGGCGCGGCGGGTCGCGAGCAAGACGGTGAGAAAAGCCGCCGCCGTGGCTCGCGCCCAGGGACAGGCAATGCCGCGAAGCATGCAGAACCGCGGCGTTGGCGACAGCCGGAAAGCCGTGCAGACGCCCAGGATCGCCAAGGCCCCTGCGAAGGTGTCCGACGATGGCCTGACCAGGGTGACGCATGAGACCGAGGTACGTGGTAATGAGACGCGCGTCGAGCGGGTGGTCGAACGCGCGCCGAAACCGAGCCTGCCCGACGTCGATCGCACGAGCGCTGGCCGCGGCCGTTACGTCTACTGCGTCATCCGCGCGAGCCAGCCGCTGAAGTTCGGCGCCATCGGCATGGACGAGCAGTGGCCCGACGTCTACACCATCACTTACAAGGACATGGCCGCGGTCGTCTCCGATGTGCCGATCACGCCGCTCGATTCCACGCGCGAAAACGTCCTGGCCCACGAGCGCGTCAACGAGACGGTGATGCGCGACCACACCGTCATTCCGATGTCCTTCGGCACCATCTTCAAGACGCGTGAGGACATCGGCGAGCTGCTGCGTTCCGCGTACGATGCGTTCGCCGACGTGCTCAACAAGATGCAGGACAAGCTCGAGTTCGGTCTCAAGGTGTTGTGGGACCGTGACGAGATCGTCCGCGCGATCGAGGGCGAGGACGAAGACATTCACCGGCTGAAGAGCGAGATCTCCTCACAGAAGGGCTCCACGTACTTCGCCCGCATGCAGTACGGACGCCTCATCGACACGGCCCTGCAGGCGCGCTCGGAGCGCTACGTCGCCGAGTTTCTGCAGCGGCTGCGCGACGTGTCCGTGGCCTCGCGTGTCAACCGTGCGATCGGCGACAAGATGATCATGAACGCGGCGTTCCTCGTCCAGCGCGATCAGGAACAGGCGTTCGACCGGCGCATCAAGGAAATCGCGTCGCGTTTCGACAAGCTGACGTTCAAGTACACCGGTCCGTGGCCGCCGTACAACTTCGTCAACATCCGCCTGAAGCTCGAACGGGCGGGGCAGCATTAATCCACGCCCGACTCCCAACGGCGTCGGTGGTCCAACTCCCGATGGCGACTGAATCCAGGTCCATCCCTTGGCGGTTGGACAAGCGGCAGATGTCGGGACTTGGGAGTTAACATCACTCAGTTCCGATGTTCCTCCTCGATTCCCTCATGATCTCGGGCATCCGCTGGGCCATTGACAAGGTGGTCACGGCGGCCGAAGCCGAGTTGAATGACGACTCGGCCCTGCGCGATCGGCTGCTCGAGGCCGAGATGCAGCGGGAGATGGGTGAGATCTCGGACGATGAGTTCCGCGCGATCGAAGTCGACGTGCTGCAGGCGATTCGCGAGATCAAGGAGCGCCGCGATGGCGGGGCCGGCGCGTTCGCGTTCGGCGGCGGGCAGCCGATCGAGGCGGGAGAGGACAGCCGCTTCCAGGTCGAGGCCGAACTCGCGGGCGATTTCTACGGCGCTCCGGAAACGCCGCCGCAGACCGGGACGATCGAAGCTGCAGGCCGGGGCTCGCATGACCGCGCCCGCGCGGGCTCGCGCGGTAGCCCCGGCGCAGGCCCGCGCACCCGAACCGATCGCACGCGCCGCACCGCCGGCAACGCGCGCAGCAGCCGCACGCGTCGCCCACACAAGTGAGCGCCACCCTCACGTACGTGTTCTGCCTGGTCCGCAGTGCGCGGCGGCCTGCCGTCCCCAGGCTGCCGGCCTCGCGGATGTTGCCGGGCAGCCGCAATCGCCGCGCGATTCCCGCGCGTGACGATCTCTGGCTGATCGTCGCGGACGTGCCGGCGGGCGAGTACGACGAGACGACGTTGGGCCGTGGTCTGTCGGATCTCGAGTGGGTTGGACGCCGCGCGACAGCGCACGAAGCAACGGTCGAGCAGTTTCTGTCGGCGAAGGCCGTGCTGCCGATGCAGCTGTTCACGCTCTTCACGTCCGAGGAGCGCGCGCTCCAGCATGTCGATCGGCAGCGCCGCGAGATCCTCGGGATTCTGAACCGCCTGCAGGGTCACGTCGAATGGGGCTTGCGCCTCACGTTCGACGAGAAGGCGCTGCGGGAGGCGGTCGACGCGGCGCATCGGTCGGCGAAGGCAGACGGCAATACGGGACGGGCCGTCGCCCGGCCGTCAGGGGCGGGATATCTCGCGCGCAAGCGTGACCTGCTCGACGTGACGCGTGGTCAGCTCAGCGCCGCGAGAAAGGAAGCCGATCGGCTGTTCATGACGCTGACCCGGGAAGTGGCCGATGCCCGGCGCCGCACCGAGACGGAGCAGGCCTCGGCAGGTGCCCGGCTGTTGCTCGATGCCGCGTTTCTCGTGCCGGCAACGCGGACCCGTTCATTTCGCACGCTGGTCGGCCGGCACGCGAAGACGATCGCGGCCGCCGGGGTTGTCGTGTCGTTGACCGGTCCGTGGCCGCCCTACAATTTCATCGCATCTCCGCCGAAGGCGCGGGCACCGCAGGCCCATGGCTAAATCCGACTCCGAGCGGATCCTCGACTCGGGCGACGCCTCGCTGCTCGACATCGTCGACAACGTGCTGAACAAGGGCGTGGTGTTGAGCGGCGACATCACCATCGCGGTGGCAGACGTCGATCTGATCTATGCGCGCCTCTCGCTGCTGCTGTGTGCCGCCGATCGCGTGCTGCCGACGGAAACGACCGACTTCCTGGAGCGGCGCAGCCAGCGGCATGAGCGTAGGCGTTTACGCGATCACCGGTAGCCGGCTGATTCCGGAGACGCCGGGCGTTCGTCTGCGCGCGGTGCGCGTGGGCGCGCTGACCGCGCTCGTGAGTGATGTCCGTCGATCCCCGGCACCGATAGCTGCGAACCTGCGGCGCTATCACCGCGCGATCGCCGCGATCGCCGATGCCGTGCCGGCGGTCCTGCCGGTCCGGTTCGGGACCGTCATGACGGAGTCCGAGCTTGCCATCGTGCTGCACTCCCGGGCACGGACGTTTCGCTCCGCACTGGCGCATGTCCGGGGCAAGGCGCAGATGACGGTGCGCCTCGTGACGGGCAACCGCGGCCGCCGGCCTTTGGCATCGCCGCCCGTGAAGAGCGTGGCGTCCGGTACGGCGTACCTGCAATCGCGCGCCGCCGGGGCTCGAGAGATTGAGGGATTTGCTCCCGTGCGTGCGGCGTTGGCGCGATGGATTCGTGACGAGCGCGTCGAGCGCAACGGCGCGATCGTGAGCGTGTATCACCTGGTCCCGCGGCGATCCTCCTCCGCATACGCGGGCGCGGCCGAGCGGACGCTTGCGGCCGCCGGGCTGCGCGCCGTCGTCTCGGGCCCGTTTCCGCCATATGCTTTCAGTTCCTGGTGATGGCCAGAAGCACTTCCACCTCCCGACTCCCAACTGCCAGGGCACGAAGCCCGAAGCCGAAAGCCCACACCCGGAAAGGCCCCGCGAGGTCGGCGGGGAGGTCGGGCGTCGCGAAGCAGGCCGGGCAACCGCTCGCAAAGCAGGCCCGGCGGCGCCCTAAGCCAATTGCGACCGGCAGCGGATTGAGCGTCGTCGAAGTCGAGCAGCTCGACGACCTGCGAAGAGAACTCGAGCGCTCTGCGGCCAAGGCGTCGCCGATGCGGTGGAACGCCGATCCCGAGGACGTGCAGCGATCGATCGCGAAGCTGGTGCTGACACTGGTCGAGTTCATCCGGCAGCTGCTGGAGCGGCAGGCCATCCGACGGATGGAGAAGGGGACCCTCACCGATCAGCAGACCGAGGACGTCGGCCGTGCGCTGATGAAGCTCGAGGAGACGATCGGCGATCTCGCCGGCACGCTGGGCATCGCGCGAGAGGATCTCAATCTCGATCTCGGGCCGATCGGAAAGTTGATGTGATTCGCCGGCCGACCTGAAGGTTGGCCTCCACGATCCGTCGACCGCTACGCTTCGCCATCCGCGGCCATCGGCTGACAACGCGGACACCAGTACGTTGATCGAACATCAGGTCCGTGTCTGGTCCGCTCGATCCCGGTGCCGCACCGTGGACACGGTTTGCCGGCACGGCCGTACACACGCTTCGGGACGCCGTGCCAGGTGTCCGACACGCTCGCGCGCAGCAGCGTGCGCGCGGCCGCCACGATGCGATCGAGCTGCTCGCGCGTGAGTGCGCTCACGCGAACGAAGGGGTTCACGCGCGTCGCGAACAGGGTTTCGGACTTCCAGATATTGCCGATGCCGGCGAGTGCGGTTTGATCGAGCAGCGCGTCGGCAATCTCCATCTCACCGCGCTCCTGCAGCCGCTGAACGGCCACGCCGGCGTCGAAGTCATCGCCGAGCAGGTCAGGTCCGAGAGCGCGGAGCGCGGCCTGCCCTGAGTCCGATTCCCATTCGGCCGCCGGCACGTTGAAGCCGACGGCGATGACGTCCGCCGTCTCGATCACGATGCGCATGTCGCGCCGCGGCCGCTGCCAGCGCTCGTCCGGGCGATACAGGTGCCAGGATCCGTGCATGCGCATATGGGTGCGCAGCACGAGGCCGCCCGAAAACCACATCAGCAGGTGTTTGCCGCGCGCCTCGACGCGATCGATCGTGCGGCCGGCGAGCGGATCGGCGTGTCGGGGATTGGTCAGGCGGGGGAAGACGGAATCGAAGCGCGTGATCGTCCGTCCCGCCAGGGCGCGGTGGAGCGCCCGGGCGGCACGGAAGATCGAATCGCCTTCGGGCATCCGCTAGTCGTTGATCATGTCATCCCGATCGTTTTCGGCGTCGGCGCTGTCAGGGTCGGTCGGTTCGCTGCTCTCGACGCCCTTGGCGGCGTCGTCATAGCCGCGATTGTGGCGTGAGGTGGTTCCCTTGCGCTCGAGGTCCTGGTCGCGATCGTTCGATGAGCGGATCTCGTCATGTTCCTGGTCGCGGTCCGTGATCCTGTCCCGTGACTGGTCGGTCATCGCCCTTCCTCCTGCGCGCGATCCCGCAAGACCAATGCCGCGTTCGGGACGGGCCTGCAGGCCCATGGCGCCGATCACGAATCCTTCGACGACGAACAGCCGTGCTGCAGGGTGGGCTTGTGCCGGGAGGCCATTGATTTCCGCAATAAGGAGACCGCGCTTGCCGGGTTCGCGAGCCGCGGCGAGCTGAAGCAGCGCACGCGAGACCTCGCGACCGACGCGCGACCGTTGGGGCTCCGTCTCGGGCAGGAACAGCAGCAGTTCGCGTTCGCCGCGCCGCAGATAGGCCGCCGCGGCGCCGTCAACGAGAATGGTCAGCGCCCCGACGCTGCGTGTCGGGCCACGGCCGCTTTCGGGAGACGGTTCGGACGTTGCGGCCGGCGATGGTTCCGGCCACTTGACAATGGCGCCGTACGGATTGGCCGGATCGGTGGCCGCGAGGATCGCCGTGCGCGGTTCCTCGGGCACGTCGCGCATCGAACGCAGCAGATCGAGCGCCGCCGGCATCGCGAACTGCGCGGCACCGAGGCCGGCGACGAAGTACCCGCGACGAACGCGTCCGGTGTCCTCCATCGCCTTGAGCACTGCATACACCGCGGTGAACCCGCCCGTGAGCGCTTCCGCTGCCACCGTCTCACGGGTGATCACGCCGTGACGGGTCAGCAGTTGCTGTGCCATCGCCGCGGCCCAGTCCGTATTGGCCGTCTTCGTTGCCCGCGCCGTCGGCAGCAGCGACCAGCGCCCCTCGGCTGATGGCGGCACCAGCCGACGAGATCGGAAGGGACGCGATCGCTCGCGTCGCCTTGTCTGCTTGTCCTCGGTACGCGAGTAGGCGCGCAGCGCGTGCAGCGTGTCGTTGGTGACGAGGCCCTGCCACACGAGATCCCAGAGCGCGTCAACCGTCTCCTGCGGAAATCCGCCGCCGGTGCCGTCATGCAGTGCCGCGAAAAAGGAGGCGCCATGCTCGCGAAGGTATCCGAGGATGTCTGTGGAGCGAGCCTGACCGGAGCCTTGGCGAAGGTCGGACACGGTCCGTCCCACGGGGGCGCGCAGCTTCGCGAAATGGTCGGTCAGATAGAGTGCGATGCGGCCGTCGCGCTCGCCGAGCGATTCGACGCCCGCCCACACGACTTCACCTGCGGCCATCAACGTATCGAGCATGGCCGGTTGATAGTCGGCGACGCGCGCCGGCAATACTTCGCGCTCGAGTACCGACGCTGGAATCGCTGCACCCTGCAGCTGCTCGATGGCGTCGAGCAGTGCTTCGAGACCGTGACGTCCGGAGCCGATACCGTGCCATGAGACGAGAAACCGCCCGAGCGCATCGGCGCCCACCGGTTCAATCTCATGCCGCAGCTTCGCCAGCGATCGTCGTCTCAGGCTGCGCAGGACATCGGGGTCCACCCACTCACGCGCCGTGCCGCCGGGACGGAATTCACCTTCGATGAGGCGGCCCGTCTCCGCCAGCCTGACGAGAAGCGCTTCCGCCATGCCGATGCCGAGCCCGTAGCGTGCCGCGAATTCGGCCGCGGTGAATGGCGCGTGCGACCGTGCGAAGCGCATTGCGAGATCACCGCCCGGATCGCGCACCGGTTCGAGCAGCGCTTCGGGCAGCCCCGGTGGCAGCGGCACGCCCAATGCGTCGCGATAGCGGGCGGCGTCCTCGACGGCGACGCGGCGGCGGTCGCCGGCGATCGTCAGCGGAATCACGCGGCGCGTTCGTTCGAGCGACGCGACCGCCTCGCGCGCATCGCCCATCGACGTGCGTGCCTGGAGCTCGTCGATGGTCAGATCGCCGATCCGGATCAGCAGATCGTGCACGCCGTCGATCGTGCGGACGCGGTACTTCTCGTCGAGATGCTGCAGTTGCCGCTCGATTGCGGCGATCGCGTCCGGGTCGAGCAGCTCGCGCAGTTCGGCGTCGCCGAGCAGTTCGCGGAGCTGGGCCTGATCGACCGACAACGCCTGCGCCCGCCGTTCCGCGAGCGGCGCGTCGCCGTCGTAGATGTAGTTGGCGACGTAGCTGAACAACAGCGACGCGGCGAACGGCGACGGGACTCGCGAGTCCACCGTCGTGACGCGAAGGCTCCGGCCGGACAGCTTGCGCAGCGTGTCGACCAGCGCGGGCATGTCGAAGTGGTCGCGCAGGATGTCGCGGTAGGTCTCGAGCAGCGCCGGAAACGAACCGAAGCGCGCGGCCACCGCGAGGAGATCGGATGCCCGCTTGCGCTGTTGCCACAGCGGTGTGCGTGCGCCCGGCCGCCGCCGCGGCAACAGCAGCGCCCGCGCGGCCGTTTCGCGGAACCGGGCGGCGAAGAGGGAGGTTGCGCCAAGCTGCCGGAGGACCAGGCCCTCGATGTCGTCGGCATCCGGAAGCAGCAGTGACGGGTCAGGCGCCTGTTCGCCTGGACCGCTCCGCGGATCCCCGCCCAGCTCCGGGAAGCGGACGACGAAGCCTTCGTCGCCCCACATGACTTCGACGTCGATGCCGGTGCGCTGACGGATGTGCGCCGTGGCCGCCATCGCCCACGGCGCGTGAATGCGGCTGCCGAGCGGCGACAGCAGGCAGACGCGCCAGTCGCCGAGCTCGTCGAGGCATCGCTCGATGACGATCGTTCGATCGTCCGGGACGGCTCCTGCCGCCGCCTGATCGTCCAGATAGCGCAGGACGTTCTCCGCCGCGGCGGGATCGAGATCGTGATGCGCGACGAGCCGCTCGATCGCGGCCGGGCGCGAGACCCCGCGCAGCTCGCGTACCAGCTTGCCGATCGCGTATCCGAGCTCCACCGGACGCCCCGCCTGATCGCCGTGCCAGAACGGCATCTTGCCCGGCTCACCAGGCGCCGGCGTGACGAGAACGCGGTCGTGCGTGATCTCTTCGATGCGCCACGTCGACGCCCCGAGTGTGAACGTCTCGCCGACCTGCGTCTCGAACACCATTTCCTCATCGAGCTCGCCGACGCGAACCGGACGATCCGCGCCGGCCAGGAACACGCCGTAGAGACCGCGATCCGGAATCGTGCCGGCGTTGGCGATCGCGACACGCTTCGCGCCCTCGCGTCCGGCCAGCGTTCCCTGCACGCGATCCCACGTGACGCGCGGACGGAGTTCGGCGAATTCATCCGACGGGTAGCGGCCGGAGAGCATGTCGAGCACGCCCTCGAACATCCGGCGGCTCAGGTCGGCGAACGGCGCCGCGCGACGAATCACCGAGAAGAGATCGTCGACGTCCCACGTGTCCATGCCGGCCATCGCCACGATCTGCTGCGCGAGGACGTCGAGCGGATTGCGCGGGTAGCGCGTGGACTCGACCTTGCCTTCGTGCATGGCGCGCGACACCGCAGCACACGCCACCAGGTCGCCGCGAAACTTCGGAAAGATGATCCCTTCGCTGACGGCGCCCGCCTGGTGACCGGCGCGGCCGATCCGCTGCAATCCGCTCGCGACCGACGGAGGCGCTTCGATCTGCACGACGAGATCAATCGCGCCCATGTCGATGCCGAGCTCGAGTGACGACGTCGCGACGAGCGCTTTGATCTGCCCGGCTTTGAGCAGGTCCTCGACTTCGGTGCGGGCGGCCCGCGCCAGGGATCCGTGATGCGAGCGGACGAGCGGTTCGCCCGCCAGCTCGTTGAGCGCCCCGGCGAGGCGCTCGGCCAGGCGGCGGCTGTTGACGAAGAGCAGGGTCGACTGGTGACTGCGAATCAGCTCCAGCAGTCGCGGATGAATCGAGGCCCAGATCGACGGACGGGCCGTCGTCGATCCGGCGGGACCGCTCGGCACCGGCAGCGATTCGGATCCTGGCGGTCCACTGGGAACGCCGACCCGTGCCATGTCCTCGACCGGCACTTCGATGCGGAGCTTCAGTTGCTTCTTCTCGGCCGCGTTGATGATCGTGACCGGCCGGTACACGAGCGGGGCCTGATCGCCGAACTCGTCGTGCAGTTCGGTTTCGACTTCTTCCAGCGGCAGCGCACCGGGACCCGGACGCCGGCGCTTGGAGATCTTGCGTCCCTTCGCGGGTCGGCGCGGCTCGGTGCCGCCGAGGAATCTCGCCACCTCTTCGAGCGGCCGCTGCGTGGCGGAGAGACCGATGCGCTGGAATGCCCGGCCGGCGGCGGGTCCTGTACCCCCCGCGTAGGGCCTGGCTTCAGCCGGGCCTTCCGATCGCGCGGCTCTCGCCAGGCTCACGACGATGTCGAGGCGTTCGAGTGACAGCGCCAGGTGCGCGCCGCGCTTGCCCGGCACGAGGGCGTGAATCTCGTCGATGATGACCGTGTCCACCGACGCGAGCCGTTCGCGTGCCTGCGACGTCAGCAGCAGGAACAGCGACTCCGGTGTCGTGATCAGGATGTCCGCAGGGTCGCGAAGAAACTTCGCGCGTTCCGACGCCGGCGTGTCACCGGTGCGGATCGCGATCGCCGGCGCCGTCACCTCGATCCCGCGCGCCCGTGCGATGTTGGTGATTCCGGCCAGGGGGGCACGCAGGTTGCGTTCGACGTCCACCGCCAGCGCCTTCAGCGGAGAGACGTACAGGACGCGGCACCGGTCCTGACGCGCCGGCAGCGGGTCGAACATCAGCCGGTTCAGGCACCACAGAAAGGCGGTGAGCGTCTTGCCGCTGCCCGTCGGCGCGAGGATCAGCGTGGACTCTCCGCGCGCGATCGCCGGCCAGCCAAGCTGCTGGGGACGCGTCGGCGCGGGGAATGCACCGGCGAACCATTCGCGGACGGCGGGGTGGAAGGCATCCATCACGGTACGCGTCATCACATCTATATCAGTCTGGTCATCAGTCGCCGGTGTCGCATCGTGCATTTTGCATTGACCACCCTGAGCATTGAATAATCGGCTTATGGGTGATGCCGGAGAAGGACTCGTCGATGCGGAATCCCGCCTCGCCGAGCGAATGGAAGAACGCGAGCAGGAAAAGCGGAAGGCCCGCCAGGCGGGGAAAGGGCCGGACCCCGAACGGGTGCGGCAGCTCGAATCCTGCCGGCTTGCGAAGACCGAACTGCAGCGGCAGCTGGAGCTGACCACGCACGATGCACGCAAGCAGCAACTGAAGCAGGCGATCGCCGAGCTCGATCGGCGCATCACCGAACTGTCCAAGTCGTTGTAGCGGTTTGCCGCGGGCGTCCGACTACCACCACCAGACCAAGCACTCATTCCACCGGTTCGCGCGGTCCGCCGGATATCTCGACTGGGCCGCGCAACCCAATCCCTTCCGCCGCTACGACGGCGCCCCGGTGCTCGATCTTCCCCGCGAGCCGCTGCGCGCCGATGTGCCGTACGAGGCGCTGTTCGACCGCAGCGCGCCACCAGCTCCGATGAATCCCGCCGCGGTCGGCGAGTTCCTGCGCTGCTCGATGGGCCTGTCCGCGTGGAAGCAGTATCAGACGAGCCGCTGGGCGCTGCGCGTGAACCCGTCCAGCGGCAATCTCCATCCGACCGAAACCTACGTCGCGTGGAACGGCCGCGTGTGCCACTACGCGCCGCGCGATCACGTGCTGGAAATCAGGGCTGATTTCAAGCGCGCGCCGGTGTCACCGGCGGCTTCGGCGGACGGTCCGGACGACCAGGTGCTGCTCGTGGCGCTGACGTCGATCTTCTGGCGCGAGGCGTGGAAGTACGGCGAGCGGGCGTTCCGATACTGTCAGCACGATGTCGGGCATGCCATCGGGTCGCTGCGCTTCTCGGCGGCACTCCTTGGCTGGAACCTGCGGCTGCTCCCCGACTGGAGCGACGCGGACATTGGCGCGCTCGCCGGCGTCGATCGCGACGCCGACTACGGCGACGCGGAGCGGGAGGCACCGGAGTGCGTGGCGATCGTGTCTGCCGATCGCGAAGCGACCATCGATCGCGATGCGCTGATCGCCGCCGCCCGCCAGGCCACGTGGCACGGACGACCGAACGGGCTGAGTCGATCGCATGTGGAGTGGCCGGCGATCGACGCGGTTGATGTCGCGACACGAAAACCGGCCGGTTCGGTCCCCGACGACCACCCCGTTCGATGACCGCGCGCCAGATTATCCTGCGGCGGCGCAGCGCGCTCGGGTTCGATGCGCGCTCGGCGTTGCCGCGCGATCGCTTCGTGGCGATGCTGAGACGTCTCGACCCGACGGGTCCACCGTGGGATGCGATTGACTGGCCGCCGCAGGTGCATCTCGCGTTGTTCGTCCATCGCGTCGCCGGCCTTGTGTCCGGCCTGTACGTCTACGCACGCGATGCTGGCGCGACGACGGATCTGCGGGCGGCGATGCGCGCGGAGTTCCTCTGGGAAGCAGTCGAAGAACGCCTGTTCCTCCTCGCGCCGATGGATGTCCGATTCGCCGCCAATCGCCTGTCGTGCGATCAGGACATCGCGTCGGACGGGTTCTTCAGCCTGGGCATGCTGGCCCGCTTCGATGGCGCCCTGCGCGAGCATGGCGACTGGTTCTACCGCCGCCTGTTCTGGGAGTGCGGCCTGATCGGGCAGGTCCTCTACCTCGAGGCTGAAGCCGCCGGCGGCCGTGCCACCGGCATCGGCTGCTTCTACGACGACCCGGTGCACGAGGCGCTCGGCATTTCAGGAACCGACTGGCAGAGCCTCTATCACTTCTCGATGGGTGTTCCCGTCGATGATGGGCGGTTGACGAGCGAGCCGGGGTATGCGGGTGGATGGTGACGAAGGTCGCGGAGATCGCGAATCAATTTCGTGACCTCCGCCCGCTTCGTTCGCCTGCCGCTGTAAGCTCTCGCGCATGCGCACGGCAGTGATCCTGCTGCTCCTGCTTGCGGTGCCACTTCTGGGCCAGGCCCCTCCGGCGTTCCCCCTCGAAGAGGCGACGGTCGTTCAACTCCAGCAGTGGATGACCGAGGGGCGCTACACCTCGCGTCAGATCACCGATCTCTACCTGCAGCGCATCGACGCGATCGACAGGCGCGGCCCGGCGCTGCACGCGATGATCGAGCTCAATCCCGACGCGCGGGCGATCGCCGACGCGCTCGACCGCGAGCGGCGCGACAAGGGACGGCGCGGGCCCCTGCACGGCATTCCGATCGTGCTCAAGGACAACATCGACACGGGCGATCGCATGCTGACCACCGCCGGCTCGCTCGCGCTCGCCGACAGACCCGCGCCGAAGGATGCGTTTCTGGTCGCGCGCCTGCGTGCGGCCGGTGTGGTGATCCTCGGGAAGACGAATCTGAGCGAGTGGGCGAACTTCCGGTCGACGCACTCGACGAGCGGATGGAGCGCGCGCGGCGGCCTCGTGAAGAACCCCTACATCCTCGATCGCAACGCCTGCGGATCCAGTTCCGGGACAGGAGCGGCGATTGCCGCCAGTCTTGCGGCCGTCGGCGTCGGCACCGAGACCGACGGATCGATCGTCTGCCCGTCCGCCGCAACCGGATTGGTCGGGATCAAACCTACCGTCGGCCTGGTCAGCCGCACCGGTGTCATTCCGATCTCGCACACGCAGGACACCGCCGGGCCGATGGGCCGCACGGTGGCGGACGCCGTCGCGCTCCTGTCTGCAATGACTGGTGCGGACCACGCGGATCGGGCGTCGACTGCGAGCGCCCGCTACGCCGGCCGTGATCTGATGCGTTCGCTCACGGCCGGTGCGCTCCGAGGCGCCCGCATCGGCGTGGCGCGCAGGAAGTATTTCGGGTACCACCCGGGCACTGACGGCGCGATCGCACAGGCGCTCGGCGAGATGAAGGCCGCCGGCGCGATCCTCATCGATCCGGCTGACATCGCGACGGCCAGCCAGCTCGATGCGTGCGAGATGCCGATCCTGCTCACCGAGTTCAAGTCGGATCTGCGGACCTATCTGCAGGCGCGCGGCGCGACGGCAAACGTGCATTCGCTCGACGAGCTGATCGCGTTCAACACGCGGGAGAAGACACGGGAGCTGCCGTACTTCGGACAGGAGCTGTTCGTCGAGGCCAGCCGGACACACGATGTGCTTGCGCCGGAGTACGTGAAGGCGCTGACCACCTGCCGCACGTTGTCGCGCGCCGACGGCATCGACGCGACATTGCGGCGGTTCCGGCTCGATGCGATCGTCGCGCCGACGGCGGCGCCGGCGTGGAAGACCGATCTCGTCAACGGCGACCACATCCTCGGCGCGAGTTCGACGCCAGCGGCAGTGGCCGGCTATCCGTCCATCACGGTCCCAGCCGGTTTCGTCGACGGATTGCCGGTCGGCATCTCGTTCATTGGCTCGGCGTGGTCGGAGCCCCGGTTGATCGAGCTCGCGTATTCGTACGAGCAGGCGACCAAGCATCGCCGCCCGCCGGAATTCCGAGACCGCTGAGATCGACCTCGACACCCATCCCGGCGAGCAGCGTTCGCGCGCGGCTGGTGCCATCAGCCGTCAGGTGAGGCGGCAAGTCCGCCGGCGCCGCCGGAGGCGGCCGCCGGACGGCGTCGTCGATGACCGCCTTCCAGGCTTCTGCTGCGGCACGAACCGAGGCGTGCTGCCATGCCCAGGCCCGCGCGGCCGTGGCCAGGTCGGTACGGAGGCCGGCATCTGCCGACAGCCGTTTCATCGCGAGCATCAGCGAGTGCTCTTCATCCCGAGGATCGATCGAGACGGCAATCGGCGCTGCCTCGGTCCGATAGCCGCGCGGCTGCCAGTTCTGCGGATCGAGCGTCGGCCAGACCGCCGTCGCTTCCGTCTCGAACACGATCGCCGTCAGGCCGCTGGCCATCGCCCGCAGCGCGGCAACCGGCGCCGCGCCGGTCGCCGGCCACTCGAGGGCGACCACGGTGTCGCCGGCCGGAAGGGGATCGGCACCGGTTGTGAGAACGATCGGCAGACCGGCGGCCCGGGCCCGTGCGGCCGCCCGCGCCGCGACGTCCTGCCGATTGCCGGTGATTACGAAGCGGAGCGATTCCGCGGGCGGCTGAATCGCCAGTGGCCGTACGCCGATCGGGACGGTGCGCACCTCGATACCGGGATGCGCCTCGCGCAGTTCGTCGGCGGCCGCCGCATCGCGAACGACGACGAGGCGGGAGGCGAGGAGCGGTGCGCGCAGCAGATTCCAGCCGAGCGCGCGTTCGGCGCGCAGGTGATGCGTTCGTTGATGCTTCACGAGCGTGGCGCTGCGTGCGCGTTCGAGGGTCCGCGCGTTCAGCGCGAGCACACCGGGGTAGTGGAAGACGTACGGCCACATGAACGCATCGGCCGGGGTGTCGCCGAGCTCGAAGATCGTCAGGTCGTACGGCTGTCGAGCGTGCTGCCAGACGAAGTCGTGGGCGCGGGCGGCGGTGACGCGGTCGATGTGATGCTCATCCGTCAGCGCTGATGCCACGTCCGCAGCATCAGAGGCATCAATCGCCGGCATAACGGGGTCGCGATGGAACCAGGCAATCTTCATCGCCGCTGCCATGCGCGACCTCGCGCCGTTGCTGAGCGCGATCGCACGCCTCGTCCGAATTGACGTTTCACACCCGGTTCTATAGCATGAACAGGTTTGGGAAACTCTTCACAAGCCGGGCAGGGGAGCGCCCGCTTGTCACGGGGTAACCCCTCCGGTTTCTTCCACTTCGAGGCGTAAATGGACGGCTGGCTTGGCGTAGTGATCATGACCGCCCTGGGCATCGGGTTTGCCGCGGTGATGATCGGCCTGTCCATCCTGCTCGGCCCGAAAAACCCGACCCCGGAGAAGCTCGCGCCCTACGAATGCGGCATGCCCGCGGTGGGCGACGCCCGTGAGCGCCACTCGGTGAAGTTCTACCTGGTGGCCATGATTTTCCTGCTGTTCGACATCGAAATCGCCTTCCTGTATCCGTGGGCGATGGCACTGCGTGACCTCGGGTGGGCCGGCTTCTACCAGTTGATCACGTTCTTCCTGATCCTGACCATCGGCTACGTCTACGTGTGGCGGAAGGGCGTGCTCGACTGGGGTCCGGCCGTGCGCCGCAGCCGCCCGCCGCAGGAGCAGCCGCGCGCGGCATAAGGGTTCATGGCTGAACACGATCACACACACGGACTCGACCCGGAACTGCCGGTCCTGACCACCAAGTTCGAATGGCTGGTCCAGTGGGCGCGACGCTCGGCGATCTGGCCGGCGCAGTTCGGGCTCGCGTGCTGCGCCATCGAGATGATGGCGATGGCGGCGAGCCGCTACGACGTCGCCCGGTTCGGCGCCGAGGTCTTCCGCGGCTCACCGCGGCAGTCGGACCTGATGATCGTGGCCGGCCGGCTGTCGCGCAAGATGGCGCCGGCGATGCGCCGGGTCTACGACCAGATGCCGGATCCGAAGTGGGTGATCTCGATGGGCGCCTGCGCGTCGATCGGTGGCGTGTTCGACAACTACGCGATCGTGCAGGGTGTGGACCAGGTGGTGCCGGTTGACGTCTACGTCCCCGGCTGTCCGCCGCGGCCCGAATCCCTCATCTACGGCATCGTCCAGTTGCAGGAAAAGATCGCGCGTTCGCGCGCGTAGGGCGAATTCAGAATTCAGGATGCAGAAGTCAGAAGTCAGCATAGAGATGCCGATGGTCGGAGCGCGCCTGGTGGATGCCGTTGCGCCGTTGTCCGGGTGCCCCGCGTACGCAGTGTCTGCATCCTGCATTCTGGACTCTGCCTTCTGATTGCACGCATGGACGCTCAAGGCATCATCGACACGCTCGCCCCGCTCGTCCCGGGCGCCTCGTATGAGGCGGGGAAGAGCATCGATTTCCCGACGATTTACGTCCCCGCCGACAGGCTGCTGGAGACGTGCCGTGCCCTGCGCGACACGCCCGCGCTCGGCTTCAACGCGTTCGTCGAGGTGACGGCGGCCGATTACCTCCCGCACGAGCCGCGGTACGAAGTTGTGTACCACCTGCTGTCGGTGCCCGGCAAGGCGCGCGTCCGCCTGAAGGTGCGCGTGGCGAGCCACGCGGCCGGCGAGGGTGTCGTGCCGACGGTGCAGAGCGTATGGCCCGGTGCGGGCTGGCCTGAACGCGAAGTGTGGGACATGTTCGGGATCGTGTTCGCGGGCCATCCGGATCTGCGCCGGCTGCTGATGCCGGAGGACTGGGAAGGCCATCCCGCGCGGAAGGACTATCCCGTGCAGATCAAGAAGGCGGCGCAGACCTATGAGCCGCTGGAAGTCACCGAGCAGGAGTTCCGCGCGAACATCGAGCGCGATCGGGTCAAGAGGGCGAGCAACTAAGGCACGCGGCGTCCCGCCGGCCGACAAGATTCAGATGGCAGAACTTCGCACCGAGACGATGACCGTCAACATGGGGCCACAGCACCCCAGCACGCACGGCGTGCTGCGGCTGGTGCTGGAGCTCGATGGCGAAGTCATTCAGAACGTCACGCCGACCATCGGCTACCTGCACACCGGCATCGAGAAAACGGCGGAGCAGAAGAAGTGGCAGCAGGTGATCCCGCTGGTCGAGCGGATGGATTATCTGGGCCCGCAGTCGAACAGCCTCGCGTATACGCTGGCGGTCGAAAAGCTGCTGGGGCTCGAGATGCCGCAGCGCGTCAAGGACATCCGCGTGCTGCTCGCCGAGCTGCAGCGGATGTCCAGTCACCTGGTCTGGATCGGGACGCACGCGATGGAAATCGGCGCGGTCTCGATGCTGTTCTACGCGATCCGCGAGCGCGAGCTGCTGCTGAACATCAACGAGCTGATTGCCGGCTTCCGCTTCTTCCCCAGCTACATCCGCATCGGCGGCCTGCGCGAGGATCTGCCGCGCGGCTTCCACGATGCGGTGAACGCGTTCCTCGATCGGTTCCCGGCCAAGATCGACGAGTTCGAAGGGCTGCTGACCAAGAACGACATCTTCAACCGCCGCACGCAGGGCGTCGGCGTGATCACGAAGGAAGATGCGTTCGCGTGGGGCCTGCTCGGTCCGATCGCCCGCGGCGGCGGATCCGACTACGACGTCCGCAAGTACTTTCCCTACTCCGGCTACGAGACCTACGACTTCAACGTGCCGACACGCACCGATGGTGACGTGTTCGCGCGCTATCAGGTGCGCGTGCAGGAGATGCGCGAGAGCGTCAAGATCTGCCGGCAGGCGATCACGCGCATCGCGCCGACCGGCGTCTGGGCCTGCGATGATCCGCGTGTCGTCCCGCCGCCGAAGGACAAGGTGTATACGGAAATGGAGGCGCTGATCCAGCACTTCCTGATTTACTCGCAGGGATTCACCGTGCCGGCCGGCGACATCTACGTGCCGGTGGAAGGGCCGCGCGGCGAGCACGGCTGCTATGTCGTGTCCGACGGCACCAACCGGCCGTGGCGCGTGAAGATGCGCGCGCCCTCGTTCTACGCGATTCAGGCGCTGCCGACGGTGGTCAGGGGCGGCCTGATCGCCGACGTCGTGTCGGTGATCGGATCGACCGACGTGGTGATGGGAGACTGCGACCGGTGAGCTTTCATCCGCAGATGGAGTACGCGCCGGCCCGGTGGCACCGGTCCGAGCGCCGGCTGGCGGAGGCGGGCGAGCCGTTCCGCTACACGCCGGAGAACCAGGCGAAGTTCGACGAGCTGGTCACGCACTATCCGCCGGAGCAGCGGAAGTCCGCGATCATCTACGCGCTGTTTCTGGTGCAGCAGCAGCAGGGATACGTCAGCGGCCAGTCGATGGCGTTCGTGGCGCAGCAGATCGGGTGCACGGCCGCGGACGTGGAAGACGTCGTGTCGTACTACACGATGTTCTACACCAAGCCGGTCGGCAGGATCGTGATCAACGTGTGCCGCACGCTGTCGTGCGCGCTGCTCGGCGCCGAGCGGGTCACCGAGGAAATCAGCGCGAAGCTCGGGATCGTGCCGGGACAGACCACGGCGGACGGGATGTTCACGCTGATGGAAGTGGAATGCCTGGGCGCCTGCGATCGCGCGCCGGTCGTGATGATCAACGACGACCAGTGGCACGAACGGCTGCAGCCGTCGGAGGTCGGCCGGTTCCTGGAGGATCTGCGTACGAAGGGGCCCAACGCGGTGAGCGGTTGTCACCTGTGCGTGGAGACGAAATGAGGACTCAGGACTCGGGAATCAGGAATCAGGGCTGGGCCGGGCCCCTGACACGTTGATTCCTGAGTCCTGAGTCCTGAGTCCTGAGTCCTCTTATGGCATACGAACCCGTTCTCATCCCGCACGTGCGTGAGCCGCAGGCCTTCACGCTCGACAGCTACGTCCAGAAGTCGCGCGGCTACACGGCGCTGAAGCAGGCGCTCGGGATGCCGCCGGGCGACATCATCGAGCAGGTGAAGGCGTCCGGCCTGCGCGGCCGCGGCGGCGCCGGTTTCCCGACGGGCATGAAGTGGCAGTTCGTGCTCAAGGACACGCCGAAGCCGAAGTACATCTGCTGCAACGCCGACGAGAGCGAGCCGGGCACGTTCAAGGACCACGTGCTGATGGAACGCAACCCGCACCTGCTGTTCGAGGGGTGCGCGATTGCCTGTTACGCGATCGGCGCGAAGATCGCCTACATCTACATCCGCGGCGAGTTCATGCACGTGCAGCACGTGCTCGAGGCCGAATTGAAGAAGGCCTACGACGCAGGCTACCTCGGGAAGAACATCTTCGGCAGTGGCTTCGACTGCGACATCTACATCCATCGCGGCGCCGGCGCCTACGAAGCGGGCGAGGAAACGGCGCTGATCGAATCGCTCGAAGGCAAGCGGGCACAGCCGCGCATCAAGCCGCCCTTCCCCGCGGTCGCCGGCCTCTATCAGTGCCCGACGGCGGTCAATAACGTCGAGACGCTCTGCAACGTGCCGCTGATCATCACTCACGGCGCCGACTGGTTCGCCAAGCTCGGACCGGAGAAGAACGGCGGCCCGAAGCTCTATTGCATCAGCGGCCAGGTCAAACGCCCTGGCGTCTACGAAGCGTCGATGAACACGACGCTGCGCGACCTGGTGTTCGGCGAGCCGTTCGCCCAGGGCATGGCCGGCGGCAGGACGTTCAAGGCCATCATCCCCGGCGGATCATCGGTGCCGCTGCTGCTCGACGAGCATCTCGACGCGCCGGCGAGCTTCGACGGCGTGCAGAAGGCGGGATCGCTGCTTGGATCGGCCGGCCTGATCGTCCTCGACGACACGGTCTGCATGGTGTGGCTGGCGATGAACCTGCTCCACTTCTATCGCCACGAGTCCTGCGGCAAGTGCACGCCGTGCCGCGAAGGCGGCGACTGGCTCTACAAGCTGTTGATGCGCGTCGAGCGTGGCGAAGGGCAGATGAAGGACATCGACCTGCTCTTCGGCGTCGCCAACAATATCGTCGGCAAGACGCTGTGCGCGTTCGGCGACGCCGCCGCGACCCCGGTGCTGACGACGCTGAAGTTGTTCCGGCACGAGTTCGAGGCGCATGTCAGGGAAGGGCGGTGTACGCTCCCGGCCCCGTGGCGGGCGCAGGGGGCGACACTCGCCCACGCGCACTAGGAGCGATGGAGACTGTCGAATTGACGAATTCACGAATCGACGAATTGATTGGCCGATTCGTCAATTCCAGTCCGTCAATTCGTCCATTCGTCAATTCGTAAATTCATGGATCTACGTCTCGTCATTCAGCTCGTGGTGATCGGCCTCACCTTCTTCATGCTGATCAACGCGTCGGCACTGCTCGTGCTGGCCGAGCGCAAGATCATGGGCTTCATGCAGCAGCGCTACGGCCCGTATCTGGTCGGCCCGCACGGCGCGCTGCAGCCGCTCGCCGACATTCTCAAGCTCCTGTTCAAGGAGGAACTGCGGCCGAAGGGCGCCGACAAGTGGCTGTTCACGCTGGCGCCGATCCTGTCGGTGACCGCGGCGTTCGCCGCGTTCGCGACCGTGCCCTGGGGCGCGCAGACGACGTTGTTCGGGCTGCTCGATACGCCGATCAAGCTCGGGGTCGCCGACGTCAACGTCGGCCTGCTGGTGATCTTCGCGATCACCTCGATGGGCGTCTACGGCATCGTCCTCGCCGGCTGGTCGTCCAACAGCAAGTACTCGCTGTTCGGCGGACTGCGCGCGTCGGCGCAGATGATTTCCTACGAGCTCTCCTACGCGACGTCGCTGGCCGCGGTCGTGATGCTCGCCGGATCGCTGTCGGTGCGCGAGATCGTCGACTCGCAGGCGGGCTCCTGGTTCGGCATCCTCTCGCACTGGTGGATCTTCGTGCAGCCGGTCGGCTTCATCGTCTACGCGATTGCCGGCGTGGCGGAG
Organism: Vicinamibacterales bacterium; assembly: GCA_035496255.1. Taxonomy (GTDB): domain Bacteria; phylum Acidobacteriota; class Vicinamibacteria; order Vicinamibacterales; family UBA2999; genus Gp6-AA40. The sequence continues at coordinate 90,898 of DATJEU010000032.1, forward strand.
ACGAACCGCGCGCCGTTCGACTTTCCGGAAGCGGAGCAGGAACTGGTGGCCGGCTACAACACCGAATACAGTTCGGTGCGCTTCGCGCTCTTCCCCCAGGCCGAATACATCAACATGACGACGATGTCGGCGGTGGCGACCGACCTGTATCTGGGCGGCTGGCACGGGCTGCTGCCGATTCGCACGCCGATCGATCCGCTCATCGAGCAGTACGGCCTCGGGTGGCTCGTGTTCCTCGCCAAGGTGAGCGGCTTCCTGTTCTTCTACATCTGGATGCGGTGGACGCTCCCGCGTTACCGCTACGACCAGTTGATGCACTTCGGCTGGAAGGTGCTGCTGCCGGTGTCGGTGGTCAACCTGATCGCCACGGCGGGAATCTGGCTCTATTTCAATGGCTGAGACGCTGATCTTCTACGTCCTCTCCGCGGTGGCGATCCTCGCCTCGGTGCTGGTCATCGGGCAGCGCAACCCGATGTACAGCGTGCTGATGCTGGTCCTGTCGTTTGCGGCGGTCGCCGGCCTGTTCATCCAGCTCGATGCGCCATTCCTGGCCGTGGCGCTGATGATCGTCTACGCCGGCGCCATCATGGTGCTGTTCCTGTTCGTCGTCATGCTGCTGAACGCCGCGACCGAGGACCATGCAAGCTGGGACCAGACGCATCCGCTGCGCCATCCGGCGGTGACCCGGTTCGGCACCGTGTTCGCGCTGCTGCTGGTCCTGGAATTGGCGTACGCGCTGCTCCGCGGCAACGACCTGAATCAGCCGGTCGGCTCGCAGGCGACCCCGCAAGTCGTCGGTTCGGTGCGTGAACTCGGCCGCGTGTTGTTCACCGACTACGTCTTTGCCTTCGAGGCGACGTCGCTGCTGATCCTGGTCGCCATGGTCGGCGCGGTGACGATGGCGCGGCGGGAAGGAGAGCAGCGGTGATCCCGCTCGGTCATTATCTGATCGTCTCGGCCATCCTGTTCGCGCTCGGCACGGCCGGCGTCTTCCTGCGCCGTAACCTGATCACGATTCTGCTGTCGATCGAAATCATGCTGAACGCGGTGAACCTGACGTTCGTCGCCTTCGGCCGCTTCGCCGGCAGCGTCGACGGGCAGATCATCACCTTCTTCGTCATCACGGTGGCGGCGGCGGAAGCGGCGGTGGGGCTGGCGCTGATCATCGCGCTGTTCCGGCATCGCGAGTCGCTCAATCCGGACACGTTCACGAACCTGAAATGGTGATCAGCCGCTCAGGAATTGACGAATTGGCGAATTTACGAATGTACGGATTCGACTCGTGCTCGCACTGATCCCGCTGTTCCCGATCGTCGGCTTCCTCGTCAATGCCTTCGTCGGCCGTCGGCTGCCGAAGCGCGTGTCGGGCGGCCTCGCCTCGCTGATGATGATCGCGTCGTTCGTCGTCGCGGCGCTCACCGTCTGGCAGGTGGCCGGCCTCGAGTTGTCGAACCGCGCAATCGAGCAGACGCTGTACACGTGGATCCAGTCGGACAACCTGACGATCGATCTCACGTTCCGCGTCGACCCGCTCGCGTCCGTGATGATCCTGGTCGTCACCGGCATCGGCGCGCTGATTCACATCTACTCGACGGCGTACATGCACGAGGAGACCGACAGTGAGTTCGCGCGCTTCTTCTCCTACCTGAACCTGTTCGCCGCCTTCATGCTGGTGCTGGTGCTCGGCTCGAACTTCCCGGTGATGTTCGTCGGCTGGGAGGGCGTCGGCCTCTGTTCGTACCTGCTGATCGGGTTCTGGTTCAAGAAGCAGTCGGCCAACGACGCCGGCAAGAAGGCCTTCGTCGTCAACCGCATCGGCGACTACGCGTTCCTGCTCGGCATGTTCGCAATCTTCACGCGATTCGGCACGCTCGACTTCCAGCACGTGGCGACCGCGGTGTCGCCGCTGGCGCCGGAGGCCGGATTCGGCATCATTTCGATTGCGACGCTGCTGCTGTTCATCGGCGCCACCGGCAAGTCGGCGCAGATTCCGCTCTACGTCTGGCTGCCGGACGCGATGGAAGGTCCGACGCCGGTGTCGGCGCTGATTCACGCCGCGACGATGGTGACCGCCGGCGTGTACATGATCGGGCGCAATGCCGTGCTCTTCAGTCATGCGCCGATCACCTTGTTGATCGTGGCGATCATCGGCGCGGCGACGGCGCTGATGGCGGGCTCGATCGGCCTGGTGCAGAACGACATCAAGCGCGTCCTCGCCTACTCGACCGTCTCGCAGCTCGGATACATGTTCCTGGCGATGGGCATGGGCGCCTTCGGCGCCGGCATCTTCCATCTCTATACGCACGCGTTCTTCAAGGCCTGCCTCTTCCTTGGCTCCGGCGCGGTGATTCACGCGCTGCACGGCGAGCAGGACCTCCGCAACATGGGCGGACTGAAGGACAAGCTGCCGATCACCTTCTGGACGTTCACGATTGCGTCGGTGGCGATCGCCGGCGTTCCGGGCCTTGCCGGCTTCTTCAGCAAGGACGAAATCCTCTACGAGACTTTCCGCAACGGACATTGGATTCTGTGGGCAGTCGGCTTGCTCACCTCGCTGTTGACGGCTACCTACATGTTCCGTCTCGTCTTCCTGACGTTCTTCGGCCACCGGCGCCATGATGCGCCGGTGCCGGCGCATCCGGAAGAAGCGGAGCCGGACTTCGCCCATGCGTCCGCCTCCGCTCATGGCGCTACGGCGGACCAGCACGATGCGCATGCGTCGCACGGCCCCGCCTCCGCGCACGGCGCGACGGCGGGCCGGCACGGCGATCATCTGCACGATGCGCCGCCGGCGATGGCGCTGGCGCTGATCGTCCTCGCTGCCGGATCGGTGCTGGCCGGCTATATCGGGATCCCGCACGCGCTCGGCGGCCACAATGCGCTCGGCGAGTGGCTGTCGCCCTCGTTCCATGCGATGGGGCAGGCGCTCGAGCCGAACGCGGTCGAAGGGTTCAACGAGGCGCAGGAGGCGGCCGAAGGCGGCCTCGAGATGACGCTGATGCTGGTCTCGAGCCTCGCGGCGATTCTTGGCATCGCCATCGCCTTCTTCATCTGGAACAAGCGCCGCGAGATCGCCGATCGCGCCGCGCGCAGCATGAGCGGCCTGCACACGCTGCTGATGAACAAGTACTACGTCGACGAGGTCTACGACGCCGCGGTGGTGCAGCCGATCAGGATCATTTCGACTGAGGGACTCTGGCGCGGCTTCGACGTGAAGCTGGTCGACGGCGCCGTCAACGGCGTCGCCTCGATCGTCGACACCGGATCCGCGGTGCTGCGCCGGCTGCAGACGGGCTCGGTCAGAACGTATGCCGGGTCGGTACTGGTCGGCGTGGTCGTCATTCTCGGGTATTACCTGTGGCGCTGATGCGTGTGATAACTCCCCATTCCCAACGTCTATCGCCCGACCAACTCCCAACGTCGGCAGGGAACGTTTGGGAGTTGGGTTCTTCGGGAGTTGGGAGTTAACGTGCCTTTGCTGACGCTCCTGTGGGCCGTCCCTCTGGCGGGCGCCATCCTGCTGCTGCTGATCCCGGGCGGCGGCGACGAACCGGCGCGGCCGGCCGACGATCATGAGCTGCGCGCGAGCCGCGGGCCGCGCGACGGCTTGTTCCGCTGGCTCGCGCTCGCCATCTCGCTGGTGGTGTTTGCGCTCACGCTGCTGCTGTGGGCCCGCTTCGATTCCGGTTCCGCGGACTTTCAGTTCATCGAGCGCGCCTCGTGGATTCCGGCCTTCGGGATCGACTACTACGTCGGCGTCGACGGCATCAGCCTGCTGCTGATCGTCCTGACCGGATTCCTGACCCCGGTCGCGCTGCTGTCGTCGTGGGCGGGTGTCACACGGAAGATCAAGGAGTTCTCGATCTTCGTGCTGGCCCTCGAGGCGGCGATGATCGGCGTCTTCGTCTCGCTGGACCTGTTCCTCTTCTACGTCTTCTGGGACGCGATGCTGATTCCGATGTATTTCCTGATCGGGATCTGGGGTTACGACCAGCGCATCTACGCCGCCCTCAAGTTCATGCTCTACACGATGGCCGGCAGCGTGCTGATGCTCGTCGCCATCCTCGGCCTCGCGTATCTGCACAGTGAAGCCACCGGCAGCTACACCTTCGATCTGCTGAAGCTCTACACGCTGCAGATCGCACCGGAGACGCAGCGCTGGTTCTTCCTCGCGTTCACGCTGGCGTTCGCGATCAAGGTGCCGATCTTCCCCTTCCACACCTGGCTGCCCGACGCCCACGTGCAGGCGCCGACCGCCGGCTCCGTCATCCTCGCCGGCGTGCTGCTGAAGATGGGCACCTACGGCCTGGTGCGCTTCGCGTTTCCGCTCTTTCCACAGGCGGCCGCCGAATTTGCTCCCTGGCTCGCCATGCTCGCCGTCGTCGGCATCATCTACGGTGCGCTGGTCGCGATGGTGCAGCCCGACATGAAGAAGCTGGTGGCGTATTCGTCGGTGAGCCACCTCGGATTCGTCGTGCTGGGCATCTGCGCGATGAACGTCACCGCGGTGCAGGGCGCCGTCTACCAGATGCTCGCGCACGGCGTCAGCACCGGCGGTCTCTTCTTCGTCGTCGGCATGCTCTCGGATCGGCGGCACACGCGCCTGATCAGCGAGTTCGGCGGCCTGAAGGGCGTGGTGCCGCGGCTGACCGCCGCGTTCCTGATCATCACGCTGGCCTCGATCGGCATGCCCGGGCTGAACGGCTTCATCGGCGAGTTCCTGATCCTGATCGGCGCCTTCCAGTGGGATCCGCGCTACGTCGTCGTCGCCGGCCTCGGCGTGATCCTGTCGTCGGTCTACCTGCTGTGGATGATGCAGCGCGTGTATTACGGCAAGGTGACGAAGGTGGAGAACGCGCACATGCCGGACGTCACGGCTCGCGAGTGGGCCGGCCTGGCGCCGCTCTGCGTGATGGCACTGTTGATGGGCATCCTGCCGGCGCTGTTCATGCGGCCGATGGAGCCGGCGGTGCGCCGGATGGTCGATCGCGTGCAGGCGGTGTCGCCGCAGCGCGTGGAAACGCGAGTACAAACCGATGTTCAGCACTGATCTGGGCGCCATCACGCCGATGCTCTGCGTCACCCTGGCCGCGCTGGGGACGATGGGCTATGAGGCGTTCCGCAAACCGGGCGAGAAGATGCCGGTGGGCGTCTTCGGCGTCATCGGATTGATCGGCGCCGGCTTCGGCACGGCCTTCCTCTGGAACCGCAACACGGAGAGCCTCGGCGTGATCGTCGCCGACAACTTCGCCCTCTTCATCACGATGACGCTGGTCGTCGTCGGCATCCTGACGATCATGTTCTCGTCGCAGGCGCTGAATGGCGACCACTTCCCCAAGGGCGAGTACTACACGCTGCTGCTGTTCTCGATCGTCGGCATGATGATGATGGCCTCGGCGAACGACCTGCTCGTGGTGTTCATCGCGCTCGAGGTCCTCTCGCTTGCCGTCTACGTGCTGACCGGCATCCGCCGCGACAATCCAAAAGGCACCGAAGCTGCCTTCAAGTACTTCCTGCTCGGCGCATTCTCGAGCGCGTTCTTTCTCTACGGGATCGCGTTCACGTACGGCATCACCGGCAGCACGCGGCTGACCGCGGTCGGCTCGTATCTGTCGGCGCAGGCGCTGGCGGGCAATCCGCTGGTGTTGATCGCGCTCGGCCTGCTGCTGGTCGGCTTCGCCTTCAAGATTTCGGCGGTCCCGTTCCACATGTGGACGCCGGACGCGTACGAAGGCGCGCCGGCGATTGTCACCGGCTTCATGTCCACCGGCGTCAAGGCGGCGGCGTTCGCGGCGTTCGCCCGCGTCTTCCTGTCGTCGTTCGAGCCGTTCAAGGGCGACTGGGCTCCGATCGTCGCGGCGCTGGCAGCGCTGACGATGATTCTCGGGACCGTGGTGGGCGTCGCGCAGAGCAATCTCAAGCGCATGCTCGCGTACTCGAGCATCGCGCATGGCGGCTACCTGCTGGTTGGTCTGGTCGCCGCGAACCAGGTAGGGAAGGCGGCAATTCTCTTCTACCTGCTCGGTTATTCGGTGACGAACCTTGCGGCGTTCGGGGTGATCGCGTTGCTCGGCGCCCGGGACCGCGAGGCCGACGAACTGCGCGACTTCACCGGGCTCTGGAACAGCCATCCGGCACTGGCCGCGTTGATGACGGTGTCCCTCCTGTCACTCGGCGGCCTGCCACCGACCGTCGGTTTCATCGGCAAGTGGTACATCTTCAGCGCCGCGGTCAGTGCCGGCTACTACTGGCTCGCGATCATCGGCGTGCTCACCAGCGTGGTGTCGGTGTTCTTCTACCTGCGCGTGGTGGTGATGATGTACATGGCCGAGCGGACGACGGCGCCGGTGCCCACGAAGGTGACCGCGGTCGGGATGGGTGCGCTCGTCCTGTCGATCGTCGCGATTTTCTATCTGGGCATCCTGCCGGCCCCGGTGATGAACTACGCCGCCGAGTCGATCGCGACCATTTTCTGAGCGTCCGAACAACCCCGATCGGCCCCGTCTGGGTACCTGGAGGGCGCGTCTTGCTGTTTAGACGCGCCACGCGGCCGGTCTATAAAGCAAGACCGGCCCTACAGGTACACTAGGGGCACTATGCGGCTGCTGCCTGCCGTCTTCGTCCTCGCCCTGGCCGCCACCGTGAGCGCGCAGTCGCTTGCGCCTCCCGGGCCCACGCCTACCGTGTGGGATACGCAGACGCTGGTCAACGAAGCGCACAGTCTCGTGCCGGAAGCGCTGCCCGATCTGCGGAAGCGGGCGGACGCTGGCGACGCGCGCTCGCAGGTGCTGCTCGGCCTCGTGTACGAGATGGGCAGCGCTGACGAGAAGCCGCAGCCGGTGGAGGCGCTCAAGTGGTTCCTGAAGGCGGCGGATCAGGGCGTGGCCTGGGCCGAAGTCTGGGCCGCCGACTTCTATTTCAGCGGCAGTCCGGGCGTGCCGCGCGATCTCTACAAGGCGCTCGAGCTGTACAAGTCGGCGTCGGATCATGGCGATCCGCGTGCCGCCTTCTTCGTCGGCCAGATGTACTTCTTCGGCGACGGCGTCTCGACGAATCAGCACGAGGCGGCGTCCTGGTTCCGCCGGGCCGTGCCCGCCGATCCCGAGACGGTCAATCGCATGGTGGCGCTGGCCGATGCCACGTGTGATTCGAAGTTCTGCGTTGAGTTTCGCCAGGTGTTCGGCGCGATGATGGTGGGCCTCGCCGATCGGTTTGCCGGCGGCTGGAACGACATGACGCACGAGTGGGAATCCACCGTCGAATTGCCTGAGAGCGATCGCTGCGGGTTCACCAGCTCCGACCGCACCGATCGCGGCGACCTCCGCAACTACTTCTGCGACTCGGAGCTGATCGCCGACGAGATGCGGGGACGGGCGCTGGAGAAGCAGCTGGCGGACGCCGTGCAGCAGGCGCTGCCGACAGGTTTCGAGCGGCGCGACGACTTCACCCGCGAGAATCCGGCCAGCTTCTTCTCGAAGGACGGCTACCCGCACATCCGGGTCTCCTTCAACGTCACTCCCGGCGACGCACCGCAGCGCGTCACGATCCTGATCGGACCCTGAGGGACGACCGCCTTCACGCTTCTTCGTTCTTGGTTCCCGGTTCGTGTTCAGGTTCGACCCGGCTGGATCGTCGGAGTTCGCCCGATAACCTCGATAGAAGCGCGAACCCGAACCCGAACCCGAACACGAACCTGAACACGAACCGGGAACCCGGAACTCAGAAGCGTGAACGTCGGTAGTGCGCAGGCCCGTGCAACCGGCGGACGTTGCAGATGACTTGCGGCTTCCAGTCGGTGCCCTTTCGCATGACAATGCGATGTGGCCGATGCGCCCACCAGGGACCTCGATCGTGAGCTCACGTCCCTCGAGACGGAGCTGAAGCGGCTCGAGGCCGAATACAACATGTTCTTCGCCGGGCGCCTGCCGCGTCCGCCGTGGGAGACGCGCAGCCGGGTCGAGGCCATCGTCAAGCGTCTCGATCGCACCCACATCAACAACACCGGCGACCGCTTCCGTTTCACCACGCTCCAGTCGCGCTATTCCACGTTCATCGACTTGTGGGATCGCGGCCTGCGTGCCCGTGAGGAAGGACGGCCCGGTCCGTTCGCCGCGCCGCCGCCCAAGACCAGGGAGGAGGAGCGGCCGAAGAAGCCCGAAGATCGGATCCTGCGCGTCACGACGTTCCGCGACCCGCTGCACGAGATGGACAAGCTGCACGATCTCTACGACAGCTTGTCCGAAGCGCGGCGCGAGGCGGGCCAAGATGCGATCCCGTTCCACAAATTCACCGAGGTGGTCCGGTCGCAGGTGACCGCGCTCAAGGAAAACGGGACCCCCGAGGTCGCCTTCCGTGTGGCGGTGAAAGAAGGGAAAGTCAGTTTTACCGCGCGAGCACTCAAAGGCGCGTCACGGTGAGATGAAGTGGGATGAGAGAGTGAGGCGTGCGGCGGGGAAAGCGCCCGGCGCCGCTCCGGAGAGCCGCGCGCCGGGCAGGTCGTGCGTGGTTCTAGGCTTTGGTGACGTTCCCCGCCTGCGGACCCTTCGGGCCGTCGACGATCTCGAACTCGACCGCCTGCCCCTCTTCCAGGGACCGGAAGCCGTTCCCACTGATCGCGGAGTAGTGCACGAACACGTCGCTGCCACCCTCACGCTCAATGAAGCCATAGCCCTTGGCGTTGTTGAACCACTTGACCTTGCCTGTAATGCGCATCGTTCTTCTTCCCTGCTAGTGCGGATCTTCCCGGTGGGTCGCCCGCTTGCGATACATGCACAGGAACGATCCCGTCTTCGCCCGGCCGGCGATGGTGCGAGCCGGCAGGTCCGCCGGTGGTGCGTGGCGGCTGAAGATGAGTTTCCCGGGCACAAAAAAAGACCGCGAGTGCTTACGCGGCCTCGACTGCTACGCTTAGGGAACGCCCCGTAAACGTAGCGGCTATCCTACGGTCGGCCTCGGCGGCTGTCAAGGACAACTGCGAAAAAAGGCCGGAAAACAACCCGGATTTGTAACGATCCCGACATGCCACGTGCGCTCATCAGTGTCTCCGACAAAACCGGCCTGCTGGACTTTGCCAGGGGGCTGGCCGACCGCGGCTTCGACCTCGTGTCCACGGGGGGCACCGCCGCCGCCCTGCGGCGGGGCGGGCTGCCGGTGATTTCCGTCTCGGATGTCACCGGCTTCCCCGAGATGATGGACGGCCGCGTCAAGACGCTTCACCCGATGGTCCACGGCGGCATCCTCGCGCGACGCTCCAACCCGCAGGATCTGGACTCGGCCGACAGCCACGGGATCGTCCTCATCGATCTCGTCGCCGTGAATCTGTATCCCTTCGTGAAGACGGCCGCCAATCCTGACACCCCGTTCGACGCGCTGATCGAGGACATCGACATCGGCGGCCCGAGCCTGGTGCGCGCGGCCGCGAAGAATTTCCAGGACGTCATGGTCGTGGTCTCGCCGGCCGACTATGGCGAGGTGCTGCGTGAACTGGATCGGCCGGCCGGCCCGTCACCCGCCTTTCGGTTCGAGCTTGCGCGCAAGGCGTTCGCGCATACCGGCAGCTACGACACGGCGATTGCGTCGACGCTTGCGACGGTCACGGCGAGTGACGGTACATTCACACGCGCGGCGGAGACCGGCCTGCCCCGAGCGGCGTCGACGGGGATGCCCGCGACCTTGTCGCCCGACTTGCGCAAGCTGCGGGATCTTCGCTACGGCGAGAATCCGCATCAGACCGCGGCCTGGTACGCCGAGGACGGAGCGGCGGGCCTCGGCGCCGCGCGCGTGCTGCAGGGCAAGGAACTGTCGTATACGAACCTGCTCGATCTCGATGCCGCCGCGCGCATCGTTCTCGAATTCACCGAACCAGCAGCGGCGGTGATCAAGCATACGAACCCGTGCGGTGCGGCCACCGGCGCGCATGCGGCGGAGGCCTACGTGCGTGCGCGCGAAGCCGATGCGCTGTCGGCGTTCGGCGGGATCGTCGGTCTGAACCGGCCGATCGATGTCGAAGCGGCGCGGGCGATCGTGTCGACGTTCATCGAAGCGGTGATTGCACCGGCGGTGGACGAAGAGGCCAGGACGATTCTCGCGGCCAAGGCGAACATGCGCGTGGTGGTCGCCGATTTCAGCCGGCTCGCGATCGAGGCCGGCACCGAAATCCGCTCAGTGCTCGGAGCTGTGCTCGTGCAGTCGCGCGATCGCGTGGCGGAAGCGTTCGCCCCCTGGCCGACGGCGGACGTCGATTCCGGTGGCCGTCGGGGCGGGTCTTCAGGCCCGCTCCCGGCCGCCACCGCCGCCGGTGAATTACGCGTCGTCACGAAGCGTGCACCGACGGAGGCCGAGTGGCGGGCGCTGCGCTTCGCCTGGCGCGTGTGCGCGCACGTCAAGTCCAACACGGTCATCTTCACGTCGGCCGATGCGACGCTGGCGATCGGCGCGGGCCAGATGAGTCGTGTGGATGCCGTGAACGTCGCTACCATGAAGGCCGCAGCCTCCGGCGTTGCCCTTGCGGGATCGGTGGCGGCGTCGGATGCGTACTTCCCGTTCCGCGATGGTCTCGACGCGGTAGCCGCGGCGGGTGCCACCGCGGTGGTGCAGCCGGGCGGATCGGTGAACGATCAGAAGGTGATCGCCGCGGCCGACGACCACGGTCTGACGATGGTCTTCACCGGCCGGCGGCACTTCAGGCATTGAGCCATGCCCTATCGTGACGACCCGATCGTGACGCTGGCGACGTTCGAGACCGAGTTCGAAGCGTCGCTCGCGCGCGGCGCGCTCGAAGCCATCGGCATCCGGGCGTTGGTGCCTGGGGAGCAGGCGGGCACTTACGTTCGACGCGCGCGCGGTATCCGTGGCGTGGAGCTCAAGGTGTTCGAGCGTGATCACGCCCGCGCCGCCGTCGAACTCCGGCGGCTGCAGATCCGGATCGTCGAGCCGGACGAGTAGCCCGGGATCCGCCATCCCCTGAAGAGACAGGCTCCGCCATCGTTATCGACTGGTGACGTCCTCAGGAAGGGATTACACTCCGCCGCATGAATCGACGCGGCTTTCTCCTGGGGGTGATCGCGACCGTCGCGACCGTTGCGGCGATCGTGCTCCCGGCACACGCACAGGATTCCGACAGTCCGCCGGATGGCCGCGAGGGACGCGGCGGCCGTGGTGGGCGTGAAGGTCGTGAAGGTCGTGGTGGCCGGGGCGGTCGTGGTGCACGCGGGCGCGGCGGGCGCGGCCGCGGTGAACGTCAGGGAGGACGCGGCGCACGCGGGGCTCGTGCAGGGCGCGGCGGCCGGCGCGGGCGCGGGCCCGATCCCGATGCACCGGACGGCCGCGGCCGTCGCGGAACGCCACCGCCGCAATAAACGGCGACTTCGAATGCGTCGAACGACTACGGTATCGCCGCCAGCAGCTCGTCCGCCGATACCGTCGCCGGTCCGAACCGCGTCACGGTGATCCCGGCGGCCTCGTTCGCCAGCCGCGCGGCTTCCGCGGGCGTCGCGCCTGCGGCGATCGCCACCGCCATCGTGGCGATCACCGTATCGCCGGCGCCGGTCACATCCGAGACTTCACGCGCCGATGCCGGCAATCGACCTTCGACGGTATCTGCCAGCAGCCACATGCCCTGATCGCCCCGGGTCATCAGGACGCCGTGGCACCGAGCCCGCTCGCGAATCCGTCGCGCGGCGATGCGCGCGTCCTCCTCACTGCGTACGCGCATGTGCGCGGCAGTTTCAGTTTCGTGATGGTTCGGCGTGACGAACGTCGCGCCCGCGTAGTGGTCGATGTGGGGAATCTTCGGATCGACGAGCACCGCCGCGCCCGTGCGGGCCGCTTCCGTTACCGCGGCCTCGACGATTCTCCGCGTGACACACCCTTTGAGGTAATCCGAGATTACGATCGCGTCGGCCTGGGCCGCATGCTTCTGCAATTCCGCGAGCAGGCGCTGTTCGATGTCGCCACTGACTTCGACGTCGACCTCGTAATCGATGCGGGCCACCTGCTGGTTGCGTTCGGTGACGACGCGCACTTTGGTGGTGGTGGGCCGGTCCGGATCGGCGACGAACGATGGGGCGATGCCGCTGTCGCGGCACTCGCGCGTCAGCAGCGCCGCGCCGTCGTCGGTTCCGGTGAGCGCGACCAGGGCGGCCTGTGCGCCGAGCGCTGCGATGTTGTGCGCGACGTTGGCAGCGCCGCCGAGACGATGGGTTTCGTGCTCGAACGCGACGACAGGAACGGGTGCTTCCGGAGAAATGCGCGAGACGCGGCCGGCGATGAATCGATCGAGCATGGCATCGCCGATGACCAGCACCCGGACGCCGGCGAAGCCGCGCGCGATCGCGCGTGCCCGCTCAGCGCTGAGCGGTGGCAGCAGCACGCGGTTGGCTGTCACGGATTGCCGCGTACGGCAGCGTGATCAGCACGAGGAACGTCATGAGGAACTCGGAGTCGCCGAAGTTGTACTCGAACATGCCGGCCGCCAGCATGGCGGCGACGGCCGCGATGCCCGTGGCGCCGAGGAGCCGCTCACCATCGCGGAACACCTTCAGCAAGCCGGCAAGGGTGACCCCGATGAACGCCAGCCAGATGACGAGGGCCGGGATGCCGCGCTCCGCCATGATCTGCACCGGCACGTTGTGCAGGTGCGGATTGACCCGATTGACGGCGTAGTCGGGCCGGTAGCGCGGGTAGACACGCGGAATCATGTTCGGGCCGACGCCGGCCAGCGGAAAGTCGCGTGTGACGCGCGCGCCGATTTCCAGCATCGCGACACGATCCTGACTGGTTGGATCGTTCTTGCTGAAGGTGGACGTCATGCGCTGCGTCACCGACGTCGGCGCGAAGAACAGGAGTCCGGCGACGGCAATCGGCGCCAGGCCGATCAGGCGGAAATCCTTGAAGAGGAACAGGACGCCGACGGCGACCGCGGTGCCGACCCACGCGCTCCGCGTCAACGTCAGCGCCAGCGCCACGAGCAGCGCCGGCATCACCAATGCCGGCCAGACGCGGTCACGTCCGCCGTACAGCAGTCGCGCCACCGCCGCACAGACCACCAGCATCAGGATGCCCGAGTACGTCATGTAGTGCGTCAACGCGCCTTCAGGACGACGTCCGAGGTTGTCGTAGTGCAGCACGCCGTACTGAATGATTCCGTAAGCGGCGCTGGCCGCGCCGATCGACACCAGCACGTCGATGACCGTCGCGGCGCGCTGGCCGCGGCCGATGTCGTACACCATCGGCACGATCGCGAACAGCAGTAACTGTTTGTCGTCGATGAAGCTCTCGCGCGCGTCGAACGAGAACATCGACGAGACCAGCGTTGCGGCCGCGTAGATCGCGAGCGGCATGAAGAATCGCGGTGCTGACGGCAGCGTGCGATCGCGCACCTGCATGGCGACCCAGCAGACGAAGGTCAACGCCAGCAAGACATTCGCCGCGGCGATCGACATCTGCAGCGCGGCGACGAATCCGAGCAGGAACCAGAAGGTGACGCGTTCGAGGCCGATCTCGCTCCTCGTCGTCTGCGTCACGCTCATCGTCATTGCGCTCATTGCTGCTTCCTTGGCTCGGCTGAAGCCGAGCGCTACTTTCGATCCTGGTCCGGTCAGCCGGGCGGAGCAATCGCTTCAACCGGACGCGATGCCAGCACCCGTTCAACCGCCGCCGCAACCTGCGACGGCGTGATCCCGGTCAGGCAGCGGAAGTCGCCCGGCGCGCAGCGCCGCTGATTGCACGGACGGCACGGCAGCGAGCCGGCATCGACGGTCACCGACAGCCAGCGATCGTCGCGCCACGGGCGTGACCGTTCCGCCAGCGTCGGACCGAGCAGCGCCACGATGGGCGTCTCCGTCGTGGCGGCGATGTGGGCTGGTCCGCTGTCGCCCCCAATGTATACCGCGGCGCGGCAAATCAGCGCGCGAAGTTGCACGAGGTCGAATTCGCCCGTCTCGGGAAGCGCGCTGGCGAGCGGGCCGAGTGCCCGCCGGGCCTCGGTCACGACGCGTGCCGCCGCCGCAGCGTCGGACGGTCCGGACGTGATGACGATGCGTCGCCCGGGATCGCGCTGGACCAGTGCGGCGATCAAGGAAACGAAATGAGCCTCGGGCCACCGGCGAAACGGGTTGCCGGCACTGACGTGGATGATGACCAGCGGGTGGTCGCTGGTGATGCCTGCCAGCCGCAGCCGTTCATCGACTCGCCGTGCCGCCGCCGCATCGGGTGCCATCGCCACGGCGTCGCGACCGGGAGCCGGCGCCTCGATGCCGAGTGGCGTCAGCAGGTCCCACTGATTCTCCACGGCGTGCCGCGGGCCGAGATCGGGAGCGCGCTCGACGCGATCGGTGTACATCCAGCTGCGTCCGGCGGTGACATACCCGATGCGGCGCGGGGCACCGCTGGCCCACGTGAGCCAGGCCGCCCGCGGCCCCCCGTGCAGATCGATGGCGAGGTCGAAGTGACGGCGCCGGAGGTCGCGTCCGATCGCGAGGTCATCCGCGAGGCGGCCAAGGCCTCGACGGCGGGGAATGACGATGATGTCGGTGAGATTCGGGTTGCCGTGGAGGATTGGAGCGGCCGATGGTTCGACGACGTAGGTCAGGCGGGCGTCCGGATAGTGGCGCCGCAGTGCGCGAATGACCGGAGTGGTGAAGACCACGTCGCCGATCAGGCGCAGGCGAACGAGGAGGATGTTCATCCGTCGACTGCGCCCAGGATAAATCCTCGACTGGCCTCAGAGCGCCGCTTCAATCACACAGCGCGTCCTGGGCCGGCCGGAGGATCACGGCTCGATCGTGGCTTCGTCGATCAGCATCACCGGAATGTCGTCCTTGATGGGGTACACCCGGTGACAGGAATCGCACTTGAGAGCCGTGCCGTTCTTCACCAGCTTCACCGGCGTCTTGCAGTTCGGGCAGGCGAGAATCTCGAGCAGTTCAGCGTCGACCGGCACGGCTGGAGTATAGCATTTGCGTTAACATTCACTATCCATGGCTGTTATGCGTGCGGCACGGTGTGTGGTCGTCGCCGGCCTGCTGCTTGGCGTGACCCCGGCGGCCACGTTCGCGCAGTCGGCCCCCGTCGATCCTTATTTTGAATTCCTCAACGCCCGCCACCTTGAAGGGGAGGGCGACAACGACGGCGCGCTGGCGGCGCTGCAGCGCGCGGCCGCCGCCGAGCCCAAGTCGGCCGAGATCCGCGCCGAGATCGCGTCGTTCTATGTGCGCCGGAATCGGCGCGCCGATGCCGAGAAGGCCGGCCGCGAAGCGCTCGCTATCGATCCGAACAACGTCGAAGCCAATCGGGTTCTCGGGACGCTGATGGTCTCGAACGTCGGTGCCGCGGGCAATCAGCCGCAGCAGAACGCCGCCTACGTCCGGGACGCGATTGGCTACCTCGAACGCGCCGCGGCCGGTTCGGTCGGCGTGGTCGATCCGAATCTCAACTACCAGCTTGGTCTGCTGTACCTGCAGAACCGGCAGCCGGACAAGGCGCAGCAGGCGCTGGCGCGCGTCCTCAGCCAGAATCCGGGAGCCGTGCAGGCGCGGCTGCGGATGGCCGAGGCGCAGGAGGCCAGCAACGATCTGCAGGGCGCCATCAGCACGCTCGACGAGATCGTCGACGATGAGCCGCGGGTGGCGGCGGCGCTGGCGCAACTGCAGGTCAAGGCGGGCATGCCGCGCGAGGCGGTCGAAAACTATACGCGCGCGCTCTCCGTGAATCCCAACAACCGGCCGCTCAAGGCGCTGCGCATCATCACGCTGTACGACATGAAGGACTATGCGCGGGCGGCCGCGTTCGCCGCAGACGCGCAGCGGCAGCATCCCGACGATCCGCAGTTCCCGCGGCTCGAGGCGAGCGCGTACAACGCCGCCGGCGACAAGACGAAGGCGATCGAGGTGCTCGAAGCCGCGCTCAAGCAGTTTCCAAAGGACATGCCGTCTCAGCTCGCGCTGGCGGACATCTACGGCAGCGTCAAGCGGTTCGCCGACGAGGAAAAGCTGCTGCGACAGATGCTCGCGGTCGATCCCAACAACGCCGATGCGCTGAACTTTCTCGGTTACATGCTGGCGCGCAACAACGATCGGCTCGATGAAGCGATCCGGCTCGTGCAGCAGGCGCTCCGCGTGGAACCAGGCAACGGCGCCTATCTCGACAGCCTCGGCTGGGCGTACTTCAAGAAGGGCAGCTATGCCGAGGCCGACGCGAATCTGAGGCAGGCGATCGCGAGGCTGCCGACCAACGCCGAAGTGCTCGATCACGTCGGCGAACTGCGGGCGAAGCAGGGGCGCTGGCAGGAAGCGATCGATGCCTGGACCAAGGCGCTGGATGGCGACGGCGACGTCGACAAGCAGGAGATCGAGAAGAAGATCGCCAGTGCACGGGCCAAGATGCCGAATGCGAAATGACCAGACGGCCGCATGGCGTACCATGCGGCGCCGTTTGGCATTGAGCATCGTGCATTGTGCGTTGTGCGTGTTCGGCGTCAGTTGCGCGCCGAAGCGCATCGCGCTTCCCACCGACGCCGGCACCCCGTTACCAGACTTCACGCGGATTCATCAGGCGATCACGCGGACGTGCAGCGGCATCCGCACGCTCACGGCGGAGCTGTCGCTCTCCGGACGGGCCGGCGACCAGAAGCTGCGCGGGCGCGTCATCGCCGGCTTCGCCCGCCCCGCGTCGATGCGTCTCGAAGGGGTCGCGCCGTTCGGCCCGCCGGCGTTCATCCTGGTCACCGCCGGCGCAGAGGAGGCGACGCTGCTGCTGCCGCGCGACTCCCGCGTGGTCCGTGGTGAACGGGCGGACGCGATTCTCGGCGCGCTGACCGGCGTGATGCTGGCCCCTGCGGACCTGCAGGCGATCCTCACCGGGTGCGTCACCGCGTCGCCACCATCGGCGGGCGCGCTGCACCGCGGCGACTGGGCGTCGATTGCGTTTCAGGACGGCGCGACGATGTATCTCACGCGCGCGGGTCAGGCCTGGCAACTGCGCGCCGCGCGTCGCGGGCCCTGGCAGATCGAATACGAAATCGGTTCCGGTACGTTGCCGGCCGCGGTGACGTTGCACGCCGACATGCCGGTACACGTCGATCTGCACGCCGCGATCGCGCAGGTGGAGACGAACGTCGACCTCGACGCCAGCGCGTTCACGGTGACCGTGCCGCGCGAGGCGCAGCCGCTGTCGCTCGACGTCCTGCGCGCGAACGGGCCGCTGCACGACACTCAATGAAGGTCCCGAGAGCAGCGCTTCGACAGACGGGCCTGAAGACCCGCCCCTCCGGGCACGCGGTCGGTGTGCGTGCGCACGCGAAGATCAATCTCGACCTGCGTGTGCTCGGCACGCGGGCCGATGGCTTTCACGAGCTCCGCACCGTCTTCCAGGCCATCTCGCTGCACGACTCGATCGCCTGCATCCCGCGTCCCGGTCCGTTCGCGATCGAATGCGATACGGCCGGTGTGCCGCTCGATCGCTCGAACCTGATCTGGCAGGCCGCGCAGCGGTTGTGGCGCTCGCTGCGACGCGCCGGCGAGGTCTGCGACATCGTCGTGCGCCTGGAGAAGCGGATTCCGCTGCAGGCCGGGCTTGGCGGCGGCAGCGCGGATGCGGCAGCCACGCTGCTCGGGCTCGCCCACCTGTGGCGGGTGCCACTGCAGCCGTCACAACTCACGGACGTCGGCGCCGCCCTGGGAGCGGACGTCCCGTTCTTTCTCTCGGGCGGCACGGCGCTCGGGCTCGGTCGTGGCGATGAGGTCTATCCTCTGACCGACCTGCCGCGGCACTGGATCGTCCTGCTGATTCCCGGCTTCGGCGTCTCCACGGCCGAGGCCTACGGCTGGTACGACGGTGAGCGCGACCTCGGCCGCCCGGCGCGTGAACCGCAGTACGTGCCCGGGCCGTGGCCGTCACGCGCGGCGCAGATGATCAACGACCTCGAAGCGCCAATCGCGCGGCATTACCCGGAGATCGAACAGATGAAATTGACGCTGCGCCGGGCAGGGGCCCTCGCCGCAGCGATGTCCGGCAGCGGATCGACGGTTTTCGGCCTGTTCCAGGACAAGCGCGAAGCGCAGCGCGCCGTTGACGGCCTCTCCGGTTGCGGCTGGCGCGTGCTGCTGACCGAATCGCTGGGACGCGGGGAATATGCCCGCCGCTCCAGGCCTCGGGTTCTCACGCCAGGCCGCTGAAGGAGGCTCACGGCCACAACGCCAGACGCCACGCATCAGGGCTGGATACGCACGCTCGTCCTGCGTTTTTGCGTTTTGGCGTGAGATTCCGCGTTTTGGCGTGCGCCCGGTGTGTCGGCATCAGTTGCCGATCCCGCTAACCCTCGGCTACACTTAGCGTTTGCACCGCCCATAGTTGTCCGTGGCTGTACCGTCCGCCTCCGCTGACGCTTCGGCGAGACAGGCTCGTGGAGTGTGATGGGGCGTGGCCAAGCGGTAAGGCGCGGGACTTTGGATCCCGTATTCGGAGGTTCGAATCCTCCCGCCCCAATTCCAGATGAAGCGACCCCTGAGCGGTGAAGGATTGATGTCGACCGGGTTTGGCGACCTCAAGGTGTTTTCGGGCAGCGCCCACCCGCAACTGACGCGCGAGATTGCCGACTTTCTCGGGATCCCGCTCGGTCAGGCGCGGCTGCGGCGGTTTCCGGACAGCGAGGTCTCCTTCCAGATCGACGAGAACATCCGCGGCGCGGACGTGTTCATCGTCCAGCCGACGTCGAACCCGGTGGACCAGCATCTGATGGAGATGCTGGTGATGATCGATGCATTCCGCCGCTCGTCGGCGGCGCGGATCACCGCGGTGGTACCGTATTACGGCTATGCGCGGCAGGACCGCAAGGACAAGCCGCGGGTGCCGATCTCGGCGAAGCTGGTCGCGAATCTGATCAGCGCCGCCGGCGCCAATCGCGTGCTGACGATGGATCTGCACAAGGCGCAGATCCAGGGGTTCTTCGACATCCCGGTGGATCACCTGTTCTCGGCGCCGGTGATCATCGAGTACTGCTCGCGGCTGCACTATCCGAACCTGACGATCGTCTCGCCGGATGCCGGCGGGGCGGAGCGGGCACGGGCGTATGCGAAGCGGCTGGGCGCCGAGCTCGCCGTGGTGGACAAGCGGCGGACGGAAGATGGCACCGCGGAAGTGATGAACGTCATCGGCGACGTCAAGGGCCGGACGTGCATCCTGCAGGACGACATCATCGACACCGCCGGGACGATTCAGAAAGCGGCGGCGGCGTTGCAGGACTCGGGCGCCGAGCGGGTGCTCGCGTGCGCCGTGCACGGCGTGCTGTCGGGCCCGGCGCTCGATCGCATCGAGAAGTCGCCGCTCGACCAGTTGATCGTGACCAACACGATCCCGCTGTCGGCGGAAGCCGAGCGGTGCAGCAAGATCAAGCAGCTGCCCATCGGGCGGCTGCTCGGCCAGGCGATTCGGAATATCCACGAGGAGACCTCGGTGTCGTCGTTGTTTGTGTAGTTCACGGTTCCTGGTGCCTGGTGCCCGGTTCGTATTCAGGTTCGAACCTCGAACCTCGAACCTCGAACAAGGAACCGAACCCCGAACACGAACCGGGAAGCAAGAACGCAGAAGGGTGAACGAGAAGGACCGATATGGACGCGACGCTTGAAGCAGTGAAGAGAGAAGGGCGCGGGAAGAACGAGGCCAATCGCCTCCGCGCCTCGGGGCGCATCCCGGCGGTGGTATACGGAGCGCGCACGGACGGGGGGGCGCCGGAAGGCGTGTCGCTGGCCGTCGACCCCAAGCAGGTGCTGCGGATCCTGCACTCGGAATCGGGCGCCAACACCCTGATCACGCTGAAGGTCTCCGGCAATCCGGAGGCGCGCGTGATGGTGAAGGAATATCAGCTCGATCCGATCACCCATCAACTGCTGCACGCGGACTTCTACCAGCTCGCGCTCGACAAGGCGATCACCGTGACCGTGCCGATCACGGTCAAGGGCGAGCCGAAGGGCGTCAAGCAGCAGGGCGGCCTGCTCGACTTCGTGACCCGCGAAATCCAGGTGCAGTGCCTGCCGACGGAAATTCCGGAGCACCTCGACGTCGACGTCACCGAGCTGATGCTCAACCAGTCGATTCGCGTCCGCGATCTCGCGCAGGACAGCAAGTGGAAGGCGGTCACGTCGGCCGACACCATGATCGTGCACGTCGTGATCCCGAAGGCCGAGGAAGCGGCGGCCGCGGCGACGACGGAAGCGGCGGCGGTGCCGGCGGGAACCGAGCCCGAAGTGATCAAGAAGGGCAAGGAAGAGAAAGAAGAGAAGGAAAAGAAGTAGTCCACTGATTCATGAAGCTGATTGTTGGTCTGGGCAACCCGGGCAGCGACTACCGGGAGACGCGCCACAACGTCGGCTTCAAGGTGGTGGAAGAAATCGGGCGGCGTCATGGCCTGGTGTGGGCGATGGCGCCCTCGCAGGTGCCGGAGACGTTCGTCGCGAAGAAGTACGGCGGCGGCGCGTTCCTGCTGGCCAAGCCGCTGACGTACATGAATCGCAGCGGCGACGCGGTCAGCGTGCTGTCACGGTATTACGACATCACGCCGGCGGATCTGCTGGTGGTCTACGACGACGTGGACCTGCCGTTCGCGCGGTTGCGCGCACGCGCACGCGGATCGGCGGGAACCCACAATGGGATGCGCTCGGTGGTCGAGCGCCTCGGGACCACGGAATTTCCCCGGCTTCGGGTCGGGGTCGGGCGCGGTGATCAGCGCCGGGATCTGGCCGATCACGTGCTCGCGACGTTCGAGCGGGACGAACAGCCCGCGCTCGAAGAGTTCATTGCCCGGGCGGCCGATGCCGCCGAGATGTTTGCCGCAGCGGACATCCAGCAGGTGATGAACGTGTACAACGCAGGACCTGCGGATCCTGCTGAATCCAACTGACTCCTTGCCTCCCCTCGCGGGCGGCCATAGTCCAGAAGGAGACGCATGAACCGGAAGTACGAACTCGTGTACGTGGTCTCGCCCGACGCCGGCGACGACCAGGTCTCGGCGCTGCATACGCAGGTCGACGAGACCGTCACGCGCATGGGCGGCCAGATCGAGAAGACCGACAACTGGGGCCGCCGCAAACTCGCCTACGAAATCGGCCGGCACAAGGAAGGCACCTACGTGCTGGAAGTCATCAACGGCAGCGGCGAGCTGATGAAGGAGCTCGATCGCCGGCTGAAGGTGCTCGACTACGTGATCCGCCACCTGGTGGTGCGGGTCGACGAGGCCGAGGCCGTTGTCGACCGCACGCGCAGCAGGCGCACCGAAACGAGCCGGCGCCGCCGTGTCGCGCGCGGCCTGCCGCCCGAGCGCCAGCCCGGTGAAGGGCAGCGTGGCGATGGCGACGACGATCGCGACGATCGCTTTGACATGGGAGGGGAGCTCTAATGCCGCCGCGCAAGCCGACCGGATCCCGCGGGCGCTCGTCGTCCGCACAAGGGAAAGACCAGCAGCGTCGTCCGATGTTCCGCCGCCGCAAGGTGTGCAAGTTCTGCTCGGACAAGATCGACGACATCAACTACAAGGACACCAAACTGCTGATGCCGTTCGTGCCGGAACGGGCCAAGATCCTGCCGCGCCGGATCTCCGGGACGTGCGCGATGCACCAGCGGAAGCTGCGCACGGCGATCATGCGCGCGCGCCAGCTCGCGCTCATCCCGTACACCGCGGAATAGATTTCGTAGAGGCCGACCTTCTGGTCGGCCTGCGTGGGGTTGTTCGTAGAGGCCGACCTTCAGGTCGGCCCGAGGCACACGACATGGAAGTGATTCTCAGAGAACACGTCGACAACCTGGGTCGCCGCGGCGAGATCGTGAAGGTCGCCGATGGCTATGCCCGCAACTTCCTGCTGCCGCGGAAGCTGGCCCTGCCGGCGACCGATGGCAACCGGAAGCACGTCGAGCGCGAGCGCAAGATCAAGGAAGCGCGCGAGGCGGAGGAGAAGGGGGCTGCCGAGAAGATCGCCGCGCGGCTCGCTGCTATCGACATCACGATCAGCCGCCGGACTGGTGACACCGACCAGCTCTATGGCTCGGTGACCAGCGCCGATATCGCGGAATTCCTCAAAGCCAACGGCTTCGAGATCGACCGCCGCAAGCTGATTCTGCCCGAACCGATCAAGACGATCGGCGACCACAACGTGCCGCTCAAGCTGCATCGCGAAGTGACCGTGCCACTGGTCGTGCACGTCGTCAAGGAAGGCGGCGCGTCGGCGCCGGCCGCGGAAGCGACCGAGTAGGCCGAACCTTCCAGTAGGACGGTTCCGGGACAAGGAATCCTGCTCGACAGTACACCCATAGGAGGGGCAGCCTTCACGGCTGCCTTTTTCGTGGATACAAGATCGTCCCTTGTAAAACTTTACACGATGATCACCGCCGCAAACTGTACTTCGCAGTGGAGATAGTTGGGTCCGTCACAGGGTTACACGAAGCGGCACTTCCGGATGAACACCGCCGATGCCGTTGCGACGTAGGCGACACTTGCCGTAGCCGTACTCCTCGACGTACGGACTCATGCCCTGTGCGATTCGCATGCCGGCATCCCGTCAAAAGAAATCGCCGCCACAAAAACCGTCGCTTGCGCGGCGACATCTCACCGCGCTCAAATGCTTGTGAATCACTCGGGCGGTCCTTTGAGGTAAAGGCGCCGTGTCTTCGCCTGGCACGAAGATTGGGCCGCCGCGTGATCACGTAAAAAAGGAAATCGTTGTCCCTAAATCGGCCAACACTCGAGGCGCTACTCGCCACTCGACCGAAGGCTCCCTGTTGGCGTTAGGAATCAGACAGGTTGCGTGGCGTGGGCCGTTGAGGTGAGTCGCCCGTTACTGTCGAATACGAATGCCGTGATGGCTCTCCTTGTTTGAAAGGCCTTCGCTACAACTCGTTCGCCGTCAAAAATCACACGAGTATCAAGCTGTTCCGCATAATGGGCGTAATCCAGTAATGCCGACCGTTCCCAGCGCCCAGTGCATACAACGAGCAAAGGCATTCCATATCGCTTTCTAATGTACGGTACAACTTCCCTCGCTTGTCTGTTGAGTTCCGGGTTCGAGGTCAGCACCATGTCTACAAACGCAATCGCACACGGAGCACCGCTGAGCGTGCCATCGCTGACCGCAGTTCCTGATGTCGTCACCGCTGTAAAGTGGGGCATCGAAGTAATTATTCCAGGCGAAGGGATCGGTGATTGTCGTAACAGATCAGTGCACCGACGCAAGAGCGCCGACGAAGTGAGGATCATCAACCAAATCAGCGTGTAGGAAACCTCAAGCACTCGCGCCTGCCTTTCCAGTTAGATCGCCGCTGATACAACGCAGTATTCGATCTCGGCAAAGGACCCAGGCCGCGCCGTGCAACCGCCATACGTCGTCCCCCTTCATAGCCCATGCAAGCACCTCCACGACGCCCAAGCTTAGTGCTACGTCATTGAGCCACTCGCCCACCCCGCTAGGTTGTCTCCCGGCTGTTGTGCTAATCAACACCAACCAGTCTATGCAGAAAAGCACTCCAATCCTGAGGAGTGTCAAACGAGACAGGTGTTGTGTCGCATCGTCGACTCCGCAGTGGCATAGGATCGGCACACCTCGCCGGAGTCCCACGATGGATGCCACAAAGAAAGCGCCTAACATTGTCAAGCAAAACCACGCAGCTGGCGGCATGGCGATACCGGTCAGATGCGTCAAGGCGACGAACGCTTCCGCTGCGATGACGAAGTAAGCAGCCGGTATCGTTAGGCGCGTCGGCACGATCCCATAGCCGGCAATGCCTGACGCGAACTCGCGAAGGCCGGTCGCTTTCGTAAACGCCGCACGCGTGAAAATGATGCCGATAGCTAGCCGCGCAGCGATTGTGATATCCCGAAACATAAAGCTAAAGTGACGCATGGACCATATCGTCGCGAGCCGGCTGCCGTTCTGGAGAGAGAGAATACTGCCACAATTGCTTGAAAGCATCGGCGGTTGTCGGTTGCCCATAACCCCGGACACGACGATCGGCGATGATCACGACGGTGGGAGATCGCTCGATTCCGTACTGAGCAGAGATGTGGCCGTCATCTTCGAGAATTGGAACATGAGCATTGATTGTCGACGCGAATGCTTCGGACAGGGTATGGTCGCCTCGACAAACAAGCACGTAGTCGTACTGCGTGCGAGCGATCGCACCCATGAGCGTCTTGCAATTACGGCAGCCAGCCTTGACGAATATCAAAGCGTATTCATGTGCTGGGGCATCAGCCACGCTATCGACCAGTTCTCCATTGCGGAGGTTGGTCGCAGTGAACCCTGGGGCTAGGTCGCCTATTCGGACCGTTTCTGGTCGTGCAGGTATTGTGCTTGTGGCCGGTGTCTTTTTTATTTCGTCCAGCAAGCCGATGGCGAGTGCCAACAGGAATATGACCAGTGCCCACAACAAAAGATACGACGTCGTAAACACACCCATCGAACTGCCTCTATCACGTCATTGACATTGTTTCCGTAAGTCATTGCTACGAATTGTGGAGAATAGCGCTACGTGTTCACTGGCTCTTGTTGGGGAGCGAGCCGATCAATGTCGAAGCCGTCCCATGACAGGTTATTGCTGATGGCATCAATGTGACATTGGACAGAGAACAAGCGATAGATACCCGTGCCCTTTTCGCGAACCCGAGGAATCGCCCAGCGAACAGCTTGGAAATGATAATGACAGTGCTTATTGAACTCTTCGATCGCGCAGTCATTCACCCATAGAGAAATATGAAAACAGGCAGTCGGACTCTCAATCGTAAATGACGATGCGAGCAGTCCTCCGACTTTGCCAGCGGCTTCAGTTAGGACTCGTTTATAGAGTAGCCAAAATAACGGCATGTATATCCAGGAGCGAAGTGTGAATCGAGTGATGAGACATACCGCGTCTGTATCGCATTGCGTCCAACCTGTCCCTCTCGCGCGACGGTGTGAAGTAAACATCGGTCCTTGATTAACGGTATCCAAACTCGGTTAACAGGGCGACACCCACAAACCAGCCGAGAGCGACCACGTGCGCCGGTCGCAACAGTGGTGCTAGTTGGGTGATACTCCAAGTCTCTGTTCGCGACGCCAGCGGGGCTAGCAGCCACAGCGGTAAACACCGTCCGATCCAATAAGCACCCATCAATACGGCGCCAGCGTCGGCCCGGCCGAGCGCGACTATGAAGGCTACTAACACCCAAAAGCTGGCGAAGGTTATTACGGTCGAGAAGGCCACACCGATGTGAAACCCCCACATTGCACAGGCTCCAACCCAGCCGTATTCGTATGCCCAATTGCGTAAAGTTTGGCAATGCCGCTCAGGTATGGCGAAGACAAGTAGCCCCGTTTCCCTGAGTAACGAAGCGATCCCCATTAGAGCTACGGTGCCGAACATGATGGGCTTCGATGATGATGGTGCGATTGCGCCTGCCAAACCGAGTATCGAGCCGGTCGCCAAAGAGCTGAGCATGCCTGCAAACGTATATGCGGTCACGCCGCGGAGCCATAGGGAGTGTTTAAGTGTCCACAGAGCGCCCATGGTTCGCAGATGCGCCGCACCACAGAGACCACCTAACTGGCCGAATCCGATTAGAACGATGAATGGCAGTAGGCTGATAATTGGACCATATCGAATCATCGCGATGCCAAAGCCCACCGACACCCCGATCGGAATGTAACGCAGCGCTAAACATTCGGAGGTCGTAAGGCGCGGCTTGCCAATCGCGCATAACCCCTCGCAATCGATCTCAATTAATGCGTGTGTTGCACTCATTGGCAGGCACCGCCAGACATCGTCGAACAGATGACGTTGTTGCAAAGGTCTGTAGGGAAGTAGTCCTCGGTACAGCCATTGGGGTCACCAACAACGCACTCTGCGCATGCGACTGACGTGGTTGGCGAGTACCATGACCAAAAGCAACCGCCGCTGCCATAGCAGGAGTAATAACAAGCGTACGTGTCGATCGGATTTTGGCAGAGTTCGCATCCGCAAATCTCCACGCAACAGGCGACGACAGTTTTGGGGAGTCCGAAAACAGCGGCTGCAATCGCCACGACTCCAGAAGCCCACGAGTGAATAAACGTCCTACGCGAACTGGCCCGATTGAAAGAAGAGAGCGTCGACATGCATGCTCCTTTCTGAAAAGCACGGCGTGCGTCTAGGCGAGGAAATCGCTTATACGGACGAGGAACATGTGTGTCAAGTGAAATCGTAATAACGTTGAGATTGGCCGACGCGCTTATGTGAGGGTTGGCGAAGATCGGCACAAGTTACGCATGAGTTACTAACTCACGCGTTAACGTGGTTAAGACTGCCCATCCGCCAAATCGCGAGTTGACACCGACCTAGGAACAGACGAACGATACGCAAGCATCGCATCGGCCCGTTGATCATATGTCGCGTGCCCTTCACCTTGCCGTGCTCGTAACTACCGCTGTCATGGCGGCAGCGATGCAAACCCCCACACTGTCCGTGTCGGCTCAATCGTTGCCGGCGCCCATCACTCTCAAGCTACTAGATGACTCCACAGGTCTTCCGATTAGCGGTGCAACTGTTCGGATGATCCGTGATGGGGAGGTTGTGTGGGCTGGAAGGACGGATGCGAATGGGATAGACAGCATCGCGACACCACCGCCGAATGCGACTATATCTGTCGATGATGTGCTACATGGCGCGGTCCAATTGTCAGGTGAAATCGGACAGGCAGGATCTCGTCGCATAGCGCTGCGAATGAGTCGTTACGGCGTCGTATCCGGCCAACTGGGCAGCTCAGTCGCGGCGCAAATGGCGTTGCTGGAGGATGCCACCGGCGAGCCCGTTCCACTAATCGTGAGCGGTCGAGCGAACGGCCAGGGGAACTTCAGAATATGGGGAGTGCCAGCCCGGCGCTACCGACTATTCGTATGGAACGTGAGCGAAGCCGCAGAGTCTCAGGCTCCGACGCTTATCGGTAGCGCGCTGGACGAACCGATGGTGTTGGATCTCTCGCAGGGACAAAGCTATGAACAATTGTTCCTGCACACACGTAGCGGTGGATTCGAGGTCAGCGGCCGTGTCGACCTCTCTTCGGTTCCGATGAGCGCGTTCGCCTTGGCAGTGTTCATCGCGATGGACCCCGCAACTCCGACACCAGTGTGGGCCCGCGTACTCTCGCGTGATGGGTCGTTCGTGATTCCCAATGTATTGCCTGGTGACTACCAGCTTCGTGTGTACGCATCAACCGAAGCGCGCGGTCTGGTTGCCTACGGAGTGACTCGAGTCCGCGTCTTCGCAAGTGCCGTGAGGGACGCTCGGGTGTTACTGGGCCGACTACGAACGGTCCGAGTTCATGCCCGGGTAATGAGTGGCGCGTCGCAGGAATGTCAACGTGCAAGGGTAATGTTGTCGGTTGTTCCCGTGCATCCACTACTCCCAGGTCAATCTAGACAGTTGACTGTAAGTGCCGATACCGGTGTGATGCGTGTCGACTTGGCTCCGGGGGAGTACGCGATCATGGGTAAGATCAGCGAGTCGGCGTGTCAGGCAGCAACTGTTGTGGTCGGGCCGGAAGAATCCGATGTGACAGTGCCACTGCAGCGCCTGGGTGAGGTGACGATCAGGTATCCCGCCTCGTACGCGAGCGGCCTGGTTGTTGCCATTAAAGACCTTACGCCAGGTAGAATCGCACCGACGCGGGCTTATTACAGTGTCGGGCCAAATACCGAGGCTGTCTTCGATAGGTTGCCAGGAGGAATGTATGAAGCGATGGCGATTGATTCATCTAATGGCCGGCCGGTGTTGACAACGAAGCAGTTCAAACTCGATCTCGGGGAACGCGAGGCCATCGTTCTCGAAGAGCGATAAAACCTGTAAACGAGCGTACGAGGTTCGGATGAATACGCGCGTGTCCAGTGTCGCAGCGGCTGTCGCGATGGTCGCGTTCGTGTATCTCAACGAGTCGGCTGTGCAGGAAGCGGCGGACACCGGTTCAATCACCGGTGTCGTACGCGATGCCGACAGCGGCGTGCCATTGGAAAACGTCGCGCTTGCTTATTCCGGTGCGTCGCGCGGAACCGCAATAACTGATGCGCAGGGTCGCTATTACGTCGCTAACGTACCGCCAGGCACAGTCCGCGTATCAATGCGCCCACTGCTGGTGGGTGACGCACCGCTCTTGGTGTCAGGTGCCGTGAGCGCGGGACGTACAGCCACGCTGCCCGACCTTCGTGTAAGGCTGTTCGCCAGCATCTCAGGAAGTGTCAGAGCCGACGATGGATTGCCGCTTCCAGGAGTGACCGTCGTCGCCATCATAAGGCGATACAGCAGGATGCGCGGTTGGCCGAGCCTTCAGGATCTCAGCGGGGGGCAGCTCTGGGATCATGTTAGCGGTTCTACTGTGACCGACGATCGAGGCACGTTCCACCTTGAACATCTGCCTGGCGGGCAAGCCTACTATGTGCTTGCCATACCACGGCGGGAGGTGAGCCCAAGCGCGGGAAGAGTAAGCGCTTCTGGTGGGCTTCCAACGCGGCGGCCTCGGTACTATCCTTCCGTCGACTCGATTGAGGCTGCTGTGCCGGTTGTGCTGACGTCCCGTCAGGAACGAAGGGACGTGGATATTACGTTGTCGACTGAACGTTCGTTTTGCATGAGTGCTCAACTCGAAGGAGCCACGAACGCAGCGAGTGAGTTTGCGGTGTTGGATCGCGCTATTGCGCGCCTTGTCGCAGGTGTGAGTGGATCGACGCCTTCGTACTGGAATGTGAGGCCTGCTCCAGGAGACGGTCACATTCAATCGTGTGGCTTATACAACGGAGAGTTCACCTTTGTCGCCGGCGCACCGATCAACGGAATTCTCGGTCCAACCGCTCGAAACGACATTGCCTTCGAGGTGGCGAATGCCGATGTCGACGTAGGAGTGCTGAGTGTCGCCGAACCCGTAACGAAGGAAATCGCCGTATCTTGGAAGCGATCGCCGCCACAGGATATTGCCTCCCGACTTGCTCTCATAATCGTTCCTGCAAGTCTTCAGACCAGGATTGATGCGATCCCTTCGAGGTTTCAGGCCCGCATGAGCCTCGGCGTGCCTTATGTCCTTGCCGTGCCTGGACTGCAGGCACCGTTGTATGTCAGCGATTTACTGCAAAATGGCAGGACGGCAATGGGGCAGGCACTCGATGCCGCTGACCCAGGCGATATCGAGCTTCTGATCGGGTCGGACGGCGGGACAATCAGCGCACAAGTAATGACCGAGTCAGGTGAACCGGCGACTGGCTCACTTGTACTTGCATTGTTCAATTCATCCCACCCAGGTCGTTTCCTGGTCGCGTCAGCGGCCCTCGTCGACGAAAACGGCAAAGTCACGATGAGTGGCTTACCTCCCGGTTCTTACCGAACCGTAGCTTTGAAGAATCCGCCTCCCTTTGCCGTGGTGCCTGGCCTCGTCAACCCGGTTCCGGTGTTAGATCCAACCCCGTTGGCGCTGGATTATTTGATGCGCCTCGCGCCGAGTGGCAAACTCATTACAGTGAACTCGTCCGGCGCCGAGTCACTCACGTTGTCCACTGACTAAGATTAATCAATCCGGTACAACGTGCCGCTCAAACTGCGCAACGAAGTGACGGTGGCTGATCCTTACCGCCTACCGTCCCCGCCGAACTAAGATTGTTGGAGCCCCTGGCTGGATCACGACTGACCGCTACGATCTGATCGCCACGATGCCGGTGGGCGCAACAATCGAGGATCGCGCTGCGATGCTCCGAGCGCTGTTAGCGGAACGCCTCCAGCTTACTGCTCATCTCGAGGATCGGGACGCCGACGTCTATCTGCTCACGCTGGCGAGGCCCGATCGACAACTCGGACCATCCATCCGCGTGTCGCCACGGGACTGCGCAGGCGCAGCGACGGCCACACAGGGCCGGGCGCCCATCGCCACCAATGCCGCGCGCCGAGAACGGCGCACCACCGTGCGGCCTGAGAACGGCACCAGGGGAAGTACTGGCGGGCGGTCTGACCATGGACAGCTCTGCGCGCAATCTCGCCAGCCGCGCGGGCCGCGTCGTGGTCGATCGCACCGGTCTCGAGGGCTACTACAAGTTGACGCTACGTTACGCCGAGATCGCCCACGATGGAACGCCGCCGGCAGACGATAGGCCGATGTTGTTTACCGCGCTGCAGGAGCGGTTGGGACTCAAGCTCGAACCCGGACAGGCGCCACTGTCGACCCTCGTCATCGATTACATCGACCGCCCAGGCCGTCGATTGATAGCTATACTGCGCATGATGCGCAGCTTCCTTTGTGTCCTTGTTCTAGCTACGGGAACGACCGCCGCGGCGCAATCGGCGACGATCGACGCGGCGAAAGACTTCTACTGCACGCCAGGAAAGGCTCACGCGAACGCCGCCGACGATCCGCTGATCGAGCCAACGAAGATCTTCGACAACCTGTACGCGATCGGCCGGGACACGACGACGGTCTACGCGCTGACGACATCGGAAGGCATCGTGCTGATCGATGCGGGTTATGCCGATCAGCTCGAGTCCGTGCTGCTGCCGGGGATGCAGAAGCTTGGCCTCGACCCGGCACGGATCAAGTACGTGCTCGTCACGCACGGGCATCCCGACCACTACGGCGGCTCGATGGCACTGCAACAGCGTTACGGGGCGAAGGTCGGCGTCTCCATGGCCGATGCCGAAGCGATGGCGCGTCCGGGGCGCAATGGCGCGCCGCCGCGGAACGTGCCGAAGCAGGACGTGGTTCTTGTCGAGGGCACGCCGCTGAAGGTCGGCGACACACAGATCGACGTGGTCGCGATTCCAGGGCACACGCCGGGATCGCTTGGATTCATCTTTCCAGTCAAGGATGGCGGGACGACGCACATGGCGGCGTTATTCGGTGGCGCGGTGCTGCTGCCGGGCCGGCTTGACGTTCCCGCCCTGCAGGCATACATCGCGACGCTGAATCACTGGGCCGGCCTCACGCGGCAGAAGGCGGTGGACGTCGAGGTGCAGAATCACCCGATGTTCGATGCGTTCGAGCTGAAGCTCGCGGCACTCAAAGCACGGCGTCCGGGCCAGCCGAATCCGTTCGTGCTCGGTCGCGACGGTTATCAGCAGTTCGTGTCGGCGATCGCCGGCTGCATGGGAGAAGAAGTGAAGCGGCACGCCGCATCAGCGCCGTGAGGCTTTCTGCTTCTCTCCCGCGAACCTGCACTGCAGCGTCGCGAAGGTGCCGGGCCGCGGCTGTGTCTTGCGACCGCCGCCTTCGCCGGTGAGCACGAGCATGTCCGATGGCCCGAAGGTCACGCCTTCACCCTGAGGTTCCCCGACGTCCAGCGTGCTGACGGCATCACCATGCTCGACGTCGCCCTGCAGCAACTCCGTCGTCCGAAAGAAGACCACGTCCTGTTTGGTGCGGACGGCGATACGGTTGCCGTCAGGTGACGCATCCGCATCGGTCACGTTGTTCAGCGGCAGGCGCGCCACCAGTTGCAGCGTGCTGGTCTTGCCCGATTCGAGCGGGAATTGGTACACGCCCGCGTACTTGTCCTTGGTGACGAGGAACAGGCGTCCATCCGGCAGGACGAACGCCGCTTCGGCGTCGTGGGCGCCGTCGGGATATCTGCCGTCGTATCGCTCGGCCGCCTGCGTGGCGCCGTCGCGCGGCGACGGCTCTGGCACGCGGTAGATCTGAATCGACGCGCGGCGGGCGCTGTTGTCACCGATGTCCGCGATGTAGAGGCAGTTTCCGTTTGCCCCGCACGGTCCAGCCGAGATGTCCTCCCAGTTGTGGAGGGCGGCGCCGCTCACGCGCACGCGAGCAGTGACGTTGGCGTTGCTGTCGACGCCGAACAGCGTCGGTTCGCCCGAGTCGTTGAAGCTCCAATAGAGATCGGCCGTGCGGCGGCTGTGCGTGATCCCGCTGGCTTCCGGAAGATCCGGCAGCGGCAGCGGCAGATTGCTGACGCCACAGTTGACCTGGTCTTCTCCATACATCGCTGCGAGGAACCATTCATCCGCTGCGGCGAGCACGACGACGCCGAGCGCGAGCGCCAGGATGCGGATGGTGGTCGAGCGCATGTCGTGACCGATGCCAGCCTCATGCCGATCCCTTGGTCGCGGAGGTTGCGGAGGCCACTTCTTTACAGCGTCAGGTTGAAGATCCAGACCAGCAGCAGCACCAGCGGGACATGGACGACGAACTGCAGCATCGAGTAGCCGACGATGTCGCGGGCGCGGAGGCCGAGGATGCCAAGCAGCGGCAGCATCCAGAACGGGTGGACGAGATTCGCCAGCGCCTCCGACGCGTTGTAGGTCTGCACCATCCAGCCGAGATGGACGTCCAGCGACTTCGCCGCCTGCAGCACGTACGGCGCTTCGATCAGCCACTTGCCGCCCGCCGACGGGATGAAGAATCCAAGCACGGCCGAGTACATCCCGACGAGCACGGGCAGGGTCGAATGCGTCGACACCTGGACGAAGAAGTGCGCCATCGCGGTCGCGAGACCCGACGCCGTCATCATCTTCACCATCCCTGCATACATCGGGTACTGCACCAGGACACCGCCGGTTGAGCCGACCGACGCGCTGACCGCGTTCATGAACGAGCGCGGCCGCCAGTGCAGCAGCATGCCGGCGACGAAGAACGCCAGGATGTAGTGATTGAGGTCGAGCAGTACCTGCCAGCCGCTCGTAGCAACTTCGCGGAACAGAAACCAGAGCCCGAAGCCGCCGACCAGCAGCGTCAGCACGGGACTGTGTTCGACCCACTCGCCGGGACGCGCGGGCAGTGGCACGGCCGCGTGCTCGGCGGGCGTCACACCCATCGCCGTGATGCTGCGTGCGTCCTGCGCGTCCGGCGTCGAGTAGTACGCGATCGCCATCGACACGGCGATCAGGATGACGGCGGCCGCCATGCTCTGCCAGAGTCCGATCGTCTGCTGCAGTGGAATGACACCGCTGATCGCCTTGATCGAGTCGGGCAGCGAAGCTGGCGCCGCCATGATCAGCGCTGCCGACGAAGAGAGGCCCAGCGCCCACACGCTGCCGGCGCCGACATACGCCGCCGCCCCGAGCGCGCGGTAGTCCGCACGCTCGAGACGACGGCCGACCTCGCGGGCGAGCAGCGCGCTGAAGATCAGGCTGAAGCTCCAGGAGAGCAACGAGGACAGCATCGAGAACAGGGCGACGAAGGCCATCGCGGTACGTGGCTGTTTCGGGATGTCCGCCAGGCGGCTGATGATGCGGAAGACCGGCGGCGCGATCGCCACCGCGTAGCCGGTGACGATGATCATGGCCACCTGCAGCGTGAACGCCATCAGATCCCAGAAGCCGGCGCCGAACCAGCGCGCGGCGTCGAGCGGTGAGGCGCCCGCGGCAACGCTCGCGGCGAACACCACGGCCACCGCGATCAGGGCGAGCGCAAACGCATCCGGAAACCAGCGCTCGAACCAGTCGGACATGTGGAGTCCGAGCCGCGCCAGCGCCCGTCCGCCCGGCCGGCCCGTTCCGCTTCCTGTCTTGTCCTGAAGCTGCGTCATGTGCTTGCCTTATACAACATGGCCAAGCTTGGATACATCGGCCTCGGTGCGATGGGCGGCCGCATGGCGGCCCGGCTGATCGCCAGGGGACATACGGTCACTGGTTACAACCGCACCAAGGCGAGGGCGCAATGGTTGATCGAACGCGGCCTGCGCTGGGCCGACACGCCGCGCGCCGTGGCCGAGCAGAGCGAGGTGATCTTCGTGATGGTCACCGATTCGGCGGCGCTCGCCGCGATCGCTGACGGCCCCGACGGTGTCGTCGCGGCGATGCAGGCGGGCAAGGTCCTGGTGGACATGAGCACGGTCAGTCCTGCGGCCAGCCGCTCGCTTGCCGGGAAGATCCAGGCACGCGGTGGCGAGATGGTGGACTGCCCGGTGTCGGGCAGCGTCATCACGCTCGAGCAGGGGAAGTTGACGATGATGGTGGGCGGCGAGAAGGCCACCTACGATCGGATTCATCCGCTGCTGATGGACATCGGTCCCAAGGCCACGCATGTCGGTGGCCACGGTGCGGCGGTGTCGATGAAGATTGCGCTCAATCTCAGCATCGGAGTTCAGTTGCTGGCGTACTCTGAAGGGATCCTGCTGGCGGAGAAGAGCGGCATCGATCGAAAAACGGCGGTCGAGGTGTTCGCTCACAGCGCGCTCGCGTCGCCGATGCTGCAGTACCGCAGCACCTTCGTGCTCGACCTGCCGGAGCCGGCATGGTTCAACGTCAGGATGATGCAGAAGGACACGACGCTCGCGCTGGAGATGGGGCGCGAGCTCCGCGTGCCGCTGCCCACGGCGTCGGTCGCCAACGAGTTTCTCACCGCGGCGCGGGGGTTGGGGCTCGAGGAAGAGGACTGCGCGGCGGTGTTTCATGTGCTGGCCAAGCTCGCCGGTGTAGAGACGTAGGTGCGAGACGGGGGTGCGAGACGGGGGTGCGAGACGAGGGTGCGAGACGAAGGTGCGAGACGAGGGTGCGAGACGGAGGTGCGAGACGACGGGTGCGAGACGACGGCGATTCCACGCGAAAAAGCCACGGACGCAGAACGCCCGTGGCTTTGACTGTTCAGGGGATTGCGATCGGCCTACTTGCCCATGTCGAGCGCAACCGAGCCGGTGAGCAGCGACAGGTTCTTGGCGCCGGTGCCCACGTACTGGTCGTAGATGGCCTTCTGTTCGGTCGGATCCTTCACGACCGTGTAGATGTTCTGCAGCACGCTGTAATCGGCGCCGGCCACCGGCGTGATGATGTGCAGATACACGATGGTGCCATCCGGCTGCGGCATGGGCGTCTTGACTATCTTCCAGCCCGCGAGCTGCTGTTTGGCCTCGGGCGCCTCGGACTTCATCAGGGCATCCTTCAACTTGCCCAGCACCTGCTCGTAGTCCGCTGTCTTGTCACCCTTGACCGACACCATGAGCACGGCCATGTCGCCGCTGATCGTGAACTTCTGCGGCGCCTGCTGAGCGACCGCAGGCTGCGCAAAGGCCGGCAGGATGAGCATCGCGCCAGCGAGAACAAGTCCGGACAATCGTCGCATC
>DATJEU010000033.1:0-161620 GCA_035496255.1 Vicinamibacterales bacterium
CGGAGGCTGAGTCGCTAACTCCTAAGGAGAGAGCTAATGGCGAAGAAAGCTGCCAAGGGCGCGAAGAAGAAGGCCGCGAAGAAGCGGTAGTTTCTTCCGCAAGCTTGAAGGGGTGCTCGTTGGAGCACCCCATTTTTTTTACCTGTAAGACGGGGTCGCTCAGTGATCCCGTCATCATCCACAAGTTGCTGCTGCTCCCGGCCACGCACCACCAGGGACAGCCCACGACGCGAGGTCGCCGACATCCGGGCCGACGTGCCAGGCGGCAGAGTGCGCCGGATCGTGCGGTGAGACGCTCGCACACTCCAGACCGGAAGGGGAAGGGGGGGATTCAGATGGCGAAGAAGGCAGCAAAGGGCGCGAAGAAGAAGGCGGCGAAGAAGAAGTAACCGCTCTCCTATTGCGGGGTCATCGCGATGCGGTGACCCCGTCCCAAATCTTCACACTCCTGATCACGTCCGACGGAACGATCCGATCGACGACGTCCATCCCGTTCACGACATAGCCGAACACCGTGTAACGCGCATCGAGGTGCGGCTGCGGCGAATGGGTGATGAAGAACTGACTGCCGCCGGTGTCTTCCCAGTCGAGGGCCATCCCAACGGTGCCGCGGAGGTACGGACGTTCGTTGACTTCGTCGCGAATCGCGTACCCGGGACCGCCCTCGCCGTCGCCACGCGGATCGCCGTCCTGGACGACGAAGTCGGGCACGACGCGGTGGATGGCAACGCCATCGAAGAACCCCTTGCGCGCCAGCAAGACAAAGCTGTTCACGGTCAGCGGCGCATCGGCAATCGCAAGCTCGATCTCAATCGTGCCCTTGTCGGTCTCGATGAACGCATGCGGCGAGTACTTGGGATTGACGATCGCCTGCCATTCCGGGCTGTCGACGTCGCCGGCAGGCGTCGACATGGCCGCAGGCGCCGGTCGAATCGACGCGGGCCCGACGTCTGTGACGCCGGCCGCCTTCAGTAAGGCCAGCGCGCGCGAACGTACCGGCCAGTCGCGATCCTGCAGCGCTTCCTGCAGCAGCGGACGCGCCGAGGGTGGGCTTACGATGTTCAGCGCGTCGAGGATCGCCGCGCGGGCGACATACGTGCTGTCGCCCAGCGATGCACGATACGCATCGATCAACGCCTGCGCCGCGGTGGTGGCCTTCAGGTCGGCCAGTGCGGCCGCGGCGTGCGCTCGGACCACGAAGTCATCGGCCTTCAGCTCGCGCAGCACCAGCGCCTCCGCATCAGCCACTTTGGCCGCCACGATCGCGTCGATCACGGCCGGGACGACACGCTGATCCTGATCGCCGAGCATCGCCCGCAATAGCGGGGCGCTGCGGTCGGCCGAGAGTTTGCCGAGCGCCGCCGCCTGGGCGACGCGGACGGTCCAGTCGCGATCGGGGTCGGTTGACGACAGCGCGGTCATCAACGTGTCCGGGTCCACGCGCGCCAGCGCGCGACGGGCGGCGGCGCGGACCTGGGGCGCCGGGTCCGTCATCATGTCCAGCATCAGGTCGGTCGATTGCCTGGTGGCGAGCGCCGTGAAGCCATCGAGCGCTTCCTGGCGCAGTTCTGGATCGGCCGTGCTGTCGTCGGCAAGCGCCAGCAGCGGCTCGGCCATCGACGTTTCAGCCAGGTTGACCAGGCCGCGAATGGCCTGCACGAGCACCGCCGTCGGGGCTTTGCGCTGCTCGACCAACTCGCGGAAGCGGGTCCGCGCCGCCGGCGCCTTCTGCGCGGCCAGCCCCCTGGCCGCGAACGACGCGGTGAAACGGCCCGGCGTGTCCAGCAACGCCATCAACGCCGGCGTTGCACGAGGGTCATTGACCCGCTGCAGCGCGAACGCGATCGGCCACCACCGTGAGACCGGTTGTCCCGAATCGGCGAGCACGTCGGCCGCGATCGCGTCGTAGGAGCCGAGTCGCGTCAGCGCGTACAACCCGAGACGTATGGCCTCCACCGGCGGCGCGAGCGGGTACGTGAGATCGTCGGGTGCAATCCCCATGAGCGCGCCAGCCTTCACGTGGGCCTGCACCATCGATCCGATTGCCGCGGCATCGCTCTTGTCGCCGATGAGCGACAGCGCCTGCGCGGCCCGCCCCTGGATCAACGGCAGCGGATCCGTCAGCGCGCGCAGCAGCGCTGGGCGAGCGCTCGCATCGGCAATCAGTCCCAGCGCGAACGCCGCCATCTCCCGCACTTCCGGCTGCTCGTCGTTCGCGAGCCGATCGGCCAGCGGCGCGACGCCCTCCACGAGGTGCACGCGACCGATCGCCAGCGCAGCGCGATGCCGCACGCGCGACTCCGAATCGCCGAGCAGTCGGATCAGATCCGAGGGGGGCGCCGGTGCGTAAACGACAGGCTCGGTACGGGTCGCCGGACGCAGGACGACGGGCGGTGGCGGATTCGGATCGCGCAGCAGCCGCTGATCTTCGAGGCGCACGATCCATCCGAGCTTCTGTTCCCACGTGACCGTCGTGACAGGAGGCGTCGGCGTGGTCGCGACCGGCGTAGACGCCGTCGGCATGCAGCCGGAAAGGGTGGCGATCGCAATGCAGAATGCAGAGTGCAGAATGCAAGCACGACGGCGCATCGAGGCCGATGATAGCATCTGAGTCGCGAGGCTTCGCCTCGCCTCACTGCTCCAGGTCTGTCGGTGCCGGAATCAGCAACCGCAATCGAAACACCCTGTCAGCAGTACGGTCCAGTGGACACACCCCCGTAGTGGTATGTCCTTCCTGAAACAGAACCGGCCGCGCCGTCGTCGCTGCCGGCTGTTCGCGGTCGGAACGTACCGGCAGGTAGTACTGTTCCAGTGAATACGGTCCACTAGATGTCGTTTCGCTACATCGCGATCGAAGGTCCGATCGGTGTCGGCAAAAGCTCGCTGGCCGAGCGCCTCGCGGCGCGGCTCGACGCCACGGCCGTGCTGGAGGAGAAGGAGAATCCATTCCTCGCCGATTTCTACAACGGCCGTCCCGGTGCGGCGCTGCAGGCGCAACTGTTCTATCTCCTCAACCGCCACCGGCAGCAGCTCACCCTGCAGCAGGGCGATCTCTTCGCTACCACGACGATCGCCGACTACCTGTTCGACAAGGACAAGATCTTCGCCTACGTCAATCTCGACGACAACGAGCTGTTCATCTACCAGCGGCTCTATGAACTACTCGCGAAGGATGCGCCATCGCCGGACCTGGTGATCTATCTCCAGGCGCCTACCGATGTGCTCGCCCGCCGCCTCCGCGATCGGGCTCGAGACGGTCACGAGCCTGAGGCGCCTGCGCCTGGTGCCGACTACCTGCGCGAGGTCAACGAGGCCTACCAGCACTTCTTCTTCCACTATTCGGCGACGCCGCTCCTTGTCGTCGAAACCTCGCAGTTCGATCTCCACAGCAGCGACGACGCGCTCGACGACCTGATTCGGCAGATCCGGTCAATGAACCGCGGCACGCGGTATTACGTGCCCAGGACCTAACTCCCAAACCCCAGATCCCGATAGCGAAAGTCCAGATTCCTACGCGTTGGAAAGTCGGGAAAGTCGGGGACGTGGCCGAGGGCAATTGGCAGTTGTTTGAGGCCGGGGATTAGGGATTTGGGATTTGTTCGTCCGTGCTACAGTCGCCGGGATGGCTTGGTTCAAGAAGGCGCGGAAACCGATCGCTTCCGCAACGGCCGAAAAGCCCAGCCGCGTGCCCGAAGGGCTCTGGGTCAAGTGTCCCGGGTGCACCCAGCTCATTTACAAGAACGACCTCGAACAGAACCAGAGTGTCTGCCCGAAGTGCGCCCATCACTTCCGCGTCTCGGCCGCCGAGCGCCTCAAGGCGCTATTTGACGACGGCGAGTACGCCGAGCACTTCACGAACCTCACCTCCATCGATCCCCTGAAGTTCACCGACACCAAGCCCTATTGCGACCGACTGCAGAAAACCATGCAGGCCACCGGCATGACCGACGCCTGCATCGTCGCCAGCGGCCGCATCGACGGCCTGCCGGTGGTCATCGCCGCGATGGAGTACCAGTTCATCGGCGGCAGCATGGGCGTGGTGGTCGGAGAAAAGATCACGCGGGCGATCGAAATGGCGCTCGACCGCCGGCAACCGGCGATCGTCATCTCGTGCTCCGGCGGTGCGCGGATGATGGAGGGGGCGCTGTCGCTGATGCAGATGGCCAAGGTGTCGGCCGCGCTGGCGCGACTCGACCGGGCGCATCTGCCGTTCGTCTCGATCCTCACGGATCCAACAACGGGCGGTGTCACCGCGAGCTTCGCGATGCTCGGCGATCTGAACATCGCTGAACCGAAAGCGCTGATCGGATTTGCCGGCCCCCGCGTCATCGAACAGACCATCCGTCAGAAGCTGCCCGAGGGATTTCAGCGCAGTGAGTTCCTCGTCGAGCACGGCATGCTCGACCTCGTGGTGGATCGCCGGGACATGAAGTCGACGCTGTCGCGTGCGCTGCGCTTCATGCGCGCCGAAACGGCGAGCGCTGGCCGCCAGGCCGGCCCGCTGCCGGCGGCGGCGACCGCAGCGGGCAACGACAAACGCGCGAGCGCGTCGCTGCCGGTTGCGGTCGCCGCCGGCGCGCCGGTTCGCGACACCCCGCGCTAGCGGTCCAGTGCTCGACCGGCTCTTTTCGCTCGAGAACTTCGGCATCAAGCTCGGTCTCGAGAACATCTCCCGTCTCTGTGAGGCGCTCGGACATCCAGAGCGGCAGTTCGCGACCCTCCACATCGCTGGTACCAACGGCAAGGGATCGGTCACGGCGATGGTGCACGCGGCACTGATCGCCGCGGGCCTTCGGGCCGCGCGTTACACGTCGCCGCACCTGACCAGCCTTGCCGAACGTTTCGTCATCGGCGATCGTCCCGTCAGCGACGCTACCCTCGAAACGACCGGGAACGATGTCCTGGCGCTGATCGATCGCCTCTGTGCGGCCGGAACGCTCAGCGTCGTCCCGACGTTCTTCGAAGCCACCACGGCGATCGGTTTCGAACTGTTCCGCCGCGCCGGGGTTGAGGTGGCAGTGATCGAGGTCGGACTTGGCGGCCGCTTCGACGCCACCAACGTCATTCAGCCGATCGCGGGCGCGATCACGACGATCGCCTTCGATCATCAGCAGCATCTGGGAACAACCCTGGCCGAGATCGCGTTCGAGAAGGCCGGCATCATCAAGCCGGGAATGACGGTCGTGGCCGGATCGCTGCCGGATCCCGCGCTGAAGGTGGTCCGCGAGGCAAGCGCCGACCGTGGCGCGACGCTGGTCGAAGCGTCGAGCGCCTCGATGCACGTGGAAATGGTCGATGGCCGCGCCCGCATGACGGTGCGGACGGCGAATGACACCTACGGGCCGCTGCTGCTGGCGCTGCGCGGAGAGCACCAGACGACCAACGCGCTGGTGGCGATCCGGTTGCTCGAAGCGGCGGCCGATCGCGGACTGGCGATCGATACGCGAGCGATCGTCCGCGGTCTCGAGACGGCCGAATGGCCGGCGCGCCTGGAACTGCTGACGATGCCCGGGCAGCGGCGCGTCCTGATCGACGCCGCGCACAATGGCGAAGGCGCCGCCGCACTGGCGCGCTATCTGCGCGCGTGGCATCGGGAAAAGCCGCTGCTCGTCGTCGGCGTCATGCGCGACAAGGACGCGGATGACATCCTGGAGCCGCTGTTGCCGTGTGTATCGGAGGTCATCGCCACGGCGGCGCCGACTCCACGCGCCCTGCCAGCCGACGAGCTCGCCCGACGGATCGGCCCTCGGGCGATCGCGGTGAACGATCCGTCAGAGGCCGTCGAGCGGGCGCTGCAGTTGTCGGAGAGCGTGTGCGTGGCGGGCTCGATTTTCCTCGCCGGCGCGCTGCGTGACGGGCTGAAACAGCGTGCTATCCTGCCCTGACGCGAGCAGCAGCGGTGGGCGCCGCGCTGTGAGATCCCCGATGCGAACGACGGTCATCTTCTCGTGCCTCGCGTGCCTGATCGCGGCCGCTCCGGCGCTGGCGCAGGCGCCCGCCAAGCAAAGCGGACCGCCGTGTCAGCTGTCGGTTGGCGATCAGCTGAACGCGACCGCGGGCGGGTTCCAGCAAGTGGAGGAAGGCCACCTGCGGTACACGGGTGCAGCAGAAATGCAGCCGGCCTGCTCCGACGTGAAGTTCTCGGCCGACGTCATCGACGTGTATCCCGACAAAAACCGGATCGAAGCGCACGGTAACGTCGTGTTCACCGATCCTGAAGGACGCATCGCCGCGGAGTCGATCGAGTTCGACATGAACACCGGTCTCGGCACCTTCCACAACGCCACCGGGCTGATGTCCCTCGGTCCCAAGGCGGATCCCAAACAGTTCGGCAACCAGGACCCGGATGTCTATTTCTGGGGCGACGTTATCGAGAAGAAGGGACAGCAGAAGTACCACATCACGAACGGCGGCTTCACCACCTGCGTCCAGCCGACGCCGCGGTGGGGCGTGTGGAGCGCCAGCGTCGATCTGAACCTGCACGACTACGCCATCGCCCGCAACACGGTGCTGCGCGTCAAAGGCGTGCCGCTGCTCTACCTGCCGTTCATTTACTATCCGATTCAGGACGACCAGCGCGCCACCGGGTTCCTGCTGCCGACGTATGGGACGTCCACGCTGCGCGGCCAGGCGATCAGCAACGCCTTTTTCTGGGCGATCAACCGCAGCCAGGACGCAACCTTCTTCCACGACTGGTTCACGCGCACGGGTCAGGGTGCGGGCGTCGAGTACCGCTACGTGGCCAGCGCACAGTCCAATGGCACGATTCGCTACTACCTGCTGAATCAGAAGCAGAGCACGTTCAACGTCAACAACAATGTCACGACGCTGGCTGAAAATCGCAGCTATGAGGTGCTGGGGAACGTCACCGAGGTGCTGACGCCGACGTGGCGGGCACGGGCGCGCGTCGACTGGGTTTCCGACATTCTCACGCAGCAGTTGTACAACCAGAACGTGGCACGCGCGTCGAACCCGATGCGCGCGATCGACACCAACCTGTCGGGCGCATGGCGCGGCGTGAGCGCGAACGCGTCGTTCCAGCGGACGGAAACGTTCCAGACGCCGACCAGTTCCTTCGTTTACGGCGGCACACCGCGGCTGAGTGCGTCCATTGCGCCGCGACAGCTCTTTGGTGTTCCCGTGTACGCGGGGCTGACATCCGAATACGCGTACCTCCCGTATCAGCAGACACAGGATGGCGCGGTGATCCTCGACCACAGCTTGAGTCGCGTGGATCTGAGTCCGACGGCGCGCGTGCCGCTGTCCACACTGCCGTTCCTGACGGTCAATTCGAGCGCGACCTATCGGACCACCTATTACAGCCGCCAGAGTAATCCTGACAATCCCGGCGGCAATTTCATCGATGAGGGTTTGACGCGGCGCTATCTCGCGCTTCGCGCGAACGTGATCGGTCCCGTGCTGACCAAGATATGGGACACGCCGGACAGCTCGCTCAGCCAGCGCATGAAGCACGTCATCGAGCCGACGTTCACGATCGATTACTTCACCGACATCTCGAATTTCCAGGCGACGCCCGTACTGTCCGACACCACCGACAGAGTGATCGGCGGCATGGCGCAGTACACGTACGGCCTCAACAACCGCCTCTTCTACCGCAGCCGGCCGACCGAAGGATCGCGCGGCGTGACGCGTGAATTCCTGACGGTCGGGATCCAGCAGACCTACTACACGAAGCCGCAGGCCAGCCAGACCGACATTCAATACAACATCAGCCCTCAGCTTCAAACGCCGGTCGACTTCTCGCCGATCGCACTGACCGCCCGCTTCTCGCCGACGCCGACCATCGATGCGAACTCGCGGATCGAATACGACGCGACCCACGGCAACGGGCTGCAGGTGTTCTCCGTCGGCAGCACGCTCAGCGCGCTCGGGACGAACACGAACGTGACCTTCAACCGGACGCGGTCGACGCCGGCGGTGCAGCCTTCAAGTTATCTCTCAGCGTCGACCAACCTGAACCTGCGCCAAAGCCGCCTGCGCTCGCAGTACGCGCTGAGCTGGGACGTCGAGCGCGGCTACATCGTCTCGCAGCGACTGACGCAGTCGTACCTGTCACAATGCTGCGGGTTCGAAGTCGAATTCCAGAACTTCAACTACGCGCCGAACAGCGGGTTTCCGATTCCCTCGGACCGGCGCGTGAACTTCTCGTTCATCCTCGCCGGCCTCGGCACCTTCTCGAACTTCTTCGGGGCATTCGGCGGAGTACGCTGACACGTAATGCCCAACGTTCTCGTGACCGGAGGCGCCGGTTTCATCGGCAACAACTTCGTCCGCTACGCGCTGCCGACCCACCCGGACTGGCACGTCACAACTCTCGACAAGCTGACGTATGCCGGGCGGCGCGAAAACCTCCACGACGTCATCGACAACCCGCGCCACACGTTCGTGCACGGCGACATTGCCGACGCCGCGGTGAGTACGCCGCTGGTCGAACAGTCGACGTATGTCGTGCACTTCGCCGCCGAAACGCACGTCGATCGCTCAATCATGGCAGCCGGCGATTTCATCAGGACCGACGTCGAGGGGACGTTCGTGCTGCTCGAAGCGGCGCGTCGGGCCAAGCGCCTCCGGCGGTTCGTCCAGATCTCGACCGACGAGGTGTACGGCAGCGTCTCGACGGGCGCGAGCAAGGAAACCGACGAACTGAAGCCGCGCAACCCGTACGCCGCCAGCAAGGCCGGAGCCGATCGCCTGGCCTACAGCTACTGGGCCACCTATGAGCTGCCGGTGATCATCACGCGCGCGTCCAATAACTACGGCCCATATCAGTTCCCGGAGAAGGTCATTCCACTTTCGTGACCAACGCAATCGACGACCGGCCGGTCCCGTTATACGGAGACGGCAAGAACGTGCGCGACTGGTTACACGTGGTCGATCACTGCCGCGCGGTGGACACGCTGCTCGAGACTGGCGCGAGCGGTGAGGTTTACAACGTCGGCGGCGGCAACGATATTGAGAACATTGACCTCACCCGCCGGATTCTCGGTGCCCTCGACAAACCGCCATCGCTGATCAAACCGGTCGCCGACCGCCAGGGGCACGATCGCAGGTATTGCCTCGATACCACCAAGCTCCGGCGCCTCGGATGGACGCCGCAAGTGGACTTCGAGCAAGGCCTGCGTGACACGGTGGACTGGTATCGTCGCAACGAGTGGTGGTGGCGTCCGATCAAGGAGCAGGACGCCGCGTTCAAGGCGTATTACGCTGGGCAGTACGA
This sequence comes from Vicinamibacterales bacterium, assembly GCA_035496255.1. Lineage (GTDB taxonomy): Bacteria > Acidobacteriota > Vicinamibacteria > Vicinamibacterales > UBA2999 > Gp6-AA40. The sequence goes on from DATJEU010000033.1 coordinate 9,239, forward strand.
GCAGCGATAGTGTGCTGGCTTCTCGGTTCTCGCTTCTCCGTTCGTGTTCACGTTCGATCTTTGAATCGAACACTGGTGCACGGGCCTGCGAAAATCAAGAACCGAACATGAACACGAACTGCGCACGCAGAACGTAGAAAAGTGAACGGTCCTGTTCTCATCACCGGCGCCTCTGGCTTCGCCGGGAGTCATCTCCTCGATCTGCTGGCCGGCCGCTGCGAGCTGGCGGCCTGGTCGCGATCCGAGCCCGCGGCGGACCGGATCGCACTTGCGCGCTGGCAGCAAGTGGACCTGCGCAGTCCACAGCAGATCCGCGCGGCCGTGCAGGAGCTGCGCCCCTCGGCGGTGTATCACCTCGCCGGCATTCCGCACGTGGCCGAGTCGTTCTCCGACACGGCGGCGCCGCTGGCGAGCAACGTGCTCGGCAGCCATCACCTGTTCGATGCGCTTCGCCGCGCGAGTGTCGGCTGCCGGGTCGTGCTCGCCGGCTCGGCGCTGATCTACCGCGGGTCCGACCGGCCGATTGCCGAAGACGCTCCGATTGCGCCGGAGAGTCCCTATGCCGTGAGCAAGCTGGCCCAGGAACAACTGGGACTGCGTGCGCTGCGGGAAGACGGCGTCGATGTGATCCTGACGCGGCCTTTCAATCACATCGGGCCACGGCAGAAGCCCTCGTTCATGGCGCCGAGCGTCGCCCGCCAGATTGCCCGGATCGAGCGCGGCGGCAGCGAGCCGCTGTTGCGGGTGGGGAACCTCAACGCCGTCCGCGATCTCACCGACGTACGCGACATCGTCCGGGCCTACGAGGCGCTGATGCGCGCCGGTACGCCGGGAACGATCTACAACATCGCGTCAGGACAGGGCCGGCAGGTGAGGGAGGTGATCGACGCGCTGGTATCGCGATCGTCCGCGCCGATTCGCATCGACATCGATTCCGCGCGCCTGCGGCCCAACGATGTACCGATGCTTGTCGGCGATGCGACTCGGCTGCGTGAAGCAACGGGATGGATGCCGGAGATCCCGTTCGATCGGATGATCGACGATCTGCTCGCGTACTGGCGAGGCGCGGCCGGAGGTCCGGTCTGAAGATCCCGCCCGACGACCGACTCCTGACCAATCACGCCATCCTTACCCAGCGGACCAGCGTTGCGAAGTCGGGCGGCTTGCCGAACATCAGCAGACCCACCTTGAAGACCTTCGCGGCAAACCAGATCGCGGCCGCAACACCGGCGAGGCCGACGAGGATCGAGAGCACGATCTGCCAGACCGGCGGCGGCGCAATCGATGTGGCTCGCATCAGCATCGCGTACGTGTTCATCGGCGGAATGAAACTGATCACCGTCGCGAAGGTCGAGTTCGGGTTCCGCAGAATCGGGGCCGCGAGCACCCAGGGGATGATGATCATGAAGGTGATTGGCGTCATCAACTGCTGCGCCTCGCGCATCTCATTCACCGCCGCGCCAATGGCAGCCATCAGTGCGCCGACGGTCATGTACCCGATCACGTAAAAAATCACCAGATAGACGATGAGGATCGGCTGAATGATGCCGAGCATCGCGAGCGACGACAGCAGCAACAAGCCGAGCGCGATGTAAAGCGCCAGCGTCAGCGCGCTCACCGCAAGCTGACCGAGGATCTTCCCGGCCATCAGTTCCAGCGGTGAAATTGCCGACAACAGCACCTCAACGACGCGGCTCGATTTTTCCTCGACGGTCGACGTCATCAGGCCTTGGCCGCCCACCATCACGCCTACGAACATCAGCGCGATGAAGACGAACGGCAATGCCTGTGACAGGCCGGGATCGGTGGTCTGCTCACCGGCGCCGGTCAGCGTCATCGATCGCGGGCGTGACACCCGCGTCACCGCGTCGAGACGCGACCGGTCAAGGTGACTGTCAGCGGTACGGCTGGAGATGAGCGCCTCGCGGACACCGTCGTACAGGCTGTTTTCCACGCGCGGATCGAGGCGCGGTGCGACCCAGAGCCTGTAACCGCCAAACCCGCCCTCGGCATGGACGGCGTTCGGATCGATCTCGATGACTGCGAGACGCGGCAGGCCGGATCGCGGAGCGATCAGCCACCGCTTCGCAGCACTCTCGTCCGGCATCGTGACGAGATGAAAGACTGGTGCGTCCTGGCGAGCCAGCGCGAGTGCCTGTTGCGATGTGACGTTGGCCAGGCCCGCGTCGCGAATGGCGGGCGGCAGGTTGCCCGCGACTTCGTCAGCGCGCCGCAACCCTACAGCTTCGGGTTGCAGCGCCGCAGCAAGCGGCGTTGCAATCATGCCGGTCGGATCGACCAGCGCGACTTCACCCTCGACCGGCTTCTGTCGCTGCCTCATCATCTTCGGCACCACGGTGGCGCCGATGGCGAGCATCGCCGGCACCAGCAGCAAGCCGACCAGAAACCCTTTGGTTGTCACCGTGGCGAGGAACTCGCGCCGCGCTACCTGCAGAATCTTGGTTGTATTCATACGGTGACCGCTCCGCTGCCCTGGTTGGTCGGGTCGACGAGACGAATGAACACGTCTTCCAGGCGCAGACGGGCCAGTTCGATCCGTGCGGTGGGAATAACGGCGGTGATGGCGGCGATCGCGGCTGCCGGGTCGGTACCAGGTGCCAGCGCGACCCTCATCTGCCCTTCATTGGAAGAGACGTCGTCTACCCCCGGCAGCGTGCGCAGCGACTTCGTGTCAGCCTGCGGATCGAGCGGCTCGAACAACAGCGATCGCACATCGAACTTGCGCCTGATCGCCGCCACCGACTCGTCGAGGACTTTGCGGCCGCGATGAATCATGACGACGGTGTCGCACAGGTCCTCCGCGTGCGACATCACGTGCGTCGAAAACAGAATCGTCGCGCCGCGCTGATGTTCCTCCAGCACCAACTGCCGCAGCAGTCGCGTGCTCACCGGATCCAGGCCGCTGAACGGCTCGTCGAGAATCAGCAGGTCCGGGCGGTGCAGCGTGGACGCGAGGAACTGCACCTTCTGCTGCATTCCTCTCGACAGTTCCTCGCATCGCTTGCCCGCCGATGCGGTCAGTTCAAGCCGCTCGAGCGACTTCAGCAACCAGGGACGCGCCTGCGACTCCGGCACGGCTTTCAGCCCCGCCATATAGACGAGGAAGTCGATCACCTTCATCTTGCGGTAAACGCCCCGCTCTTCGGGCAGATAGCCGATGCGATCCTTCGCCGCGAGCGCCGACGCGTGGCCGAGCACCGATACCTGTCCGGAATCCGGGAACAGGATCGACATCAGGATTCGGATCGTCGTCGTCTTACCGGCGCCGTTCGGGCCGATCACGCCGCAGAGTGCGCCTCTCGGGATGCGCAGATCGAGTTGATCGACCGCGCGCTGACTGCCGAACGTCTTGGTGACGCCGGCCAGCATGACTGCGGGGTCCATGAATGCCCTTCCGGCCTGCGCCGGGATCCGCGAAGTCGTCGTGGCCCGTGCAGCCTAGCCTCGAATTACGAAAAGAGCGTGAACCGGTTTCATCGAGGCTTGACTGGCGAACATACGGCGAATACGATGCGATCCCTATGGAAATCGCGCCGCTATTGTTCGACCTCGGTCACCAGACGCCGACGACGCGACAAGTGGCGGATCTCGTCAGAGCCGGCGGCCCCGACGCGCTGACAGAGGCGATGCGGAGAGCCGACGCTGCCCGGTATCAGGAAGTGCGTTGCCGCTCCGCGCTGAATTCCGTCAAGGGTATGCCCTTCCACTGGACGCTCAATCCTTATCGCGGGTGCACGCACGCCTGCCACTACTGTTACGCGCGCCGCTACCACACGCAGTTCGAGCTTGGCGCCGACGACGAGTTCGCGTCGGTGATTTTCGTGAAGACCAACCTGGTCGAGGTGCTACGGCGTGAACTGCAGAAGCCGTCGTGGACGGGTGAGTACGTCGCGATCGGCACGGCAACCGACTGCTATCAGCCGATCGAGGGTCATTACAAACTTACGCGACACGCGCTCGAAACGCTGGCCGAATTCCGGAACCCTGCCGGCATCATCACCAAGGGACCGATGGTGGTCCGCGACAAGGACGTGATTACAGACCTCTCCGCACACGCCGGCTGCACTGTCTACATCAGCGTGCCGTGCGTTGACGAAGATGTGTGGCGAGCGCTGGAACCAGGCACGGCGCCGCCGATGCAGCGGCTTCGCGCCGTCAGGGAATTGCACGACGCCGGCATCCGTGTCGGCGTGCTGATGAACCCGATCGTTCCGGGGATCTCGTCAAAACGCTCGCTGATCGAGCGGACGATGAAAGCGATCGCCGACCACGGCGCGGCCTTCGTCGGGTGCAACGTGATGTTCCTGGAAGGCGGGACCCGCGATCACTTTCTACAGTGGCTTTCGTCCGAATTTCCGCACCTGATGGACGGGTATCGCCAATTGTACGCGCGCAAGTACGCGCCCGCGGCGTATCGTGCGGAAGTGTTCAGCGTGTTCGAGGAGATGCGACAGCAGTTCGGGATGTCGTCGCGCGAAAAGCCGACGCGCGCGGAAGCAGAATTCAACATGCAGACGGCCGACAGGTCATTGTTCGACCTGCCGCCCGTCTGACTTCTGCATTCTGAAGCTCGCTAAACAGCGATGGCGTCCGGGTCCGCTGATGCAACCAGCCGCGGCCCCACCGCTTCGATCACCAACTGGTCGTCGTTGTTGAGGGTCGCGCGGAAACTGTTGGCTTCCTTCCAGTGCTGGCTGAGCGGCAGCTTGATCTTGTCGTCGATCGCCCGCTTCAGGAAGCGCGCGCCATACGCCAGGCTGTAGCCATCGCTCACCAGCTTCTCGAGCGCCGCCGGCTCGATCGTCACGGTCTTGCCCCATCGCTTCAGCGTCGCCGTGACCTTGTCGATGTACTTCAGCGCGATATCGCGGACTTCGTCATGGGTGAGCGGCTGGAACAGCACCACTTGATCGATGCGATTGCGGAACTCCGGCGGGAACCGCCGCTCCAGCTCGCGGTTGATGTCGCCCTGCACCTGGTCCACCGGCACGGCACCGGAACGGAAACCGAGCGGGTTCTGCAGCTTGCGGAAATGCTCCGACCCGGCATTCGACGTCATGATGACGATCGCGTCCGAGAGATATACGCGCTTGCCGCGACCGTCGGTGATCCAGCCTTCGTCGAACGCCTGCAGAAATAGATTCAGCAGGCTCGGATTCGCCTTCTCGATCTCGTCGAGCAATACGACGGTGCACGGGTTGTCCTTCAGTTGATTCGTCAGGATGCCGCCCCGTTCGCTGCCGACGATGCCACGCGGCATGCCGATCAACTTGTCCACCGAGACGCCGCCGTCCTGGTATTCGGACATGTCGATGCGAATCATCTTCTTCTCGTCGCCAAACAGGAACTCCGCGACCGCCTTGGCCAGCTCGGTCTTGCCGACACCGGTCGGCCCGAGGAACAGCAGCACCCCATCCGGACGATCGAAGCCATCCTTCAGCGGGCCCTTGTTCAACACGAGCCGGTGCGCCAGTGCCTGCACCGCTTTCTTCTGACCGACGACACGGTTGCCGAGGCGGTTTTCAATCTCCTTGAAGCGATCGCCGACGTCGCGGAACACCATGTCCTTCGGAATCTGCGCCGCGTGCGAGATCACTTCGACGACATCGGAGCTGCGAACCTCCCAACGGCGATCGATTTCGGCGCGTACGGCAGCCGTGTCGAGCCAGCCGATCACCTTGTCCGGCAGGTGCAGATGCCGCTGATAGCGCGGCGACATCTCCAGCGCCGTCTCGATGGCATCGTCGAGCAGACGCACGGAGTAGTTGCGTTCGAGCCGCGGCCGCAGGTTGAACAGAATGCGCCGCGTCTCTTCGACGCTCGGCTCGGCCACATGGACCGTGCGGAAACGGCGCGCCAGCGCCTCGTCTTCCTGGATGTATTCCTTGTACTCGCTGAGCGTGGTGGCGCCGATCATCCGGACTTCGCCGCGCGCGAGGACCGACTTGAATACGTTGGCCGCATCGGACGGCGCACCGAGCGCTGAACCGGCGCCGACCATCGTATGCGCCTCATCGACGAACAGGATCAGGTTCGGCCGCTCCTTGATCTCGCGGATGACGTTCTGGATCCGGTCCTCGAACATGCCGCGCAGCATGGTCCCGGCCACCATCGTGTTCATCTGCAGGTTGATCACCTGACAATCGCGCAGCCGAACGGGCACGGTGTCCGGCTCGAACTCCAGGCGACGCGCGAGCCCTTCGACGATCGCCGTCTTGCCGACACCGGGCTCGCCGATCAGCATCACGGAGTTGGACCGCTCGCGATGGCAGAGGATCTCCAGTACCTGCTGAATCTCGTCGTCGCGGCCGTAGACCGGCGCGATCTTGTCCTGGCGCGCGAGCAGATTGAGGTTGGTGGCGAAGTGCTTGAGGAACGGCGGCAGCTCGAACCGTTTGCGCAGGCGCTCCTCGCGCAGTTCGTTGTCCCTCATCCTGGTGGCGATTCGCGACACGAGGACCTCCGGCTCGACGCCATGATGGCGAATGATGGAAACAGGCACCCCCTGGCTTTCCTCGAAGATCGCCGAGAACAGATCCGACGACTCGATGGTCTGGCGCCCCAGGCGGCTCGCCTGGTGGAACGCAAGCTTGAATACCAGCTTGGTGGCCGGGGCGACGCGAAGCTCGCGCCCGGAAAAGGTCGGTAACACCTGGAGATGCTCTTCGAGCGCCTGCAGGATCTCGTGTGGGTTCAGTTCGAGGTCGCGCATCACCTGAGAAAAGGTGTCCCACTCGACCTGAGCGAACGCCAGGAAGATGTGTTCATTGGTGAGCAGCGCATGATCGCGTCGTCGCGATTCTTCGATCGCCCGGTCGACCACACGCTGGGCTGATTCGCCAATCTTGCTTTGTGCGATGTCGAAGTCGTCCACGGAACCGCCGCCTCCTATTGACCCGGGTCCCTCGGGACGTCTCGAGCCTCTGCTTCTGAGACAGCAAAGACCGCGCCCTTTGGGGTCAGCCGGATATGAAGTGAGACGCCGGTCGCGCAACCTGCGATGCTGGCAGTGCTTACAGACCACCGATCGATGACCGCGGCCCGACGTTCGCAGGCAAGGTCGAGGTGGCGGCACTTCTATAATGGGGACATCATGGGTCGCCTCTTACTCGCTCTCGTACTCTCCGGATTGTTCGTCCCGGCGGCCAGAGGACAGACGCCGCAGCCGTTCCCACGGCCCGGCGGCACGTCACAACCGCAGCCTCCGGCGACTCAGGCACCACCACCGGCAACACGGCCGGCACCAACGGCAGCTCCTCCGCCAGCCACACCGCCGCGCACCGCAGCAATGGTGCCGTCCCCTAATGACCCGAGTGCGCCCGCAGCCGCGACGCTCGGGGTTCCTGTGTACCCGGCGGCGCAGTTCATCGCATCCTATGACGCCGGCCGCGGGCAGCGGTACTACCTGTACGGCAGCACGGCCAGTTACATGGAGCTGGTGAACTACTACCGGACGCAATTGAAGGACAAGGGCGACGAGGTCTTCGACCAGCCCCCCACCCACATGTTCCAGGTCGGCCGCTATCGCGAGGAAACGATGGCCTTCCCGCCCGGCGTCACGATCAAGGATTGGATGTGGGGCGGCTCGCAGGGGTATCCGAACCCGAAGCTCGGAGCCCAGCCCGCGCACTTTCCGTCGATCATCATGATCGTTCCGGCGCCGCCCGCCGCAGCACCCGCGCGCTGACCGGCGGCCACGACCCTTAAGTAGAATCTGCGCGGTGCCGCGCTGAGACTGGCAGTGTGAGGCCGACCCGAAGGCCGGCCCCTGCGACACGACTACACACGCATCAGAAATCGATCTGCGCGCTGAGTTTCAGGAAGCGCGGCGTCAGCACCGAGAGCGGCTGGAGCCAGGTGCCGCCCGGTACGAACGTCTGGTTGTACGTCAGCACGGCGTTCGAGTTCGTGATGTTGTAGACGTCGATCCCGGCTGTCGTCCTGGTGCGTCCGAAGCGGAGCACCTTCGCGATGCGGAGGTCGATTTCGTTCACGCGATCGCCCCACTTCTGGCCGGGCGCAAGAAGGTCGACCGCGATCGTCGATCCGGCGGCCTGGGCAGTACGGCCCAGGGCCGCGGTCACGGCGTCCTTGGGTGCGTTCCAGGTTGCGCGCAAGGGTGCGCCCTGGTCGCTGCGGAAGGTGCCGCTGAACAGCACGTCGATTTTCGGAATCGTGTAGGAACCCAGTCCCGTGATCTTGGTCACGAAGCCGGGATCGCTGTGGCAGAACGGATTTCCGGTGTTCACGACCGGACTGACGCCACCGGCCGTCGACAGTTCGGGGATCTTCGCGCGCACTTCGCAGTTGTCCTGCACGGTCTTGCCGGTGTTGACCCCGGCCTGGAAGTTCAGTCCTTTGGCCGCCCGCGCGGACATGTTGACCAGAAACCCGTTGTAACTCTGGTACTCGTTACCGAAGTTCTTGGCGTCGGTGATGTTGTTGGCCGCGGCTGTCGTGAACCCTTCCGGGGTCACGTTGTACAGGCCGCTCACCGTAAACCCGCCGCCGCCCGGCAGCCGCGGATCCGATGGCGCGGTGATGCTGAACGGGGTGTAGTCGGCGGCGCCGAGCGCGGTGTTGTCGGTCACCGTGAAGTTGTTCAGCCACCGCTTGAAGTAGCCAGCTTCGACCGAGATGCGCGGCAGCACCTGCTGCTGCACCGAAGCGCCGAACTGCCAATCGTTCGGCCGCACGTTCCAGCCGTTGAGGATCTTCGGATCGATGGCTGCCGTCGTCCGTTGGTTGGTCCCGAACGTTGGACTGTTCATCGCTCCGCACTCATCGTTCTTGGCGCGGTCATTCAGGTCGCAGTCCGGCACGAAGTTGCCGCGTCGCGGATCGCCCTCGGGGAACGTGAAATCGTTCCATGACCGGCTTGTTGACGTGGCGATGCGCGAGATCGGGTTCGAGATCGTATAGCTGCCGTTATAGTTGCTGGCCGGCTCGAGATACTTTCCGAAGTTCACCTTGATCGCCGTGTGACCGTTCCCGAACAGGTCCCATGCCAGGCCGCCGCGCGGCGACAGATCCTTGTAGGCATCAACGCCCGGCGTGCGCTCGAACGTCAGCGGCGTCGGCAGGAAGTTGGTGGCTCCGATCGTCTCCGCCGGCGAGAAGCTCCATGCGCGATCGAACCGCAGCGCGCCCTGCAGCGTGAGCCGGCCAATCGTCCACTGATCCTGTCCGTACACCGCCGCGTACTCGACGCGATCCTGCTGCGTGAAGGTGCGCAACGACTGCGTCAGCGATGACGGCACGCCACCGACGAAGGTGTACGCCAGGTTCAGGCTGTTGCCGGCGTTGGTGATGTCCTCGATGAGGTAGCCGCCGATGTAACCGAACTTGAAGGAGTGAGAACCGGTCACGTACGACGCCGCCGCGCGCCACGTGGTCGGCGAGTCCCAGTCATTCGCCCAATTCATCGAACGGTATTGCAGGTTCGGGATGCCGCCGTTGACCGGCACTTTCGTGCCGTCGGACAGCGTCACCGACCCTGTCAGTTCGGTGACGCGGGCCAGATTGATCGTCGGGTTGCCCGGCGACTCCATCGGTCCCCACCGCGCCCGATACATGCCGAGTCCCGCTTCCAGCAGCAGCCGGTTGGTCATCGTTCCCGAATACGTCAACTGACGATTGCGCACGACCGTGTGACCCAGATGCCCGGAAGTCTCCGGCGAAGTCGTGGCGCTGAGACCGCCGAGGCCGATCGCTCCGTAGAAGGCGTCGTCCCACTTCTGCACGCGGCAGGCCTTGGCGTCCTTCGTGTACGCCGCGCCGTTGCAGGGGAACTGTTCGTCCCAGTGCAGGTTGACACGATTTTTCGGCGTGACCTGCGCGGTGATGCGTGCGCTGAGCAGCTGGAAGCTCTCCGCGCCGCGGGCCTCCCTCGTCTTGTCCGGCTCGTAGAGGAACTTGGTCGGGTCGCCGGCGTTCTTGTTCGGATAGATCCCGGGAATGGTCCGATGCTGTCCCTCGTCGCGCGCGGTCGCGTAGTACCAGAAACGATCCTTCTTGATCGGTCCGCCGATGCCGAAAGTCTCGTCCCACTGGCGAATCAATTTGCCGGGCACCGCCAGGCCTGCGAGCCGCAGGTCCTCGGTGAAGTTGCTGTCGACCATGTTGCGCGAGACACCCGACACGTAGGCCGCGCCATGGATCGTGTTGCCGCCGCTGCGCGGCACGATGCTGACGGTCGGCCCGCCCACTTCGGCCTCGCCGAGACCGCCCGACGTGGTCGTGACCACTTCCGCCGCGTTGGCAATGTCCGCCACGTAGGTGGACACGCCGCCGCCGTTCAGCGCGGCGCCGGTGTTGAGACCATCCACCTGCATCCGGCCCTCGTTGGCGCGGCCGCCGGCGCCGCCGAAGACCGTCATCTGCGGCGTCACCTGCACGTCGGCGCTGGAGCCTGCCTGCGTGACGATGCCGGGAATCAGCACGGCGGTCGCGGCCCACGAGCGCGCGGTTGGAATCGACGTCAGCACGTCGTGCGAGAGCGAGCTCTGACGCCTGATGCTCTGCGTATCGACGATCGGCGTCTCCCCCGTGACGGTCACGGTTTCCTGGAGCTGGCCGACCTTCATTTCAGCGTTGAGAGTTGCGGTGAACGAACCGGTGAGCTCGATGCCTTCGCGCTTCACGGTGGTGAATCCGGTGAGCGCAAAGGTGACCGCGTACGTGCCCGGACGCAAATCCAGCACCCGGTACTGCCCCGCGCTGTCCGTCGTCGCGGAGCGGACTTTCTCAATCAGGACATCACTGGCCGCTTCTACGGTGACACCGGGCAGTACCGCGCCCGATGCGTCTTTGACGACGCCGGTGATTTGCGCCTGAGCAAACACCGCCGACGGTGCAAGTAGCCCCAGGGCAACCACGGTCACCACTCCGCCGAAGAATCGACGCATCCAGAGCCCTCCCTCTGTCGTCAGCCCTCGGTAACGGGGTCTGAGGAGGCGGACAGTAGTGGGGCAACGGGATCGTTGTCAACGAACCGGCGCGTCAGCGCTTGAGGTAGATCTCGCCCGCCTGCTTGAATTCCTCGGATTTTTCGCGCAATCCCTGACGCAGCGCGTCGGCGCTGGTTAAATTGTGTGCAACGGCATAGTCGCGCACCTGCTGCGTCAGCTCCATCGAACAGAACTTCGGACCGCACATCGAGCAGAAGTGCGCCACCTTGGCGCCATCCGCCGGCAGGGTCTCGTCGTGATATGCGCGGGCCGTGACCGGATCCATCGCCAGGTTGAACTGATCCTCCCAGCGGAATTCGAACCGTGCCTTCGACAGCGCATCGTCCCACGCCTGTGCGCGCGGATGGCCCTTGGCGAGATCCGCGGCGTGAGCGGCGATCTTGTAAGCGATCACCCCGGTCTTCACGTCGTCCTTGTTCGGCAGGCCGAGATGCTCTTTCGGTGTGACGTAACAGAGCATTGCCGTCCCATACCATCCGATCATTGCGGCGCCGATTGCCGACGTGATGTGGTCGTAGCCGGGGGCGACGTCGGTGGTGAGCGGCCCGAGCGTGTAGAACGGAGCCTCCGCGCACCACTCGAGTTGCTTCGCCATGTTCTCTTTGATCAGGTGCATGGGGATGTGGCCCGGGCCTTCGTTCATCACCTGCACGTCGAACTCCCAGGCGACGCGATTCAAATCGCCCTGTGTCTTCAGCTCGGCGAACTGCGCCTCGTCGTTGGCGTCGGCGATCGAGCCGGGACGGAGCCCGTCACCGAGCGAAAAGGAGACGTCGTAGGCGCGCATGATCTCGCAGATCTCACGGAAGCGCGTGTAGAGGAAGTTCTCCTGGTGGTGCGCAAGACACCACTTCGCCATGATCGATCCGCCGCGCGAGACGATGCCGGTGACGCGCCGGGCGGTGAGCGGCACGTAGCGCAGGAGCACGCCGGCATGGACGGTGAAGTAATCCACGCCCTGCTCGCACTGCTCGATGAGCGTGTCGCGATAGATCTCCCACGTCAGATCCTCGGGACGACCGCCGGCCTTCTCGAGCGCCTGATAGATCGGCACCGTCCCGATGGGGACCGGCGAGTTTCGGATAATCCACTCGCGCGTCTCGTGGATGTTCTTCCCCGTCGACAGATCCATCACGGTGTCGGCGCCCCAGAGCGTCGCCCACTGGAGCTTCTCGACTTCGTCTTCGATCGAGGATCGCACCGCGGAGTTGCCGATGTTCGCGTTGATCTTCACGAGGAAGTTGCGGCCGATGATCATCGGCTCGAGCTCGACGTGGTTGATGTTCGAGGGGATGATGGCGCGCCCCTTCTCGATCTCCGCGCGCACGAACTCCACCGGCAGCCCTTCGCGAACGGCGACGAACTGCATCTCCGGGGTAATCTCGTTGCGCCGTGCGTAATAAAGCTGCGTCCCGACATGTCCGGACGCGCGGCGCGTCGCGATCCATGGCGCGCGCAGCTTCGGCAGACCCTCACGAACGTCATGCCCCTGCGGCCCGCTCGTGTCGTAGAGACGAATCGAGGCAGCGCCGTTCTCGAGCGAGACTTCGCGCGTCGGCACGCGCAGCTCGCCCTGTTGTTCGTACACCTTGCGCGAATTCGGAAATGCGGACGCGAAATCGATCATGGAATTCTCAGGCGGGAATCCGGGAAAGGATTGCCGCGCTCCCTCCGCCCGTTTCAACGGGATCAGGTTCCAAGGGTTTGTCTCAATCCTCAGCAGCGGCGGAGGATACCCCTGGCGGCCGTGGCAATTATAAGCTTCTGCATATGCGTACCGCGTTGCTGTTCAGCTTGATCATTGTCGCGGCCTCGATCGCATCGGCACAATCGACTCCGGGCCCGACGCCGCCGAAGCAGGCATCGCCTGCGCAACCGGCGCCCGCACGTCCGCGCACCACGACACGGCCGGCCGCCGCCGCGCGAAGTGGCATCGCCGTGACGGTGACCGACACGAACGGCACGATGCTCTCCGACGTGCACGTGGACGTCACCGGACCCATGGAGCGCATGGGCGACACCAACTCGCTGGGACAAGTGAATTTTCCCGGCCTGCCTCCCGGCACGTACACGCTGCGCTTCACGGCTGACGACGTCCTCGGGTTCGAACGCGAGGCGACGCTCCGCGGTGGCGCGGTCACCACATTGCAGATCCGGTTGACGCCGGCGCCGAAGAAAGAGGCACCGCCCCCGCCCAAACCGGCGGCAGCCCCCGCGCCGCAGGTGGGACCGGTCGGCAGTCCCCAGTGGGGATCGCTCCAGGATCTGTTGAAGAAGGCGGAGTCGGCGAAGCCGCCGCTTCGCGAGCTGATGCTGTCGTGCAGCGGCAACACGCGGAGCATGCTCGTGCTCCTCACGGAGGATCAGGCACAGCGCGTGTACAAGGATGGTGAGAGCACGTACTACGTCCTCGACGGCCAGGGCTCGGTCAAGATTGGTGATCGCGATGGGGAAGTGACGACCGGGTCGTTCGTCTCGGTGCCGCGCGGCATGCCGTTCACGATCACTGTGAATCCGCGCAGCAAGAAGCCGCTCGCGGTGCTGTGGGTGCTCAGCGGCGAACGCTGCGAGGCCGCGAGATAGCCGTGGCCGGACGTCTCGACGCCCGCGGGGTCATCGTCAGTTGTCCGTCGTGTAGTCGACCGAACAGAGTGCCGTTCGCGGCGCTGACCAAATCAATCCGTTGCGGGTCGTGCAAGACAATGCTGCCGGCCGCTGCCGCGCCGGTGGAAGCGCCGGACGCCGCGGCGTTTCGCGCCGCGGTCGCGGACAGCGCGCTGCCGCTGATCGTGGATTTCTGGGCGCCGTGGTGCGGTCCCTGCCGCATGGTCGCGCCCGAACTCGAACGCGTCGCGCGGGATGCCGCGGGACAGTACCTGGTCGTGAAGGTCAACAGCGACGAGCTGCAGGAGATCGGTCAGGAATTCCGGATCCGGTCGATTCCGACGCTCGCGATCGTGTTCCGTGGACGCGAGCTGGCGCGCGTGGCGGGCGCGCGTTCGGCGGCGGAGATCCGCGCCTTTGCGGATCAGACCGTCGCCGAACACGTCCGCAAGGCGTCCTGATCATGGCCCAGGCCGCCGCGTCGGTTCGGCGTCGAACGGAAACCCCACGAAGTTCGCGTCCTGCTCCGGACGAAGAATCAGCGTCGTGAACATGAACAGCATGGCGTACCGGCCATCCGCGAGCCGCGTCGCGTTGATCGGTTGCCGCTGCTTCACGTGCCAGTCGTACACGTCTTCCCACGCGTTGATCCCCACCTCGATGAAATCGGGATACTTCCGGGCGGACATGATGAAGGTGCGCTGCTGCTGACGGATTGCGCCGATCGTCGCAGAGCGTCCGAGTTCCGTCGGGTCCGACATGAACTCGTATTGCGTGCGGAGCTGGTCGATCGCTCGCGCCGCAGCCTCACTCGTGTCGTCTCCCCCACCGGCGCCGGGCGCCGCAGCGGCCGCGGCCGGAGCTACGAACAGGCCGGTCAGGCCGGCGAACAGTCCACGCCCGAGCAGGTTACGCCGCTCCATCGTTCCTCCTGACCACGCTGGCACTGTAATGACGCCGCCGGCCCGGCTCCGGTTTGGTGCCCGCTACCAGGCAGCCGCGACATATCGTGCGCTGAAAACCGTCGCGCCGTCACGCAGACCGTGCGCCACGTCCAGATAGATGCGTCCGGGCGTGACTGCCGACGACAGCCGCAGGCCGACGCCGACGTCGACGTCGGCGAACGGTTCGGCGTTGCCGCGGCGCATGGACGTTCGCCCGGTGTCGACGAATGCGGCCACGCCGATGCGTGACAGCGCCGGTGCCGCCCACCAGCGCTGCGCTTCGCCCGACGCCTGCAGCAGGAATTGGCCGAGTCGATCCACTCGCAGCCGGCCACCGTCGAGCGCGGGATGCGCGCGGAGGAGGACCGGTCGTGCCTGGCCGGTATCGCCCGCGGGCCAGAGATCGAGCGGTGCGGCAGACGATGCGCGAGCGGCGGTCGCCGTGAAGGTGAAGACCACTGGCGGCGCAGCGCTGCGGCGGGCAGTCGTCGTCGTCACCGTCAGCGTTCCGATTCCGAAGTGCGATGGGCCGGTCCACGCATCGGCGCTCGCCTGCACCGCGATGCGGTCGCCGCGACTCACCACGAGCGCGGTCACGCCGCCAGACGCAAAGGCATCGACCCATCGATCGGCACCGCCGCGCATCTCGACGCGCGTGAAGGGCGACAACCATCGCGCCGCGACCAGGCGTCCGCCCCGTCGCCGCGCGTCCGGCAGAATCCCGTCGAACGCCTGCGATTCGGCGTAGATGTCAACGCCCCACGTTCCCGCCCACGGTGCCGGCGAGCGGAACGAACCGCCGACGCGCGGTCGCTCGGGCCAGAAGCGCCATTCCAGCGCGACGCTCTCGCCGCCGCCACTGATCGATCCGATCGTGGCGTCGGCGGTCCGCGCAATCAGCGCGCTGGCACCAATACCGAGGAGCGACCACCGATCGTGCGGCACCAGCGGGCGTTCCGCGACGATGGCATGGACGTCGGCCGCGCCCCGCATCGGTGGCGCCAGTTCCAGCCGCGTCGAGCTCGCCGACGGCAGATCGCGCAGGGCGCGCTCGCCTCGACTGAACGACGCGACCGTGATCGGATCGCCTGGCCGCAAGCCGAGCAGGCGTTCGACCGGTCGTTGTCGCGTACGCTCGAGACCGTCCACGCGGATCAGATCGAGTTTCGGCTCCCCCACGTGATTCCAGGCGGTGAGCGCGTCGAGCGGATGGTCGAGCAGGAACTGGCTGGTGCCGAGCAGCCGCCACGAATAGTCGTCGCTGCGATCGAGTCTCGCCGCCTCACCCGCAAGCGTCGCCGCCTCATCCCAACGGCGCTGTAACAACCTCACACCTGCGAGTTCACGGCGCGCGGCGCTGCCGGGGCATGGCAGGGCCTCGACGAGATGCTGCCCGGCGCTTTCGAGGTCACCCTTCCGGGCCAGATCGATCCCGTCACGAATCTGCTCATCGCACGGCGTTGCGTCACGGGCGCGAGCGGTCGGTTCATCCAGCGCCGGCGGAGTCGCCGGCCGATCTCCCGGCGTGATCACCGCCATCCAGCGATCCGTCTCGTTCCAACGCCGTTCGAAGTCGTCACGTGCCATCACGCGCAGCGCGGCTCGAGCCGGATCGTGAAACACCACGGAATCCCCGATCGCGCCGACGATGACGATGTAGTGGAATGTGTGAGGACGGTCCTCGATCAACGCGATCACGGGACGGCCGGCGCCGAGTTCACCGGCAACGATCGCGCGATCGCCGGCGATCGCCTTCGCGTTCCAGCCCCGTCGAACCAGATCGGCAACGAGCGCCGTCGTTCGAATGCCCGACGCGCTGTGATCGACGAGCGGGGCAAACGATTCGGCCGTGAGCCCGCGCTCGCCCCAGTAGCGCAGGACCATGGCGGCGGCGGCGCCGCCGCACAGGTCTTCCGATTGGGAAACGTAAGGAACGTCGAGAATTGCTGGCTGCGCCTGCGCGCGGGCGGCAGCCAGCAGAAGAATGACAGCGACGACAGGGATCGCGCGCAACCCGCGCCTATGCCTGTGGCTTCCGCACGGCCGGCCTTACTTGACGGCGATGATGATCAGGATCAGCACCAGCAGGCCGATGATGATCGTCGTCGTCGAGATCACGACCGTCGACGCGCCACCGGCGAGCGCCTGGTCCACCGCCTTGGCCTGCGCGGACACCCGCGCCAGTTGCTCGCCATCGAGCGTGCGCACGGCGTTCTTCGCCTGCCGCAGGTCCACCCCCATCTGGCCGGCAACCGCCTTCACCTGAGCCTGATCGAGGACGCGGAGGACAGCGTCACGTTCGGCCTGTGCGGACGGAGAGTGCTGCTGCAGTAGCGCGTCGAGCGCGGCCTGCGGAGCGGCATGAGCGGCCGGCGCCGGATCGGCGGCCAGGGCCTGGGACGAGATACCAAGGGAAAAAATCGTGACGAGAGCCAGAACGAACGTTCGCATGCGTGCGAGCCTCCTCTGCGGCATTGTAGCGAAGCTGCTATGGAAGAGGTGAGACTTCGAAGCGGCGATTGCTCTCGTCGAGGCGCACCTCGAACAGCCGGTCGAAGCCCTCGCCACCCGCCGGCGGTTCGAGACGCTTGCGCGCGGTGAAAATCGCCACGTCG
The DNA here is from genome assembly GCA_035496255.1 of Vicinamibacterales bacterium. Classification (GTDB taxonomy): domain Bacteria; phylum Acidobacteriota; class Vicinamibacteria; order Vicinamibacterales; family UBA2999; genus Gp6-AA40. The sequence goes on from DATJEU010000033.1 coordinate 26,393, forward strand.
GGTACCCGTTGTCGCCCTTCGCGCGCCCGGTTCCGTCGCAAGGCGTCCGCCGCCGTCGTCGGAAAGTAGAAGCCGGTGACGATGGCGCCGTGCCGGTGCCCCATTTCGATCAGCGGCGCACGCACGGCGGCACTCGGATTGGTGTTGTCCACGACCACCGAGCGTCCGGCGGCTAACGCCTCCGCGACAAGGGCTTCCTGCCGCCGCTGCGGCCGCCGATTGTTGCGGAACGCGTCCTTGCTGACATGATCGTGGGTCGCGGCAAACCGCTCTTGATAGAAGCTCGTTTTGCCGGCTGCCGGCAGGCCCACGAGGATGACCAGCTCCACCCCCGCGATCTTCACTGACTGGTTGACGCAATTGGAAGCGCGTCACCTGGCGGATTTGCGCGTGCCGGAAGTGACGCGCGCGCTTCGGGCGCTGTCGTCTGCCTACGTCGAGCGGCGGCACAAAGTGGCGGCCGGCGCGACCCTCGACACCGCCGGAAAGCGCGCGGCCTTCGCGCTGTTCTATGCGCCGCTTCATTTCCTCGCCGCGTCACTGGTCGTGCAGGCACTTGACGCTGCGGCGCCGCCGCCGACGGCCATCATCGATCTCGGCTGTGGCACTGGCGCCGCCGGCGCCGCCTGGGCGCTGGCTGCGGGCGGATCGCCTTCGCTCCTCGGGATCGATCGTCATCCGTGGGCGATCGAAGAGGCACGCTGGACGTATCGGCAGCTCGGACTCGCCGGAGTGGCCAGGCAGGGCGACGTCAGCCGCGTCGCACGCCTCGCGCCCGGAACCGCCGCGATCGCCGCCTACACGCTCAACGAGCTCGGGGAGGCCGCCCGGACACGCGTGCAGCAGACGTTACTCGAATCCGCGGGGAATGGTGTTCGACTCCTGGTCCTCGAACCGGTGGCGCGCAGGATTGCGCCGTGGTGGGAGGCGATGGCGACGCAGATCCGCGTGGCCGGCGGACGCGCGGACGAATGGAAATTCCCGGTCGAACTGCCGCCGCTGTTGCGGCTGTTCGACCGGGCCGCCGGACTGAACCATCGCGAGCTGAAGCTGCGCTCGCTGTATCTGCGCTAGGACCATCTACGAATGGACAGAATGCCGAATTGACGAAATCCGCTCTGACATTCGTCAATTCGTAGATTCGCCACTTCGCCGGTCCGGACCCGCCCTAGTGATTCGCCGGCGTCGTGCGGCCGGTCCGCGGCGCCGCGTTCCGGGCGGTGTTGCTCGTCCGCTGGTTGTCGATCTTGTCCTTCAGCGACTTCGCCTGGTCAAGATGTTGCCGCACCACAGGGAGCGTGTTCGCCGCCCACGCGTTCACGTCGGCCTTCGGCGCATTGTCGCTCCGTTCCGGCGTGACGTTGGTGTCCTTGTCGCTCTTGCCGGTGACCTGATCCTTGAACGGCGCCTGGCTGTCGACGCGCGACTGCAGATCGTCCAGGTCTTCCTGATGATCGTCGACCATCGCCTTCGCGTACTCCTTGTCGAACTCGCTGCCGCGCAGCTTCGACAGGCGATCGATCACGTCCTGGTGGTGGTCGTCGATCCGCGCATCCGGCGTCACATTCCATGTCGACGCGATCTTCTTGAGGTCATCGCCGGCCTTGGTGTGATCCCGGACCATCATCTGGCCGAACTGTTTCACGTCGGCACTCGCCGCGTGGGTGCTCGCCAGCTTGCCGAGCTCGACCTCGGCCATCCCGGCCGCCAACTGATTGTTGATGAAGGTTTTCTCGGCGTCGTGAACGGAATTGTCCGCGGTGGTTCCGGCTGTGCCGACCGACGCGGGCTCGTTGTTGTTGCTGTTATTAGTGGTCGTGCGCGCGTTGCCGTTGCAGGCTGCGGCAAAGGCCGCGGCACACACGATCGACGTCAGACCCATCCGTTTCATACGGCCTCCTGTAAACACCTGTGTGAGTCAATGCAAAGTGCGTTACAGGAGACCGTGACCGAGCTTAGCGTTTCTGATCGCTCGGCGCGCTGCTCTGGTTGCGATCGCTGGACGTGGGCGCAGTGTTGTTCTGGAGTCGACTGCTGATCTGCTGCGCCTCGGTCAGATGGTGCTCGACGGTCGGGAGGTTTGTCGAGGCCCATTGATTGACCCTGGCATCGCTCGCCTGGGTCGATCCGCTGGTCCCCGTCGGACGAGTGGTTGTGCTCGCGCGGCTGTTCAGCAGATCACGCATCTCCGTATGCCCTTCGACCATCGCCTGCATGTATTCGCGATCGAAGTCGGCACCGTGCAGGCCCTGCAGTCGCATCATCAGGTCCTGGTGCTTCTGGTCGACCTGCGCCGGCAGTTGAACGCTGTCCGCGCGCGCCGCGGACTTCAGTTGATCGTTCGCCTTGGTGTGATCGCGCACCATCATGCGTGCGAACTCTTTCACCTGCGGACTCGACCCCCGCTGCGCCGCGAGGTTTCCGAGCTCGATTTCGGCCATGTTGCCGATCGCCGCCTGCTGGATGAACTGCCGCGGGTCCGTGGGTGCGGTCTGATCGCCGGCGATCCTTCCGCTGGTCCCCGCCGCCCCGGCCGTATCGTTTCCGGCCGTCGTGCCGGTTCCCGTCTGGTCCACCACCGAGCCCGGCTGCTGCACGTTGCCGGCGGTCTGGCTGCCGTTGTTGTTCCTGTCAGCGACCGTGTTATCGCTCGCCTTGCGGTTGCATCCGACGCTCAGCGACAGCGCACACACGACCGACACAAGAGCCATCTGCTTCATGCGCTACCCCTCCTCAATGGGGGATCGCGTGCAAATGACGTGCGGCGGTGGTCGATTTGCCGTCTGCTTCCCGCTATCGCGGGGCCGACGCGCTCACCTCGAGGTCGCGCAGCAGCCCGTCCTGCAGGGAGTAGATCCAGCCGTGCACGGTCAACGCCTGCCCGCGCCGCCAGGCGTCGTGCACGATCGTCGTCTGGCAGACGTGACGCACCTGGTCGATCACGTTGAGCTCGCACAGCCGATCGATACGTGCGTCCTCGTCAGCGATGGCATCCACGCTCTCGCAGTGTCGATCGCGCACGTCCTGCACGTGCCGCAGCCAGTTGTCGATGAGCCCGAGTGAGGCGTTCGCTACCACCGCACGCACGCCGCCGCACCCGTAATGACCGCACACGATGACGTGCTCGACCGTGAGCACGTCGACCGCATACTGCAGCACCGACAGGCAGTTGAGATCGGTGTGGACGACCACGTTGGCGACATTGCGATGGACGAAGATCTCGCCGGGCGGGAGACCGACGATCTCGTTCGCCGGCACGCGGCTGTCGGCGCACCCAATCCAGAGATATTTCGGCGACTGCTGCCGTGAGAGCGTGTCGAAGAACTGCGGATCGCGCGCGGTGATGGCCCGGGACCACCGCCGGTTGTTCTCGAAGAGACGATCGACGGATACCATGGTCAGGACGCCGCGAGCGCGCGGACTTGCGCGAGATGGTGGCGCAGATGCCTCACGTAATCCTGCATCAGGAAACTGACGCTGACGATATCGCTGCCGTGCGGAGCCATCCCCGTGCGCGCGGCCACATCGTCCGGCATCGTCGCGATGATGTGCGCCAGGTGCTGGTTGTACGCCGTCCACAAGGCGATGAGATCCGTCCACGGCACCGCGTCGTAATGCTGCGCCGCAACCCATTCATCCTGGTTGTATCCGTCGAAATGCGTGGTCTCTGCTGAGTATCCGAGCACGAACCGGCGATGGTTGTTGCACGCCGAGTCGATCAGATGGCCGACGATCTCACGGGCGCACCAGCCGTCGGGCGTGGGGCGCATTGTGGTGCGACGATCGTCCGCCGCCGTGAAGATCCGGCCTCCCTCGGCGATGGCCGCGCGGAGGTCGGCGGCGATCTGCGCGGGTGTCATCCACCTGATTGTAGTATCCTCGGCGTTTTGGCATGAGCGAGTCAGGCGCGACCGGCCACGGTGTCAGCCGCAGTGGCCTGCTGGCAATCACGCTGACGACGATCGGCGTCGTCTACGGCGACATCGGCACCAGTCCCCTCTACACCATTCGGGAGTGCTTCTTCGGCACGCACCCCGTCCCGCCGACGCACGACAACATCCTCGGCGTTCTGTCGCTGGTCTTCTGGGCGCTCATCCTCGTCATCTCGGTCAAGTACATCGTGATCGTCATGCGCGCCGACAACCAGGGCGAAGGCGGCATCCTCGCCTTGACCGCGCTGATTCCGCCGCGCGGTGGCAACGGCTCCGTCGATCGCTCGGCGTCGAGCCGGCCGGTGCTGATCATGCTCGGCATCTTCGGTGCGGCGCTGCTGTACGGCGACGGGATGATCACGCCGGCCATCTCTGTGCTCAGCGCCGTCGAAGGCCTGAACGTCGCCACACCGCTGTTCGAGACCTACATCATCCCGCTGTCGGTCGCGATTCTGATCGTGCTGTTCGTAATGCAGAAATTCGGCACGCACCGCGTCGGCGCCCTGTTCGGTCCAATCATGGTCACGTGGTTCGTGGCCATCGCGCTGCTCGGGATCAGTTGGGTGGTCACGGCACCCGAAGTGCTCACCGCGATCGATCCGCGTCACGCCGTCAGGTTCTTCCGCGCCGGGGGGCTCCACGCGTTTACCGTGCTCGGTGCCGTCTTTCTCGCCGTCACCGGCGGCGAAGCGCTGTACGCAGACATGGGCCACTTCGGCAAACGGCCGATCCGCTTCGCCTGGTTCTCGCTGATTCTGCCAGCCCTGCTGTTGAATTACTTCGGCCAGGGCGCGCTGCTGTTGCACCACCCGCAGGCCGAACAGCCCTTCTTCATGCTGTCGCCGATCTGGGCGCTCTACCCGCTGGTCGGACTCGCGACGATGGCCGCGATCATCGCGTCGCAGGCGTTGATCTCCGGAGCGTTCTCGCTGACACGGCAGGCGATTCAGCTCGGGTACGCGCCGCGCCTCGACGTCGAGCACACGTCAGCCCATGAAATGGGCCAGGTCTACGTTCCGCAGGTAAACGCCGCCCTTGCCATCGGCACCATCGGTATCGTCGTCGGCTTCCGTTCGTCCGGGGCACTGGCGGCCGCATACGGCATTGCCGTGACGATGACGATGGTGATCACGGCGGTGCTGCTCAGCGTGATCGAAATCGAGCGGTGGCGCTGGCCGTTATGGGTGGCGGGACTGGTGACGGCGTTGTTCCTGATGATCGATCTCGCATTCTTCGGCGCGAACATGCTGAAGGTGATGCAGGGAGGCTGGTTCCCGCTCACCGCCGGCGGGTTCATCTTCACGCTGATGACCACGTGGAAGACCGGCCGGCGAATCATGGCGGAACGCATGAGCGCGCGGGCGTTGCCGCTGACGACGTTCATGTCCGCCGTCACCGCGACGCCTCCTATCCGTGTCCCCGGCACGGCGGTGTTCATGACCGCCACGCCTCGCGGCACCCCCCCGGCACTCGCGCACAACCTCCGTTACAACAAGATCCTCCACGAGCACGTCGTCGTCCTGACGGTCAGCACGGCGCCCGTGCCGCATGTCTCGGCGGATGATCAGGTCACCGTCGAATCGCTCGGTCACGGCGTCTACAACGTTCGCGTCACCTACGGCTTCATGCAGGACCCGAACGTCCCCGACACGCTGGAGGCCGCCCGGCAGAAAGGCGTCGCCGTGGATCTGGACGACGTCACGTTCTTCCTCGGCCGCGAGACGATCATCGTCACGCGCCGCGCCGGCATGGCCACCTGGCGCGAAAAGCTGTTCGTCCTGATGGCCCGCAACGCCGTCCGCGCCACGGCCTACTTCAGACTTCCGCCCGAGCGCGTCGTCGAACTCGGTGTACAAGTCGAAATGTAGGGGAGCAGTCGTCGAAAAGCAGCCACGACGACACGACGAAGACGACGATCACGACGGGACCTGTAATCGGACCCTGGTGACCGTCGTGGTCGTTGTTTCGTGGTCCAACGCTACCCAGCCAACTCGGACGTGCAGTTCGGGCACCGGCGGGCGCGCTTCGAGATCGTCGACACGCAGAATGGGCACTCGCGGGTCGTGGGCTCTGGCGGAGGCTCGTTGTCGACGATGGTTTTGATCCGGCTCACTTCCTTGACCAGCACGAACACCGCGACGGCGATCAGCAGAAAGCTGATGAGGTCGTTGATCAGTTGTCCGTAGGCAATGACCGGCACGCCGAGCTGCTTCGCCTCGGCGAGCGACTTCGGAATACCCTTCGAGCGATCGAGCACGTAGAACAGGCTGCCGAAGTCGATGCGGCCCAGGATCAGCCCCATCGGCGGCATCAGCACGCCTTCGACGAGCGTCGTGACGATCTTCCCGAACGCCGCGCCCATGATGACGCCGACGGCAAGATCGATGACGTTGCCGCGGGCGATGAAGTGACGGAATTCCTTCAGCATGGCGACACACTATTCAGTACGACGGGTCGTCCGCGCAAGGACGGTCGAGGAGCCGCCGGAAAGCTGGTCGTAATAGCCGACCCACCGCTGCGGTTCGGGCGCGTCATAGGACGACAGGTTGTGTGCCCATCGGTAGCTGATCGGCTGATACCGGAGTTCGACGTCGGCAGTGAACGGACCCGGGGCGCTGCCGGTCGGGATGCGATACCGGACGCGATCGCCGCCGCCGGCGAAATCGCGATCATTCATCGCGCTGCCACGCACCGCGATATCGGCGTCGGCGGTCGCCTTGTCGAATCCGCGCGGCAACAGCCGGTTGTCCTTCGCGAACGCGACCGCCTGTAAGAGGCCGGTGGTCGGCTTGCCGGCGCGATCCTGCATCACCGACTCGTAAATCTGCACCTGATCCGGCCGAGTGATCTCCTCGTAGTGCGGCTCGAACACCGTCATGTCGGCATCGTTGTCGTTGCCGGCGATCTTGCCGTCCGGGCCGATCCCGCCCGAGTCAAAGACGAGGCGGCCGGACGCATCGCGAACGGTGACGTGCAGCCACGCGCGACGCGAGGGGTAGCCACTTGGAAGCTTGTGACCGGTGAGATTGGTGACGTCGACATCGAGTTCGACGGTGCCCGCGGTCACCGCCGCTTTCGCGATGCTCACCGTGGCCGACTCCTGCTGCAGTTGACGAATCGTGTTGTTCGCCTGCGCCTCGAGCGCATCCGAGGGCGCCGCCACCGCAAGTTCGTTGCGGAAACGATTGAGCACACGCAGCATGAAGAAGTTGCCGCCCATGAACGTATGCCGGCTGAGGCCTTCGCGCAGGTCGCCCAGGACCGACGCAATCTTGGTCTGCTGCTCGTAGCGCGGCATGTGGCACGACTGGCAACTGCGCTGATCCTTGTAGTCGCTGTGCTGCCACTCCTGATACGGCACCTGTTCGGGAATGGATCCGATGACCTCGCCGTTGTCGCCGAAGGCCTGAGTGATCAGCGTGTGACAGGTCGCGCACAACTCCGACTGCTGGACCTGCTTGCCTTGATCAGGTTTGGCGCCGGTGACGGAGTGCATGATTGACTGGCGCGCCGTATCTGCGGCGAATGGTCCGAACATCGTTCGGGGATCCGTGCCCGCCGGCTTTCCGATGACGAACCCGCCGACGAAGCTCTCGCGTGTTCCCAGCTTGTCCGGCGTGATCTGATGACACAGGGCGCAGGACACGCCGTCTTCCGCCAGTTGCGCCACCTCGTCTTCGCCACCAAGCGGCAGGTGGGCGAACACCTCGCCCTTGCGGCCGGCGGCGTGCGCCTCGGCGCGAACCATCGGCATATGGCAGATCGAGCATTCGTCCTCGATGTCCGCCTTGCGCATCGGATGGTCGACGGTCTCGCGCCGGACCGACGCCTGCCAGTACGGATCGCGCGACGAGTTCGCCATGATCGTCGCCCGCCATGCCGTCCCGATCGACAGGTCTTCGCCGGTCGGCGCGACCAGGCTGTTGTGACAGGCCATGCAGTCGGACGAGGGGGCGAACATGCCGTGGACCAGCGGCGCATCGGGTTGCGCCGGCCCCTGCGCGCGCAGCGTCGCGATCGGTACGGTGACAATCGCCAGGAGCCACGCGGCCGTCGCCGGAAGGATCCATTTACTTCCAGCCATCGAGCAGCCCCCCTTCATACCAGTCCCACAGCAGGTACGTGAGCACCTGCGGGTGCCGGCCCTCGCGTTCGTTCACCGGAATCTGCACGCCGCCGCTGACGAGCACGTGGCGTCGCTTACTCAATGAGACCTGCACCTGCGGCACGATGTCCCATTCCGATTTCGCGCCGGTCTCGACCTCGCGCGCGGCCACGAGCTCCACCATCGGAATCCACGTGCGGTTGTAGCCGCCCTGCGTCAACGTCTTGCCGAGGGCCGTTCGCCAGAACGACTCGCGCGGCACGATGTCGGTGTTGGTCGGGAAGGCAATGCCACCGTGAAACTGAAGAAAGCTGAATCCCGGCAGTCGCTGGCCATATGCGAACGAGGTCTCGAACGTCGTGACACCGCTGCCGAGCCCCTGCGCTTCCTTCCCCGTCGGCAGGCCCACCTCCTCGATGACGCTGAAGATGCTGCCGCGCTCGACGCTGTGCGCGAGATCGCGCTTCACGGCTACCGCCACGTCGCCGAGCCCGTAGTTCCACGTGCCCGTGTTCGTCTGCTGCGTCTCGAACGGGACGTTGAACTCCATCATCGTCCGCGCGCCGAACCTCTTCTCGTGCAGGACGGCGTTGGTCATCGCCTTCGATGGTCCGGTGAGAAACGACGTTGTGAGCAGGCTCTCGTTTTCCGGAAACGCCTTCTCCGTGATCAGTGGCCGGGGAAAGTTGAGATCGCCCTGCGGATACGCTTTCTGATTGGCGCAGAAGGTCCGGACGTGCGAGACGACCATCCGGATCTCGTCTTCCGACAACGCGCCGCCGAACGCCGGCATGTGGCGATCGAGCGCGCGCACGGGACCGCCTTCGTGCACCACGGCCTCCCAGCCTTCGGCTGCTTCGACCGTCGCGAACAGGCAGTCGGTGAAGTCGGGAAGCGGCTTGTCGAAGCCGACGATCGATTGTGGATTGCCGCGCCCGTCAGGACCGTGGCAGGCCTGACATGCGGCCTGATAGACCTCGGCCCCGGTCTTGAACGGTTCGCGAGGTGATGGCTCTGTCTGCTGAGCATTGGCTGCGGACGCGCACACGCAGCACGTGATGAACAGTATGAGTAGCGTCCGACCGATCACACCTGCCCCTGTAATGAAGTGAGCTGAACGGCGACGCTAACACGACGGCGATCGGCGCCGACAATCTGATAACTGGACTGAGTTTCAATATGAATTCGGCGCACGGACGCGCGGCGTCAGCAGGGCAGGCTCGCGGCGCGTCAGGAGCGCTGTCAGCAACGATCGCGATCGGCGTCGACGTCCGAACCAGCCGGCGGAACGCTGGCAGGGACGTTCCGATCCGAGCACCGAGGTTGCTCGATCGGACGACGTGGATGCTCGCTCTTGAAAGCGTCGCCTTCAACTTCTGAGGTGGTCGGTTCGTGGTCGTTCGGCCATTCGTCCTGTTTCAACTGGGCCATGGGCGTCCTCGCGTTGGTCAAGGGCAAGCGAGATGCCACTGGCAGTGCAGTTGCACTCGGCACAACGGGACAGATGCCTCCACGCGTCTTCCTGCAGGAGTGTGTCAGGTATGGCTGACGTGTTGAAGTCGTTCGACGATCCCGTGAGTAACCAGGGCCGGCGGTTTCACGCACGTGCCGTCGGACGCCAGGCGCCCGACGGAATGTGGGATGGCTGGCTCGAATTCGAGCCGCTCGATGCCCGCACCGACGTCATCGTCGGCCCCATCGAATCACGTCAGCCCGAAGCCCACGATCTCGCGTACTGGGCGACCGGGCTGACGCCGGTGTTCCTCGAAGGGGCACTCAATCGCGCGCTCAATCCGCTGACAGTGCGTGTAAAGATTCCGGAGGTATCCGCGTCAGACTTTCCCGCCCCGCGCATGCACGCGGCGATGGTCAGTCCCCCGCGGCCAGAAGCAGTCCTCGATCCATTTGAGATCGGTGAACGCAGTCTCGACGTGCTGCGACAGGAACTCCGCGCGCTCAACCGGCCACGGCTGCTCAACATCATCGCCGCCTACGATCTGAATCCGAAGGGCGACGACATCACCTGGATGACCGACGCGCAGCTCGCGACGTTCATTGTCACAGCAACAGAAGTGCAGTTGACGAAGAGTGCGCGATAGCGATCGCCAGCCGTGACGGGCGCCCACCCGTTTGTCGGGGCGTCACGATTTCCGGTAGCGTGCTGCGCACGGTTACACGTTCCGTCAACACGCTGATCGACGGCCACGTTAGAATGCGGCCGTGCTGACCGCGGTGGGCCGTACCACTCTGGCGATGGCTGCCACCGCGCTCGTGCTGTCCGCAGGAGTGCCGGCGGCACAGTCATCCGGCGGGCCGGTCCGCGGCCATGTCGAGATTGGCATTCCGGTCTCAGTGAAGCGGCCGACTGCGGCCGCCTATCCAGGACGCAGCATCGAACAGGCGCAGCTCGCCCCGGCATCAGAGATCCGCAACGTCGTCGTGTTCCTGAAGGACGCACCGGCACGATCGCAGGCGCCGGTCCATGGGGAGATTCGCCAGATCCACGAGACGTTCGTGCCCAGGGTCGTCGCCATTCCGGTCGGATCGACGGTCGATTTCCCAAACGACGACGACATCTATCACAACGTGTTCTCGCTCTCGACCGCGAAGAACTTCAATCTCGGCCGGTACCCGCGCGGCAAGTCGCGCAAGGTCACCTTCGACAAACCCGGGCTGGTGCGCGTCTTCTGCGACATCCACTCGCACATGAGCGCGACGATCGTGGTGTTCAATCATCCGTGGTTCGCGATTCCCGACGAGCAAGGCAACTTCCAGTTGCCCGACATGCCGCCCGGCGATCACCAGATCACCGCATGGCACGAACGCCTCGGCGAGACGACGCGCAGCGTCCGCGTCGACGCCGGCCGCTCGACCATTCAGGACTTCACGCTGCCGGTGCCGGCAAAGTGAGGCAGCCGCCTCGCCTCCTTGCGCGCACGCTGACCGCAACGGTCCTCACCGTGGCGGTGATCCTGCTCGTCACGTTCGTCGTCGTGATGATGGACACGCGCGAGCGCGTGCGCCGCGCCGAAATCGACAAGCTGCAGATCAGCGAACGGGTGTTCACCTCGCTCGAGCAGCGTGACCAGATGCGTCAGCACGCGATGATGGTGACGCTCGCCGAACATCCGCGGCTGAAGGCGGCGCTCTCGACCTACACGTCCGAGAACCGGTTCGGCGGCTTGCCGCCCGAGCTCGCGTCCCAGGCGCGCGCGACCGTCGCCGGCGAAGCGGAAAAGATGGCGCAGAACATCGGCGCCGACGTGCTCGCCATTCTCGACACCGACGGCCGGGTGTTCGCGGCTGCGGGTCCCGGCGCGGGACCGTGGCGTCCGGGCACGGCGGTACTCGCCAACGCCGGTGCGGCAACGCTTCCCGACGTCGTCGTGCTCCCGTTCGGTGCGTACCGCCTGACGGGCGCGCTCCTGTATTTCAGCGACGGATCCATGCCGGTGAAAGACCAGGTCATCGGTCATCTCGTCATGGCGACACGCCTCGACGCCAACTACGCGCAAGACCTCTCCCGGATCGCGAACAGCGGCATCGTCATCGTCCTGAACGGCACGGCGATCGCGAGCATGGTGCCCGATCCGGTGGCGCGCGAGCTGGCGGCGGGAAATGCCGCCGGCGACACCCGGACGCTGAACGGCGAGGAGTACGCCGTCGGCTCACTGCTCGCCTCTGGACCGGCGCGCATTTACAGTCTGAGCTCCATCGACGCGGCGGCGCGGCCTGAGACGCGTAAGGCGATGACGACGCTCGCCGAGATCGCCGTCAGCATCCTGGCGCTGGCGCTGCTGGCGAGCGCCTGGCTGGCGCGGACCCTGACCGACCCGATCAATCGCTTCGCCGGCGCGATCGCGGCCATGACCACGAACCGCGACTACACGAAAGCGATCGAGATTACCGGTACCAGCCGCGAACTCGATGCCCTCGCGAAGGCGTTCAACGAGTTGATGCGCGGCCTGGTGTCGGCCGAGGCAGAAACGCGATCGGCGTATCTCGGGGCGATTCGGGCGCTCGCGGCCGCGCTCGATGCCCGCGATCCCTATACCGCCGGTCACTCCGAACGGGTCAGCACGCTGTCGGTGCTGATCGCCAGGCAGATGAAGCTCGGCGAAGCGCAGGTGGACGTGATCCGGCTCGGGGCGCTGCTGCACGACGTCGGCAAGATCGGCGTGCGCGATGAGGTGCTGCGCAAGCCAGGGCCGTTGAGCAGCGAGGAATTCGAAGAGATCAAGCGCCATCCGACGCTCGGGGCGCGCATCCTGCGGCAGGTGCCGTTTCTCGCCGCCCACCTGCCGATCGTCGAGCTGCATCACGAACAGCCGGACGGCAACGGCTATCCGTTCGGCCTGCGCGCGGAAGACATTCCGCTCGACGCGCGCATCGTCCACGTCGCGGACGCGTTCGATGCGATGACGAGCGCCCGCGCGTATCGACCGGCCAGAGCCGCAAGTGTCGCGCTCGCGGAGCTTCAGCGCTGTGTCGATACGCAGTTCGATGCCGCGGTCGTTGAAGCACTCGCCGCGGGCATGCCGCTGGCGTCTGCGCTGGCAGAGCCACAGTTGCAGGAGTTGCTCGGCCGTGGCGTCTAGGGTCCCGCTCGCCGGCGTAATCCTCATGATCGCGGCGACGGCTGCCGCGCAGGAGGCGCATCCCTCCGCGATCGCCATCGACACCAGCGCGGAAACCGACGAAGCGATCGATCAGAACGGCAACCGCGCAACGGGCGTGCTGCTGGATGCGGTCGTCTCGCTCGGCCTCGGTCACGGATTCGAGGCGATCACCCGTCCATTCGTACAGCGGCTCGCGACGACCGGCGAGTGGAACACGCAGGTCTGGGTGGCAGCATTGCGCTACGAGCGACCGGGACCGATCGGTGTTCGCGTGGACGGCGGCTTGATTCCGTCGCCTGTCGGCTATTCGAACCTGATGCTGCGGCCGCACCTCAACCCGACGATCACGCCGCCGATCTCGATGTTCCTGCCACTGCCGGCCGCGGAGCCTGCAGGCCCGCGCGCCACACTGCTCGGCGCGCTCTATCCGATGGGCGTCAACGCGACGGCCTCATCACCGTGGTGGGATGCGCGCATCGCCGTGACGGACACCTCGCCGCTGCGGCCGCGGCGCGTGTTCGCCAGCGACGATTCGGGTTTCAGAAATCCGCCGCGTTTCACCAACCTTGCCGTCGGCGGCGGCATCACACCGACAATCGGCCTGCGAATCGGCGCCTCGTTCACGCGCGGCGGCTGGTTGAAAGCTGGTGAGTCCGCGACGAATGCGGTGGATCGAACCGCCACGGTGGTCACCGTCGAAACCGAGTACTCGGTGCGCTACACGAAGGTCGCCGGCGAATGGACGCACGACGCGCTCGCCACGAGCAACGGCAACATCAGGGCATCAGGCTGGTACGTGCAGGGTCAGCAGACCCTCGCGCCACGCTGGTTTGCGGCCGCGCGTGTCGAACACATGGACGCGCCGGTGCTGGTCGTCGCGAGCAGCACTTTCGCACCTCTCGATTACAACGGCACCGAGGAAGTGATTGGCTTCCGGCTGACGCCGGGAATCACGATTCGCGCCGGCCATCGCGCCCGTGAACCGTTCGGCGCCCCCAGCTATCTCCATGCGGCGACGATGTCGGTCGTGTGGTGGCAGCGGTGGAAATAATCGCCGGCCGGAGAAGGCCGACCTGAAGGTCGGCCTCTACGAATCTACTGGCGGCCCGGCGCTCCCCCGCCACCGTTGCCCCGGCCCGCCGCGCCGCGGCCGCCGCCACCACCGCCGCGCGCGGGCGCCGCCGGCGCACTGCCCTTCTCCGGCCCAATCGAGATCGCCGGACCGAAGGTGAACGTCGACGGCTCGCCCCGCAGTTCCTGATAGGCCACGTTCATGTTGATCAGGGCGCGATGCTCCGGCGTGTCGCCGTACTCGAGGTCCTTGAGCCGCTCCGTGCCGAGGAACACGGCCCACTTGGGGTTCTTTTTCATCTCGTCGATCGCCCGTCCCGACATCCACTTCTTCGCCAGGCCCTCCTTCGCGGTCTCGACCAGCGCCTGCATGAATTGACGATACAGGACCATGCCCTTCCACGTGTTCACGTTGCCGTGTCCCTCGATGACGAGGTCGACGTTCTTGATTGTCTTCTCGGCGGCCGCGATCGTCTTCGGCAGCGCCACCACGCTGCCTCCTGCCGCGGCGTCAATCAGCGGTGCCATGTTCCACGCCATCAGGTCGCCGATGCACATCGCGCGCACCGACGGAAAGACAATGAAGGCGTCGCCATTCGTATGACCGGCGCCGAAGTAATAGAGGTCGATGCGGTCCTTGCCGGTGCCCAGGCGCAGCGTATTGCTGAACGTGATGTCGGGGATCGTCGCCGGAATCGGCCGCGGCACCGCGGTCATCGCCTTCTTGACGTTCTCGTGGGCCACGACCTGGATGTAGTTGGGACCGTTGTTCTTGAAGTAGTCGTTGCTGCCGTTGTGGTCAGGATGCTGGTGCGTATTGATGATCATCGTCACCGGCTTGTCGGTGACGGTCCGGACCTGCTTCAGGATCGCCTCGCCGTTGTTCGCGAGCTTCGTGTCGACGAGGACGACGCCATCCTCGCGGATGAAGACCGTGGTGTTGCCACCCGCGCCGCCGATCTTGTACAGGTTGTCGCGAACGTGCTGAATCATGCCGGTCGGCGGTATCCCGCCACCACCACCGCCGCCACGGCCGCCGCCCCCCCGGCCGGCGCCCTGACCTGCGCCGGCGTCACGCTGCGCGGCACCCACGGCAACGACGAGGCCGCACACCACGATTGCCGACAGGATCGCTGTCCGCTTCATCAGACTCCTCCAGGAAAGAAGACGCGCTGCACGAACCAGTACGTGCCCGCCGCAATGACGATGACCGAGCCTGCGTAGGCTACACGATGTGCCGCCGCGGTGCTGCGGCTGCGAACCACTTCCAGCAGCCACGCAACGGCGATCACGATCATCAATTGCCCGATCTCCACGCCCACGTTGAACGAGAACAGCGACCACCCGAGCGCCTCTCGTGGCAGCCCGAAGTCGCGCAGCACGTTGGCGAACCCGAACCCGTGGACGAGACCAAAGACCGCCGCGGCTGCGGCGCGCAGATCGCGGCCCTTGCCTCGCACGAGGTTGTCCGCACCGACGAAGACGATGCTGAGGGCGATGGCCGGCTCGATGATCGACGGCGACGGCGAGACGTAGTTGAGCGCGGCCAGCGACAGCGTCAGGCTGTGGCCAACGGTGAACGCCGTCACGATCCGCAGGAGCGCCCCCCATGTTCCGCCCAGCAGCAGCAGACCGACCAGGAACAGGATGTGATCCGGCCCGATCATGATGTGGTGGATGCCTGACGGAATAAACGTCTTCATTACCGCCAGCGCACCCTCTGTCGTCCCGAGGTAATACGTGTGCTCGGCGGTAGTGGCGGCAAAGATCATCTGCTGCCGGAGTTGGTCGCCCTCGTAGATGTTGACGAAGGTCTGATGATTGGGATCGTACGGGAACAGGTCGGTGTCGATCGTCAGCGCGCCGGGTTGCTCGCGCGATACGCGATAGGTCAACCGAAGCGCCTGCTCGTCGGGGACGGCAACGACGTCGGTCCATTCCAGCTTCAGCCGCCGATCGGTACGCAGCATCAGGCGCGGCGCGAGCATGTCAGCGATCTGCTGCCGTCGCGGTCCGAGGAAGTTGCGATCGAGCAGTTGCTCCGGCGGCGTAATGCCGGCGGCGTGCGCCACATCGATGATGTGAACGGTCAGCGATCCCTCGATCTGGCCGTTGCGAAATGCGATGTCGAGATAACTGAAGGGCGCCGGGTGCGCGGCGACCGGGACGGCAACGGCGAACAGGAGACAGATGGCGAATAGTGACCGGTAGAGCATGGAGCCGCGCGATTGTACCCATCCGGGCACTGAGTTCCCTTAAAACCCCTCCCGGAAGGGGTCGTCGTCATCGAGCACGAACGTGTGTTCGCCGGTGATCCACGCGGATCCGGTGATTTCGGTGATCAGCGCCGGCAGGCCGCCAACTTCGGTCCGGCGTATCGGCCGCCCGCGCAGTACGGCTCCTGACAGTCCTTCGTGCACGAACACCTGATCGTCTGCCAGCAGTCCCATCGCGTCGAGGACAGCCATCACCGCGGATGTACCCGTCACGCCACCCGAGAGATCGACCGCTCCGCTCGCGCCGATGGTGACGTTCCGAAGATGGGCCTCGGGATCCCGCGGCGCGGCGGTGAGTGTGACTGCCGAGACGCCGCGCAGCGTCGGCTCCGCAGGATGTTCGATGCGAGCTGCGGCGTTCAGCGACGTCAGCAAATCGACCGCGAGCCGGCGCAGGTCCGGCAGGCGCGACATTTCCAGCGGGATGCCGACGGCCTCGGTATCAACGATCGCGTGGAACTGACCGCCGAAGGCGACGTCCACGCGGAGCTCGCGCGACCCGACCCTCACGGCGCGCGCAGCAGTGTGGACGAACGCCGGCGCATTGGTCATCGCGATCGAGTCGACGTGTATTCGCTCGCCGTGCGCCTGCACCCGGGCCATCGCGCTCACGGTGCCCGCCAGCGTGTCGAACACGATTCGCCTCTCCGGAACACGCTCACCGGTAAAGAGCAGACCGCGCTCGATGGCAACCGTGGCGGCTCCGATCACGGCATGTCCGACCAGCGGTGGATATCCGTCCGCGTCCATGCAGATCAGCGAGGCGTGTGCGCCCGGTGTCGCCGGCTCGAGCAGCACGGCGGCGGTCATCCCCTCATGGCCGCGGGGCAACTTCACCAACGCGCGCCGCACGTAATCGGCCGTCCGCGCGAAGCGGTCGATGCGTCCCGCGAGCGAGCGGCCGCCGATCGGTGGGAGGCCGTCAACAATGAGCCGCAGCGGCTGGCCGCCGACGTGGGCGTCGATTGTCCGGATCAGGTGCACCATGCTCAGGCACAATGCTCGCATCGGAGCCGCCGCTTGACGAAGAAACAGACCACCGTCCTCCTGGCGATTCTCGGCATCGTGGTCGTGTTGTGCGTCGTGTCCCTCGCGGCGGTGCTGATGTTCATCCGTTCGATCGTGCACCAGCAGGACGCCGATGCACAGGCGGCCGGCACCGTAATGAGCGCCGCGCGCGCGACGTTCACCGGCGCAATCCCCATCATCGAGATGCGCCCTGGCGGACCCGTGTTCACGCGGCCCGTGCCCGACGCACCGGCACCGTCGCCGTTGCACACCATGCATGTGCTGACCTGGGATCCGGATGAGCGGTCGCTGTCCCGAATCGATATTCCGTTCGGGCTGCTTCGATGGAACGATGCGCCGTTCACGATCGCCGGTCGGGTCACCGGCGGCTTTTCGATGGAGCGCGTCGGGATTCATGCGCGCGACCTCGAGCGCTTCGGGCCGGCGCTTCTGTTCGACCAGGACATGCCCGACGGGACTCACACCTTAATTTGGACTGACTAGAGGACGAAGGCGCGTCGCGGGCCGGATTCCCATGCAAATCATCGATTTATCGAGTGGAGCGTCGTTTGCACAGTGGTCACCGCCAGCCCGGTGGAGGCGGAGACCATGCAATCAATGAACTGGACACGAATTCTGGCGACGACGTTGGTGATGACGGGAGCCCTGGCGTGGGCCGGGCAGGCGAGTGCGCAGGTGATTCGGCGGCCGCCATCGACGATCGACCGGGATAGCCGCCAGGATCGCGCGCAGTACAACCGCGGTTACGACGAGGGCTATCACCGGGGCCAGGTCGACGCCCGCAAGAACAAATCGTTCAACCCGTCAGTCGGCAACCGTGACGTCGATTTCCGTCAGGGCTTCGATGCCGGGTATCGCGTCGGTTACGACGAGGTGCGACGCGATCGCGGGATCGAACGGCGCGATGATCGCCGGGACGGCGTCGTGTTCGGCCGGCGGTCGGGCGGGGGTTATCAGGAGCCTGCGTTCGCGCGCGGCTACAGCGATGGCTACCAGCGCGGACTGGACGACGGCCGCGACCGGCGTCGCTACGACCCCGTCGGCGAGAAGGACTACCGCGAGGCCGACCAGGGGTACTACGGCGGATACGGGTCGAAGGACGCGTACAAAAACAATTACCGCACCGGCTTCCGGCAGGGTTATGAAGAGGGATACCGGGACGGCGGGAATCGCCGCTACTGAGTGATCCGCACATCAGCCGCACTGGCGCTGTGACGGAAAACACCGCTCGCCGGCACGACGATAACGACGGTCACGACGTTTGGTCGTCGTGACCGTTTCCTTCCGCAGATCCATTCACCTCATGACCGACACGCAGTTCATCGCGCTGAGCGCTGCCATCGCCGCCGCGTTCGCATGGATGATCGCGATGCGCCGCCGACGGCGGTCCACCCGCGTGCTGGGCGTGTGCATCGTAATGGGTATCTGGATCGCCTTTCGCCGGGTCTCCTGAAGCATCTTCTGGTTCGGTGTAGGGGCGGGTCTGAAGACCCGCGCGACGCCATACAGACTGCCCATCGATCTCTAGGATCTGCGCGGCCTCGCGAGTGTCCAGACCGCCAGCGCGACGGCGGTGACGAGCAGCAGCGTCGGCATCGGAATCACGAGCCAGACATTAGCACCGCCCGATGACGGCCGCGCTTTACTTCGGCTCAGTCGTCCCGTAACATCGGAAGTTCCCTCACGACCAGGGCCGGTATCGTCTAGGGGTTAGGACGGGTGGTTCTCAGCCATCAAACCGGGGTTCGAATCCCCGTACCGGTACCAGAAAATAGATTCCGAGAAATTCCTGATTAAGAGGTTCACGGCCGGAACGAGGCGGCGTGGCGACGGCCGCCGCTTGGCGTCTGCCCAGGAACACCGTCCGTCGTGACGACGGGACGAGGAGGCCAAAGATGACAGGCAAGATTCGCACGTTGCGAGTTGACAAAGGGTTCGGGTTTATCAAGGACGATACCGGGAAGGATTACTTCTTCCATCAGAGTGCCGTCTACGGTGAGGGACTTGAGAATCTACGCGAGGGCGACAGTGTCGAATTCGACATCGGCGAAGGGCCCAAAGGGCCTCGAGCTGAGAACGTCCGGCGCACTTCCACGTAGTCACGCGGGCGCCGATCCCGTGAGGGCTGGGCGGCGTCACCACACGCAGTCCCGGCACTCGCGTTGATCAGGACGGGAGGATGAAAGCCTGGGAGTTGCTCGGCGAGTCATCCGCGCCTGATGGGACCGACATTCAGCTGAGGCGCCGCGACGACGAATACGTGATGCTGGCGCGCGGAAAGCCGTTGATGTCGAGCCGTCTCCATGGCTCCGAGGAAGCTTTGGCCACGTTGGGGTGCAGCCGTGCGCGAGCGCTGGAGCGGCCTCGAGTGCTCGTGGGCGGGCTTGGAATGGGATTCACGTTGAGGGCCGTCCTTGACGTGCTCCCATTCGACGCCGTCGTGACCGTCGCGGAGCTTGTCCCGGCTGTCATCGAGTGGAATCGGGCATCCCTCGCCGCACTGGCCGGACACCCGTTACGGGATCCGCGCGTCCGGATCCAAGCGACGGATGTGGGTTTCACGCTGCGGGCGAGCCCCGGTCGCTTTGACGTCGTGCTGCTCGACACGGACAACGGCCCGGCGGCGTTCACGACCGCCGACAACGCAGGACTCTACGACAATGCCGGCGTTGCCGCTGCGTTTGCCGCACTCCGTCCCAGCGGAACGCTGGCCGTCTGGTCAGCGTGGGACGACCGCAAGTTCGAACAGCGTCTCCGCTTCCACGGATTTCTCGTGGAACTCGCGAGGGTGCGCGCCCGCCTGCGCAGAGGCGGGCCGCGCCACACCATCTTCGTCGCGCACAAGAGCCCGGCGCTCTCCTCGTCAGCCTCAACGCTCGACTGAGTCCTTCGCCGTAGACAATTGTGCCTTGATCATGCGGCGACGCCGGTAAATTCCACCTTTTCCGCGGAACACCCTTTCGCATAACCCCGTACCGGTACCATCCTTCGCTCGCGCAACTGACGCTGAGCGAGCTTCCGAGGCAAGTCAGACAAGACCCTGCGCGCAAATCCGCTGACGCCTGAGATCCGGCGTATGAGTAGGAGCGTGAGCCATTGCTGCAGACGCGCGGTGCAAGGCGGTTCGGCTACCGCAGGCGTCGTCCTGCCACCGGGGCTGTCGCCCGCACACGGTCATCGTAGAGCACGCGCAAGAGCCGTTTCAGCATCGCAAACCGTCGCGTACCGAGCCGGGCTGCCCATTCCTGTTCCAGTTCCGCGACGGCCTCGCGAATGGTCCGCCCCACGGCCTCTCCCCGGCGAGTCAGCAGGATGCGCGTCGATCTCGCATCGTCGGGATCGGCGCGGCGCTCGAAGTAGCCGCGCCCTTCCAACTGATTCAGGAGGTAATTCATCGCCTGCTTGCTGACGCGCGCGTGCGCGGTGATCTCGGAGGGCCGGCGACCGTGCGGTCCGGGGTACTGGAGCAGGTTGAAATGTGCCTGGTCGATATCGTCGAAGCCGGCGGCATGCAGCCGATCCAGGATGTGCTCACGCACGGTCTCATAGGGGACACGCAGCAGCGCGCCGATGAGCGGAGGCGGGGGCTCGGCTGGCGATTTAGTAAAGTCATTTGACTTCCTGGAGCGGCCGGACATATAGTCCAGTCACTTTACCAACGGGGACCCGGAGGGACAAGATGATCAGCACGACGGAGCGCATCAGGATCGGACAGATGGAAATCCGGTTTCTGCTCGAAGGCATGGCGACAAGCGGCTCCCTGGCCATGTTCGAATTCGACGTGCCGGCCGATGCCCGCGTGCCAGTAGCCCATAGCCATGACGCCTATGACGAGACGATCTACGGCGTCACGGGCATGCTGACGTGGACGGTGGAGGGTCGCGTGCACAACGTGGGCGCGGGTAAGGTGCTGTGCATCCAGCGCGGCGCCGTCCACCGGTTCGACAACACGAGCGGCGCCGCGGCGACGATGCTGGCCGTGGTCACCCCGGGAGTGCTGAGTCCGCATTACTTCCGTGAGTTGGCGGCGCTCGTCGGCGCGGCTGCTGACGGTCCGCCGAACATCGGCGCGATCGCGGCGGTGATGCGGCGCCACGGGCTGACACCAGCGCCGTAGCCAGGCGATCGTTCTTCGGCGTCCGAACAAGACCTGCTCTCGGCGCCTCGCCAAGACTTCGGTGTCCGCCCGCACGCGCATGGGCGCGGCATGGTCCGTCTACTGTGACTAGACAGATAGCCCCCATGCATGACAGACACCTGTGACGCTGAATCCCGAGCTGCTGGCGCTGGCCGCTGGATCGGCACCGAACTGACGGCATTCGAAGAACGGGCAACGCTGGCGCGGGCGCGCCACACAGCGATCCGCCGGCTGCATCTCGCCGGGGTGTCGCTGCGGGAAGTCGCCGAAGCGCGGTCGTTCACCCACCAGCGGGTTCATCAGATCGTCGACGGCTCCGGCGGCAGCTGGTGACGGCGCCCGTGGCGGACGCGCAGCACGACGAAGGACGTCTGCGATCGCTGCGTGCGCGAGGCCGCGTGCACTGCGGAAGAAAGAGAACGGGACACGGACGCTCAGCGAGTGAGCGCAGCGCCGCATCACGCGCGCGGTTCGAAACCGCTATGATCGTGAGCGATGCGCGTCCTGCTGAAGTTCCTCGTCTTCCTGATCATCGTCGCGGCGATCGTCGGCGGCGGCGCCTGGCTGTGGGCCGGTCGCCAGCCGGGACCCGCAATCGAACTGAAGCAACCGGACAAATTCATCGGCACGGCGACGATGATGGAGCTGCGAGCCTCGTCGCCGGACGGCCGCTTCTCCCAGCTCGAAGCGGCGATCGAACAGAGCGGCAAGACGTATCCGATCTACGCGCTCGAGGCCGCGACCGCCGCGAAGACGCCGGCAGATCCGGCCAGGCAACTGATCGTGATGCGGCCGATTGGCAAACAGGCGGTGCCGGCGCTGCAGTCAGGCCCGGCCCGGATCGTCGTCCACGCGTCGCGGCCGGTGGTGTACGGCATCCGCCAGGCGGAAACGTCGCTGACGCGCGACGTGCAGGTGCGCCTCGACCCGCCGCGCGTGTCGGTCGTGTCGGCATTCCACTACATCAACCAGGGCGGCAGCGAATTCGTCGTCTACCGCGCCACCCCGGACGACGTCGAGTCCGGCGTCCGCGTCGGCGATATCGAGTATCGCGGCTATCCAGCCAGGGGCGCGGGCATCACCAGCGATCCGGCGCTGCATGTGGCGTTCTTCGCGCTGCTGTGGAATCAGGACCCCGATGTCCCGATCAACGTCTTCGCGCGGGACGTGGCCGGCAACCAGGTGGTGACGCCGCTCGATCACATGGTCTTCCGCAAGCAGTTCCAGAAGAGCCGGATCGAGATCGACGACAAGTTCATCTCGCGCGTGGTTCCAGCCATCGCCGCGAACTCGCCCAACGAACACATCCCGACCGACGACCTGCTGAAGGGCTTCCTGCAGATCAACGGTGACCTGCGGCGGAAGAACACCCAGTTCATTGAAGACCTCGCGAAACAATCGTCGCCGGAACTGATGTTTCACGACCAGTTCCAGCAACTCGGCAACTCGCAGGTCGAAGCCAAGTTCGCCGACACGCGGACGTACTTCTACAAGGGCAAAGAGATCGATCAGCAGGTCCACCTCGGTTTCGACCTGGCGGTCACGGCCAACGTGCCGATCGTCGCCTCGCAGGCCGGCGTCATCGTGCACGCCTCGGACCTCGGCATCTACGGCAACTGCGTGATCATCGACCACGGCATGGGCGTGCAGTCGCTGTACGGGCACCTGTCGTCGATCGGCGTCAAGGTCGGCGACAAGGTGATGAAGGGCCAGCAAATCGGCCGGAGCGGGATGACCGGCCTCGCCGGCGGCGATCACCTGCATTTCACGATGCTCGTCGGCGGTCAGCAGGTCTCCCCGGTGGACTGGTGGAGCAGGCAGTGGATGCAGGACCGCGTCTTGCGCAAAATCATGGCCGCGGGCGGCGTGGGATAATTATCGAATGTCATCACGACTCTCCCGGCCGCGGACATTCCTGTGGGCCGGCGTTCTGGTCGCGGGCGTCACCGCAGCAGCGTGCGGCGGCGGCACGACATCTCAGCAGGAAGTACCAAAAGCCGTGTCGAACCCGGTGGATCCGGCAACGGCGGGCAATGTCACCGGCCACGTCACCCTCGACGGCACACCTCCTCCGAATCAACCGATCAAGACCGCCAGCGATCCCAACTGCAAAGCGGCGATCAACACGCAGACCTTCGTAGTCGGCGACGGCGGGTCACTCGCGAACGTGTTCGTCTACGTCAAGGATGGGCTCGGCAACCGTGTCTTCCCGGTGCCGACGCAGTCGGTCGTGCTGGGACAGAAGGATTGCCAGTACACGCCACATGTCCTCGGTATCCAGGTGGGACAGACGCTCGACATGATCAGCAGCGATCCGACGCTCCACAACGTCCACGGCGGCGATCGTGACACCGCCAACCGGGAGTTCAACTTCGGCCAGGGAATTCCCGGCGTGAAGAACTCACACGTCTTCAGCACGAAGGAAGTGATCTTCCCGTTCTCGTGCGACGTGCACAAGTGGATGAAGGCGTACCTGGGCATCGTCGACAACCCGTTCTACGCGGTGACCGGCGCCGATGGCGCGTTTTCGCTGAAGGGATTGCCGCCCGGCACGTACACGATCGAGGCCGTCCACGAAAAGGCGGGCCGCCAGACGCAGACGGTAACGATCGGTCAGAAGGAAACAAAGGACATCTCGTTCGCGTTCAAGGTCTAGGACTGCAATGCTCCCTCTCTTCGCCGCGATCGTTGCGGCATCCACCGCCGTACTCATCTTCGCGGGCGGGATGGTCACGAGCACCGGCTCCGGACTGTCGGTGCCCGACTGGCCGAACACCTACGGCTGGTTCATGTTCTCGTTTCCGGTCGACAAGTGGGTCGGCGGCATCTTCTACGAGCACACGCACCGGCTGATCGCGAGCACGGTCGGCTTTCTGATCCTGTCGCTGGCATTCTGGCTGTGGCGCGCGGAGCCGCGCCGCTGGGTCCGCCGGCTCGGATTCATCGCGCTCGGCGCGGTCATTACGCAGGGCGTGCTCGGCGGCATCACCGTACTGTGGTACCTGCCGGATCCGATCTCCATTGCACACGCGAGCCTCGCCGAGATCGTGTTCTGCCTCACCGTGACGATTGCGCTGGTCACGTCATCCGGCTGGAAACGCGGCTACGTGGCGGGCCTGTCGGACGATCGCCTGCTGCAGAAGATCGCGATTGTCACGACGGCCACGATCTACATTCAGATCCTGCTCGGGGCGACGATGCGCCACACCGGCGCGGGACTCGCGATCCCGGATTTCCCGTGGATGTTCGGTCACGTCATTCCGGATCACTGGGACTCGAAGATCGCGATCCACTTCGCTCACCGCGTCGGCGCGCTGTGCGTCACGGTACTCATTCTGGCCACCGCCGGCCACGTGCTCTATCACCATCGCCGCCGCGCCGAGCTGCGGAATCCATCCATCCTGCTGCTGGTATTGCTGCCGCTGCAGGTCACGCTGGGCGCGTTGACCGTCTTGAGCGGCCGGCAGCCGATCATCAACTCGTTTCACGTCGTGACTGGCGCATCGGTGCTGGTCACGTCGCTCGTGCTCACGATGCGGGCGCACCGCAGTCGCTTCAATGAAGGCGCTGCCGGCGTTCGCGTGCCGCGGAGCCCGCGCCATCCCGAGCCGTTGACCGCGCACGCGAAGGCTGGCGCACGCGCATGAAGAGCGCCGTCCCGGTCGTCACCGCTGCTGAAGCCGGACCGTACGGCTCCCGCGTCGCGCTGGGCCATCGCCCGGCTGACTTCCTGACGCTCACGAAGCCGCGGCTCAACCTGCTGGTACTGATGACCACGCTCGGCGGGTTGTACCTGGCTGCGCCCGACGGTGTACCGTTCGACATCCTGTTCCACACGCTGGTCGGCACGGCACTCGTCGCCGGGGGCGCGGCGGCGTTGAATCAGGTATGGGAACGGCACACCGACGCGCTGATGCGACGGACGGCGAACCGGCCGCTGCCCGGCGGACGGCTCGCCGTCACCGAGGGCGCCTGGTTCGGCATCGCGCTCTCGGGTGCCGGACTCGCCGAGCTCGCGATTGCCGTGAACCTCACCTCGGCGTGGGTCGCAGCCATCACGCTCGTCAGCTACGTGCTGATGTACACGCCGCTGAAAACGCGGACCTCGCTATCGACGCTGGTCGGCGCGATTCCTGGTGCGCTGCCGCCGGTGATCGGCTGGGCGGCGATCAAGGGGTCGATCACGCTTCCGGCGGTCATCCTCTTCGGCATCGTCTTCTTCTGGCAGATGCCGCACTTCCTCGCGATTGCCTGGCTGTGCCGTGAGGATTACGGCCGGGCGGGCATTCCGATGCTGCCGGTCGTCGAGCCCGACGGCCGCCGAACCGGACAACAGGCCCTGCTCTATGCTGCCGGACTGTGGCCGGTCAGCCTGATGCCGATGGGCGTGGGACTCGCCGGGCCGGCGTACGCCGTGGTCGCGACGGCGCTCGGCCTGCTGTTCATCTGGTTGTCGATGCGGTTCGCCCGGCAACGATCCCAGGCACACGCACGCCAGCTGTTCCTGTTTTCGATCACCTACCTGCCGCTGCTCTGGGCCGCGCTCGTCATCGACCGCATCTGGCTGTGACCGTCTCTGATCTGCCGGCGCTGAACGCGTCGCTGAACGGACTGTCGGCAGTCCTGATCGTGACGGGGTACGTCCTGATTCGCCGCGGCCAGCGCATCCTGCACAAGCGCTTCATGCTCGCCGCGCTGACCTCGTCCACGGCGTTTCTCGTCAGCTATGTCATTTACCACGCCAACGCCGGCTCCAAGCACTTCGCGGGCACCGGCATCATCCGCGGGGTCTACTTCGCGATCCTGATTACCCACGTGGTGCTGGCCGCGGTGATCCTGCCGATGGTCCTGATCACGACCGCGCGCGGTCTGCGGGCTCAATACGATCGCCACGTCGCCATCGCGCGCTGGACGCTGCCCTTGTGGCTGTATGTGTCGGTCACCGGCGTCGTCGTCTACCTGATGCTTTATCAGTTGTATTAGTGCCGGCGAACGACGTCGGCTCGGTGACCGCACACCGTGCGAATCCCCTCTCCGGCGATTAAGAAAAACCACCCGTCGTTGTAGGTAAGATAGACCCCGATTTTCGGAGAGACGCCCTGTGACCGCACGCTTCTACGTCGTCGTCGCTCTCACCCTGATCGGACTGGCGGCACCGGCAGCGGCGCAAACCGGCCGCGCCACCGGCACGGTGCGCGATCAGAACGGCAAGCCAATCCGTTCGGCGATCATCCGCGCCGAAAATCCTGGGGGCTATCCGAAGCAGGTGACATCGTCCTCCGACTCGAAGGGGCGATGGGCCATGATCGGGCTCGCGATCACGGGTGAGTGGCACTTCACGGTGGAAGCACCCGGTTACGCCCCGCAATCCGTCTCGCTGCCGGTCCGGTCTGCCGGCACTCCACCGCTGCAGTTCGTCCTGGCACGCGATCTGGGCCCGATTCCGGGCGCGCTCGACAAGAACATCCAGCAGCAGGTGACCGAGGCCAGTGCGCTGCGCGATCAGGGCCGATTCGATCAGGCGATCGCCGCGTATCAGGAAATCCGGAAGAAGAACGAGAAGCTGACCAGCATCCACTTCCTGCTCGCCGACACCTATCGACGCAAAGCCGCGGCGGAGCGCGACCCCGCGGCCAGACGTGTTCTGCTGCAGCAGGCGGCGGCCTCGTACGACGAACTACTCAAGAGCGACGCGTCGAACGAACGCGCCAGGGCGGAACTCGATTCCACACGCGCCGAGATCGCATTGACGAACCCCGGGACCAATTAACCACGCATGCACACGCATCGGCGCTGGCAGGCTGTTCTCATCCTCTCCATTGCCTTCCTCGCCGTCGTTGCTTCGGCGGCGATCGGCTGGTGGTACGCCCGCGAGTCCCCCCCGCATCAGGGACCTATCCTGCTGATCTCGGTCGATCAGCTATCGCCGGCAGCGGTGGGTGCCTACAGCGGCATCAAGTCCGACACGGCGGCAATTGACGCGCTCGCCGCCGACGGCATCGTGTTCGACCACGCGTATGCGGAGGGCGTGCAGTTGCTGCCCTCGCATGTCTCACTGATCACCGGACAGCTCCCGTTTCAACACGGCGTTCGCGATGACGCCGGCTTCACGCTGAACACAGACGCGCGCACGCTTGCCGAAGTGCTGAAGAATCGGGGCTTCAATACCGGCGCCGCGGTATCGTCGCTGCTGCTGCGGCGCGAGAGCGGCGTTGCCCAGGGGTTCACCTTCTACGACTCCGAGATTCCGGAGAGCGAGACCCGCCCGCGGACGCTCGAACGGCCGGGAGAAGAAACGATCGACGCCGCGGAAAAGTGGGCGCGCGCGCAGACGACCCAGCGCTATTTTCTGATGGTGGAGGTCAACGCCCGCGACGCCGATGCGGCCGTACGGCGCTTCACCGACTTGTTTCGGGAGCGCAAACTGTACGACAAGTCCACGATCGTGCTGGTCGGCGATCGTACGGCCACCGACGAGCCGTCCACACTGGACGATGCAGCGCTGCAGGTGCCGCTGGTCGTGAAACAGCCGGACAGCGAAGGCGCGGGCCGACGGATCACCGATGCCGTCCAGCAAGTTGATCTGCTGCCGACGATTCTGGACTTCGTCCGCGCCCCCATTCCTGGCGGCGTCCGCGGCCATTCACTCCGGGCCGTGCTCGACAGTGAGCGCGCACGCCTCACGCCATCGCCCATCTACGCCGAGTGGCTGGCGCCCTACTTCCGGTTCGGCGGCCGTCCGCTCTATCGCGGCACCGACGTCGACGCGGACCACGCGATCGAAGGGCCGGCGCCAATTGCCGCGGCAGACGAAGACCTGCTCGCGAAGGTCGGTTACCTGCCGGGGCTGTTCCCGTCGGCGGCGCCGACGATCGATCTTCCAGACACCGAGCAGCGCGCGATCAGCGGCGCACACTATCAGGCGGCTTTGCTGGCGGGCGAGCGGAAGTTCTCGGGTGCCATCCGGTTGCTCCAGGGCATCGTCTCGCGACATCCGGATCTTGCGCCGGTGCATTACCAGCTCGGCCTGCTGCTGGTGCGCAGCGGGCGCACCGAAGAAGCGCTCGACGCGTTTCGAACCGCGGCCGAACTCCGGCCCGACGCCGTCGACATTCCGGTGGCGTTCGCCGACGCGCTGCTCCGGCTGAATCGCCCGGCGGATGCCACCGTGCAGGCGGAAGAAGCCGTGTCGCTGGTCACCGGTGCTCCGCCCGCGCGGGTCGCCGCGGCGCATGCGATCGCGGCGCGGGTCGCGATCGCGCGCAAGGACGCGGACGCGGCGATGCTGCACGCAGCCGCGGTTGAAAAGGCGGATCCCGGCGTGCCGATGCAGAAGTTCGTCCGCGGCCGGCTGCTCTTCGACGAAGGTCACTTCGACGAAGCGCTCGGTCCGCTCGAAGACACGGTGACAGCACTGCAGCGATCGGGCGCCGCGTTGCCGGACGCCCATCTCTATCTGGGTGAAACGCTGACGCGTCTGGACCGCGCGAGCGAGGCCGAGACGGAACTGCGCGACGAACTGCGCGCGTTCCCGCACAACCTGCGGGCGTACGCGAGCCTGGCGATGCTCTATCGCGCTGCCGATCGCGACGCCGACATGGAAGATGTCATCGACGAGCTCGTCGAATCGACGTCAACACCCGAGGGATACGCGATGGCCGCGCGCCTGTGGACCGCACTCGGCGAGCGGTCGCGCGCAGAAGCGCTCAGGTCCGACGCGCGCACGCGCTTCAGAGGTGATCCGTCGCTGGCGCTGCTTGGCCGGGATGCACGGCAATAATCGTCATCCCGATACCCGCCCAGAACAGGTTCCGCACTTTCCGCACGATCGCGAGCGCGACTCCGGTCGCCGGATCCATCCCCAGCAGGTGCGCCAGGCCACCCGAGCTCACTTCGTCGACACCAGCGCGGAACGGCACGAACTTGAACAGAACGGTGATGACGCGATTCAACGCTTCGAACAGGAGCGCCTGAAGGGGCGACGGGCTCGCCGCGCCGAGCAACCATCGCAACGCGAGAAACGCTTCGAGCACGGCGAGCGCGTGAAACACGAGGTCCAGCGCGTACACCCGCCATAATCGCAGCGGATGTCCGGACGAGAACTCGAGCACCGAACCGCGCAACGCGGCAGCACGCTCGCGCCAGCGCACTGGAATCAGCGCACCCATCCCTGACGACCCGCGCAGCAGGCGCGCGAACACGATCGCGGCAATCAACAGGATGGCCAGGGCGACGGTGCCCCACTTGCGCCATTCGTCCGGCAGCGGCACCCTCAGCAGCAGCACGACGCCGGAGCCGCCCACCATCGTCACGATGGACGCCGAGTAGAGCAGGTTGTCGATCGCGAGCGACGAGATCGACTCACGGGTCGCGAGGTGATGCCGCGTCAGGAATACCTTGGTCGGCTCACTCGCGAGCAGGCCAAGGGGCGTGACGTTGCCGACCGCGTCACCCGCCAGGAAGGCGGTGAACGCCTGCCGCCACGTCAGACGCCGGTCGATCGGCGCACATAAGCGCCACGCCTCGGCGCGGACGGCAAAGCGGAGTCCGCCGAGGCCGAGGATGGGGATGAGACCCCAGCCAACGCGCCGGATGCCGTCGACGATGTCTGAGATGCCAGCGCGGCGCGCCGCCCAGGCCAGCAGGAGCAGGCCCCCCAGCGCCGCCGTAACGGTGAAGACCTGCTGGCGGCGCCGGAGGCTCATGGCAGAAAGGGAATGGACTTAACTCGGGCGCTGCGCGTCCATCTGCTTGAAGGTGTCTTCGATCAGCCTGGCGTTGTCTTCCTTCGAGACATTCCGCTGCAGCAGCTTCGACGCAATCGCCACCGACAGATCGACGGCTTCATGGCGGATCTGCTGCAGTGCGCGACCGGTCTCGAGCTCGATCTGCTTTTCCGCGTTCTTCACGATATTCGCCGCTTCCTGCCGCGCCTTGCCCATCGCCTCTTCACGAAAGCGATTCGCATCATCGCGGGTCTGCGACAGGATGCGGTCAGCCTGGACGCGCGCTTCCGCAAGGATGCGCTGCGACTCGGTCTGCAGCCGCTCGAGCTCCTGCTTCGCCGTCGCTGCATCGTCGAGCGATCGCCGGATCGATTCCTGGCGTTGCTCGAGCGCCTCGAGCAGCGGCCGCCATGCGAACTTCGCGAGCAGGCCCATGAGGACCAGGAAGACGACGATGGTCCAGATGTAAAGACCAGGATCGAGCTGGACCAGCGGGTTGTTCATGACGTCTGTCCTTTCGGCGTCGAGCGGCCGTCTACTTCAGAACGATCAGCAGCGCGAACACTTCAGCGAGCACCGCCACGCCTTCGAGCAGGAAGAGCGGAAGGTTCACGGCGCCGGTGATCTGCGCGGTTGCGCTCGGCTGGCGGCCGATCGCTTCGGCGGCTCCCTGGGCAAGGCGACCGATGCCGATTCCGGCGCCGATGACAGCGAGGCCCAGCCCGATGCCCGCGCCCATGAACGCAATTGCATTACCTTCCATGTCGTTTTTCTCCTCGAGTGCTCAGTGGTGAGCGTGAATGGCCATGCCGATGAACACGGCCGTAAGCAATGTGAAGACGTAGGCCTGCACCGGCACGACGACGACGGCTTCGAGCGCCGCCACGCCGACGGCGAGCGGCACCGAGA
This sequence comes from Vicinamibacterales bacterium, assembly GCA_035496255.1. Classification (GTDB taxonomy): domain Bacteria; phylum Acidobacteriota; class Vicinamibacteria; order Vicinamibacterales; family UBA2999; genus Gp6-AA40. The sequence goes on from DATJEU010000033.1 coordinate 57,198, forward strand.
GCAGCGCGCCGACGCCGATGCCGACGGCGGCGCTGAACTGCCGGGCGAAGATGAACACGAACGAGATGATCGCGAGCATCGCGATGTGGCCGCCGGTCATGTTGGCGGCAAGACGGGCCATCAGCGCGAAGGGCCGGACGAACATCCCGATGATCTCGATTGGAATCAGGAGCGGATAGAGGACCTTCGGCACGCCGCCCGGGACGAGGTTCTTCCAATGCTGCACGAAGCCGTGGGCCCTGGTGCCGGCGATGATGATCAGGAAGAAGGTGATTGTGGCGAGCGCGCCGGTCACGTTGAAGTTGCCGGTCGCGGTCGGACCACCATGCACCACATTCGCCAGGAACGACTCCTCGCCGGGCCGAATGACGTGGTTGGCGAGGCCGAGGACGTCGAAGATCGGGAAGATGCCAACCAGATTGGCGGTCAGGACGAACAGGCCGATCGTCAGAATCGTCGGCGTCCACGCCTTCGACCATTTGTGGCCGACGTTCGGCTCGACGATCGATTCGCGCACGAACTCGACGATGATCTCGAGCACGGTCATGAACCGGCTGGGCACCGGCCGTTCCTGCCGGAGGAAGCGGCGCACCGTGGCGGTCACGATGACAAAGAGCACCGTCGCGGCGATCCAGAGCATCAGGACGTGCTTCGTCACCGAGAAGTCGATGCCGAAGATGCGCGGCAGCGCGATCAGCGGGTGCGGGCCGTTCGAGACGTGGCCAATGATCATCTCGCCCGCGTTGAAGGCGCCTGCAGCGCCTTCGGCGGCGGCGTGACCCGCTTGTTCGGCGGCGTCCGGTTGCAACATCTGAATCCGATTCCTAGGAGGGCGGCCGTCCGGAGCCGCCGGCAAACAGGCGCTTCAGGAACAGCGCCTCCATCGCGTACAAGGCGATGAAGTAAACGGTGAAACTGACGACGAACGGCGTACGGCGCAGCTCCAAGCCGCGGAGCATCCCCACGACGTAGACGCCGAAAAACATCATCTTAGCCACGAACCCCGAGATCATGACGTTCATCACCCGCTCCGGCGCCAGTGCCTGCATCCGCTCGATGGCGATCCAGCTGGCACACGCGGCGAGCAACGGCCCGACCATCCCGAAAAACGCCTCGGGGTTGGCCGTCCCGAGAGCCACCGTGACCACGAGCCACGACCCGACGCTGAGCCCGGCCATCCACACGAGGACCCAGCGACTCGGCTCGGGGTGCCGCGAGCGCACGTCGAGCGGAGGTGTCATTGTTTCCAGAAAACCGTTTTCGCCAGCTCCCAGAAACCAACCACGACGCCAAGGATCAGACCCGCAAGGAGAAACCAGGGAGACGTGCCGCGCCACCTATCGACCAGATACCCCAGGCCGCCGAGAAAGATGATTGCTCCGATGAGCGTGTAACTTGCCGCCGCCACGTCCCCGGAACCGGTGACATTCTCCTGGAGGGACCTGGTGGCGCGCTCGAACGGGGAATCTCGCCTGGATTTGGCCATGTCGGCGCCTGGCAGCAATCGCCGGACCGTGTACCGCTGACCAGTATAGCGTGCCTTGTGAAAACATTCACCAAGTCACCGGAACCACTTACCAGCCGCAGGAGTCCTAACGATCGACGAAACCGGCAAAGTCTCGTGTTTTCAACAACTTTCCGACAGCGACGTCCCTTGACCCCCTTCTCTGGCGAGACCTATACTGGCCGCTGTTCACCCTGCGTATGACGATCTCGTCGCGTCTTCGTCTGGCCTCACTGCTGGCGCTCGCCGTTGCCGTCGCGTTCGTATGCGCGGTGCGTCCGCTGCGCGCGCAAGGCTCCCGTGAGCGCACGATGTTCGTCAGCGCCGTCGACGCCAAAGGCGAGCCGGTCGAAGGCCTGCCGCCGGATGCGTTCATCGTCACCGAGGACGGCCGCCGGCGCGAGGTCCTGCACGTTTCCAAGGCGACCGAACCGATCGACATCGCGCTCCTGGTCGACACCAGTGCGGCCGCCGACCCGGTCGTCTCGTACATGCGCACCGCGCTCGCGAGCTTCGTCACGACGATGGCCCCGGGGAACAAGATCGCCGTGATCAGGCTGGCGGAACGACCGACGATCGCGGTGGACTACACGAGCGACGCGAAGCGGCTGTCCGAAGCCGTCAAGTTGTTCGCGATGCCGGCTAGCGGCATGACCTTCCTCGACGCGGTGGTCGAAACGTCGAACGGACTGGCGAAGCGCGAGACGCCGCGCGCGATGATCGTCGCGGTCATCACCGACGGCACCGAGTTCACCAGCCACGACTCGAAGCAGGCCGTCAAGGCCCTCACCGACGCGCGCGCCCAGCTCCACATCGTCGGCATCGGCCGGTTCGAGCATTCAGAGCAATACGACCTGCGGGAACGATCCTTCTTCATCGACGAAGGGCCACGGGCCAGCGGCGGTCAAATGGTGATGCTGCTCGCGCCGAACGCCCTCGACCAGGCGATGCAGCGGCTGGCGCGGGAGCTGTCGTCGCAATACCAGGTCGTCTACGGTCGCCCCGAATCGCTGATTCCACCCGAGAAGATCGAGATCGCCTCCGCGCGCGAGGGCATCACGATGCGCGGCACGCCGTCGCGCGAGGACAAGCGGTGATTCGGCGGATGGTCCTCGGGCTGCTGGTGGCGGTCACGCCCGCGGCGCTCGCGGCACAGCAACAACCGGCGCCAGCGGTTCCGGCCCCGGCGCCAGCGGCACAAGCGCCCGCAGCCCAGGGGCGGCCGCAGCAGCCGTCGTTTCGCGCCGGCATCGACATCGTCTCCCTCAACGTGACGGTGACCGATTCGCAGGGTCACTACGCCACGGACCTGGATCAGCCCGACTTCTCCGTGTTCGAGGACGGCGTCAAGCAGGAGATCTCGTTCTTCACGCGGCGGCAGCAGCCGATCGCGCTGTCGCTGCTGCTGGACAGCAGCGCCAGCATGGAGGACAAGATCGGTACGCTGCAGACCGCGGCCACCTCGTTCGTGCGCCGCCTCAGGCCCAATGATCTCGGCCAGGTCATCGACTTCGACACGCGCGCCGAGATGCGCCAGGATTTCACGACGAATCACAGCCTGCTCGAGGCCGCCATCCAGCAGACGGCCGCAGGAGGCTCCACGGCGCTGTACAACGCCATCTACATCGCGCTCAAGGAGCTCAAGAAGATCAAGGCCGTCAACGAAGAGGACGTGCGTCGTCAGGCACTCGTCGTCTTCTCCGATGGCGAAGACACCTCCAGCCTCGTGTCGTTCGACGAGGTACTGGATCTGGCCAAGCGCTCGGAGACCGGGATCTACACCATCGCGCTGCGCGGCGCCGACACGCAGACCAAGGGGTTCCGCGAGGCGGAATACGTGATGCGGACGCTGGCGCAGGAGACCGGCGGGCGGTCGTTTTTCCCGGCCAGGATCGACGATCTGGCCGGCGTCTATTCACAGATCGCCGACGAACTCGCCAGCCAGTACACGATCGGGTACGTCTCGAAGAACACGCGGCGCGACGGCACCTTCCGCCGGGTCGTCGTCCAGGTTGCGCGGCCCGGGGTGGCGCCCCGCACCAAGCTGGGGTACTACGCCCCCACAGCACGTTGAACCTCGTCCTCCTCGTTCTCTACGCGACCGCATTCGTCGTCTACGCCATGCACTTTGCGCGGCGCAAGCCCGCCGTCGGACGCGCGGCCACGACCGTCCTCCTGTTCGCTGCGATCGTCCACACCTTCGTCGTCGGGATGCAGACGATGGAGGTCAGGCATGTGCCGGTAACGAACGCGTCGGCCGCGATCTCCACGTGCGTGTGGCTGTTGACGCTGTCCTACCTCTATCTCGAGCTCTCGACCGACGAGCGATCGATGGGCGTCTTCATTCTTCCGATCATCGTTGCGCTGCAGATCATCCCGACGGTGAGTCCCGGCATAGAGAACCCGAATCCCGTCTTCGAGAGCAAGTGGTTCTGGGTGCACATCTCGTCGCTGCTGTTCGCGTATGCGAGCTTCGCACTCGCCTGCGTGCTCGGGCTCACCTACATGCTGCAGTTCAAGGAGATCAAGAAAAAGCACCTCGGCTACCTGTACACGCGCCTGCCGTCGCTGCAGATTCTCGACGACATGAACAGCAGGGCGGTCGTGATCGGCTGGGTGTTCCTGACTGTCGGCGTCGTGGTGGGCTACATCTGGGCGGCACAGGCAAGCGTGACACTGCCCGACGATCGGAACCTGCGGGCCATGTCGCTCGCGGATCCGAAGGTATTTGGCGCCGTCCTGACGTGGGCGGTGTATTCGTTTGCGATGTTCGCGCGGCAGCGACTGGGCTGGAACGGACGACGGGCCGCCTGGCTGTCGGCGGTCGGATTCGTCATCATCCTGCTCAACTTCGTGCCGGTCAGCTACTTCGTCCAGACCAGCCACACGTTCCAATGAGACGCCAGGGTTCGACGACACACGGCGTCACCAGGGCGACGTGATGCACCTGTTCCTGCTCGGAGTGAGCCACCGGACGGCGCCCGTCGAACTGCGGGAGCGGCTCGACTTCTCGAGCCGCGACGTGGGAGCCGCGGTGGAAGCGCTCGCGCAGCGGCCGTCGGCGACCGAGACGGTCGTGCTCTCGACGTGCAATCGCTCCGAGATCTACGTCGCCAGCGGCGATCCCGAACGGGCGCGTGACGACGTCATCGCGTTCCTGGCGGACTATCACCACCTTCCCGGCGACGCGTTCGTGCCGCACCTGTTCACGAGCCGCGACCAGGATGCGGCACGCCACTTGTTCCGGGTGGCCGCAGGCCTCGACTCGATTGTCGTCGGCGAGCCGCAAATCCTCGGACAGGTCAAGGACGCTTACAAGGCGGCCTCGCTCCGGCACTGCACGGGGCCGTTGTTGAACGCCGCGTTCGACTGGGCGTTCAAGGTGGGCAAGCGGGTGCGCACCGAAACCGCAGTCGGCCGCGGGGCCGTGTCGATCGCGTATGCGGCTCTGTCGCCGGCGCGCAAGATCTTCGGGAAGCTGCAGGGACGCCGCGTGCTCGTCGTCGGTGCCGGCGAGATCAGCACGGCACTGGCGCAGCACCTGCGCACCGAGGGCGTCGCGGACATCGCGATCACCAGCCGGACGGCGGCCGGCGCTGAGGAACTGGCGGCCGCCGTCGGCGGCCATGCCGTACCGTGGGATCAGATGCCCGCCGCGCTCGGCCACGCCGACATCATCGTCACGGCCACCGGCGCCCAACGGCCGATCATCACGCGCGCGCACGTGCAGGCGGTGATGCGCGGCAAACGTACCGATCCGCTGTTCATCGTCGACCTTGCCGTGCCGCGCGACGTCGAAGCCGCGGTCGCGGAATTCGAACAGGTGTTCCTCTACAACGTCGACGACCTGCAGAGCATCATCGAAGAGAACCTGGAGCGGCGGCGGGCGGAAATCGAGCGTGCCGAAGTGATCGTCGCCGAGGAAGCGGCCAGGTTTACCGCGTGGCAGCGATCGCGCGCGGCGGTACCGACCATTCGCGCACTGCGTGAACACTTCGAATCGATCCGGCGCGCCGAGCTCCTGCGCCTCAGAGGAAAGCTTGGCGGGCTGCCGCCCGAGGCCGGCGACAAGGTCGACGAAATCACGCGCCTGATGATCGAGAAGCTGCTGCTCGAACCTACCGAGCAGTTGAAGGCGCTGCCCGACGAAGAAACGCAGGCCGCCTATACCGAAGCGCTCAACCGGCTGTTCGGCCTCCGCGGCGAAGCCCCGGTGCCGCGCGAAGACGAGTGACGTGGCACATCTCAGGATCGGAACCAGGGGCAGTCAGCTTGCGCTGTGGCAGGCGAATGCCGTCGCCGCGCTGCTGCGCGACAAAGCCCACACGGCGTGCGAAGTCGTCGTCATCAAAACGACCGGCGATCGCCTGGCCGAAGCAAAGCTGTCGCAGATCGGCGGCAAGCGGCTGTTCGTCAAGGAAATCGAGGACGCACTGCTGGCCGGCGAGGTTGATCTCGCCGTTCACAGCAGCAAGGACATGCCGGCGGTATTGCCCGAGGGGCTGACGATCGCGGCCGTGCTGCCGCGCGAGGACGCGCGCGACGCGATCGTGCTACCGCAGCCTGCGGGCCCCCGCGGTGCTGCTTCCGAGAATGGAGCTTCCGGGAATGCAGGGGCATTCCAAGCGATCGTCGAACGACTCGGCCGCACACCGCACATCGGGACGAGCAGCGTGCGTCGCGTCGCTCAACTGACACGCCTGTTTCCGGGAGCACGGTTTGGTCCGATCCGCGGCAATCTCGACACGCGGCTGCGGAAACTCGACTCCGGTGACTTCGACGCCATCGTGCTCGCCTCAGCAGGGCTGCGCCGCCTCGGGCAAGGCAACCGCATTTCCGCCGCGCTGCCGATCGACGCGTGCGTACCGGCGCCAGGTCAGGGGATCGTCGCCGTCGAAATTCGTGACGGCGACAGCACGACCGCATCGCTGCTGGCATCCATCAACGACGCGCAGGCCGCCATCGCACTCGAGGCCGAACGGGCGGTGGTACGGAAGCTGGGCGGCGGATGCCAGATGCCGATTGGTGCCTTCGCGGAAATCGGAGGCGGGGATCCACGGAGCGGTCCCGCCGGCTCGATCTCTGTCAGGGCCATCGTCGTCTCGACCGATGGCGCCCGCGCGGCGCACGCGGAGGTGATCGGCAGCGCCGACGAAGCCGATGCGGCCGGCGAAGCGGCGGCGGAACAACTGCTCGAGCGTGGCGCCGACACGATCCTCGCCGAGGTTCAGCGCCAGCAGGCCGCGGTCGAAGGGCTGCAGCCGTGACGCCCGCCGGCGACGATCGGCCTGACCCGAGCGCCGTCGAGCGGCCGTCGACGAGCGAAGCGGAGGACCCTGCCCCGAACGGAATCAAACGAGCGCTCGACGGCCGCCGCGTCCTCGTCACCCGTCCACGAGCACAGGCGTCCGAACTCGTACACCTGTTGGAGAAGGCCGGCGCCGAGGTGATCGTTGCGCCCACCATTCGCATCGTTCCACCCGAGAATCGCCAGCCGCTGCTCGATGCCGCCACCGATTCGTCGCGGTTCGACTGGATCGTCTTCACCAGCAGCAACGCGGTCGACGCCTACGCCGTGGCGCTCGATGACACCGGTACGCACATCACCGCACCGGCGCGGGTGTGCGCCGTCGGCGCGCGCACCGCTGAACGGCTTCGCGAGCATGGCCTGGAGGTCAGCCTGACGCCTGGCGAATTCCGCGCTGACGCACTGGTCGATGCGCTCCTCGCTGACGGACCGGTCGCAGGCAAACGCTTCCTGATTCCGCGTGCGGACATCGGGCGCGAGGTCATCGCCGATCGCCTGCGCGCCGCCGGCGCCCTCGTCACCGACGTCATCGCCTACCGCACCGTGGCCGAGGATCAGACCGCGGACATGCCGGACGTCCGCAAGCTGCTGGCAGACGCCGCCCTCGATGCGGTGACCTTCACCAGCGGCTCGGCGGTGCGCAATTTCGTTCAGATTCACGGCGAAGACAGCGGGCGGCTGCTGCGATCGGCGGTCGTGGCGGTGATCGGACCAGTGACATTCGCAGCCGCACGCGAGTTCGGCATCACCCCGGCCGTTCAGCCGGAAACCGCTACTGCAGCAGCCATGGTCGGCGCCCTCGCCCGATACTTCGCCGAACCGCGAATATAGACTTTCCCTATGACCACGACCATGAAGAGCGCCACGCTGTCTCTCTCCCGGCGGCCACGACGGCTGCGCCGCACCGAAGCGATCCGATCGATGGTGCGTGAGACGCGGCTCACGCCGGACTGCTTCATCTATCCGCTGTTCGTCTGCGAGGGTGAAGGTGTGCGGCGTGCGGTCAGCTCGATGCCGGGTGTGTTCAACCTGTCGGTGGACGAGGCCGTAAAGGAAGCGGCGGCGGCGAAGGACGACGGAGTACCGGCCGTCATCCTGTTCGGCATTCCCGCCGACAAGGACCTCACGGGTTCACTGGCATCAGATCCCGAGGCACCGGTGCAGAGCGCGATACGGGCCATCAAGCGCGAGGTTCCGGACCTCCTCGTCATGACCGACGTGTGCCTCTGCGAGTACACCTCGCACGGCCACTGCGGCATCGTCGAGGGTGACGAAATCCTCAACGACGCGACGGTTCACCATCTGGCCCAGGCGGCGCTCTCGCATGCGATCTCCGGCGCCGACTTCGTCGCTCCCTCGGACATGATGGACGGCCGTGTCGGCGCCATCCGCGCGACGCTCGACGAGCACGGATTCCAGCAGGTCGGGATCATGTCGTACGCGGCCAAGTACTGTTCCGGCTTCTACGGACCGTTCCGGGAAGCCGCCGACTCGACGCCGCAGTTCGGCGACCGCCGCAGCCACCAGATGGATCCCGCCAACGTCGAAGAAGCGTTGCGCGAAGTGGAAATCGACATCGCCGAGGGCGCGGACATCGTCATGGTCAAGCCGGCGCTGCCGTATCTCGACGTGCTGACGAAGGTGAAGATGCGGTTCGCACAACCGACAGCTGCGTATCACGTCAGCGGCGAATACGCGATGATCAAGGCCGCCGCCGAGCGCGGCTGGATCGACGAGCCGCGCGTGATGATGGAGACCCTGATCTCGATCCGGCGCGCCGGCGCCGACATGATCCTCACCTACTACGCACGTGAAGCAGCGCGCGCGCTCTAGGCTGCGCTTCCTGGGCGGGTCTGAAGACCCAGCGCTACGGCGATCTCGATGAAGAAACCGACAACCTCTCAGCAGCTCTTCGCGCGCGCCAGCCGGATTCTCCCGGGCGGCGTTGACAGTCCCGTTCGTGCCTTCACGTCCGTCGGCGGCGCGCCGCTGTTCGTCAAGCGCGCGGCGGGTGCACGCCTCATGGACGTCGACGGCAACACGTTCATCGACTACGTGATGTCGTGGGGGCCGATGATTCATGGCCACGCACCAAAGGGGCAGATCAAGGCGATCGTTGCCGCGACGCGCAACGGCACGAGCTTCGGTGCGCCGAGTGCACTCGAGCACGACCTCGGTGAGCGTGTGCGCGAGCTGATGCCCTCGCTCGAACGGGTACGCTTCGTCAGTTCCGGCACGGAAGCCGCCATGAGCGTGGTCCGCGTCGCACGGGCCTTCACGAAGCGCGACAAAATCATCAAGTTCGAGGGGTGCTATCACGGCCATGCCGACGCGTTCCTTGCCAAGGCCGGATCCGGCGCGACAACCCTCGGCATCCCGACGAGTCCGGGAGTGGCGGCGGCCGTAGCCGCGGACACGCTGCTGGCCACATACAACGACCTGGCGTCGGTAGATGCGCTGTTCCAGGCACACGGCAGGACGATCGCAGCCGTGATCGTCGAGCCGATCGCCGGCAACATGGGCGTCGTGGCACCAGCCCCTGGATTCCTGTCCGGACTCCGTGACCGCTGTACCGCGCACGGCGCGATGCTGATCTTCGACGAGGTGATCTCGGGCTTCCGCGCGTCGGCCGGGGGCGCGCAGGAGCTGTTCGACATCAGGCCGGACCTGACCTGCCTTGGCAAGATCATCGGCGGCGGCTTGCCGGTAGGAGCATACGGCGGGCGTGCCGACGCGATGGAGCTGGTTGCGCCGGCGGGTCCCGTCTACCAGGCGGGAACGCTCTCGGGCAATCCCGTCGCGATGACCGCCGGTCTCTGGGCACTGAAGCGCCTGACGCCCAGGCTGTATGACGGGCTCGCCCGCCGCGGCACGATGCTCGCCGCGGGACTCGCCGAGGCTGCACGTGATGCGGGTGTGGCGCTGCAGGTGAACGCGTTCGGATCGCTGGTGACGCCGTTCTTCACGTCAGCACCGGTGCGCGACTACGACTCGGCGCTCAAGGCCAACACCGCGGCCTACGCACGGTTCTTCCGCGGCATGTTGACACGCGGCATCTATGCCCCACCTTCGCAATTCGAGGCGTGGTTCCTGTCTGCCGCGCATACGGATTCGGATGTAAAAAAGACCATCGCCGCGGCAAAGGCGGCGATGGTCGACGTCAAGAAACAAGTCACAGACCGACCGTAAAGAATCGGCCGCACCTGGCACCGGGAGGACGGACCTTCATGGTCCGTCGCTGCTTAGCGGCCGGCCTGGATCTGGAGCGGCGAGTCGAGCCGGACGCGCAGCGTCGTGCCCTGCGGCAGGTCCAGCTCCTTGCCCTCGGTCGCGGCAATCGTGCCGCCGCCGCCGATGACGGCGCCCAGCACGGCGCCCTTCGCGCCGCCCAGCACCGCACCAAGAATTCCGCCGACCGCGGCACCGGCGCCAGCCTTTCCGACGTCGCCCTTGATGCCCTCACCCTGCAGCGCATCGGTGACCGTCCCGCGCATCTGATAGTCGCGGCCGTTGATCGTCACCTGATCGAAGCTCACGGTCATTTTCGCGGTGCGATTGGTCCGGGTCGCCGGCTCGACGCTGCTGACGACGCCGCGCATCACTGAGCCAGCGGGAATCGCGACCACGCCGTTGGCGGTCACGTCGGCTAGCGTCGTCGCCTCGAACCGGTCCTCGACCTGCGCCGTGCCGGAGTTCAGCGCCGTCTGCAGGCGGGCGTCGAGCTCGGTGCCGGACGGCACTTCAACGGCGCCGCTCGGCAATGATCGCGTCGATGTCGCCGCCGGCGGCTCGCGCCGCGGGACCGCCGTGGTCGTCCCTGCCGGTGGCGCGTTCGACGTGGACGTGCCGGAGGCGCGGCTGCGGACATCGTCGATCCGATCGCGCACGTCGCTGACTTCGCTGCGCGCCAGCGAGCCTTCCTTGCGCAGCTTCACTTTCAGGTAAATGACCTCGTCCTTGAGATCGTCGAGTTGCGTCTGCAACTGATTGGCGCGCGTCGCGTCCCTCGTTCGCAGGGTATTGATGTCCCGTTCGGCCAGGTATGTGTTGTCCTGAAGCCGCTGAATATCAGCCTGGGTCACGGTCTGCTGCGCCTGCGCCGGCGCGGCGAGACTTGCCGCGACGAGCACGGCGAGCGCGACCCGATACATGCGAGTCATTGCCTGCTCCTCCTGATCCACATCCCGGTTAGACGTTGCCAGCCGACGGACGGCTGCAATTCCCAAGCCGTGAGAGATTTGATCGCGCCTGCTGCGCGCTGGGGCCGAGGCCAGTATTATCGCCCTTTCGCGAGGTGGCGATGCGACGAGGGACAGGACAGCTCATCGCGGGCGTAATGCTCTTGGTGGCGACGGCGTGCTCCGCAGGCAGCGGCGGATGCGGCTTCTTCGGCTCGTCCGATGGCCGAACGACATCTGCACCGGTCAATAGCTGGCCGGCACTCGCGAACCGCTTCGTCGAGGACTACTTCAAGGCGCAGCCGGCCTTTGCGGTGTCCTCGGGGCGTCATGAGTACGACGGCAAGCTGCCGGACTGGAGCGGCACCGGTTTGCAGGCCGAATCCGCGCGGCTGAAGACGATCCGTCAGGAGGCCGAGGCGGTGTTGCCCGCATCGCTCGATGCGGCCCAGCAGCTCGAACGCGAACACGTTCTCGCAATCGCTGATGCAGATCTGTTCTGGCTGGAGAAGGCGCAGTCGCCGTACCGCAATCCGGCGTGGTACCTCGACGATCTCGATCCCGACGTGTATCTCTCACGCGAGTACGCACCGCTCGACCAGCGGATGCGCGCCTACATCGCCTACGCGAACGCGATACCAGCGGCCGCGGCGCAGATCCGCACGAACATGCGCACGCCGCTGGCGAAGAGCCTTGTCGAGCGCGCCATCTCCGGCTTCGGCGGCTATGCCGACTTCTATCGAGAGGACGTGCCGAAGGTGTTTGCATCGATCACTGACACGCAGTTGCAATCCGACTTCGACACCGCGAATGCAGCGGCCGCGAAGGCGATGGACGACCTCAAGGCCTGGTTCGAGTCGCAGCGCAACACGGCCACCGGTGATTTCGCGCTCGGTCCGGACCTCTTCGCCGAGATGCTCCTCGACACGGAACGCGTCACGGTGCCGCTCGACACGCTGGAGGCCGCTGGACGAGCCGACCTCGCGCGCAATCAGGCCGCGCTGACCGATGCCTGCGCGAAGTACCTGCCGGGCGGGACCGTGAACGCGTGCATCGAGAAGGCGGAAGCGCATAAGCCGGCCGGCGGCGCTGTGCCCGCAGCTCGCGCGATGCTCGACGACCTCCGCGGCTTCATTCGCGAACAGGACCTCGTGACGATTCCAAACGACGAGCAGGCAAGGGTTGCCGAGGCACCGCCGTACAACCGCGCCAACACCGCATACATCAACGTCCCCGGGCCGTACGACATCGGCATGCCGTCGACGTACTACGTCGCGCCCCCGGATCCGAAATGGTCGGCGAAGGAGCGCGCCGCTTACGTTCCCGGGATTGCCAACCTGACGTACGTCACGATTCACGAAGTGTGGCCGGGACACTTCCTCCAGTTCCTGCACACCAATCGCACGAAGTCGATCGGCAGCATCTTCGTCGGCTACGCCTATGCGGAAGGCTGGGCGCATTATGCCGAGGAGTTGATGTGGGAAGCCGGCTACGGCAATGGCGATCCGGAACAACACGTCGGCCAGTTGATGAACGCGCTGCTGCGCGACGTCCGCTTCCTCTCGGCAATCGGCCTGCACACGCACGGCATGACGCTGGAACAATCGGAGCAGATGTTCCGCGACGACGCGCACGCGAATCCAGGCACGGCACGCCAGCAGGCCGCCCGCGGAACCTACGATCCCGCATACCTGAACTACACGCTCGGCAAGCTGATGATCAGAAAGCTGCGGACGGACTGGATGAAGGCCAACAATCGGCGCGACCCGCCCGCTTCACCGTCAGGCTGGAAGGATTTCCACGACGCGTTCCTCTCGCACGGCGGCATGCCGGTACCTTTGGTCCGGCGCGCTTTGCTGAAAGATGACAGCGCGCCGCTCTAATTCCTCCACGGCATCAGCCGCTCGACCCAGCTGATACGTGTGAGGTCGTTATAGATCACCGTCACCATCAGCATCATCAGCACGACGAAGCCGGCCAGGAGCATCTTCTCCTTCACCGCCATGCTGAAGTCGCGGCGCGCGATGCCTTCGAGCGCCATGATGGTGATGTGGCCGCCGTCGAGAATGGGCACCGGCATCAGGTTGATCAGTCCAAGATTCAGGCTGAGGATGGCCATCAGTTCGAGCACCGACCGGAAACCGGCGCGGGCACTCTCGCCGGAGAGCTGCGCGATGCCGACCGGGCCCTGCAGCTGGCGCACCGAGGTGCGGCCGGTGAACAGGCCGCCAAGCGTCTTGAAGATCAGTCCGCTGTTCTCCCAGTTGCGGACGAAACTCAGTTTGATCGCTTCCATCGGCGTCGGCTGGAACGCCTTGGTCGCATCGGCGATGCTGATGCCGACCATGTAGCTGTCACCGACCTTCGCGGGCGTGATGCGGACATGTTGTTCCTCACCGCCGCGCTTGATCGTGAGATCGACCTCGTGGCCGCCGACCTCTTTGAGCTTGTCCGTGAACTGATCCTTGAAGACGATCCGTTCGCCGTTGACCGCGAGGATCTCGTCGTTCTGATGCAGACCCGCTGTGATCGCAGGATCGCCGGGCACTTCACCCGGCCGGAGTGCCGCAACCACCGGCGCGACGTCGGGCAACAGTCCGAGCGGCACCATGTCGGACTTGCCCCCGGAGCTCACATGGACGGCGACGGTGCGGGTCTGGCCGTTGCGCGACAGCCGGAGCGACACGTCGCGGTCCAGATGCGTGCTGATTTGTACATACGCGTCGTCCCAGGTATCGACCTCGTCGTCGTCGACGGCAAGAATGCGATCGCCGCGCTGGATGCCGACTTTCTCGGCCGGCGAACCGTGTTCGACCATGCCCACGATCGGTGGCTGGTCCTGGAAGGCGGGCTGATCGGCGCCCTGGGCGAGCACGAACGCCATCACCACCACAGCCAGCACCAGGTTCATCACCGGACCCATGATGAGCACCTGGAACCGTTCCCACTTGTTGCGTGACAGGAACTCGTCAGGACTGCCCGATCGCGGGTCCTCCGGATTCTCACCGGCCATCTTCACGTAGCCACCGAGCGGCACGATGCTGATGCAGTACTCCGTATCACCCCGCTGGAATTTCAGGATCTTCGGGCCGAACCCGAGCGAGAAGGTGATGACACGGATGCCCAGGCGCCGCGCGGCCAGGAAGTGGCCGAGTTCGTGGACGAAGATGAGCACGCCGAGAACGAACAGGAACGCCAGGAGAGTGGTGGTCAAGAACGCCTCAAAACGTCAATTCTAACTCCCGCGCCAACTCCCGGGCCTGGGCGTGACCCCATGCGTGGGCAGCGCGGACGACATCGAGCGTTGAGACGCGCTGCACCACGTGCGCGTTCATCGTCATTTCGATCAGGCGCGGAATCGCCGGGAACGCCAGCCGGCCGTCGAGGAACGCGTCGACCGCGACCTCGTTGGCCGCGTTCAGGACCACCGGGAGCGTGCCGCCTTCGCGAAGCGCTCGATACGCGAGCGCCAGGCAGGGGAATCGGTGCGTATCGGGCGCCTGAAACTCGAGCCGCGGTGCACGCGTCAGATCCAGGGATGGCAGAGCCGCCTCCCAGCGATCCGGGTACGAACAGGCGTACTGAATCGGCAGACGCATGTCGGTCACGCCAAGCTGCGCGATGACCGATCCATCGTGCAGTTCCACCATCGAGTGCACGATCGATTGCGGGTGGACGACGACGTCGATCTGATCCGCGTGGACGTCGAACAACCAGCGCGCCTCGATGACCTCGAGGCCCTTGTTCATCAACGTGGCCGAATCAATCGTGATCTTCCGTCCCATCTGCCACGTGGGATGGCGCAGGGCTTCTTCCGGCCGGACATGTTCGAGCTCTTCAGCGGTGAACTGGCGGAAGGGCCCTCCGGACGCCGTCAGGATCAGGCGACGGATCTCGGAATGCCGGCGGCCGTGCAGGCACTGATGGATGGCGTTGTGTTCGCTGTCTACCGGCAGAATCGGTACGCCACGGCGCTGCGCGCTGCGCGTCACGAGTTCGCCGGCCATCACGAGCACTTCTTTGTTGGCCAGCGCGATCGTCTTGCCCGCGTCGATTGCGGCGAGCACGGCCTCGAGGCCCGCGGTGCCCGACGATGCGCAGAGCACGATGTCGGCGTCGGGATGCGTCGCGACCGCGACCAGGCCGGCGGGACCGGTCTCGATGCGCGGCGGCTCGTGCCCCGCGCACGCGGTGCGCAACCGGCCCACGGCCTCGCCCGTCGCCATTGCCACGACCGACGGGCAGTACTGCTTCACCTGCTGCGCAAGCAGCTCCGCGTTGTCGCGGGCGGCAAGCGACACCACCTTCAGCCGCGACGGATGCGCGTCGACGACGGCGAGTGCGCTGCGGCCGATGGAACCAGTCGAGCCGAGGATGGCGAGCCGCTTCACGCCACGCTCCGTACGAGCATGAAGTAGAACGCCGGAATCGCAAACAACAGCGCGTCGATCCGATCGAGCACGCCGCCGTGACCGGGAATCAGGGTCGAGCTGTCCTTCACACCGGATGCGCGTTTCAGCCGTGATTCGAACAGATCACCGAGGATCCCGAGGGCGACAACGACAACGCCGAACGGCACCGTGACCGATGGCGACAGCCCGAACACCAAGCCTCCGACAACCGCGATGAACGCGGTTCCGCACAACACTCCGCCAATGGCGCCCTCAACGGTCTTCCTGGGACTGATGGCCGGCGCCAGCGGACGCCGCCCGAACGCCCGGCCGCAGTAGTACTGCGAGGTGTCACTGACGACAATCGAAGCGATCAGGAAGATGGTCCCTTTCGGACCAGAGTTCTGCTGCACCAGCACGAGCATCCCAAGTGGCAGGCCGATGTAGGCGGCAGCAAACGCACTCGCCGCCGCGTGCTGAACCGGTGAGGCTACGAGCATGACTGGAAGGACTGTGACCACCAGCGTCAGCCACGCCACCGCTTCGAAGCCGAGCGCGGGCTGACCGCCGGACATGATCCAGCACGCCACCGCCGCCCCTGCGGCGCCGATCGGATGCGCACCTGCGACCTTGACGTACTCGTGCGCGGCCAGCAATGCCAGCACCGACGTGAGCCCACGCAGGAGCACCAGGGGCAGGAACAGGATGGCCGCGAGTGCGGCCGCAGCGAGGACGACCCCGCTGATGACGCGCTGCATTATTTGGCGCCGATAACCGCCGGCGACGGGTTGATGCCGCCATACCTGCGCTCACGCTTTTGATACGCGAGTACAGCTTCGAGCAGATGGCGCCGCCGGAAGTCCGGCCACAGCGTCTCGGTGACGTAGATCTCCGCGTAGGCGATCTGCCACAGCAGATAGTTACTGACGCGCATCTCGCCGCTCGTCCGAATCAGGAGATCGGGATCGGGCTGCCCGGCCGTGTAGAGGAAGCTGGCGAACCGCTGCTCGTCCAGATCCTCCGGCCGCACGCCGGCCTCCATCGCGCGGCGGGCGGCGTCCACGATCTCCGCGCGGCCGCCGTAGTTCAGCGCGATGTTGAACAGCATGCCACCGTTCTTGGCGGTGCGATCGATCGCGGCGTGCAGCTCGTCCTGGATGTCGGGCGCGAGCTCCTCCATCCGCCCGATGACGTGGAAGCGGATGTCGTTGCGCAACAGCGTGTTCAACTCGGATCGCAGATACCGCTTCAGCAGCAGCATCAGCGTGCTGACCTCGGTCGCCGGCCGCTTCCAGTTTTCCACGGAGAACGCGTACAGGGTAAGGACCGAGATACCAAGGCGCGCCGCGGTTTCCACCGTGTCGCGGACCCCGTCGATGCCGGCACGGTGCCCTTCCACGCGCGGGAGATGGCGCTGCGCAGCCCAGCGGCCATTGCCGTCCATGATTACCGCGACGTGTGCCGGAAGCCGGTCGAAGCGGATCTGCCGGGCCAGCGTCTCATCGGGATGACCAGACGGAATCCAGGCCAGGAGCTCCTCAAGCGACACGGCTCAATTCCCTTGAATTCAAGCAGTTAATCATAGTCCACGGCGACGAGGAACAAGCCGTGGGGCGGGGCCGTGGCGCCGGCGTCGTGACGCGTCCCACCGGCCACCAGGTCCCGCATTGACTCCGCCGTCCGCCAGCCGCGCCCGATCTCGACGAGCGTCCCGGCCAGGGCCCGGACCATGTGCCGCAGGAATCCGTCGCCCGTCACCTCATACGCGATCAGGCCTGGCTCGGGTTGCACGATCGCGGATCGCAGGACGGTGCGAATGCTGCAGGGCACCTGGGTGCCGACGCTCTGAAACGCGGCGAAATCGTGAGTGCCGACCACCATCGCCGCTGCCTGCCGCATGGCGTCGACGTCCAACGGCTCCGACAGGTGCCACACATACGATCGTTCGAACGGCATCGCGATGGGCGCGTTGCGAACC
The DNA here is from genome assembly GCA_035496255.1 of Vicinamibacterales bacterium. Taxonomy (GTDB): domain Bacteria; phylum Acidobacteriota; class Vicinamibacteria; order Vicinamibacterales; family UBA2999; genus Gp6-AA40. Next base: position 74,557 of record DATJEU010000033.1, read on the forward strand.
TGATAGCGGTATGTCTTCTTCTTTGCGCTGAAGCGCGCATGGAAGGTCGGAGCAGCCTCTTCCACCGATAGCACGCGCACGTCCTCGGGCAGCCGGGCATTGAGCGCACGTGTGAGCGTCGCCACATCGTGCGCGCACGTCACGCGCACGCTGGCCACCTGGGCCAGCGCGTGGACGCCCGCATCCGTACGGCCGGCACCTTGAACGGACACCGCCGCCCCTTCGAAACGGGCGAGCGCCTCTTCGAGCAATCCCTGAATCGAATCGCCTTCGGCTTGACGCTGCCAGCCGACAAACCGCGTCCCGTCGTACGCGACCGTGAGCTTCAGCGTGCGCACGAGGCCACACGACGACGATCACGATGACGGCGGTCCATCGTGGTCATCGCGCCATTGGTGGGTTCAGGTTCGCGATCCGGGTTTGACGATCGGCTGACCCGCGGCACACAGCGGGCAGGATTCCGGCGGGTAGGTGGGAAATGACACGGTCGCGAGCGAGAAATAGGGGACGTCGAGTCGCTGCTGGCCGCCGCTGCGATCGATGATCGAGGCAGCGCCCACCACCTGGGCGCCAGCCGCCCGGGCGACGTCGATCGTCTCGCGCGTCGACCCACCGGTGGTAATGACGTCCTCGACCACCAGCACCTTTTCTCCTGGGTCGAGCGTGAAACCACGGCGCAGCGTCAGGGCCCCATCCTGCCGCTCGGCGAAGATCACCCGCACGCCGAGCGCACGGCCGACCTCCTGGCCGATGACGATGCCGCCCAGCGCCGGGGAGAGTACGACCTGCGGGTCGAGACGACGAACCAGCGCCGCGATGGCCTCGCCAAACGCCCCGGCGTCGGCCGGATGCTGCAGCACCAGTGCACACTGGAGGTATCCGGGACTGTGCAGCCCCGACGTCAGCCGGAAATGCCCTTCGAGCAACGCACCCGCGCGACGAAATCGATCGAGAGTTGTGTCCGTCGTGACAGCCGTCACATCACCGAGTATACCTTTTGCAGCACGGCTGGAATCTCACCTGAACCTCGGCTCCACGCCCGTCGTCATAGACTCAGTCACATCACACATATGGAGTGGGGAAGCATGCGTACGTACGCAATCCGCGCCTGCCTGATCGGCGTGTTTTCATTGGCCGCTTTCGGAATCCCGGTGTCCGTTTCCGCACAAGCCGCACAGGCACCGCTGGCGCAGCCGCCGGTGCCGGCGGCCGACACCCGGCGGCTGACGCTCGAGGAGGCAGTCAGGCTTGCGGTGCAGAACAACCTCGGTCTGCAGGTGCAGCGCTTCAACCCGCAGCTCCAGGATCTGAGCCTGGCGCTGGCGCGCACGGCCTGGAATCCATCGTTGACGACGACGTTTCAGCAGAACGGCACCAATCAGCCGTCTACCGGCTTCCTGTCAGGCTCGGCGACGTCGACGCACCAGAACCGGTTCACCAACAACACCAGCGTCCAGCAGATACTGCCGACCGGCGGCCAGTACAGCATCGGATGGGACACCTCGCGCACGACGTCGAACAGCGTGCTCACCAGCTTCCCGACCAACATCAGCTCGAACCTGTCGCTGTCGTTCTCGCAGCCGCTGCTGCGCGGCTTCAGGGTGGATTCGACGCGCAACCAGTTGTTGATCACCCAGAAGAACCGCGAGATCGCCGACGTCAACCTGCAGCAGCAGGTGGCCACGACCAGCCGCAGCGTGCGCAACGCGTACTGGGACCTCGCCTATGCGAGAGCGGCGCTGCAGGTGGCGCAGCAATCGCTCGACCTCGCGAATCAGTCGCTGCGTGATACCCAGACGCGGGTGGAGATCGGCACCACGCCGCCGATCGACGTTGTCGAGGCCCAGTCGGAAGTGGCGAGCCGGGAAGAAGCCGTGATCGTCGCGCAGTCCAACATCGAGACCGCGGAAGACACGCTGCGCGCGCTCGTCTACGACCCGCAGAGCCCCGACTTCTGGACGCTGCACATCGAGCCCACCGAACTGCCGACGTTCGCGGTGGCCATGGTCGATGTCGACGGCGCCGTGCAGACGGCACTCAACCAGCGCCTCGATCTGCAGGCATCGAAGAAGAGCCTGGAGGCCAACGACATCAACATCCGCTATCTGCGCAACCAGGCACTGCCCGACGTCACGGCGTCGCTCGATTACGGCCTCGTCGGTGTCGGCGGCCTCCAGGTAACGCGAACCAGTCCATTCGGCGGCGACGTCATCAGCTCGACGTCGCGGAGCTACGGATCGACGCTTGCGGATCTCTTCGGCCAGGACTTCCCGAGCTGGACGGCGGGCGTCAGCATCAGCTACCCGATCGGACACACGCAGCAGGAAGCCAGCCTGGCGCAGGCGCGCCTGCAGTACAACCAGACCGTCACCCAGTTGAAAAACCAGCAACTGCAAGTGGCCACTCAGGTGCGTCAGGCCGCGCGCGCGGTCGTGACCAACCAGAAGCGCGTGGACAGCAACCGCGCCGCACGCGAACTGGCAGAGCAACGGCTCACCGCGGAACAGCGGAAGTTCGCGGCCGGTACATCGACCAACTTCCAGGTGTTCCAGGCCCAGCGCGACCTCGCGCAGGCGCGCAGCAACGAGCTGCAGGCGATCCTCGATTACCAGCGCTCGGTCGTCGATCTCGATACCGTCCAGCAGGTGCCGCTCACCGGCGGAGGCGCCACGACCGTCGCACCGGCCAGCAGCACGGGGACGGCGGCCACGGGCACGGCCGCGCGCTAGCTTCGCGCCCAACTCGCAACGCCCAACGTCTATCGTTCCCCCAACTCCCAATCCTGCAAACGCAGAGGTTTGGAGGTTGGGTAAGCGAGAGACGTTGGGAGTTGGGAGTTTGCCAAGGCGGTCGCGTCGCAGCCGCCGCATGAGTAATATGAGCGCGCGTGCCGGCCGTTTCCGCCACCATCATCACCCTCAACGAATCCGAGCACATCGCCGCGGCCATCGAGAGCGTCGCCTGGGCTGACGAAATCATCGTCGTCGACTCCGGCAGTACCGACGACACAGTGGCCATCGCCCGGGCGGCGGGCGCGCGCGTCGACCTGCGCCCGTGGAGTGGATGGGTCGATCAGAAGAACTACGCCGCGACGCTCGCGCGTTACGACTGGATCTTTTCGGTCGACGCCGACGAACGGGCCAGCCCGCAGCTTGCCGACGAGATCCGCGCGCTGCTCAAGAGCGAACCGGCGCGGCGCGCCTATCGGATGCCGCGGGCGACGTTTCATCTGGGCCGCTGGATTCGGACCACGGACTTCTATCCCGATTACCAGACGCGCCTCTACGACCGGCGTGCAGCGCGCTGGCAGGGGAAGTACGTGCACGAATCGGTTGCCCCGGATACGGGCCGCCCGGGACAACTTCGCGGCGAGATCCTGCACTACTCGTATCGCGACCTGCGCGATCAAATCGAGCGCATCAACCACTACACGACGCTCGCGTCCCGGCAGTGGTACGAAGGCGGACGCCGCGCCAGCGCATTCGACCTGCTCGTGCAGCCGCCCGCGGCGTTTGCCCGCAATTACCTGCTTCGACGCGGCGTGCTCGACGGCACCGCCGGCCTGACGATCTCGCTGATGCAGGCCTGGTCGGTCTTCCTCAAGTTCGCAAAGCTGTGGGAATTGGCACGACGCGGCGACAACTCGCAACTCCCAACGGCCGACGCTCCCCCAACTCCCGACAGCCCAACGCCCAAAGGTTCGACCGGGCACAGTTGGGAGTTGGGCAAGCGTTAATCCTTGGGAGTTGGGAGTTCCAGGTGTTCTCGCTGCACGTCGACACCGGGCGGGCGTTGCGTGGCGGGCAGATCCAGGTCGTGCACACGGTGCTCGGGCTGCGGGCGATCGGGCAGCGGGCGGCGGTCGTCGCTCATCCCGATGGCGAGCTGATCAAGCGGCTGTCTGAAGGCACTGACGTCATCCCGCTGGCTCCGACGCACGAAGTCGATCTCGCCGCGGCGTGGCGGTTGTCGCGCGTCATCAGGCAGCTCGGTCCCGACGTCGTGCACGCGCACGATCCACACGCGGTCGCGATGGTGGCGACGGCGCTGTCGATCGCGTCGCCGGTGCCGCCGGTGCCGTTCGTCGCCGCGCGTCGTCTCGATTTCAGGATGGCCCGCAATTCGTTCTCACGATGGAAGTACGGACAGGTCGACTGCTTCATCGCCAGCAGCAAGTCGATTCGTGAGCGCCTGATCCACGACGGCATTCCCCGCCGCAAGATCGCCGTGGTCCACGAAGGCGTGGAGGTGGAGCGGATCGAGCAGTTGACGCCCGCGAACGTCCACGCCGAGTTCTACCTGCCGACCCACGCCCCAATCGTGGGCAACGTGGCGGCACTCGTCCCGCACAAGGGACATCAGTGTCTGATCGCGGCCGCCTCGATCGTGGTGCGCGAGGTGCCGGACGCACGATTCGTGATTGTCGGCGAGGGCGAGACGCGCCGGGTACTCGAGCATCAGATTCGACACCTGCACCTGGAACGCCACGTGTTTCTGGCCGGCCATCGCGTTGACGCGCTCGAGCTGACGAAGGGCTTCGATATGTTCGCCATCAGCTCGATCATCGAAGGGATGTGCACCCCGCTCGTGGACGCGATGGCCGCCGGCAAGGCAAGCGTCGCGACCGACGTCGGCGGCGTGTCGGAGGTGGTAACCAACGGCGAGACCGGTTTCCTGGTGCCGTCGCGCGACTCCCGCATGATGGCGCAGAAGCTCGTGCGACTGCTGAAGAACGAGTCGCTGCGGACGCAGATGGGGCGAGCCGCGCAGGCGCGGGCCCGCGAGCACTTCACCGTCGAGAAGATGGTCGAGGCGACGGCCGCGGTTTACAGATCCCTCGCAGCGGGCATTGCGAATCGCGTTGCGGCCGGTTGAAGCCGCAGGCATTCATCATCCCGACGTGGCACAGCGAGAAGTCGAAGCGCACGGGATCGCCAGGATTGATCTCGCGCAGCCGCGCGGTGATCCCGGCAGCCATCTTCCATCCGGGGCTGGCGTAGTGCGTCAGCCGAAGGCAGTGCCCGAGGCGGATGACGTGCGTATCGAGCGGCACGATCAAACGTGACGGCGATACGCGTTTCCACACGCCGAGATCGATCGCATCACCGCGGACCATCCAGCGCAGAAAGAGATTGAGGCGCTTGCAGGCGCTGCCGCCGGATGGCCGCGGAAAGAAGTAGCAGACACCCGCGCGTGTCGGCACGGCTGTGCCGTAGACCTCGCGTAGATTGGTCTGGAGCGCGCGTTCCGAGAACGAATCGAGCGCCGGGCCGATGTCGGGTGACAACGGATCGTCGCCCTGCACGAAGAACTCCTCGATCGATCCGGCTTCACGCAGCATTCGGCGGAGCACGATCAGCAGCGCGACCAGATCGCGGCCACGGATCCAGCGATGCACGAGCGGCTCGATCCGGCGGCTGTCGCGCACCGGCTTGAACCCGCGGACGAAGGCAGCGGGATGCGGTCCCATCACCTCGAGCAACGCCTCGATCGATTGCAGCACGCTGGCCACGCGCCCGAACGCCAGCGCCGCCGCGCAGAAGCCCACGATCTCGCGGTCCTCGCTCGTCTTGTAACGGCGGACGATGTGGACGGGATCGGAGGCGGAGTTGACGTGATCGAAGCTGGTATAGAGCGTTTCGAGTCGCGCCGCGAAATCAGGTTCGCGGCCCGGCCTTAACCGGGCGCGCACCGTGTCCGGTTTCAGATGGGCCTCATGACGCCGCGAGCCGGGCAAGAGCATCTCCCGTGACGCGGCAGATGCGCCACTCCTCCATCACCTCCGCGCCCATCCGGCGGTAGAAGCCGATGGCCGGCTGGTTCCAGTCGAGCACCGACCACTCGTACCGGGCGCAGCCACGCTCGATCGCGATCCGCGCGAGCGCCACCAGCAGCGCCCGGCCATAACCGTGACCGCGGCGCTCGGGAAGCACGAACAGATCCTCGAGGTAGATTCCAGCCTTGCCCCGAAACGTCGAGTAGTTGTGGAAGAACAACGCGTAGCCGACCGTGTCGTCGTCTTCGCGCGCGAGAATCACCTCAGCGTACGGGCGCGGTCCGAAGAGAGCGTGAAGGATGTCGTCCTCGGTCGCCACCATTTCGTGCTCGAGGCGTTCGTACTTCGCCAGCGCCCTGATCAAGTCGACGATCACCGGAACGTCGGCTTCCACAGCCGGGGCGATGGTCAGCATCAGAATGCGGTCACCGCTACGCCGGCCTTGCACAGCGGGCAGTCGACGGTCGCAAAGTTGTCAGGCGCCTTGTATTCCGCCAGCGCGATATTCGGTACGCCAGGATCCACCAACGCTTCCATGCGGTCGTAAATCTCGGCCGTCGCCACCACCGTCCCACCGGCCTCACGAATCACGCCGGCACACCGCGCGAACGTCTGCCCGGTATTCCGCACGTCGTCGACGAGCAGCACGTTGCGACCGCGCACCTGCTGTTGATAGAAGCGGCTCAACGTCTGGCCGCCGTCTCGATCGACGCTCAACGGCGCGAACATCGTCGGCGGCCGGGTCATCGGCCGGCGACTGTCGAGCAGTCCGGCGATCGTGTGACCGAGCAGCGCGCCACCCATCACCGGGCCGGCCACCACTTCGACGCCGTCGAGAAGCGACACCGGGATCATGTCCAACAGATCCTGCGCAAAACGCCAGATCGTGCTCGGATATCGGAACAACTGGTGCGGGTTCAAGTACAGAGAACCGTGGTAGCCGTTGCCGAAATCGAAGTGACCGTTCAGCATCAGGACTTCGTATCGCTGCAGGTCGGCCAGCGCCTTTTCGCGGATATCGTCTCGACGCGTCATACCGTCAGTCCCGCCGCAGCATTGCTGTACACCGTGCGTCCGCCGACGATGGTGGCGGCGACGCCGCCGCGGAGGATCCAACCGTCAAAGGGCGTGTTTCGCGATTTCGAATGCAGCGACCGCGCGTCAATCGTTACTCTCAGATCCGGTGCCAGGATCGTGATGTCCGCAGCCACGCCGGCAGAGAGTGTTCCTCCGGTCAGTCGCAGGATCGTTGCCGGGTTGCACGACAGCAGCTCGATCATCCGCGGCAACGTGATGTGCCCGGCATGGACCAGACGATCGAACGTGAGCGGGACCGCGGTTTCGAGACCGACGATGCCGAAGGGAGCGCGATCGAATTCGACGCTCTTCTCGTCGTAGTGATGCGGCGCGTGATCGGTGGCGATCACGTCCACCGTGCCGTCGGCAATCCCGGCCACCATCGCATCGCGATCCGTGTCCGACCGCAGCGGCGGGTTCATCTTCGTATTGGTGTCGTACGGAATCGGTTTCGCCAGCGCCTCGTCGGTGAGCGTGAAGTGATGCGGCGCCACCTCACACGTGACGCGGATGCCTGCTTCCTTGCCCTTCCGCACCGCGCGCATCGACTGCCTGGCGCTCATGTGCGCGACGTGAAAGTGCGATCCGGTGAGCTCGGCCAGCAGAATTCCGCGCTCGGCCCCGAGCGCTTCGCACGCGCCTGGAATGCCGCGCAGCCCGAGGGCCGAGGCATGAAATCCCTCGTGAGCGACGCCGTCTGCCTTGAGCGACGTGTCCTCGCAGTGCTCGACCAGCGGCATGTTGAACATCCCTGCGTACTCCATCGCGCGCCGCATCAGCATGGCCGTGGACGTCGGATGGCCATCGTCGGTGATCGCGACGCAACCGGCCTCGCGAAGTTCGGCGATATCGGCGAGCAGCTCGCCTTTCGATCCCTTCGACACCGCGCCGATCGGGTACACCCGCGCGAGACTGGCCTCACGCGCCTTCGCCAGAATCAGCGCCGTGACGTTGGCGCTGTCGTTCACCGGCACGGTATTCGGCATGCACGCGACCGCCGTGAAACCGCCGGCAACCGCTGCTGCCGTTCCCGTCGCCACTGTTTCTTTGTGCTCCTGCCCGGGCTCGCGCAGGTGGACGTGCATGTCGATCAGCCCGGGGCTGACGATGAATCCCGCCGGGATCTCGATGACGGTGGCGCCATTGACCGGAAGATCGCGACCAACCTGCGCGATGCGATCGCCGTCGATCAATACGTCGCAGGTGCCGTCGATCCGGTTCGCGGGATCGATGACCCGCCCGCCCTTAAGCAGCTTCTTCATGTTCCGCCCCCTCCTGACCTCCCGAGCCGGCCAGCAGGTAGAGGACCGCCATCCGTACCGCGACGCCGTTCGAGACCTGGTCGAGAATCACCGAGTACGGACCGTCGGCCACTTCCGATGAAATCTCGACCCCTCGATTCATCGGCCCGGGATGCATGATGGTGACGTCCGGCCTGGCACTCTTGAGCCGCGCTTCCGTCATGCCGAACACGTTGTAGTACTCGCGCAGCGAGGGAAAGTAGGCCCCCTCCATCCGTTCGAGCTGAATGCGCAGGAGCATGACGACGTCCGCGTCACGCACGGCTTCATCGATGACGCTGGTGGCACGAACGCCGAAGTCGCGGATGTTCGCCGGAATCAACGTCGGCGGCCCGCACACCCACACGTCGGCGCCCATTTTCGTGAGCAGGTGGATATTGGACCGCAGCACGCGGCTGTGCAGCAGGTCGCCGATGATGGCCACCTTGAGACCGGATAGCCGGCCCTTGCGCTCGCGGATCGTGTACGCGTCGAGCAGCGCCTGCGTCGGATGCTCGTGCAGGCCGTCGCCGGCGTTGATGATTGCGGACCGGCAGATGCGCGAGAGCAGGTGGCACGCACCCGACGAGGAGTGCCGGAGCACGATCATGTCCGGGTTCATCGCCTCGAGGTTCATGGCGGTGTCGGCAAGCGTCTCACCCTTGACGACGCTCGAAGTGGCGATCGCGACGTTGAGCGTATCGGCGCTCAGGCGCTTCTCGGCGATTTCGAACGACGTCCGCGTCCGCGTGCTCGGCTCGAAGAACAGGTTGACCACCGTCTTGCCGCGAAGCGCAGGTACCTTCTTCACGGTCCGCGAGCCGATTTCCTTCATCGCCTGCGCGGTGTCGAGAATCAGCGTGATCTCGTCCGGCGTCAGCTCGGAGATACCGAGCAGGTCCTTGCGGCGAAGTCCGCTCATCGCGCCCCTCCCGGCTTCGACGGGTCGACGGCCTGTTCGAGCACGACTTCGTCCACGCCGTCGCTTTCCTGCAGCCGCACCTGCACGCTTTCGTCGGCCGCGGTCGGCAGGTTCTTGCCGACGTAGTCGGCCTTGATCGGCAGCTCGCGATGGCCGCGATCGACCAGGACGATCAACTGAATCGCCTTCGGCCGTCCGAAGTCGATCAGCGCGTCCAGCGCCGCCCGCGTCGTCCGGCCGGTGTAGAGCACGTCGTCCACGAGCAGAATCTTGCGGTTGTCGATTGAAAACGGGATTTCGGTCATGCGGACGAGCGGCTGTGGACCGACGGCCTGGCGCATCAGGTCGTCGCGGTAGAGCGTGATGTCGAGCGCACCGGTCGCGATGTCGTGGCCGGTGATCTCCTTCAACGACTGGCCGATGCGGCGCGCGATGTGAACGCCGCGCGTGCGGACGCCGACAAGCGCCAGATCTTCGACGCCCTTATTGCGCTCGACGATTTCGTGTGCAATGCGGGTAAGGGTGCGGCCGATGCGGTCCGCATCCATGACTATTGGCACTGGTGGACCGTCCGTGCCGTGCGGGCACGTGTAAGAGCGAGCGGCTGAGCGGGATTGGCCGGCCGCGACAACGGAGCGGCCGCATGTGTGCGGGAGATGTGTACCACGTAATCCTCTTTGCGGACTCGCAGGTCCGCGGTTAAAGAGACCTCGCTATAGTAACCTGAAGCGCCGGTGAGCTTGTACTCCGCGCTGGCGCGCCCCGTCCTGTTCGCGCTCGACGCCGAGCGCGCGCACGACGTCACGATGGCGGCATTGCAATGGCCGCTGACTTCCAGCCTCCTCCAAATCGTCGCTGCACCCGTGGTTCCGGCGCTGCGGCAACAGGTTTTTGGCCACAGTTTCACGAGTCCAGTAGGGCTCGCGGCCGGGCTCGACAAGCAGGGCATCGCGGTACCCGCGTGGGGCGCGCTCGGCTTTGGCTTCGCCGAGATCGGTACCGTGACGCCGCGGCCGCAGCCGGGGAATCCGAAGCCACGCCTGTTTCGATTGCCTGCCGATCGTGCGGTGATCAACCGGTTGGGGTTCAACAGCGCGGGCGCTGTCGCGGTGGCAGAAAACCTGTCACAGCGGGGCCATAAAGGCCCGGCCTGCCGCGAGATTCGGGTGGGAATCAACATCGGCAAAAACAAAGCGACGCCGAACGACGCCGCGGTCGACGATTACCTGGCCTGTGTCGACGCGCTGCATCCCTTTGCCGACTACGTCGTGATCAACGTCAGCTCACCCAATACGGCCGGCTTGCGGGCGCTGCAGCAGGCCGGCACGCTCCGTCCGCTGGTCGAGCAGGTGGTGATGCGCGTGAAGACCGCAGCCGGGCGCCATGTTCCCGTGCTGGTCAAGGTGTCGCCTGATATGAGCGAGGCGGACCTGCTCGCGTCGGTGGACGCGGCCCTTGAAGGCGGAGCTGCGGGCGTCATCGCGACGAATACGACGACGTCGCGCGGTGGATTGGCGACCCGGGGACCGCGGGTGAGCGAGACCGGCGGGCTCAGCGGCGCGCCGCTCAAACGGGTCGCGAACGATGCGTGCCGGGCGCTGTTCCGTCATCTTGGCCGACAAATCCCGATCATCGGCGTTGGCGGCATCTTCAGCGCCGACGACGCCTATGAACGGGTGCGAGCCGGCGCGAGCTTGATCCAGGTCTACACGGGATTCATTTATGAAGGTCCGCAGGTCGTCTCGCGGATCGTCACCGGTCTGGCCGCGCGCCTCGACCGTGACGGCTTTTCGTCTCTCGCAGACGCAGTAGGAGTCGATGCCCGCATCTGAGCATCTCGTTCACCCCGAGGCAAAGCGTCAACGTCTGCTGGTGGCGCTCGACGTCGATACCGGCGCGCGTGCGCTCGAACTCGCGCGGAGCCTGCGCGACATCGCCGGCGGCTTCAAGATCGGCAGCCGTCTGTTCACGCTCGAAGGGCCGGCGCTGGTCCGCGCGGTTGCCGATACCGGCGCCCGTGTCTTTCTCGACCTGAAGTTTCACGACATTCCGAACACCGTGGCGCAGGCCGTCGAGTCCGCCGTACTCACCGGCGCATGGATGGTCAACGTGCATGCGTCGGGTGGAAGGCCGATGATGGCGGCCGCACGAAAAGCGGCCACTGAAACTGCCGCGCGAAGTGGAACGCCCGCACCGCTCGTGATCGCCGTGACGGTGCTGACGAGCATGGACCAGCCCACGCTGAAAACCGTCGGCGTCGACCGGCCATTGGCCGATCACGTCATTACGCTCGCCAGGATGACGAAGGAAGCGGGACTCGATGGGGTGGTGGCATCGCCGCTCGAGACCGCAGCCATCCGTGCGGCCTGCGGGCCGGACTTCGCGATCGTCACTCCGGGCATTCGCGGTGCGTCCGCGGGCGGTGAGATGAACGATCAGTCGCGGACGCTCGGGCCCGCCGAAGCAGTACGGGTCGGCGCCACCTATATCGTGGTCGGCCGGCCCATTATCGGTGCCGCGGATCCGAGAGCCGCTGCCGAAGCGATCGTGGCTGAATTAGTGGATTAAAAAAGCCACGACGGACACGACGTAAGCCGACGCACACGACGGCCACAATCAGCTTCGTCGTGATCGTCGTCACTGTCGTGTCGTCGTGGCTTCTTTCTCTGTTTCTCCGCCTTCCTACTTACCCGTGATCACGAAGTGCCCGCGGCGGTTCAGTGCCCAGCAGTCGGCGTTCTCCTCGCGGCAGACCGGTTCCTCTTCGCCCTTGCTGACGACCACCAGACGATCGCCCATCACGCCAAGGCCGACGAGATATTCCTTCACCGCGTTGGCGCGCCGCTCGCCGAGCGCCAGGTTGTATTCGTTGGTGCCGCGCGAGTCCGCGTGCCCCTCAACCGACACGCGCACCGTCGTCCAACGCTTCAGATAGTCCGCGTTCTTCTGCAGCACGGCGCGCTGATCGTCGCGGATCGTCGACATGTCGTAGTCGAACCTCACGTCGGCGAGCGGCATCTCGGCGTTCAACTGATCGACCGTCTTGCGGGCGAAGATTTCCTCTTCCGTGAGCGGTCGCGGCGCCGGGGCCGGAGCGGGCGCAGGCGCAGGAGCGGGCGGCGGTGGCGGTGGCGGTGCAGCAGCCACGGGGGGAGCGGGCGGCTGCGGCGGCGGCGGTGGGGGCGTCTTCTTTGCACACCCGGTGAATGCCATCACCATCACCAGCGTGATGGCGGTCAACGACACACAGCCGCGTAATTTCATCAGCGGAAGTCTCCTGCGAATGGGATTTGGCACGAGCCGGTGCGAGGGTATACGGCGCGATCGATCGTGTCAATCAGGGAGAGACCGTATGGCGGAGTTCAAGAAACTCCCAACTCCCAACCACTTGCGCCTCCCAACTCCCAGATATGTCCTCGGGGCCGGAATTGGGAGTTGGGGAGCGACAGACGTCGGGTGTTGGGAGTTAACGAGATGAGGCCGGTGGCGCCCACGGATCTCTCACGGGCGCCACCGAAACGTGACGACTACGGAATGATGTCGGTCGTGCGATTGACCTTGCCGTACTCGCCGACCATCAACTCGCCGGCGTAATTCGCTTCCTGGCACACATACTCGAACAGCTCCGTCCCTGTTTCCCAGCGCAGGTGGAAGCCACCCTTCCACGGCTCCGTGTAAGCGCCGGGATCGTCGACGGTCGTTTCGTAATTGATCTCGTTGGCGTTGATGCGCGTGAACCGCTCCTGCGTGTGCAACTGATTCGTGTGCGGCAGGCCGCGGCGATCGAGCCAGAAGGTCTCGTTGAAGCCGACGGTGTCGACGACGAGCGTGTCACCTTCCCACCAGCCGATCGAGTGGCCGTAGTAGGTTGGCTTCAGATCGGTGGGATGCGTGCGGCCGTCCATGTAGACGGTGCGGAAGGTGTGCGGGCCGCCGATGTCGAAGATGTAGAGGCGCTGCAGGTCCGGCAGATTCACAAATTCCACGCCGTACGGCGTCTCGAACTGGCGCGAGAAGCCTGACGGCTTGCACCGCGTGTGCGGTTCGAGTTCGTTGGTCTGGCGGAAGTCGTAGAGCGCCTTCGCCCACGGCTGGAACGGGATCGTGTCGTACTTGGCAATCGGCGTCGTGATCGTGATGCCGGAGCCCGGGAGCCACACGCCCTTTTCGCCCGGCGAGAACGACCAGAGGATGGCGCGGCCGTTGACGTCGCGCGGCGCTGGTCCCGGAGGCGGGCCTGCCTGCCGGCCGCGTCCGCCACCTCGCCCCTGCCCTTGACCCTGGCCCTGCTGCTGTCCGCCACCGACGACGCTCTGGACGTTGTTGCCACCCTGCTGCCCGCCCTGGGCACCCTGCCCCTGACCACCGCCCTGACCTCGGCCGCGGCCACCGCCCTGAGCTGGCGCCGCGCCGCCTTGACCCTGCGGCGGCGGCTGAACCGCACCTTGCCCCTGAGCATCGAGACCCGCGGTCAGCGCCTGCGAAAAGGCGAAGACTGCCGCGACAATGAGAACAACTCTGCGCATGTAGTTAATCCTGGAAAATGAGTGCGGTGCATTCTACCTGAGCGTATCCCCTGTTGGGGGGATGAATTTGGCCGGTTCAAGGCCGTTCACGAGGCCGTGACCGTCGGATACCATTGGGAGATATGCAGGGAAAACTTCTTACCGCTGTTCTTCTTACCGTGACCCTAACGGCGGTGGGCTCGGCCGCCGGCAAGAGCGAAATTGCCGACGCCGCAGCCCGGCACGACACCACCGCCGTGCGGGCCCTGATCGCCGCCCGGGCCGACGTCAACGCACCCCAGGTCGATGGGGCAACGGCGCTGCACTGGGCCGTCTACAACCAGGATCCAGCCATGGTCGACCTCCTGCTCCGCGCGGGCGCGAAGCCGGACGTCACCAACCGTGAGGGCATCACCCCGATCCAGATGGCCGCGATTTACGGCAACGCGGAGATGCTCACGCGCCTGCTCAAGGCCGGTGCGAACATCAACCAGCTTGGGGACAACGGCGAAACGCTCGTCATGTTCGCCGCGCGCAATGGCAACCCTGCCGCGCTCAATGTCCTGATCGAGGCAGGCGGGGACGTCAACGCCGTCGAAAAGCTGCGCGGCACCACTGCCCTGATGTGGGCCGCCGAAGAAGGGCACACCGAAGCCGTCCAGACGCTTGTGAAAGCGGGCGCCAACACGGCGGCGAAGTCGGGTCCGGCCGGCCTTCCACGTAACTATCTGGCGCCACGCGTCAACGTCAAGGCAGTGGAAGAAGCGCAGAAGCGGCGCCAGCGCGCGGCCGCGGCTGGACGCACGTATGAGGAACAACTGGATTACGAGGAAGCGAACGGCTTCGATCTCGGTGGCCCGCGCAACGCGTTCGCCAATCGTGACCGTGCCGCCGCCGCTGGCAATGCAGCAGGTGGCACTGCGGCTGGCGGTAACGTGGCTGGTGGAAACGCCGCAGGTGAGCGTGCGGCGACCCCACGTGCGGCGGGCGCGCGCGCTGGACGCGCCGGTGCGGCTGGGGCTGGCGCCAACGGGGCCGGCCGCGGCCGCGGTAACCGCGCGGGCGCGGCTGCCGCAGCGGCAAACAGCGCTGACGCCGAGACCGCCAAGGCAGCTCCCGATGCGGCCGGCAATAGTGCCGCGCCGGAGAAGGCGACCGCCGCGGCGACGGATGACAACGAAGTCGTGATTGCCGGCCTCGTCGGCAGCGGCGGTGGCGGCCTGACGCCGCTTGTCTTCGCCGCCCGCGAGGGCCATCTCGAGACCGCGAAGGCGCTGCTCGATGCGGGTGCCGCGATCAACGAGACGACCGAATATGGCTGGACGCCGCTGCTGACCGCAGTCAACAACCGCCACTACCAGTTGGCCAAGCTCCTGATCGAGCGCGGTGCCGACGTCAACAAGGCGAACAAGGGCGGGTGGACGCCGCTGTACCTCGCCACCGACAACCGCAACATCGAAGGCGGCGATTATCCGGTGCGCGGCGCCGACATGGACACGCTCGAGTTCATCAAGCTGCTGCTGGACAAGGGCGCCAACCCCAACGCCGCGGTCAAGGACAACACGCTGACCCGGACCATCTTCACCATGCAGTGGTTCCAGGAAGACGGCGCCACGCCGTTCATTCGCGCCGCGCAGTCGAGCGACACAGCCGAGATGAAGCTCTTGCTGCAATACGGCGCGGACCCGAAAGCAAAGACGGCCATGGGAGATACAGCCCTGACGGCCTCCGGCGGTGTTGGCTGGGTCGATGGCGTCACCTACGAGCGGTCGGCAAAGGAAAACGCCGAGGCCGTCAAGATGCTCCTCGACCTTGGCCTGGACCCGAACACGCAGAACAACGAAGGGCGCTCGGCCCTCATGGGCGCCGCGCTCAAAGGCCGCCCCGAAGTGATTCAGTTGCTCGTCGATCGCGGCGCAAAGCTGGATCTGCACGATCGGGGCAGCCGCGACACGCACATCCCCGGCGCGACCGTCGCCGGCCTCACCTTCGAGGCGCTGGATTACTCTGAAGGCCTCGTCCGCGTCGGCGTGCAGTCGGCCGTCGAACGGCCTGAAGCCGCCAAGCTGCTTCGCAAGCTGATGGCGGATCAGGGCCTGCCGGTGCCGCCGAAGAATCGCACGCTGCAATCGATTTGCGTCACGCCGGCGCTCTGCGGTCAGGCGGCGAAGTAGTTACTCGCGTTCAGGAACGGGCACAAAAAAAAGTAGCCACGACGCCACGACGGAAAACGACGATCACGACGACAAGAGCTATAAGGGCATTTGTCGTGACCGTCGTTGATCGTCGTGGCGTCGTGACTTTTTTGTGTATTCAGCTCTCAGAAATCCCACCTCGCTGAAATCTTCAGGAACCGCGGCTGAATTACCGACGTCGGCCGCTGCCACGTCGTCGCCACGCCGCTCGCCGGCGACTGGCCGGGCACGAACGTGTTGCTCTGCCCCAGGATCGCGTCCGAGTTGAACGCGTTGAACAGATCGAAATTCAGGTCGACGTTGCCACGGTGCACGTTCACGACCTTGGTGAACCGCAGGTCGAATTCGTTCAGCCGATCGCCGAACACGGCCTGCGGCTGAATCAATCCCAGCGTCGTCGCCGCCGACGTGAACGGCCGCCCCAGCGTCGTCGTCAGCAGACCGGCAGAAGCGTTCGCCAGGATGTTCGGACCGGGAAGGCTCTGGAACGTTCCGGCGACACGCACCCCGTACCACGGCAGTGTGTACGACGCCAGCGCCTTGTACTGAGCGAGAAACGGCGATTCCTGATGACAGTACGCCGCGGGCGTTCCGGCAAGCAGCTCCGGGGCGTCGTCCACGAGGTCGCAGTTGTCGGTCGTCGCCTTCCCGCTGCTGACGCCGCCCTGCAACCGGAGCCCCGCCTGCAGGCGCGCGTCGACGTTGATGTCGAAGCCGTCCCAATGGTCGATCATCTTCCCGAGCTTCGATGCATCCTTCACGACGTTCTTCGACGCGACGATGCGGTTGACGTCGTAGTAGCCTTCAACCGTCTGACCGCCGTTCGGGAGGCGCGGATCGGTGGTCGGCAGCGTGACGTTGAAGCGCGTGAAGTCGCCTGCGGTCAACGCCTCGTTGTCGGTGATCTGGAAGTTGCCGTTGATGCGGCGGAAATAACCGATGCCGACCGACAGGCGCCGCACGACTTCCTGCTGCACGCTGGCCGAGAACTCCCAGTTGTACGGACGCACGCCCCAGCCGTTGAGGATCGCCGGGTCGTACACGGTGCCCGGGACCGCCGAGCCGAACGACGGTGACAACCAGACGTCGCACCTGTCGCCGCCGCTCGCCAGATTGTCCTGCAGCAATGGATTCAGCAGATCGCAATCCGGGATGCGGTTCCGGTTGCCGTCGGTCCAGTTGCGCGCCGTCGATCGGGTGATGGTCGTCGCCGGATTATTCGCGAGCGCGATGGCGACCGAATCCTGCCGGACGCCGCGGCTGGCGCTCGCCTTCACGGCGGTCTTCCCGTTGCCGAAGAGATCGTACGCCGCGGAAATGCGCGGATCGACGTCCTTCCAGTTCGGCACGTTCTTGACGGCATCGAACTGCTGATTACGGAGCGGCGCCCATTTGTGCGGCGCCGCGGTGAAGGGCGCAGTCGACTCGTTCTGCAGATCGAGACGCACTCCCCCGTTGAGCGTGAGCCGGTTGATCGTCCACCGATCCTGCGCGAACAACCCCATGTTGTAGTTCAGATTGTTCTGATAGCCAGTCACCGGCGCCTCGATCGTCACCTGAATCGGCTCGCCCGCGCGAGCCGTGTACCAGATGCCGCCGGTCGAATCGTTGTTGTCGCCGCGCCAGAAGTGCCCGCGTTGCAGCTCGAGACCGATCTTCGCGTTGTGCGAGCCGGTCACGTAGCTGCCCGACACGTTGTACGCTTGCGACGGGAGCCGATCGTCAAAGTCGAAGCTGGTCGGCGATCGGTAGGTCAACGGCGTGTAGACGTTGCCCTGCAGATCGGTGCCGCCCAGTTCGATGACGCCAATGCCTCCGACACGGGCCGGATCCACTTTGATCGTGTCGGGGCTCCCGCCGGCCGCGACGCCGGCCTCGAACAGCAGACGGTTGGTCGGCGTATAGGTCCACTTCACCGTCGAGAGCTGCGTATGCCAGGTCGTGATGCGCGACGCTTCAGGTGCCTGAGTGAACGTCTGGATCAACCAGTACGGATCGACCTTGTACTGATACGCGTACCAACCCGACACCTTCTGCTTGTCGTTGATCCCCCAGGTCAGGCGAATGTTGTTGTCGTAGGTGTAGGTTCCACCATAGGCCTGAGCGGCCTGGTTGCTCACCGGCCGCGCGAACGAGGTATTGTCGGCGGGGAAGTACCGATCCGCCAGGTAGAAGTAGTTGGTGAAGTACCGCGACGACCCGTAGAACCACACCTTGTCTTTCCGAATCGGACCGCCGAGCGCGCCGTTGATGTCGTACAGCTTCTTCAACGTCGTCGATGCCTTGGTCAGGCCGCGCTGCTCGAGCCGATCGGTGATGTTGCTGCCCTGCAGGCTCGGCGACGATCCGTTCACGAGGGCGGTGCCGCTGAAGCGGTTGCCGCCGGATTTCGGGATCGCGTTCATCACGACGCCGTTCGTACCGGTCTCGCCGGTCTGCCCGGCGATCTGCACGTCCACCTGATCGAAGAGCAGCGGCGACAGGCTCATGTTCGTCAGGTTCGAACTCTGATACATGTTGCCGATACGCAGACCGTCGAGCATCGACACGCCGTCTTCGGCTCGGCTCCCGTGTGCGGAGATCTGCGCGCCCGTCTGATCGCCAAGCACGCCTCCGACGTCCTGCACCGACGCACGAACGGCCGGCACGAGCGCCGCCATCTGCAGCCACGACCCGCTCGACGGAATCTCCTTGAACGTGTCAGCCGTCACCGACCGGCGCGTCGCCGCGGACTGCACGTCGATGACGGGACTCTCACCGGTGACCGTCACCGTCTCCTGGATGTTGCCGACCTTCATCTCCGCATCGATGCTGGCGGTGAAGCCGGCGGAGATCTGCACCTGCTCGCGCCGCACGGTGTTGAACCCTTCCAGCGTGAACGACACGGTGTAGAGCCCCGGCGGCAGGTTGACGATGCGGTACAGGCCTGAACCGTCGGTCGTGGTGCTGCGTGTCCGCTCGATGAGAGCGGGACTGCTGACTTCAACGGTGACGCCTGGCAGCAACGCGCCGGAGGCGTCCTTCACGGCGCCGGCAACGATGCCGAGCGCCTGCGCGGCTGCGAATGACGGAAGGAGCGTGAGGAGTGCGGCGACGAACGCCGCCGAAAGGAGCTGTCGCATTACAGTGCCTCCGGGTTCGACGTGGACCTGCTGTCGGCCGCGTTCACGTGGAAGCGCGGCCGGGCGACGCAATCAGGACCGGGTGCGGTATGCGAACCGACGTTCGTATAGCGGAGGGGTTTTACGCCCGTGTGACGCGCGTGTCAACGCAAGACAACGGCAAATCGGATCGATTTTCCGTACGCAACAAAGGGCGACATGAATCAACTCCCAAACCTCCAACTCCCAATGATTCGAATTGGGACGTTGGAGGTTGGGAGTTGGGAGCTTTCACGCTACCACGCAAACTCCGCAGCCAGTCGGAACACGCGCGGGTTCATATACGCGAACGGTGTCAGGTACCCGGTCACATTCGGAATGAACGCGGTGTTGTAGAACAGGATCGTGTTGCTGTTCGCGACGTTGTAGATGTCGAGACCGCCAGTGAACCGGCGATTCCCGAGGCGGACGATCTTCTTCAACGAGAGATCGAGCTGACGGTTGCGACCGGGATAGAACGTCCCCGGTTCCACGAGATTCGCGTTGAATGCGACCCCGGTCAGCGAGCGACCGATCTGCGCGACGATGGCCGGATCGGTCGTGCTCACGCGGAATGTCGCCGGCAATGAACCGCCGAGTTGATCGGTACTGGCGTTGTTGGGCGTGCCGTTGAGAATCACGCGGTCGCGATAGACGCCGCTGACGAGCACGTCGGCCTTGGGAATGACGTACGAGGCCTGGCCGTTGAACGACGTCTGCACCGGTGAGGACGTGTGGCAGTACGGATTGGTTGCAAACGTGCCGTTCTCGGGCACTGCGGCGCGGATATCGCACCAGTCGTTGGTCACCTTGCCGGTGCTCGTGCCGCCCGTGAAGGTGACACCCTTGAGCGTGCGGACATTGAAGGTCACGTCGACCCCGTTGAACACGCGCGAGTCGTCGCCGATGTCCTTCGTTGACCGAAGCAGGAGGTTTTGTGTCCGTCCAAACGCCTCCGGGGTCTTATTGAGGAACCCGGGGATCGCGGCGGGCGTGTCGCCCGGCAGCCGATTCAGCGAATCAGTCGGCACCGGCACGGAGAAGGACGTGAAATCGTTCGGGCCAACGTTGAGATCGTCCGTCACCACGCCACCCGTGGTGAACATGGTAAAGACGCGGCGGTAGTACCCGACCTCCACCGAGGCGCGCGGGAAGATCTGCTGCTGGACCGAAGCGCCAAACGACCAGTCCGACGGACGCACCCCCCAGCCATGCGTCACGCTCGGATCGATCGTTGCCCCGACGAACTGATTCGAGCCGAACAGCAGGTTGGAGATCTGGCCGCAGGAATCCTTCGTCGGGTCGATGGGCGTCGCGCCGGCGAGATTCTGCGCGAGAGGATTCGACAGATCGCAGTCGGGCACGAAGTCCTGGTTTGCATCGGTCCACGAACGTGTCACCGACGGGTTGAAGAATCCGGCCCCGGCCCCTCCCGGAATTCGCAGCGACGGATTCGCCTGCGACAGCAGGTTGCCGACGCTGGCACCCTGCAGGTACTTCCCGAGATTCACTTTCAGCGCGGTCTTGCCGTTGCCGAAGACGTCATAGGCGGCGCCCATGCGCGGGGTGATGTCGTTGTACCCGGTTACTCCCGGCTGCTCGTCGAAGCTGACGCCGGGGAAGAAGCGGCCCTGAGGCTGCGTCACTGCCGGGAACCAGCTCCATGGATGGTCGTAACGCACGGCGCCCTGCAGCGTGAGGCGTTTCAGCGTCCACTGATCCTGGGCGAAGAACGAAGCCATCGCGGCACGTGCGTTATTGAAGTAGGGATTCGCGTACTCGGTAATGGTGGTCGGGTGGCTCGGAATGAAGGTGCCGTCGGCCGCGCGGGTGCCGCCGTCGAGCGTGTACTGCAGGCTCTGGCTGTTGGTGTGCTCGCCACGGTCGTCCTTCCACCAGTTGCCCTGGTAGCCGAACTTCATGCTGTGCGAGCCGGTGATGTACGACGCATACGTGAACCAGTTCGCGCCGTCGGTTTTGGCGACCAGCCAGTTCTGCGACCGCGAGGTAATCGCGGCAATCGCGCCGGCGTCGTTGATGATCGTCGCGTTATCGACCACGCGAACCAGGTCGTGGCCGGGGTTCGGATCGAGCTCGCGCACGCCCCATTGGTAGTAGGTGTTGCCGAGACCGGCTTCCAGCAGCAGCTTGTTCGTCCAGGGATTGGTCCAGCGCGCCGTCTGCACCCGCTGCGGGCTGAACTCGCCGTGGCCATCGGCATCGGGGGCCACGTTGGGCGACGGTGAGCCGCTGAAGTTCGCCGTCCCCGAGCACGTGCGGCATACCGGCTGCTCGTCCCACGACAGGGTCAGCTTGTTCTTCTGCGAGGCCTGCCAGGTGATGCGCGGGGTGTAGTTCTCCCACATGCGGTCGTAGTACGCGGGCCGGCTGAAGTCGGGGTTGTAGTACCACTGGTTCGCGTCACCCGCGTTCTTGTTGTAGTAAAGGTTCAGGATATTTCGGCGCGATCCCTGTTCACGGACGCTCATGTAGTACCAGAGCCTGTCCTTGACGATTGGGCCCCCCGCCGCGATGTTGAAGTCGTAGACGTGATACGTCGGGTTCGGCGTACCGGCGCCCTTGTTCTTCAACTCGTCGGTGTAGTTGTCGGACTGCATCCCCTTCGAAAAACCGGACAACGCCACCAGGCCCGAGAACCGGTTGCCACCGGTCTTCGGCACGATGTTCATCTGAACGCCGGCGGTTTCCGATTCACCGAGCCCACCCGACGTGGTCACGGTGACTTCCGCGGCGTTGCCAATGTCTGCCGTGTAGTTCGGCGGCTGGTTGCCCCCCGGCGGGTTGCTGATATTCATGCCCTCGACGGTCAGGCGTGATTCCACGCCGCGACCGCCGTGCACCGGAAAGATCGCGAACACCGGGCCGGTGTTCACGTCGGTGATATTCGAGGTCATGCCGGGCACCGTGTTGAGCAGATAGCTGTAGCTCCGCACCGATGGCAGATTGCGCATCGTTTCGTTGTCGAGCGTGAGCTCACGCTTGGTGCTCTGCACGTCGACGACCGGCGCCTCGGCGCTGACGGTGATCGTCTCGGCGACGCCGCCCACTTTCATGTCCGCATCGACGGTGGTCACGCCCGTGCCGCTGATCGTCAGGTTCTCGTGTTTCACGGTCGAGAAGCCCTGCAGCGTGAAGGTCACGGTATACGGGCCGGGCTGCAGGTTCTCGATGCGGTAACGCCCGTTGCCGTCCGTGGTCGCCGTGCGGCTCTTCTCGATCAGCACGGGGCTGGACGCTTCGACCGTGACACCGGGGAGCACGGCTCCGGTGTTGTCTTTCACGACGCCGCCGATCGCAGACTGGGCGAAGGTCGCCGCCGGGAGAGAGACGAGTAGCACGAACGCTCGCAGGATCTGTCCTGTCAGTCGCATTCCTCACCTCGAAAAAGCGCCACGTGGGAATCTCACGGCGCGCAAAAGTCTGGCTTCATTCCAGTGAATTGCATGCAGTCGGTCAGTATCCCGAAAGCAGCGCGCGTCTAAACGCAAGCGAACTGCCACATCACCAGGGACGAGCTGGGCGCCTCAGGCGACGTCAGATCGTCTGCAGGACGACAGGCTGTTTGGAATAGCGGCCTGAGTGTGGCGGGAATGTCGATCGAGCGTTTCCGATTTGTTGGATTGGGAATTCAGCGCAACGCACGGCGAGGCGGGCGCTGCATGCAGACCCGCGTACTAGCTGTACAGCACGACGCCGATCATCACCGTGCGATCGGCGCAATCCTGGATCGCCTGGCGCGTCTCCTCGATCTTGTAGGTCTTCGTGATCATCGACTTGCCGTCGAGAAGCCCTCTTTCCATCAGCTTCACGAACCGCGGCAAATCGCGCATCACCTGTAACCCGCCCTGCTGTCCCGGATGAATGGTGCGGCCGAGAATGGCGAGTTGCACGCCGGGAAATGGCACGGTTGCGGTGGTCAGCCCCATCAGCATCACATGTCCGCCCATGCGGGTCGCATCCCACGCCTGCTGCACGGTTTTGACATTCGTCGGATCCGGCTGCGTCTCCACCTTCGGCGGCAGCGCCTGCAGACCCGCGGCTTCGACGGTGAAGTCGGCGCCACGCGCCATCGCGTCGATCCCGCCGCCCCAGTACATGCCACCGGCAAACTTGCGATTGGTGGGTCCCTTCGTCAACTCTCGAATCTTCTCGACGATGGCGTCGCCTTCGGCGTTGGGGTCGAGTACCGTCGTCGCGCCGATCTTCAGCGCGAACTCGCGGCGGTACTTCACCGGATCGATCGCGATCACCTGCGTCGCACCGGCGACGCGTCCCGCCTGTATCGCGCCGACGCCGACCGGCCCGCAGCCGAACACGCACACGTCAGAGCCAGCCTCGAAGCGCATCAGGCTGTGACCGGCAGCGAAGCCCGACGCGAGCTGATCGCCGAGCAGCGTCAACTCCTGCGCCGGCAGGTCGCTGAACACCGGGACGCAATACTCCTCGAAGATCGCCATGATCTCCGAGAAGCTCCCGATCCCGGCTTCGGCGTAGACCGGCGTCCCGTCAGCCATGTCGGCAAACGCGGGAAAGGCGTCGCCGCCGAAGGTGTACTGACAGTAGTCCGGCCGGCCGTGCAGGCACTGATAGCACTGACCGCATTGCGACGTGCCCGCGACAATGACGCGATCGCCAACCTGCACGCGCTTGACCAGCGGACCGATCGCCTCGACAACGCCGAAGCCGGCGTGATTGGGAATGGTGGCGCGCTGCGTGTTGTTGGTGCCGAGTGCGGCGCGCGTGCTCGTGTAGCACGGCGCCGTCGCCAGACTGCGAACGACCACCTGACGTGGATCGATCGCGCGCAGGCGCATGGTTTCGACCGACGCGCCGGTACCGTGGCGAACGAAGCCGCGGAAGGAGCGGCCAGTCTGCGTCCCGGCCGTGATGGCCGGCGCCTGGCCGGCTATCGACTGCCCGCCCGCGAGAGCGGCGGCACCGCCGGCCACGGCCGCAGCGCCGCGGCGAATGACCGCGCGTCGCGACACGCCGGGTCCGCTTCGTGGATCCCGGACCCCGTCCCGTCGCGATCGTTGCGCCATCGATCTACTTCTTGTCGCCGAACTTGGCCTTGTAGTGCGAAAGCGGCACCGCCGGCTCGGGAACCGAGCCTGATTTCTGTCCCGCCTGTGCCGCGGCTACCGCGGCCGGCGCGGCTGGCTGTCCGGCCTTCGGCCGGTTCTCTTCCGGAACGGTGATCGGCTCGAGCTGCGCGACGATCGTCTGGCGCTGATCCTCGTACCACGGCGGCAGGTGCAGCTTGGTGCCGAGTTCTTCAGGCGATTCATCGAGGAAGAAGCCGCCGGGCACGTTCGACGTGCACTCGACCAGAATGCCACCGGGCGAGCGCGTGTACATCGAGTGGAAGTAGAAGCGGTCCTTGATCTCCGAGCAGTCCGTGAACCCGAGCTCTTCGTACCACGCCTTCTGCTTCGCCATCGCAGCGTCAGTGTCGAGGTTGAACGCGATGTGATGGGCCGTGCCGGCGCCGAAGCCCCAACTGCCCGGCGCGCGATCGGGCTCGTGGTGCAGATCGATGTAGCGCCCCTGACCGGTCCCAGGCACCGCGAACCGATGATAGGGACCATCGACACCCAGCTTCTTGAAGCCGAGGGCGTCGGTGAAGAACGTTTCCTGGTCGCGAACGTCACGCACCGACAGCACCGCACCGAGGAACCCGTGCGTCGCCACATCAGCGCTGATTTCCTTCGTCGTCCATCCCTTGCGATGGTCGTCAGGCGTTTCCACGACTTCGAACAGCAGACCCGCCGGATGGCGGAAGCGGATGTACTTCTGCGAGAAGCGCTCCTGGATGCCGCTGTGCTCGATCTTGTGACGTTCGAGGTGGTCCTTCCAGAAGCCGATCGTTCCCGGGGTGACGGTGTAGCTCGTCGCCGACAACTGGCCCGATCCCGCGCGTCCGGGTTTGCGGCTGTAGGGGAACGAGGTCGCCACCGACCCGAGCTCGACGTCCGCGTTGGCGTAATACAGGTGGTAGATGGGGATGCTGCCGTCCATCAGCACGGTCTGCTTGACCATGCGCTGGCCGAGCACCTTCGTGAAGAAGTCGACGTCCTCCTGGGCTCCACCGACACACAGGGTGATGTGGTGTACGCCCTTGACCAGGCTTTCCATGTGAGTCTCTCCCGGCGGGAACCGCTTCCGGTCACGGCCAGCAGTGTGGCGCGACCCCCTCGCGAATTCCGCCCTGCTGTTCTATGCCTCCGCCGAAGCGGGGGCGGTGAAGAAATTCAAAGCAGCGCCCACGATACACGAATGCGAGACGGGGGTGCGACACGAAGGTGCGAGACGGGGGGTGCGAGACGGGGGTGCGAGACCGGGGTGCAAGGCAGAGGTTCGCACCGCCGTCTCGCACCTTCGTCTCGCACCAACAGGTCTTCAGAGGGAATAGGGCCACGGGCGCGGCAACGCCAGCAGCATCAGCGCCGCGCCGAGGAGCGCCATGTTCTTCTGGAAGTTGACGAAGTCCGCCATCCGCGCGTTGGCGTCGGCGGCGCGCCAGTAGTCGTGCATCTTTGGTGTGACGACGGCGAGGAAGAGCGCCGCCATCAGCAGCCCGATGCCGGCGTGGAAGCCGGTGATGATGGTCGCTCCGGCAATGAGCAACCACGCGCCTGACGCCAGAATCGATGCGCTTGCTGCCGGTACACCCTTGAACTGGGCGTAACCAACCATCGCGGCGCGGCTGGTGAAGTGGTTGATGCCGTTGTACAGAAACAACCCGCCGAACAGGACCCGGCCAATCAGCAGCAGGATCGGACTGATCTCCATCAAGGTCATGTCTCGCGCTCCATGTTGTCAATCGAACGTAAAGTACCGATAATCCCGTTTCGCATGGCGAAAAACGGGTCCCAGGAATTCGTTGCCTCGCTCGAGCGCGGTCTGCGGGTTCTGCAGTCGTTCTCGCGCGAGCACGCCCAGATGACGCTCAGCGAAGTGGCCGCCCAGACCAAACTGAGCGCCGCCACCGTCCGGCGGTCGCTGCACACCCTCGAAAGCCTCGGCTACATCGGCCGCAGCGGCCGCCGCTTCCTGCTCCGTCCGAAGATGCTCGGCCTGACCGCCGGCTACCTCAGTGCGATCAACGCCGAAGTCGTCCTCCAGCCGTTCGTGCAGGAAGTCGTGAACGAGGTCGGCGGCAGTTCGTCCGTCACCGTCCTCGACGACCTCGACATCGTCTACCTGGCACACGCGTCCCAGAACCGGGCGATCCGCCTGACCGCCGGCGCCGGCGCCCGCTACCCGGCCTACGCCACCTCGATGGGCCGGGTACTGCTGGCCAACCAGCCGAAGAGCACCATCGACCACTATTTCGCGCGCGTGCACTTGAGGAAGCTGACAGAGCATACCGAAACCAACCCCACTGTGCTGCGGCGAATTCTCAAGGTGGTGCGCGAGAAGCAGTTCGCCACCGTGCAGGACGAACTCGATTACGGGCTGGTGAGCATCGCCCTGCCCATCTGCAGTCCCTCCGGACAGGTGGTCGCGGCCGCCAACTGCTCGGACGTGTCCAACCGGTTCAACAAGCAGGCGTTAATCGACAAACGGCTGCCGACGCTGCGCCGGGCGGTGCGGCGAATCGAGACCATGCTGGTGCAGTTCCCCGAGTTGTCGGCGTCGGTGACCTTCGATCAGCCCGGACGGCTGCCGATGGCGAGGTAGAGGGCGGGGTGAGATAGGATGCGCGATATGGCGAGACCCGCAGGAGCGGTACACGGCTTGGATCGGCGCGGCGAGGATTCACAGATCGCCCGCGCCTTCATCGGCGTTCGCGACCTGCTGCTGCGCGGCGACTTCGGCCGCGGCGAACGCATCTCCGAGCTGCCGCTGGTGGCGCGGCTCGGCGTATCCCGAACCCCGATTCGCCTCGCGCTCGAGCGGCTCGCCCACATGGGCCTGCTCGATGCCGGCGTCACCGGCGGGTTCACGGTCCGCGAGTTCTCGCTGTCCGAGGTGCTCGACGCGATCGAGGTCCGAGGCGTGCTCGAAGGCACCGCGGCGCGGCTCGCCGCGGAGCGTCTCTCGAATGACAGCGAGCTCGCCGCGCTGCGTCGCCACTGCGCGGGCATGGAACGGATGGAGCGGCTGACCATCGACTCGTTCTCCGAATACATGGATCTGAACGAGGCGTTCCACTCCGCGGTGATGGATCTGGCGAAGAGCCCGATGCTCCGGCGCAACCTCGAACAGGTGATTCAACTGCCGTTCGCGTCGCCGAGTGCGATGGTGTTCCCCACGTCGGTACTGGCACGATCGCAGGAGCTCTTCTCGATCGCCAACGAGCATCACCACGCGCTGGTCGAAGCCATTGCCGCGCATCAGGGCACGCGCGCCGAAAGCCTGGCGCGCGAACACGCCTTCGTCGGCAGCCGCGCCCTGGAGCTTGCGCTGTCCGACAACAACGCCCTCAAGCGCGTGCCCGGCGGCTCACTCATCAACGTGTCCCTACGCTGAAGCGTTCAGGCTTCTGGATTCTCGCTTCCCGGTTCGTGTTCAAGTTCGGATCGAGCACAGCCGCGACTCCTCACGATCCGAACATGAAACTTGAACACGAACTGAGAACACCAACTCAGAACACGAACTCAGAACAGAGAACCCGGAAGGCCGAACTCTATTCGACTCTCACCTCGAACACCCGCAGCCCCAACCGCCTCGCGTCGGTGGTCCCCTCCGCCTGTCCAGGCAGGTAGACCTTGTCGGTCTCGATCGTGACGCGGCCGCCGCTCGCCGCCAGCGCGTCGCCGGGCACCGTCACGTCCCAAATGAAGTCCTCGCCGCGATGGAACGTCTGAAGCACGGCGAGCTCGCGATCGCCGGCGCGCATGCGGACGGTCGGCGGTGCGTCGAAGTACTTCAGCGGCGACTCGCCTCGCAGCGAGATCCGCACCCCTCCGGGCGCGAAGATCCGCAGCGTGGCCTTGTCGCCGGTCCACCGCCACGCCAGGCCCCTGGCATTGTCGTACTCGGCCTCCTGCCAGCCTTCGCCGAAACCGAACATCACCGTCTTCAGGTCCTGGAGGTCGAACTGCTCCACCGCGACGTCCGGTGTCCTGACACCCGCCGGTTCAGCGCGCGCGGTGATCGTGAGCGCCGCGTAGTTTCCGGTGCCCGCCGGAATCCCGTGCGGCAGCGAGACGACGTGAAAGAAATTGATGCCGTCCTTCGCGGGATCGAGCCGCCAGGTATCGACCACTTGCCCGTCGATCGCCATCTCGAAGATCGACGGCGGATCCGTGGCGCGGCCGAGATCACGTCCGGCGACGATTGCCTGCAGCGGATCTGAACGCCGGCGCACCCACGCGCTGATCGGGTGCTGCGGCAACCGCTTTCCCGCCGCACGGGCGACACCGGCGGTCTCGGGCGTCAGCTCCCATCCTTCGCCGGCAAACCAGCCGGGCGCGTTGAAGCGATACCAATCTGCCGCCATCGGCCGGCTTCCCATGAATGCCGGATCCGCCGCCATCCTCCAGCGATATTCGACCGGTGCCACGCGCACCTGCGGATCGATCAGCGCCAGATCGGTTCGCGATGGATCAGCCAGGAACCAGACGACGTCCCGGCCACCTTTCAACCAGTAATCCTCGAGCGCCAGCCATTCGTACGTCCGCCTGGGCTCGACGATCGGCAGCATGGTCGGCGCGGCCTGCAGCGGACGCCGCAACGCGTAGTGCGCGAACACCGCGGCCGGCTGGCTGCCGGCGCGCTCGACCATCGACGTCATGTCCGCGATCGCGCGAAACGCCGGATGCGCTTCGCTCGCGTAGGCGCCGGTCGCCGGCAATGCCACCCACAGCAAAGCCACGACGAGGACGCCGCTCGCCATCCGGGCAGTGTGCCGCCCGGCATGGCGCACCGGTACCACCAGGAGTCGAGCCGCGGGATACACCATCGCCGGCACAAGCGGCGTCGCGTAGCGCAGGTTCCCGGTCTCCTGGAACAGCAGATGGAACACCGCGTACGGCACGAACGCCATCGCCAGCAACACCAGCGCACGCCGATCGAACAGGAACAGCCAGATCGTCCCGGCGATGGCGATCGTCAGGACGACGGCCGCGAGCGTCACCGAGCCGAACGGCAGTACGACGCTGTCGTACAGCGCGAACGCGATCGCTTTCGGGGCGGGATGCGCCCACAGCATGTTCACCCAGGAAAAATCTTCGTCGGCCTGATTACCGAGCGCGTGCACATAACCGCCGACACCGCCACTCGCGACGAGCAGCGGCACCGCCCACGCGAGGCAGACGACGAGGAACACGGCTGCGGCACGCAGTAGTGGGCCGCGCTGCCGTCTGTGCACGACCAACGCGTACGCAAACAGCGGCAGCGTCAGCGGCCAGGTCTGCGCACGAGTCCCGAGCGCCACGCCAACAGCCACCGCGGCCCACACGAGACCGCGCGGATCGCGCATGGCTCGAAGCGACAACGCCTGGCCCGCGAGCGCCAACCCGAGGCCGAGCATGTCGCTCATCGGTCGCAGTCCCGTCAGCCAGACCAACGGCGTAGCCGCAACGATCGCGGCGCCGCACAGGCCGGTTTCACTCGCCTCCGCTCCATCGCCCGTCACCTCGCGGAACAGGACGCCGATCGCGATGATCGCGATCGTCCCGCCGATCGCCGACCAGATCGCCAGTGCCAGCGCGTCGGCGCGCATGTACGCCAGCCCGGGCGCGAACAGGTGAATCAGCGCGAGGGCGATGCGGCCGGCCGCAATGAAGACCGGATATCCGGGCGGATGCGGCTGATGCAGACCGGGATCGAAGTGATGGAGTCCGAGCGCGAAGTTGATCGAGTCGATGTCTTCGAGCGAAGGCGCAAGAAAAGGGAGGTGCAGCGCCAGCCAGGCCACCGCCACGACGTAGGTGAGCCGCGGCAATCGCTCGGGACCGCGCTCCGCCACTCCCGTCCTACTGGATGGGGCGGAGTCGGAGACCTTCATTCAGGCTGCCCATGCGGTACCCCTGGAGGTCTATCGTCACGTGCCCGTAGCCGACCGCTTTGAGTTCGCGCACCAGGCGATCGCGGGTCGCGGTCTCAAGCGCATGAGCCAGTTCGTCCTGTCCGATCTCGAGGCGGGCCAGTGGCGCCGCATGTGCGCCGCCATGCTCAGCAGCCTGTTCATGGTGACGGACCCGGCACACGCGAAACCCGAGATCGCGCAGCACGTCTTCGGCGCGCTCGATCATCCGCAGCCGCTCGACGGTCACCTCCGTGTGATAGGGAATGCGCGACGACAGGCACGCCGATGCCGGTTCGTCCCACGTCGGCAGGCCAGCACGCTGCGAGAGTTCACGGATCTCCGCCTTGGTCAGGCCGACCTCGTCGAGCGGACTGCGCACGCCGAACTCGCGCGCCGCCTGGCGGCCCGGCCGGTAGTCGCCGCGATCGTCGGCGTTGCTGCCGTCGGCGATCGCGTCGAATTCGCGATCGCGCGCTACCGTCGTCAGCACCGAATAGAGCTCGTGCTTGCAGTAGTAGCAGCGGTTGACCGGATTCGCGCGGTACTCGGGGCGCTCCATCTCGCCGGTGCGGATGATCTCGTGTCGCAGGTTGAAGTCGCGCGCCAGGCGCAGCGCCATCTGACGATGGTGATCGGGATAACTGGGACTGTCGGCGGTGATGCAAAGCGCGGCGGGACCGAGCACGTCAGTCGCCACCCAGGCGAGATAGGCACTGTCCACGCCGCCGCTGAACGCGACAATCAGGGAGTCGAAGGTGGAGATCAGCTCGCGGAGCTGAAGCTCCCGGAGCTCGCCCATGCTACTCGTCGAGGTCTTCTTCCTCTTCGGCGTCGTCGTCCTCATCGTCCTCGAGGTCGTCGTCGTCTTCTTCTTCTTCTTCTTCCTCGTCGTCCTCGTCTTCATCGAGGGCGTCGTCGTCCTCGTCGGCAAAATCGACTTCGTCGGCCCCCGTCACGACGAGCGTCTTGCCACACTCGGGACAACTGAGGGTATCTCCCTCTTCCATGTCCTCGGTGTTGACTTCGTCGTATTCACACTCAGGGCAGGTCGCCATACGGGTCTCCATGCGCGTCACGGTCCCTGGCGGGCACGCCTGCGCGCCGGGGTGTCTCCTGGCGGGATTTTGGCGCCTCAGCACCGGATTCCGCGCCCGAAACAAGCGGGAATTATAGTCCACCGGACACGATCGGCGCCGCTGGCCTGCACGATCGGGGCCGCGACTGCAATTCAAGTGTAACGTTAGGTCAAGAGACAGCCGATAATTTCCGCGATGACCGTCGGAACGATCGTGGCCGTGAAAACGGTCCTCGTCGCGGACGATACCGCGTTCGTGCGTGATCGCTTCCAGGGGGCGCTCGAAGGGGCCGGCCACCGTGCCGTGACGGCGCGGACCGGACCTGAAGTGCTGGCCCACCTCCGCGATACCGCTACCACGATCGATCTGGTCGTCCTCGACCTGCGGCTGCCGCAGGGGCGAGGCGTCGAATTACTCCGCGCGCTGCGACGCCTCGAGACGCCGCCGGCGGTGCTCGTGTTCAGCGGCACGATCGCCAGCGCCGCTGAAGTGCGCGAGCTCGCGGCGCTCGACGTCGCCGGTTACGTGAACGAATACGCCTCGGTGCAGCACATCGTCCCATCGCTGGCACCGTATCTGTTCCCGAATCACTACAACCGCCGGTCCAGTCCGCGGGTCGTGCTCGGGATTCCGGTGGCGTTCCGCTATGGCAACATGATCGCAGCCGCGGTCACGCTGAACATCAGCCGCGGCGGCCTGGCGATTCGCAGCACCAGTCCGCTGGAGGTCGGCGCCATGATCAAGCTCCGCTTCCGGCTTCCTGCCGGCAAGAAAGACATCGACTGCGAAGCGCGCGTGGCGTGGGCCGACCGGCGCCTCGGCATGGGCGCGCAGTTCATCAGGCTCACACCCGGCGACGAGACGGCGATCGCCGAGTTCGTGCAGTCGCACTTCTTCACCAACCGCAAGGCGTAGGCACGTCCGCGCTGACCGCGGACCCGATCCTTCGACACGCTCAGGGTCATCTCCAGGGCAGTCGATGGAGGACAAGGTCCGCGCCACAGGCCACAGGCCGATCGCATCACAGACAGACGAACGCCCGCGCTGCCGTGAGGCAACGCGGGCGATTGCATTCGGAGGGCCGGGTCTTTAGAGACCGCCCCCGAAGGCCGACCTGAAGGTCGGCGCCTACGAGCGCGGACTAGAAGTCGAACTGCACCTGGAAGCGGAAGTACCGCGGGCTCATGAGCGTCAGCGGCTGCAACCAGTTGTTCGTTCCGGTCACCGAGTAGGTGTTGTTGTACGACTGGATCGCATCGGAGTTGAAGATGTTGTACATGTCCACTCCGATTTGTGCCCGCTTGCCCGAGAAGCGGATGTTCTTGGCGAACTTCATGTCGAAGTAGGTCGTCCGCTCACCGAACATCTCGTTCGAGTTCAGGAGGTTCACGATTGTCGTAGTGAGGTTGCGGGTGGCCCCCAGGCAGCCGAGTCCATTGGCAGCGCTCGAGCACGCTTCGGCCGAGCGGCCGGCGCTCGCCGAGTTCCATTGGATCTGTTCCTTGGTGTACGTCACATTCGCCTGGATTTCGACGCCTGGCAGCGACTGGAACACCGTGCTGACCAGGACGTCCACCCACGGAATCGTGTACGACGCGGAACCGCGGATCGACGTCTGGAACGGTGTCCGCTTGTCGCAGCCGCCCTGCCATTCCGCACCTTCGCGGCCGCGCACGTTCGGACCGTCCAGTTCGGAAAAACAAGTGTTCTGCTGCGACCGGCTGGTGCTGGTGCCACCCTGGATGCGGATGCCCTTCGGCGCCCGCCAGTTGAAATTGGTGTCGAAGCCGTTCCACTTGTAGTTCAGCGTGTTCATGTAGGTCTGCGCCGTCGGTTGGTTGGCCGGCAGGCTCGCCTTCACGTCGTTGAGCCCGAGCACCTGATAGCCCCCGCCATTCGGCAACCTTGGATCGGTTGGCGCCGTCACGGTATAGAAATCGTAGGAGGGGTTGCTGTACTTGAGCATGTTCTCCTGGCAGGTGCGCACGTCAGTGGCCCCGTTGAACCGATCACAGCCGATGTTCAACTGGTCGTTCACGGTGATGTTGTAGTAGTTCCGGTGGTTCCAGGTGAACTCGCCCGACAGCCGCGGCAGGATCTCGTGCTGGATGCCGATGCCGAACTGCCACTCGTTGCGGCGCCGGTCCCAGCCGTTGACAATCGACTCGCCGTACTGGGCGCAGTAATCCTGCACCGCCTGCGGAATCGCGCTCTCCGTCCGGCCGCACTGCGACGTGGTCAGACCTACGGGAATACCAGCGGCGTCGAGCGACTCGGGGTCGCGGCCGTATTGCGCGATGTTCTGGCCGAACCCGAAGGCGCCGCAGCCGTCGCTCGTGTCGGTCGGGTCGAGGATGTTGCAATCAACGTGGCGATTGCCGTTGGCATCGCTCCACGTGCGGGTAAGGCTGTTCACCGTCCGGCGCGCCGGGTTCGTGCCCGAGTAGATGCCGGTGATCCCTGCGGCGTTGAGGAATTTCCCGCCGTTGACTTTCACCGCCGTCTTGCCGTTGCCGAACACGTCCCAGTTGAAGCCGTAGCGCGGTGTCAGATCTTTATAGCTCACGCCGTCGGCCGGCTTAGTGCAGTAGCGGTCCGAGCCATTCGCCTGGATCGGCACCAGGTAGTTTGGCCCGACGCACGTCACGCCGTAATCGCTGCGCGCGTTGTCGAACCGCAGTGCACCGCTGAGGGTAAAGCGGTGCAGCGTCCACTGATCCTGCGCGTAGAACGCCGTGTACCACACCTTGTCATTCGCGGTGCCAGAGCCGGTGTTGAAGGTGACCGACGTTGGAATCGGATGGCGGAACACGTTGTTCGGATCATCCGGAAACTGCAGGCTGGTGTTGCCGCAAGTCGGCGTTCCGCCGGGCACGCAGGTCGCCGCCGGCGTGTTGTAGTTGAACTGCATCTGCGGCGTGTTGACCTTGTTGGTCTGCGCCTGCGTGAAAAAGGCGCCATCGTAGCCGACCTTCGCATGATGACCCCCGGTCACGTACGACGCGGCGCCGCGCAGACGGTAGTTCTTGGTGTCGCGAATCTCGGCACCGCCGCTCGCGAGTGCCGAGTTCAGCGAACCCGACGACAGGCCGAAGAAGCCCGACGAGCCGGCGAACTGGTTGACCGGCGACGCAACGTCGTCACCGCCTGACGTTGTGCCAACTTCGACGACGCGCGGGATGTCCACGGGGTTCGTGTACTGCCGATGCTTGTCGGTGTGGTACTCCTGCTGCGAGAGGTTCAGACCAGCTTCGAGCAGGATCTTGTTGGTGATCGGATTCGTCCACGACGCCTGCTGCAGGCGGTCGGGGCGAATGGCAACCGACCACCACGATTCTGGCGACGTGAACACCGAGACGACCCCGTCGCACGGGTCCTGGCAGAAGTCCTGCTCGTCCCAGTAGAAGTTGAACTTGTTCTTCGAGCTCGCCTGCCACGTAATGCGGGCGTTGGCACTGCGCCACTTGTTCTTGTACTCGACGCGGTCCTTGCTCCGATCGGGCTGATAGTTGTAGCCGTACTTCCCCTCCCACTTGTTCGGCCAGAAGTCGATGCCGACGGGCAGTTTATGAATGCCCTGGTCGCGGCCGACCGAGTAGAACCACAGCCGGTCACGCTTGATCGGTCCACCGACGCCCATCGAGACATCGTGGTCGCTGATCACCGCCTGAAAGACCGACGAGATGTTCGAGTAGGCGCCGTTGTTTTCGGAGAAGAACTTCTTGTCGGTGTAGGTGGTGTTGAAGTTGCCGGAGAAGCGGTTGCCTCCGGTGCGCGGGACGATGTTGATGGTCGAGCCGCCCGTCTCCGATTCGCCGAGCGCGCCAGAGACCTGGATGTTCACTTCCTGTGAATTAGCGATGTCGGCCGTGTAGCCACCGGTGACGCCGCCCAGCGGCAACGATCCGCCCTGGTTGACGACCTGGCCGTCCACCATGACCCGGCCCTGGTTCATGTTCGTCTGGTCACCCGATTCACCGACGTTGAAACCGGCGACGCCGGGGTTACAGAACACGCCGATGCCGCCAACGCACACGCCTGGAGCGCCGAAGGTCGTGCTCGGCTTGTACATGCTCGAGATGCCGGGTGTGACTTCGAAGAGGCTGTTGACGTTGCGGCTGGTCGGCAGGTCCTTGATCTGTTCGCCGGTGAAGCTGACGACTTCCTTGGCGTTCTGCACGTCCACCACCGGCGCCGCGCCGGAGACGACCACCGTCTCGGCCAACTGGCCGACGCTCATGGTGCCGTTGATTTGCGCCGTGAAGCCCGAGGTGAGATTGATCTGGTCGCGTTCCTGTTTGCTGAACCCTTCGAGGGAGAACGTCACCTTGTAGGTGCCGACCGGCAGGTTCGTCAGACGGTACTGTCCGCCGGCGTCGGTCGTCGTGGTGCGGACCTTTTCAATCAGCGCCGGACTGGACGCTTCCACCGTCACCCCGGGCATCACCGCGCCCGATGAATCCTTCACGCTGCCGGCGATCTGTCCTTCCTGTGCGTATGCCACGGCGGGCACGAACACCAGGAACAGGGCCAAGGCCGGGAGTACTTTGGCCACTCGACACGTCATGCTCTCCTCCAGTTCACGCGGTGCCGGGGCCGACCTCACGGCCGGCCTCTACCTCACGCACCGGCCTGACGGCCGGCCGCTACTTTTGCCTGTCAATTACCTGGCGACCGATATGGCCGCCATAAGGCCGCACCCGAAATGAAGGAACCTCTGCCGTATTAGTCGAAACGCCGCGTATGACGTGGACCGCGCGTATGAAGGGAAAAGGCGCGATGAAAGCACCTGCTGTATACGCGCGAGCCGTACGTCTGTCAAATCAGAATTTTCACGATGCCACGATTCCTAAAGAAAAACGCCCGCGCCGCCGGTGCAGGCGACGCGGGCGTGTTGATGCAGGGGTAGGCCGACCCGAAGGTGGGCCTCTACGGACGACGACTAGAAATCGAACTGCACCTGGAACCGGAAGTACCGCG
Organism: Vicinamibacterales bacterium; assembly: GCA_035496255.1. Taxonomy (GTDB): domain Bacteria; phylum Acidobacteriota; class Vicinamibacteria; order Vicinamibacterales; family UBA2999; genus Gp6-AA40. The sequence continues at coordinate 110,507 of DATJEU010000033.1, forward strand.
GGCTGAGGATCGTCAGCGGATCCATCCAGTGCTGGTTCGCCGGGTTGTACGTCGTCTGGTAGGTCTGAATCGCATCGGAGTTGAAGATGTTGTACATGTCGACCCCGAACTGCGCGCGCTTTCCCGCGAACCGAATATTCTTCGCGAACTTCATGTCGAAGTACGTTGTCCGTTCACCGAGAATCTCGTTGTTCAGCAGCAGGTTGACGATCGCTGTCGTCGGCGCGAACACGCTGTTCAAACAACCGACGCCGTTCGCCGGGTTCGCGCACGGTGCGGTGGCCCGGTTGGCGCTCGCCGCGTTCCACTGGAACTGGTCCTTGGTGAACGTTTCGTTGGCCTGGATCTCCGCACCCGGCAACGACTGGAAGATCGTGCTGACGAGCACGTCCACCCAGGGCACCGTGTAGGAGGCCGATCCACGAACTGTCGTCAGGAAAGGATTGCGGCTGGCGCAACCTGCTTGCCATTCTGCGCCCTCGCGGCCACGTACGTTTGGCTGGTCAAGTTCCGAGAAGCAGGTGTTACGCAGCGACCGGCTGGTGCTCGTCCCGCCCTGGACGCGGATGCCCTTCGGCGCGCGCCAGTTGAAGTTGGTGTCGAAGCCGTTCCAGCTGTACGAGAGCGAGTTCATGTACGTCTGCACGGTCGGGCCGGCGACCACTGTCTGCTTCAAGTCATTCAGCCCGAGGATGCGATAGCCGCCGCCGTTCGGCAGACGGGGATCGCTCGGTGCCACAACCGTATAAAAGTCGTATGCCGGGTTCGAGTACTTCAGCATGTTCGACTGGCAGGTGGTCACGTCCTGTACGCCGTTGAAGCGGTCGCAACCGATGTTCAACTGGTCGCTCGTCGTCAGGTTGTAGTAGTTGCGATGGTTCCAGGTGAACTCGCCGGACAGCCTGGGCAGGATCTCGTGCTGCACGCCGATGCCGAACTGCCATTCGTCACGCCGGCGGCCCCAGCCATCGACGATCGAATCGCCGTACTGCGCGCAGTAATCCTTCACCGCTTGTGGAATCGCGCTCTCCGTTCGGCCGCACTGCGTCGTCGTCAGTCCGACCGGGATGCCGGCCGCGTCGAGCGATTCTGGGTTGCGGCCGTACTGAGGAACGGTCGATGCAGCCTGGAAGGTGCCACATCCATCGCTCGTGTCGGTCGCGTCCATGACGTTGCAGTCCACGTGACGGTTGCCGTTCGCGTCGGTCCAGTTGCGGGTCAAGCTATTGACCACGCGCCGCGCCGGGTTCGTGCCGGAATAGATCCCGCTGATGCCGGCGGCATTCAGGAACTTACCGCCGTTGACCTTCACCGCGGTCTTGCCGGTGCCGAACACGTCCCATGTGAACCCGTAGCGCGGCGTGATGTCCTTGTAGTTCACGCCGTCGGCGGGCTTGGTGCAGTAGCTGTTCGTGCCGTCGGACTGGACCGGCACGAGATAGTTCGGCCCGATGCAGGTGACGCCGTAGCCGCTGCGCGCGTTGTCGTAGCGCAGCGCACCGCTGATCGTGAAGCGGTGCAGCGTCCACTGATCCTGCGCGTAGAACGCCGTGTACCAGACCTTGTCGTTCACCGTGTTCGTGCCGGTGTTGAAGGTCACCGACGTCGGCACCGGATGGCGGAAGGTGTTGTTCGGGTCGTTTGGGAACTGCAGACTGGTATTGCCGCAGGTCGGTGTGCCCCCCGGCACGCAGGTCGCGGCCGGTGTGTTGTAGTTGAACGTGTACTGCGACTCGTTCGAGATGCCGGTCTGCGCCTGCGTAAACACCGCGCCGTCGTAGCCGGCCTTCGCGTGGTGACCACCGGTCACGTACGACAACGAAGCGCGCATGCGGTAATTCTTGGTATCGCGGATCTCAGCACCCGCCTGATTCAGCGAGCCCGACGTAAGTCCGGTAAAGCCAGTGGCACCGGCCGTCGGGTTTACCGGAGACGCAACGTCGTCACCGCCGGAAGTGTTTCCGACCTCGACGATGCGCGGGATCTCGACCGGGTCGCGGTACTCGCGGTGATGATCTGTGTGGTAATCCTGCTGCTGCAGCGTCATGCCGGCTTCCGCCAGGATCTTGTTCGTGAGCGGATTCGTCCACGAGGCCTGCTGCAGGCGGTCCGGCCTGATCGCCACTGACCACCACGATTCAGGTGACGTGAAGATCGACACCACGCCAAGGCACGGGTCCTGGCAGAAGTCCTGTTCGTCCCAGTAGAAGTTGAACTTGTTCCTCTGTGAGGCCTGCCACGTGATGCGCGCGTTCACGCTGCGCCACAGGTTCTTGTATTCGACCTTCGGCTTGCTGCGGTCCGGCTGGTAGTTGTAGCCGTACTTGCCTTCCCACAGGTTCGGCCAGAAGTCGATGCCCGTCGGCAGCTTGTGGATCCCCTGGTCGCGGCCGACCGAGTAGAACCACAGCGTGTCTTTCTTGATCGGTCCGCCGACGCCCATCGACACGTCGTGGTCGCTGATTACCGACTGCTGGACGGTGGAGATGGTCGAATACGCTCCAGTGTTGGTGGAGAAGAAGTTCTTGTCCGTGTAGGTAGTGTTGAAGTTGCCAGAGAAGCGGTTGCCTCCGGTGCGCGGCACGATGTTGATCGACGAGCCGCCGGTTTCCGATTCGCCAAGCGCCCCGGACACCTGGATGTTCACTTCTTGCGAGTTGGCGATGTCGGCCGTGTAGCCCCCGGTGACGCCACCCAGCGGCAGCGAGCCGCCCTGGTTGACGACCTGGCCGTCCACCATCACGCGGCCCTGATTCAGGTTCGTCTGGTCACCCGCCTCACCGACGTTGAAGCCGGCGACGCCAGGGTTGCAGAACGTGCCGATACCACCAACGCAGACACCCGGGGCGCCGAACGTCGTGCTCGGCTTGTACATGCTCGAGATGCCCGGCGTGACCTCGAAGAGGCTGTTCACGTTGCGGCTGGTCGGCAGGTCCTTGATCTGTTCGCCAGTGAAGCTGACGACTTCCTTGGCGTTCTGCACGTCCACCACCGGCGCCGCGCCGGAGACCACGACCGTCTCCGCGAGCTGGCCGACGCTCATCGTGCCGTTGATCTGCGCCGTGAAGCCGGACGTCAGATTGACTTGATCTCGCTCCTGCTTGCTGAACCCCTCGAGGGAGAACGTCACCTTATAGGTGCCGACAGGCAGGTTCGTCAGGCGATACTGTCCGCTGGAATCGGTCGTCGTGGTTCGGACCTTTTCGATCAGCGCAGGACTCGACGCCTCGACGGTCACACCGGGCATCACCGCGCCCGATGAGTCCTTCACACTTCCGGCGATCTGTCCTTCCTGCGCGTGTGCCACGCCGGGCACGAGCACAAGGAATACGACCAAGGCCAGAAACGCTCTGGCCACTCCACACTTCATGCTTTCCTCCAGTTCACGCGGTGCTTTCCCAATTGGCCTGTTGGTTACCTGACAACTTCCTGATGCCGATGACGCAGATGAACCTGTCGTATGAGAACTGGGAGCCGTATGAGTCGCATGCGGCATTTCGCATAGCGAAACGTTTTGCTGAAGAGCATGTGCTGTATACGCGCGTCTATCTCTTCTGTCAATTCCTGCAACGCGCCGCGTGGGACCCGGATCCGTCGGCCTGCGTGACCAGGACGGCGTTTTCCGAGAGGTAAGATTCACGCCGTGCGCGGGCGCGTGTGTTCGGCGTTCACCCTCGTCTTCGCTCTGCTGCCCGTCGCGGCCTCGGCGCAGCCCGACGAATTCGCCGGCGCCGTCCGCCTGCTGGCGACCGTCCCGGGGCAGTCCGAACCCCAGCGATCGGGACTGGTCCGCGATGCGAACGCGCGAATGCGTACCGCCCTGGCCACATGGGATAGCCAGATCCGGGAGCAGGAAGGCCGCGTCGCAAACGATCTGAAGACAGCCACCGGCCATGCGGCGGCGAAGCTCCACGCGGAGCTCGGAGTCGCGTACCGGCTTCGTGGGCGACTCGACGACGCCTTGAAGGAGTTCGATGCGGCCGCCGCGCTCGAGCCTTCAGCCGGCGACGTGCAGATGTGGCGGGGGCTGACGTTCACCGCGGCCGGCCGGGACGAAGAGGCCGGACGCGCATTTCGTGCCGCATGGGCGACGGGCGCCCATACGCTCTTGATCGCGTATTACGTCGCGCGCGGTCCCGGCGCGGCCCCGGGCCCGGAACGGGACGCCGCTATTGCCCTCCTCCTCGAAAGCTACCGCACGCGCTTCCTCGCCGGCCAGGACACCGGCGATCCCACGTCCGCATTCATCGTCCCCGACATCCTCCCCGACAATCTCTTCCGGATGCCGGTGATGGCGGACGACGAGGTGACGACGAAAGCGTTCGAGGCGCTGACGGCGCGCCGGTTTGACGAGGCGATCGCCGCTCTATCGTCCGACGGGGGCCGAGTCCTGTCAGGCAAGCCAGGCGGACGTGTCAACGTCTTCGCCTCTGCGCATCTGGCGCGCGCACAGCAATTCGAAGCGGAGAACCGCGTAACAGCTGCGAGGCCCGAGTACGAGGCCGCCTTTGCCGGCACGCTGTTCGGCCGCGCGTGGGTCGCGGTCGGCATCGCGCGAGCTGCACAGGTGGATGGCGACCTCGAAGCGGCGGTCGCGGCGTTCACGCGCGGCACCCGCGCCGATCCGAACAACGCCCTGGTCCACGAAGAACTGGCCACCGCTTACATCGCCGACGGTCGATTCGATGACGCCTTCTGCGAAGCGGTGGCGGCGCTGCTGATCGATCCGCGTGACGGCCAGCCGCACGCGATCGTCGGCCAGCTCCGGCTGGATCAGGGGCACGATGCCGACGCGATCGCGGCGTTCACGCGGGCCCTCGAGCTGTCGCCGGATCGCTACGAAACACGCTACGCCCTGGCGCAGGCGTTGAAACGCGCCGGCCGGGAGGCCGACGCCGCCCGGGAGCTCGAACGCTTCGACGAAGCACGCCGTGCCGCCCTCGAGAAGCGCCGTCGCGGCATCGAAACGCAGTCGCAACAGGAAGAGGCCGAACACGAGCGGCGGCTCGACCACGGCAACGCGCCGTGAAGCCGGTGCGGATGGCGCTCCTGTGGCGCGAACCCCTTGGATTCGCGCGACGAGCATGCAAGGCTCGCCGCCCAACTCCGCGCCACATGCCGACGACAGCATGGCTCGCGCTCGCGGCAATGTCGGCAGCCGTTGTGACACTCGCCGGCGCGCCAGGCCCGGTCCCGCAGTTCGTCGACATTGCCGCCGAGGCCGGCGTCCGCTTCCATCACACCAACGGTGCCAGTCCCGACAAGCACCTCGTCGAGACGATGGGATCCGGTGGCTTGTTCTTCGACTACGACGGCGACGGCTGGCTCGACATCTTTCTCGTGGACGGCGGCTCGCTCGCGAATCCGTCGGTTGCACGGCAGGCGCGGCATCGTCTGTTCCACAATCGCGGCGCGTCGACGCAGCCGGGACAGGGGCCGCAATTCGAGGACGTGACGGATCGATCGGGGATCCGTCATTCGCAGTACGGCATGGGCACATGCTCCGGCGACTATGACGGCGACGGCCGGCCCGATCTCTACATCACCAACTTCGGACCCAATGTGCTCTATCGCAATCGCGGCCCTTCGACAGGCTCAGGGCCAGCGACGCTGTTCGAAGACGTGACCGCGAAGGCGCACGTCGGCGACGCGAAGTGGAGCACGAGCTGCGCGTTTGCCGATCTCGATGGCGACGGCGATCTCGATCTCTGGGTGACGAACTACGTCAACGCCGATCGCGCGCATCCGCCGTTCTGCGGCGACGCGCGCAAGGGCCAGCGGTTCTATTGCCACCCGTTGAAGTACGAACCGCTGCCGAACACCGTCTATCGCAACGACGGGAACGGCACGTTCACGGACGTCAGCACGACGTCCGGTGTCGGGGCACTTCGCTCCAACGGTCTCGGCATCGTCGTTGCCGATGCCGACAACGACGGCAGGCCCGACGTGTTGGTCGCCAACGACACGATGCCGAACTTCCTGTTCCACAACAACGGCAACATGACATTCACGGAACAGGGACTCTCGGCAGGCATCGCGCTCGCCGCCGATGGCCGCTCACGCGCCGGCATGGGCATCGACACCGGCGACTACGACGGCGATGGCCGCCTCGATCTCGTGATCACGAACCTCGATTTCGAGATGCACACGATGTATCGGGGGCTGGATCGCGGGCTCTTTGCGGACGCGACCACTGAGAGCGGCGTGGGATTTGTGACGCTGCCCTTCGTCGGCTTCGGTGTGTCCTTCCTCGACTTCGACAACGACGGTCTGCTCGATCTGGCGATTGCGACAGGACACATTCTCGACAACGCCCCGCTGTTCCGCGCCGGATCGACCTACGCGCAGCGCCGGCTGCTTTTCCGCAACACCGGCGGGCGCCGGCTGACCGAAGTTGGCCGTAACGCGGGGCCAGGCTTCACCACCGAACACGTGAGCCGCGGCCTGGCCGCCGGCGACGTCGACAACGACGGCGACCTCGACCTGCTGGTGACGACGAACGGTCACAACGTGGAGCTGCTCCGAAACAGCGGCACCGGAGGCGGCCACAGCATGCTCGTCAGGCTGCGTGGTGCCGGCACCAACTGGCAGGCCATCGGTGCACGTGTGCGGGTGACGACCGGGAACCGCACGCAGCTCCGCGACATCAAGGCAGGTTCGAGCTACCTCAGTCAGAGCGATCTGCGCGCGCACTTCGGCCTCGGCGACGCAACGAAGGCCGACCGCGTCGAGGTGCGATGGCCCGACGGCCGCGTCGAATCCGTGACCGATGTCACGGCGGACCAAATACTGACGATCGAAGAAGGCAAAGGGGTAACGGCTCGAGTGCCATTCAGCCGGTGAGCGGGAGTGGCGAAAAGCAGGCCACGACGAACACGACGTGTTACGACGAGCACGACGAATGTCTTGCCGGTCTTCAAAAATCACATACCGAAGTGTCAGCCCCGCCGGGGCGGGTCTGAAGACCCGACCCTATTCCGAATGAAATCGTCGTGACCGTCGTGATTGTCGTGCCCGTCGTGGTGTCGTTTGTGAGGTCAAACCAGTGGCGTAAGTTGCCCGTCTCAACTGGCATCAGCTAGCATTTCCAGTTGGACGCCGCTAAGCGGCGTCTCATCTAAGGCTTACATGCCGGGCCGCGCGGCGATCCCGGCTTCTGCCATTGCTCATGCGGGCTCCGGCCGTCCCGGTCGAGTCGGGCCTTACAGAGAGGTACGGTCCCGTCAATGGGACCCTCAGCCCGGCTGATGCCGGGCCCTACGACCCGGGTCATGCCGGGCCTACGAGGACGGAGGACGCGCTGTGATCGAGGTGCAGCACCTCACGAAGCGCTACGGCCCGTTCACGGCCGTGGACGACGTGAGCTTCAAGGTTGAAAAGGGAGAAATCCTTGGATTTCTCGGCCCGAATGGTGCCGGCAAGACCACGACGATGCGGGTCCTGACCGGATACATGCCGCCGACCGAGGGCAAAGCGTTCGTCGCCGGCTACGATGTGATCGAACAGCCGATCGACGCCAAGCGGCGCACGGGTTACCTGCCGGAAACCCCGCCGCTCTATCCGGAGATGACCGTCGCCGAATACCTCACGTTCTGCGCGCGCATCAAAGGCGTTCCGCGCGCCGACCGGCGCACCCAGGTCACCAGCGCGATGGAACGGGCGCGCGTCGCCGACATGGCGAAGCGCCACTGCGGCAAGCTCTCGAAGGGCTACAGGCAGCGCGTCGGACTGGCGCAGGCGCTGCTGCACAACCCGGACGTCCTGATCCTCGACGAGCCCACCGCCGGCCTCGACCCGAAGCAGATCATCGAGACACGGAAGCTGATCAAGGAGCTGGCGGGCGATCACACGATCATCCTCAGCACGCACATCCTTCCCGAAGTCAGCCAGACCTGCCAGCGCGTCGTCATCATCAACAAGGGACGCGTGGTCGCGATCGACACCCCGGACAACCTGACCGCGAAGCTGCGCGGCTCGGAAGCGATGTTCGTCGAGATCGACGCCGCCGGCGGCAACGTGCAATCGGCGCTGGCGGCGCTGGCCGGCGTGACCAAGGTGACCGAGACGCCCACGCGCGACGGCCATGTCGCCTTCGAGGTGCAGAGCGAGCGCGGACGCGACGTTCGCCGCGACATCGCCGCCACGATCGTCCGCCAGGGCTGGGGCCTGCTGGAACTGCGGCCGATGCGCATGAGCCTCGAGGAAATCTTCCTGTCGCTGACCACTGAAGACGCCGCGGCCGCCCCGGCGATGGAGGCGAGCCATGAATAACATCCTCGCGATCGCGAACAAGGAACTGCGCGGCTACTTCGCGTCGCCGATCGCCTACATCGTCATCGGCCTGTTCGCGCTCGCCTACGGCTACTTCTTCTACGCGCTGCTGCTGTTCTTCGATCGTCAGAGCATGCAGCTCGCGGGCCTGGGTGCCGGCGCCGGCGCCACCGCCAACGTCAACGAACAACTGATCAGCCCGGCATTCCAGAACACGATGGTCGTGTTCCTGTTCGTGCTGCCGATGGTGACGATGCGGACATACTCCGAAGAGAAGCGGTCCGGCACGATCGAGCTGCTCCTGACCGCGCCGCTGACGGACTTCCAGATCATCATGGGCAAGTTCCTCGGCGCGCTCGGCCTTTACGCGGCGATGCTGGCCATCACGCTGGTTCACATCGGCGTGCTGTTCTCGCTCGGCAGTCCCGAGTGGCTGCCGATTGCCACCAGCTACCTCGGCATGCTGCTGATGGGCGGCTGTTTCATTTCCATCGGCCTGTTGATCTCGAGCATGACGCGCAACCAGATCGTCGCCGGCATGGTGACGTTCGTCGTCTTCCTGATGCTGTGGGTGATCGACTGGGTGGCGACCTTCATGGGACCAACGACGCAGGCGGTGCTCAGTTACCTGTCATTCACGGGGCATCTGACTGACTTCATGCGCGGCGTCATCGACACCAAGCACGTGGTCTATTACGTCAGCTTCATCGCATTCGGGTTGTTCCTGACCGCACGGTCGGTGGACACCGAGCGGTGGCGGGGGTAACGGCGATGCAGCGCATACTGAACATCGTCGGATGGGTCGGCGTCGCGGTGGTCATGGCCGCGGCCGCAATCAAGATCGCCCTGCGAATCGGGCTTCTCTCGGCAGAGACGCTGAATCCCGCATACGACCGGTATCTGGTCTGGGCCGCCTACGTCGGCCTGGCGCTGGTCGTCGCCTACACGCTGGGCCAGTGGCGTGAGATCGCTGCGTGGTTCGAAAAGCGCAACGCGCGGTATGCCGCGATCGCCAGCGTCAGCGTACTGGTCGTCCTCGGACTGCTGATCGCGATCAACTACCTGTCGGCGCGCCGCAACAAGCGGTGGGACCTGACGGCCAACAAGCAGTACTCGCTGTCCGATCAATCCGTGAAGATCCTGCAGGGGCTCGACGCGCCGGTGAAGGTGCGCGTCTTCGACAAGGAGACCGAGTTCGAGCGGTACAAGACGCGCCTGGCGGAGTACGAGTACCGGTCGAATCACAAGCTGTCGGTCGACTACATCGACGCCGACAAGCATCCGCTCGAAGCCAAACAGGACAACGTGCAGACCTACGGCACGATCGTGCTTCAGTACAAGGATCGCACCGAGAAGGCGCAGTCGGACAACGAGCAGGACGTCACCAGCGCGCTGATGAAGCTGCTGAATCCGACGATGAAGAAGGTCTACTTCCTCAGCGGCCACGGCGAGAAGGATCCAGCGGCCAGCGCACGCGACGGCTACAGCGGCATCGGCGACGCGCTGAAGAGCGACAACTACCAGTTCGACAAACTGGTGCTGGCGCAGACCAACATGATCCCGGCCGACGCCACGGCGATCGTCATTGCCGGGCCGAAGGCGGATCTGCTGGACAACGAGGTGACGCTGCTGACGGACTACCTGTCCAGGGCCGGCAAGCTACTGGTGCTGATGGATCCGCCGGCGGATCTGAAAAAGCCGATCGACTACCCGCACCTGGATGCGCTGCTCAAGCAGTGGGGTATCAACGCGACCCAGAGCGTCGTCATCGACGTCAGCGGCCAGACGTCGGTGGCATCGGTTCCGGTGGCGGCGCCGCCGTATCCGTCGCATCCGATCACCGAGCAGTTCGGCCTGGCGACGATGTTCCCGATCGCGCGCGCGATCACGCCCGACACGAACAACAAGGATCGCGCGGCGCAGACGTTCATCCAGACCTCCGCACGGAGCTGGGCGGAAACGAACTTCTCAGAGCTCGAGGACCAGAACAAGCTGGCGGTGGAGACCGAGAAGGGCGACATCGCCGGTCCAGTGTCGATCGGCGTCGCCGTGTCGGCCGCGGCGCCGAATGCGGCGGCGGACAAGGCGGACAAGCCTGCCGAGACGAAGCCGGGTGAAGAAGCGCCGAAGAAGCCTGAGACGCGCGTCGCCGCGATCGGCGACTCGGATTTCGCGTCGAACGCCTACCTCGGCATCGCCGGCAACCGGGACCTGTTCATGAACACCGTCAACTGGATCGCGCAGCAGGAGAACCAGATCGCGATCCGGCCGCGCGATCCGGCGGATCGCCGCATCACGCTCAGCGCCAGCGCGGCGACGCTCATCGCCTGGCTGTCGATCGTGATCGTCCCGCTGGCGGTGCTCGGTGCCGGCGTCTTCACCTGGTGGCGGAGGCGGTAGATGCGTGGGATGAAGTCGACGCTCGCGCTCCTCGTCATCCTCATCGGTGTCGTCGCATACATCTACTTCGTCGATTCGAAACAACCCACGGGTGATACCGAAACGAAGGAGAAGGCCTTCACCGACGTGAAGGCCGACGACATCGAGGAACTGCAGATCAAGTCCGCCGACGGGCAAACGACACGGCTGCAGAAGGCGGACGGCCGCTGGCAGCTGGTGGAGCCGATCAAGGCGGACGCCGACCAAACGGAAACATCCAACATCACGAGCAGCCTGGCCAGCATCGACATCACGCGCGTGGTCGATGAGAAGGGATCCAACCTGCAGCAGTATGGCCTCGACCCGGCGCGGCTCGACGTCGGCTTCCGGGTCAAGGGCAGGAAGGACCTGCAGCGGATCCTCATTGGCGAGAAGACGCCCACCGGAGGCGACCTCTACGCGCAACTGCCGGCGAAGCACCGCGTGTTCCTGGTCAACTCGTTCCTCGACAGCACCTTCAACAAGAACACGTTTGCCCTGCGCGACAAGAAAGTGCTGGCGTTCGACCGCGACAAGGTCGATTCGCTGGCGCTGCTCCAGGGCGACAAGGCGATGGCCTTCGCGAAAAACGGGATGGATTGGCGCGTGACGACGCCGGTGCAGGCGCGCGGCGATGACACCGCGATCGAAGGTGCGCTCGAACGTGTCGCGTCGGTACAGATGCAGGGCATCACCGCCGAGAACGGTGATGACCCGCGGAAGTACGGACTCGACAGGCCGACCGCGACGATTACCGTCGGCAGCGGCAGCTCGAAGGCGACGCTGTTGCTCGGCAAGAGCGAGAACTCCGTCGTGTACGCGAAGGACGAGGCGCGGCCGATGATCTTCACCGTCGCCCCGACCCTCGCCACCGACCTGTTCAAGGACGTGTCGGAGTATCGCCGCAAGGATCTGTTCGACGCGCGCTCGTTCACGACCGAGCAGATCGACATGACCCGCGGCGGCGAGACCATCGCGCTGACGCAGTCGAAGGCGGCTGACGGCAAGGAGATCTGGAAGAACGCCACCGGCAAGGCCATCGACACGATGAAAGTCGAGGATCTGCTCTCGAAGATCACCGCCCTGCGCGCGGACAAGATCGAGCCGGGCGCGAACCCGGCTTTGAAAACGCCGGCGCTCATGGTCACCGTCCGCTTCGACGACAAGATGATGGAAACGGTCACGCTTGCGCATGCCGGGACCACCATCGTGGGAAGCCGCGCCGACGAACCGGGGACCGCCGTGATGGACAGCACGACGGTGTTCGACGAAGTGATGAAAGCGATAGATGCAGTGAAATAATTCGAATGCAGAATCCAGAATGCAGGCCGGCCTGAGACTCCGTCGCCACGCGCTTGCTGCATTCTGCATTCTGCATTCTGCATTTCTTCTCTCCTGCTCCGGTGCGCCGCCGCCGGTCGTCGCTCCGACACGCCCAGCCTCCGCAAGCCTCCAAGATGACCTGCTCGCGCTGACCCGATCACCGGGCGTTCAGCGCGGCACCTGGGGCATCGTCGTCGAGTCGCTCGAGCGCCATGACCGGCTGTTCGAGCTGAACCCGGGCACGCTGTTGGTACCGGCGTCGGTCGCAAAGCTGGTGAGCATCGCGACCGCGGTCGATGCGGTCGGCTGGAACTACACGTGGGACACACGTCTCGGGACGACGGGACGCATCGCCAATGGAGTGCTCGGCGGTGATCTGATTGTCTCCGGGACCGGAGATCCTGGCACACGCGGCGACGGCGACGCGGTCGTGGCGCTCGTCAATTGGCTCCAGACCAACGGGGTCACGCGCATCGAGGGCCGCATCATCGGCGACGACAACGCGCTGGAGGAGCCGCGGCCGGCGTTCGCCTGGGCCTGGGACGATCTCGGCTATCCGACCGGCGCGTTGTACGGTGCGCTGAACTTCGGTGACAACAAGACGGCCGTGACCATCGAGGCGGGCGCAGTTGCAGGTGTTCCGGCGCAACTGACGCTCGATGCGTGGTCGCAAGGCCGGCCGCTGATCAATCGTTCGGTCACAGGAGCAAGAGGCTCGACGCAGTTGCTGTGGCCGGAGCAACGTCCGGGCGAAACCGCCCTGACCATCGCCGGTTCGATACCCGCCGGCGCCGCACCGGCACGCCTGATGATCTCAGCGGGTAACCCCACGCTGTGGTTCGCTACCGTGCTGCGCAATGCCGTCACGCAGGCGGGAATTACCGTCACCGGTCCGGCCGTGGACATCGACGACATCGAACCACCGGCTGGCGTCACGACGCTGTACGTGCATCGCTCGCAAACACTCGCCGCGACGACGCAGCCGATGCTCAAGGAGAGCGTCAACCTCTATGCCGAAGCAGCGATGCGTCTCAACGCGCCGCGTGGTGTGCGAGCCGCGACCAACGATGACGCGCTGAACGCGTTCAACGCGAGGATGCAATCGTGGGGTATTCCGCGCGACGGCTTTCAGATGGTCGATGGATCCGGCCTGTCGCGCCGGGACGTCATCGCACCCGACACGTTGCTCGCCGTGCTGCAGCGGATGTACGACGCCAGCGGTTCGTCGCCGTGGATGCGGGCGCTGCCGATCGCCGGCGTCGATGGATCGCTCGAGAACCGGATGAAGGGAACGCCGGCCGAGCGGAACGTGCGGGCCAAGACCGGCACGATGTCGAACATCCGATCGCTCGCCGGCTACGTCACGACCGCCGGCGGTGAACATCTCGCCTTCGTCGTCATGCTCAATGACTTCGAAGGAACCGGCGCACAGGCCGTGCAGGCGATCGATGCCATCGCGGTGAGGCTGGCGGAGTTTCGGAGATGACCGCCAGCAAGAAGCAGGAGCGGAGGCTACGCCGCTTCTCCACCAGCCGCGGGCAGTTCGAAGTAGAAGATCGCTCCCCCCGCCGGGGCACGGCGATAGCCGATGCGGCCCTTCAGCGAATCGATGATGCCGTAGCTGACGGAGAGGCCGAGGCCGGTACCCTGGCCAACGGGCTTGGTCGTGAAGAACGGCTGGAACAGCTTGGCTTCGTTGCCCTGCGGAATGCCCGGCCCGGTGTCTTCCACCTCGAGCACGACCTGGCCGTCGCGGTCGTAGGTTCGAAGTGTGATGCGGCCGGGCGAGCGGCCTGACAGCAGGATCGCCTGTTCGGCATTGACTACGAAGTTCAGGATGACCTGCTGCAGCTCGGTGTACACCGCGAGGACGTGTTCGCTCGAGGAATCCTCCACGCGCAGTTCGATGTCTTCCGATTCGAGCCGGCGCTGACGGAGTTCGGCCACCGACGCGATCACATCCGAGAGGAACACCGGACCGGCGGCACCCGGCTGCTGGCGCGCGAACATCGCCAGGTTACGGATGATGCCGCAGGCGCGGGCACTCTCCTTTTGAATCAATCGCAGGTCGGCCTTCACCGTCTCCGGCACGTCGGCCTGCATCTGCAGCAGTTCGGCGAACCCGAGAATGGCCTGCAGCGGATTGTTGATTTCGTGCGCGACGCCGGAAACGAGCTGTCCCACGGCGGCCAGCCGCTCCTGCCGAATCACCTGCCCCTGCAGCGATTGCAGTTCCTCGCGGATGCGACGCTCTTCCGCCATCTGTGCGTCCAGTGCCGCACGCGTGTCGTTGAACCGCTGCAACATGCGATCGAACGCGTCCTGCAGCTCGGCGAATTCACGCGAGAACATCGGGCGATGCTCGATCGGGCTGAAGTCACCGTCCGCGATCCGTTTGGCCTGCCGATCGAGATGGCTGACGGCGCCGGCGAGGCGCCGTGACAGTACCAGCGCGAGGACGAGCCAGCCGATCAGTCCGGCGACGAGAATCAGGAAGCTGCGGGTCCACACGCTCTCGCTGCGCGCGAATGCGAGCTGCACCGGGAGTCCGACGGAGACGATCCACGGACCGTCCTCCGCCATCGCCTCTCCGTAAACACGGCGGACACCGTCGAGCCCGGCTCGCTCTTTCAGCGGGCTGAGCGTGCCGCGCCCTCGTGGCTCGCCGTAGAGGAGCTGGCCGACGTAACGGGTATCGCCGCCGCTGCGAATCAGAATGCGGCCGTCGACATCCGCCAGAGACACGAGCACCGATCCCGATGGCAGCGCCTTGAACGCGTCCTCCAGACTCTCCAGGTTCACGTAGAGGCCGAGGCCGCCCGCGATCCCGCCTGCCGGATTCCTCACTGGATACGCGAAGACGAGGTATCGGCGGCCACTGCCGGCGTTCTGTTGCATCGGCACCGTGACGCGGCGTCCGAGACGGGCCACGTCCGCTGGCCAATCCGGTGCCGGCAGCGGCTCAGGCGTGTGATCGACGCGCGCAATCTCATGGCCATCGGCGGCGGCCAGGATGACGCGCAGAACCGAGGCTCGCCCGACAAATGCCCGCGTGAGCAGGTCAGTCGCTTCCCCGGCGTCGAGCCGGGTGAGCGGGGGCGCGGACGCCAGGCCCTCGGCCATGCGATCGAGGTTGCTGATGTCGCGATCGATATACGCGGCGGTGGTGGTAGCAATGAACGCGGCCTGATCACCGAGCTCGCTGCGCCGCTCGGTAAACGCGGACCACCCTGACCAGGCAGCCCCCAGCAGCAGTGGAATCAGGAGCAGGAAGATGGCGATGACAAGCTGACGCCGCAGCGGCTGGTGCCCATACGATCGCATCGACGGCCTGCGATGTTAACAGCTTCAGGACGGCAGCGCGGGATCGGCGATCCCGGCTTCGCTGAAACCAGCCGCCCGCAGGACGCAACTGTCGCAGCGGCCACACGGCCGGCCATCGGGAAGCGGGTCGTAGCAACTGTGGGTCAGGCCGTAGTCCAGGCCGAGCGCGACACCGCGGCGGATGATCTCCGCCTTCGACAGCAGTTGCAGCGGGGCGTGAATCGTGAACCGCGCGCCGTGCACGCCGTCGGCCGTGGCCAGCGCCGCCAGGCGTTCGAACGCGGCGATGAATTCCGGACGGCAATCGGGATAGCCGGAGTAGTCGAGCGCATTCACGCCGATGAAGATGTCGCGTGCGTGCAGCACTTCCGCCCATCCGAGCGCCAGCGACAGGAAGACCGTGTTGCGCGCCGGCACGTACGTCGACGGAATCTCGGCGGGGTCGATGGGACGATCCTTGGGAACGGGAATGTCGCTGGTCAGAGACGAGCCTCCAAACGCTGACAACGCGACATCCAGCTCGATATGCCTGACCACGCCGAGTCGGCGGGCAATGGCCCGCGCGGACTCGATCTCACACGCGTGCCGCTGTCCATACCGGATCGTGAGCGCGTGAAGCGCGAAGCCCTCGTCCCTGGCGATTGCCGCGGCGGTGTACGAGTCCAGGCCGCCGCTCAGGAGTACGACGGCGAACTTCTCCCGGGCCGGGTCAGACGCCACGCGTGTTCGGATCCCAGATGAACTTGTGGAGCTGGAGCTGCACACGCACCGGCAGGTTGTCAGCGAGCACCCACTCCGAGAGCGTGCGTGGATGCAGTTCGCCGTGAACCGGTGACAGGTGGATCGCAGCAACGCGTCCGCTGAGCTGATGCCGCGCGATCACGTCGCGGGCATAGTCATAGTCTGCGCGGTCCTTGACGACGAACTTCACCTCGTCATGAGGATGGAGACGCGCCAGATTGTCCCAGTCCATCTTCGCGGCTTCGCCGCTGCCGGGACACTTCACGTCGAGAATCGTCACGACGGGATCGGGCACGCGCGCCGTACTGCGATGCCCTCCGGTCTCGAGCAGCACGGTTTTGCCGCGATCGAGCAGCGCGCTCATCAGCGGGTAGACGCCATCCTGCAGCAGCGGCTCGCCGCCGGTCACCTCGACCAGATCGCACCGGTACGCCTCCACCGCACCCAGCACGTCGTCCAGCGACCGCTTGCCCCCCTCGTGGAACGCATACGCCGTGTCGCACCAGGTGCAGCGAAGGTCGCAGGCGGTCAGGCGGACGAAGACACACGGGCGTCCGGCATAGGTGGACTCGCCCTGAACCGAATAGAAGATCTCGTTGATGGTGACCAACGCTCTTATTATCGGTGAAGGTCCATGAGCCTCCACATCGGGACATCCGGCTGGAGCTATCCCTCGGGAAAGGGCACCTGGAACGGCCTGTTCTACCCGGCCACACGGTCGAAGCGCGCCGGTACCAGGGATTTCGACGAACTGCGCTTCTACGCCGCGCACTTCGATACCGTCGAGGTCAACACCACGTTTTACGGTCAGCCGCGCGCGGAGGTCACGCGGTCATGGAGGGAACGGACACCGGCCGCCTTTCAGTTCTCGCTCAAGCTGTATCAGAAGTTCACGCACCCGAAGATGTTCAAGGAGGCGGCACTGAAACGTGTCCCCGGCTCTGGGCCCTCGACTCCGCTCGGGACAGGCCCGCTGCTCGATCTGCTCGCGCAGGTCACGCAGAGCGACATCGACGACTTTCGCGCCGGCATTGATCCGCTCGCGTCAGCGGGAAAAATCGGGGCGCTGCTCGCGCAGTTTCCACCGAGCTTCAAGAACACGCCGGCCACACGCGACTATCTCGCGCACCTGCTCGGCGCATTTGCCGATTACCCGGTCGCCGTCGAACTCCGACACCGGAGTTGGAGCGATGCGATTGCGGACACGCTGGCGCTGTTGAACGGCTTCAACGCCGCGTGGGTGCAGATCGACGAACCGAAGTTCCGGTTCTCGATCCGGCAGAACTATCTACCGAACGTCACCAGCTTCTATTACATGCGGCTGCACGGGCGGAACGCCGCTCAGTGGTGGCGCCATGACAAGAGCGAGGATCGCTACAACTACCTCTATTCCGCTCAGGAGTTACAGGAGTTTGCCGATGTCGCGGGCGCCGCAAAGGAGCTGGTGAAGAAGTCATACCTCTACACCAACAATCACTTCTCGGCGAAGTCCGTCGTCAACGCCGTCATGTTGAAGACGCAGCTCGGCGAGCCGATCGAAGGCGAGTACCCGTCTGAGATGATCGAGCAGTACCCGGAGATGAACGATGCGTTGCGGACGGCGGAACCGCGGCGCGGATCCCAGCCCACCAACCCCCGCTCTAACGTTCCCGCACGGTTACGGTTCGAATGACGTCGGTCACCTGCAGCTTCTGGACGACGTCCATGCCGGCGATCACCCGACCAACCACCGTGTAGTGGCCGTCGTATTTCGGTTGTGGCATCAGCATCACGAACATCTGACTGTCGGAACGGCGCGGATCGCCGGGATTCGCAAGACCGACCGTGCCGACGAGGAACTTCCGCTTCGGACTCATCTCGCCGACGCCAATCGATGTACCGCTGCCACCGGTCTTCCAGAGATCGCGCTTGCTCATGTCGCGGCTGAGCGGATCCCCGAACTGCACCAGCTCGTGCGGCTCGACGCGAATGATTCGCTGCCCGTTGTAGAAGCGGCGCCGCACCAGGTTCAGGATGTGCTCCACCGACTTGGGTGCCTCATTCGGATAGGTTTCCATCTCGAACGTGCCCTTCGCCGTATCGAAGATGACGAGCGGCCCGGCCCCCGGGGAAGGCTTGACCGTGGCGCCGGCCGGTGCCGTGGCGCGGCCCTGCTGCGCGCGACCCTGTTGTGCGCGTCCCTGCGCATCGAGTGTCACAACCGCAGCGGTGACGGTCACCAGGACGACGATCCAGTTCTTCATGTAGTACCTCGCTTCGCTCGGGGGCGGGGCTGATGCTCCGCGCCGACGAGATGGCGTGAGTCTTCGACTCCAATTTTTTGGCAATGCGGTGCGATCGCGCAATCCCCGCAACGCGGCGATACCGGCCGGCAGACGTTCTGGCCCCACGTCACCAGATACTGGTTGATCACCGGCCACCATCGGCGGCCGGCGACGCGATAGAGCGCCTGTTCCGTCTCGTCGGGTGCGAGGGTCGTCACCCACCCGAGCCGATTCGAGATGCGGTGCACGTGGATATCCACGCAGATGTTCTCGCGGCTTCTGAACGCGAGGATCAGCACCAGGTTCGCGGTCTTGCGCCCCACACCCGGAAGCGTGACCAGTTCTTCGAGCGTGCCGGGCACGCGGCCTCCGAACCGGCTGACGAGTATTTCGCAGCACGCCTTCACGTGCCTGGCTTTGGTCCGATAGAAGCCGACGGGATAAATCAACCGCTCGATGTCCCGCACCGGCAGCTTCGCAACTGCCTGCGGCGTCCAGGCCCGCTGGAACAATCTCGTCGACGCCGCGTGCGTCGTGGCATCCTGTGTGCGCGCCGAGAGCAGCGTCGCGATCAGGACCTGGAAGGCGCTCTCGGCTTGAGCGGCCGAAATCTTCTCGACGGCCGGCAGGTCGTACTTCGCGATCGCTCGCTCGAGCGATCGCATGACCGTGTCTATCTTCCTGGTCACGATCGACGCACGGCCTCGACGGGCGTCAGCGGCGGGTTGCCCGTGAGCACCGCCACGGCGTTATGAACCGCGAGATCCGCCATCGCGGTGCGCGTCTCCATCGTTGCGCTCCCGAGATGCGGCGCGAGGATGACGTTCTCGAGCGTGCGCAGGTCGGGGGGCACGTTGGGCTCGTCCTCGTAGACGTCGAGGGCAGCGCCGGCAATGATGTGATTCTTCAGCGCCCAGACCAGGGCCGCTTCGTCAACCACGGGTCCCCGTGCGGTGTTGATCAGATAGGCGCTGCGCTTCATGCGCGCGAACGACTTCTGGTCGATCAGGTGTCGCGTTTCGTCGGTCAGCGGGCAATGCAGCGTGACGACATCGGAGGTGGCGATCAGCCGGTCGTACGGCATCGGCTGGTATTCGGGCGGACCCATGACCTTCCGCGTCTGATAGGCGACGCGCATGCCGAACGCCGTCGCCCGCGCCGCGACCGCCTGGCCGATGCGGCCGAACCCGATGACCCCGAGCTGCTTGCCCCGCAAGTCGGTGCCGAGCATGAAGTCGAGCGCCCAACCCTTCCACCGGCCGGCGCGGACCAACCGATCGCCTTCGGCCACTCGCCTCGTGATGCCGAGGATGAGCGCCCAGGTCAAATCGGCGGATGCTTCAGTCAGCACGTCAGGCGTGTTGGTGACGATGACGCCGCGCTCGCGCGCGGCGTCGAGGTCGATGTTGTTGTAGCCGACGGCGATGTTCGCGATCACCTTCAGCCGCGGACAGGCGTCGATGACCGCCCGGGTGATCGTCGTGGTCAGGGGCGTCACGAGGCCATCCCGGTCGCGCAGCGCCGCAATCAACTCCGCTTCGTTCGGATCGCGCGCGCCGCGAAACAGGTCGACGTCGCAGGCTTCCTCGAGGCGTGAGAGCGCGACTGAGGGAATCCGGCGTGAGAGAAGAACAGTCGGCCTCATGTCGTCACGTAACGGAGGTGACGGAGCAAACGAAGTTCACACCGAAGGAACGAAGACACGGGCGTCTTCGTGTTTTCGTCCTCCGTGGTGAATTTCGTTGCCTCCGTACTCTTCGCCAACGGGCTGGCTAGTGTCCGTAACTCTTGCAGTACCCGCAGTGATTGCAAGTCACCGCCGGTTCGATGATGCAGGTCTCCCCTTGTGCGGGGATCACGAAGAGCGCATGGCTGGCGTGCTCGCGAACTGAGGCGAGGGCTGTCGGAGCCGGGTTCGGCCGGACGTCTCGCCGGGCGATGACGCTTCGCACCAGTTCGCGCAGTTCCTGCTCGGTCATTCGCTCACGTCCACGCTGTCTACGATACCAATGACCGCCGCGTCGACAGGGGCCGCCTTACGGCCGAGCGCTTCGCCGGCGGCGCGTCCCTCGATGACGATCAGCACTTTCTCATGGACGCCTGCGCCGACGGAATCAACGGCGAGCAGCGCGACACCGCGCGGCTGGTCGTCGAGCGTCACCGGTTGCACCAGCAACAACTTGGCGCCCTCGAATTTTCGATGTTTCTGAGTGGCGACGACGGTGCCGACGACGCGCGCGAGCTGCATAACAGGATTTATGAAATGACGAATCTACGAATGGACCAATTCATTTGCAATTCGTCAATCCGTCAACTCGTAAATTCGTCGATCACATCATAGTGATCGACGATGCCGACGACGCCGGCATCCGCCGGCACTTCGGTCGGATAAAAAGGGAAGCTGGCTTCCTTCCCACGGACGAAAAACACGGTCTCACCCACACCCGCTCCAACCGCATCGACCGCCACCAGCGTGCGGCCGACGTCCCTGCCGTCAGCGGCAATCGGCTGCAGCACCAGCAGCGGCACGCCCCTGAGGTTCTCGTCCTTGCGGGTGACCACCACGTCGCCGATGACGCGGGCAAGCTGCATGGGATCAATCGCCGGCGGAAACTTCCACGGTGTCGACGATGCCGACGATCGCGGCGTCGACCGGGCAGTCTTTCATGCCCGATGCCATGCGTGCGGAGCTGCCGCTGACGATGAGCACGGTCTCGCCGACGCCGGCATCAACGGTGTCAACGGCGACCAGGTAGTTGCCTTCGGGCTTGCCATGCGGGTCCATCGGGCGCGCGACCAGCAGCTTGTTGCTGACCAGCCGCGGGTCCTTGCGTGTGGCGACGACGGTCCCGACGATGCGGGCGAGAATCACTAGCCTTTGGCGCCGGCGTTCGCCTTGCCGATGGGCAGCGTGTCCTCGAGATTGGCGTGCGGGCGGGGGATCACGTGCACGGAAACGAGTTCCCCGACGCGGCGGGCCGCGGCGGCGCCGGCGTCGGTCGCGGCTTTGACGGCGGCCACGTCGCCGCGCACGATCGCGGTCACGTATCCGGCGCCAATCTTTTCCCAGCCGACCAGCGTGACCTTTGCGGCCTTGACCATCGCGTCCGCCGCCTCAATCATGGCGACGAGGCCTTTGGTCTCGACCATTCCAAGCGCCTCACCCATTGCGATCCTCAGAAAATTGAGGAATTGACGAATTTACGCATTGACGAATTGCGCGGGCGATTCGTCGAGACAGTACGTCAATTCGTGGATTCGTCAATTCGTAAATTCGCGCCGCCGTCATCAGCGCAAGTTCCTGACGGCGTCCGCGATGAGTTGAGTCAGTTCGGCGTATGTTAGCCGAATTTCACCGTCGCTGCTCGCCGCCATCTTCGCGCGCAGCGCTTCGGTGCCCGGCGTCGAGAGTGCGGCACCGATGTCCGGCACGAGTCGCTCCGCTGCGTCCGGCGCCTCGAGCACCTGACACAGGATCTGATCGGCGGCAGCGGCTTCTGCCGGATCCGTGCAGAGCGGCGCCGGTGCGGCGATGCCGTAGGTGCCACGCAGGCCCTGGAGCCGTTCAACTTCGCCTCGCGAAATGAGGTGCTCGCGACCGAGCAGCCGCGCCACCAGACTGATCTTGGCGAAGTGCTCGATTGTTTCCATCTTGTGGTACGCCGACGTCACGCTGTCGCCGCAGGTCACAGCGCCATGATTGGCCAGCAGCATGCCGTCGTGCGCCTTGATGTACTTGCGGACGGCCTCGGGTAGTTCGGCGGTCGATGGCGTCGCGTACTCGGCGATCGGCACGCTGCCCAGCGTCGTGATCACCTCGGCGAGGACTGCGCGGGTGAGCGGGATGCCGGCGACCGCGAACCCGGTGGCGAGCGGCGGATGCGCGTGGACGACGGCGTTGACGTCCGGCCGGTTGCGGTAGATCTCCAGGTGCATCTTCAACTCGGACGATGCCTTGCGCTCACCGGAGATCTTGTTGCCGTCGTAGTCGACGATCACCATCATGTCGGGGGTCATGTAACCCTTCGACACGGCGGTCGGCGTGGTGAGCAGGCGCTGAGCGTCGAGCCGCGCGCTGATGTTGCCGTCGTTCGACGCGACGTAGCCGCGCGCGTACATGCGTCGGCCGACTTCGACGATCTCGGCACGAATCTGTTCTTCGATGCGTGTGCTCATGTCGTCAGGCCCACCAAGGCGGCGAAGAGATCGAAATTCACAACGAAGCTACGACGCAATGAAGACGCACGAAGACAGCCGGGTGATTCGAGGCGTTCTGAGGCTGCCGGCGTGGGCGCGCGTAGCCGGCCCGCGCCAGCGGTGTAACTTCGCGGCTTCGTGCCTCCGCGGTGAACTTCGTTGGCTCCGTAGCCTCCGCTATCGAAACGCGTTCCGGCACTTCTCCGAACAGAAATAATGCGTCTCCCCGCGCCGCGTGATCGACAGCTCGGGCTTCGGGGCGACGAACGTGCCGCACACCGGATCCCGTACCAGCTTCATCGACGGCTTCATCTTCCGATCGCGCCGCGACGCGCCGTTCGCCCCATCGAGGATCCCGTCGACCACGCGCCAGAACGAGCGTGCGATCACGAAGAACAGGATCGCGATCAGGAGGACCCGGATCACTGCGTCGGGGCCGCTCCACCGGAGCGCGGTCCGGTCTGGGCGGCGGTAATCCCTTCGAGTCCCCGTTGGGCCGCCTGCGCCTCGGGACTGTTTGGCGCGAGCTCCACGACCTTCTTCCAGGCCTCCGACGCACCGCTCAGATCCTGCTTGCCGAACGCAAGGACGATCCCCTTGTTGAGCAGCGTCTTGGTATGCCGCGGGTCAATCTGCAGCGACTTCTCGAACTGCTTCAGGGCATCGTCTGGCCGGCCGGAGTAGTAATAGCTGACTCCGAGGTCGGTGCTGGCGTCGGGATTCTTCGGGTCGATCGCCAGCGACTTCTCGTACCACCCGATCGCGTCGGCGTAGCGCTCCCCGTCGAAATACGCGTTTCCGAGCTGGACCATCGCTCCCGCGTTCTTCGGATCGCTGTTGAGGATGGTCGTCAGTTGCTGGACACGCGCCTCGTCCAGCGCCTTCGCCTGTTGCCCGCCGCCACTCGAAGCCGGCGCCTGGGTCTGAGTTGCCGCCTCTTGCGAGGGGGCTGCCGCCTGGGTTCGGCCCGGCTGTTCGGTGGCGATGATCCAGCCAAGGATGATGCCGAAGCACATCCCGGCGATGGCGTACACGATCGATTCGGCTTTCATGTGGGAACACTTGATTTTAGTCGAAGGCCGACCCGGAGGTCGTCATTACAGGGCCGACCCGAAGGCCGGCCTCTACATCGTGCGCCCGCGCAGGCGAGGCACGGCCCCAGGAACTGTTAACCCGCGAGGACGGCGAGATATTCGCGGACGCTGCGGTCGAGGCCGACAAACAGCGCGTGGCTGACCAGCGCGTGGCCGATCGAGACCTCGGCCAGGTGCGGCAGCCGGCGAAACATCAT
The DNA here is from genome assembly GCA_035496255.1 of Vicinamibacterales bacterium. Lineage (GTDB taxonomy): Bacteria > Acidobacteriota > Vicinamibacteria > Vicinamibacterales > UBA2999 > Gp6-AA40. The sequence continues at coordinate 134,336 of DATJEU010000033.1, forward strand.
CAGATTGGTCAGATCCAGGTCGTGGCCGGCGTTGACTGCCATCCGGAGCGAGTAGGCAACGTCCGCGGCTGCCTCATATTGGGCGAAAGACGCCCGCGCCGCGACATCGCCGAGCTCGAAGGCACGCGCAAACGGTTCGGTGTACAGCTCGACGCGGTCTGCGCCCATCTCCCCCGCCCAGCGTACGGCATCCTCGACCGCATCCACGAACAGGCTCACCCGCACGCCCGCCTTCTGCAGGTCCGCGACGACGTCCACCATGAAGTCGCGCGGCGTGTCGCGCGGCCATCCGGCCTCGCTGGTCACCTCGCCGGGCCGAACCGGCACGAGCGTGCACTGCGTCGGACGCACGTCGTGCACCAGTTGCAACAGCCCGGGACGCGGATCACCCTCGATGTTGAATTCAACGTCCGGGTGCGCCTTCAGCAACGAAGCGATGTCGTGGACGTCGGCGGCCGTGATGTGCCGCGCATCAGCGCGGGGATGAACGGTGATGCCAGGGGCGCCGGCCGCGATACAGACTTCGACCGCCTCGAGCACCGACGGCAGGCGGCCGCCACGCGAATTGCGCAGCGTCGCTACCTTATTGACGTTGATGGAGAGGTTCACCATGCAATGCAGAATGAAGCATGCTGAATGGCGACCCTATCGTTTCCATTCCGCAATTCGCAGTCTGCCTTCTGCATTCTGCATTTGCAGTCTATACCGCCACTCCGATGCTCGCCTTGACCGCGTCGATGATCTCCTGACCCCACGCGCGGATTTCGCGCTCATCGCGCCCTTCGAGCATCACGCGGAGGAGCGGCTCGGTGCCCGAATAGCGGACGAGCAGGCGTCCGTGGCCGGCGAGACGCGACTCTACGGAGGTCATGGTGGCGGCCACTTCCGGAATCGTTTTCAAGTCGATCTTCTGCTGCACGCGAAGGTTCAGCAGCACCTGCGGGAAGGCAGTCATCTCCGACGCCAGATGCGCAAGCGACCGTCCCGTTGCCGCCATCGTCCGCAGCACGTTGAGCGACGTAGCCAGGCCGTCGCCGGTGAACAGGTAGTCGGAGAAGATGACGTGACCTGATTGCTCGCCGCCAAGCGCGATGCCGCGCTTCAGCATTTCTTCCATGACGTACTTGTCGCCGACGGGACAACGGACGATGTCGATGCCGGCGTCCCGGAGTGCGAGCTCGAGACCGATGTTACTCATCACGGTCGCCACAACGGCGTTGCCGCGCAGCCGGGCTTCGCGCTGCATCTGCTTGGCGCAAAGAAGCATGACGGCGTCGCCATCGACGATCTTGCCGGCGGCATCGACGAAGATCGCGCGATCGCCGTCGCCGTCATAGGCGATGCCAAGGGCATATCCGTCTTCGAGCACCACACCGGCGAGCGCCTCCGGCGCCGTCGAACCGCACCGCAGATTGATGTTCCGGCCGTCCGGCTCGCATCCGATGCAGCGTGCTTCGAATCCAAGCTCGGCGAACAGGCGCGGCGCAACCGTGGTCGTCGCGCCATTCGCGCAATCCACGGCGATACGCATGCCCTTCGTGCGTGCGTCCGCCGGCAGAATGTCCTTGAGGTGTCCGATGTATTCCGCACGGTAGTCGATCTGCTCCACCGCGGGCGCGTCGCCGCCAGGCACCGACCACGACGGGTCTTCCATGATCGACTCGACGTGATGCTCCAGCGTCTCGGTGAACTTCTCGCCGGCACCCGAGAATACCTTGATGCCGTTGTCTTCGAACGGATTGTGCGACGCGGAGATGACGACGCCCGCCGTGTAGCCCATACGCGGCGTCAGGTAGGCAATCGCTGGAGTGGGCACGATGCCCGCACTGGTCAGCACGCCGCCCTGGCTGCGGACGCCGAACGCCAGCTCACGTTCGATCCACGAGCCGGACTCCCGGGTGTCACGACCAGACAGGAACCTGATGCCCTGCGGATGCGGGGCCGACGGCTCATCGTCATGCCGCAACGCGCGTACGAGGGCGCCGCCAAGACGCCGCACCGTGGGGACATCAAGCGGGAACTCACCTGCCTTGCCGCGAACGCCATCCGTACCGAACAACCGCGCCATGGGTCTCCTGTTATCGAATTCTGATTCTTACCTGCGGCGGATCGACGCTCTCGATGCCGACCCGCGCGGGCGGCACGATGCGCACCGGCAGGTCGAACTGGCCCGCGCGCAGGCCGGTCACGTCCACCGAGGCGTCGAAATCCGCCGGCATCACGTTGCGCGATTCGCGCGGTCCGCGAACGTGCACGGTGACGGTCCTGGTCATCAATTGCACCGATCTCGTGGCGTTGCGCACTTCAACGGCGATGCCTTCGACCGTCCACTCGATCGGAGCAGCAGTGACATTCACGGTCACGCGGGCGTTCTCCGGCGTCTTCAGCCGCACCGATGGGTCGGGCGATCCGACCGTCACCGTCTCAGTGATCGGACCCGCCGCGCCATCCACGCTCACCGGCTCGGTGATGGCCTCTGTGAGACCGCGGAGCACGCCGGCCGGACCGACGACCTCGACCGTGGCAGGGTCTGCAGTAACTGTGCCCACAACGAATCCGGGGGCCGGCTCTCCTTCCACGCCAGGAACAATCGGCACGCGCTTGCTGGTCGACGGTTCGAATCGCATCGAGACACTCGATGGCGTCACCTGGACGACGTCGATGCCGAAGGGCGCGCGCACGTCGTTGCCGGTCAGGTGAAAGAGCCGCTGGCCGGGACGTGCCGACCGCAAATCGAGGATCGCCACCAGTTCTCCCGTGCCGATCCGGCTCAGCGCGCCAGACGACCCGCGGACCCGCACGTCAACATTGGTCGGAGGATCGCCGACGACTTCGAGCTGCGACGGCAGGTTGGTGAACTCGAGTGGGATGCGCAACGCGCGCTCCACGATCTGCTCCCCGGAGACCACCAGCCACAGCAGGGCGGCAAGGCCGATCGACACCACCTTCAATCCGAGATGGCGGAAACCGCGGACCGGCATCAGGCCAGTGAGCTCCGAGCCGCGATCGCCGGGTCGCGGCGCCGCCGGCCGCCGAGTAACACGCGGAGCCGGCCGCGCAGCGTCTCCGCGGAGAAGCCGCGTTCCATGTCACCCGCGATGACGACGGAAATCGTGCCGGTCTCTTCGGACACGACGATCGCGACCGAATCGTTTTCTTCCGTGATGCCCAACGCCGCGCGATGGCGCGTCCCAAGATCGCGGCTCAAGCGGGGATTGACCGACAGCGGAAGAAAGCAGGCGGCCGCGGCCACGCGATCGCCCTGCACGATCGCCGCGCCGTCGTGCAGCGGCGAGCCGGGCTGAAAGATGGATCCGATCAAATCGTAGGTGACCATCGCATCGAGCGGAATGCCGCCTTCGATGTAATTGCGCATCCCGATCTGCCGCTCGATGACGAGCAGCGCGCCAATGCGCCTGGACGACAGCGACGTCGCCGCGACCACGATCTCCTCGATCGTCTCGTCCGCGCTCGAGGCGCGTTCGAAGTACCTGAAGAACGGCGCCCGGCCGAAGTGCGCGAGCGCACGGCGGATGTCGGCCTGGAACAGCACGATGATCGCGAACACGACGTAACCGGCCAGGTTGCGGATCACCCAGTTGACCGTTTCGAGCTGCAGCCAGCGTGACAGGAAATAGAGGCCGATGATGAAACCGCCGCTCAGCGCCATCTGGGCCGCACGCGTGCCGCGGATCAGCAGCAGCAGTTCATAGACGAGGATCGAGACGAGGCCGATGTCCAGCAGGTCCGTCCACGACACGGACGGCCGGCGGAGCAGCTCTGTGAGCCAATCCATCACGGGATGGCCCGATGATACTTCCGAATCTCGTCAGCGACCCGCGCCACCTGCGCCAGCTCACGCACGGCATGCACGCGCACGATGTGCGCGCCGGCGATGACGGCAGCGGCCACCGTCGCGGCGGTCGCCCAGTCGCGCTCCGCCGGCACAACGTCGCGGCCGATTGCGCGGGTCAGAAATCCCTTGCGCGATGCACCGATCACGATCGGCCGGCCGAAGTCGCTGAATTCGTCGAGGCGGCCGAGGACCTCGTAGTTGTGCGGCGGCTCCTTGGCGAAGCCGAGACCAGGATCGATCAGCAGGCGATCTTTCGGCACGCCGGCGCCGGTCGCGAAGGCCACGCTCTCGCGCAGTTCGTCGAGCACCTCGTCGACGACGTCGTGATAGGTCGCGTGGCGATACATGTCGCTCGATCGGCCGCGCGTGTGCATCAGGATGAGCGCCGCGCCGTTGTTCGCGACCACACGCCCGAGCGCGGCGTCGTAGCGAAGGCCGCTGACATCGTTGACGATGGCGGCGCCGGCGCGCACGGCGGCCGCCGCGACCGACGCCTTATACGTATCCACCGAAATCGGCACCGACACGCGGGACGCCAGTCCTTCGATGACCGGCAGCACGCGATCGAGCTCCTCGGCCGCCCCGAGCGCCTGCGCACCGGGACGCGTCGACTCACCGCCGACGTCGAGGATATCCGCGCCGTCCGCGATCATCTGCACCGCCGCATCGATCGCGCGCCGCGGATCGCTCAGCACGCCGCCGTCCGAGAACGAATCCGGCGTCACGTTGACGATGCCCATGACCAGAGTCCGTGAGCCGAGCGTCATCGTCCGCCCGTCCGGCAGGGGTACGTCGAAACGTCTGGGCACGACGGAAGGCTAACAGAAGCGGTGTCCCGCGACCGCATCGGATGCGGTCGAAAGGGCGCGTCTAGCGCCGTGCAGCAACTTGGACGCGTACGCAAGAACGCCGGGACCGCTGTCGCGGATCCCGGCCTGGGTCGAACTGCTAACGTCGCCCTTCGAACTTCCTAGGTCACTCCTGGGTCAGCGGCTTGGGCGGAAGCGGCGGCAGGATCGATGCGGCCGGCCGTTCCTTGGCGGGTTGCGCCGGCACACGCGGCGCGGTCTGCTGCGGCGTCGGCGACGCGGTGTCTTCCAACGGCTTGCCCGCGGCGATGCGCTTGACCTGCTCGGCGTCCAGCGTCTCCCGCTGCAGCAGCGCGTCAGCGAGATCCACGAGATGCTTCTTGTGATCCGTGAGGATCTGCTGCGCCTTTGCGTAGTTGTCGGTGACGAAGCGCTTCACCTCCTGGTCGATGCGGAGCGCCGTGTCCTCGCTGTAGTCCTGGTGCTGCGCGATCTCGCGACCGAGGAAGATCTGTTCTTCCTTCTTGCCGAAGGTCAGCGGTCCCATCGCGCCGCTCATGCCCCACTCGCACACCATCTTGCGGGCGAGCTCGGTGGCGCGCTCCAGATCGTTGCCGGCACCGGTGGTGATGCTGCCGAGCGTGACCTCCTCGGCGATCCGTCCGCCGAGCAGAATCGCAATCTGATCCTCGAGGTGTTCGCGCGAGTAGTTGTGCTTCTCGTCGGCGGGCAACTGCATCGTGATGCCGAGCGCCATCCCGCGCGGAATGATCGAGACCTTGTGAATCGGTTCGGCGTGCGGCAGCATCACTGCGAGGAGCGCATGACCCGCCTCGTGAATCGCGGTCACCCGCTTCTCGTTCTCGGTGATGATCATCGAGCGCCGCTCGGCGCCCATCAGCACCTTGTCCTTCGCAAACTCGAAGTCGAGCATGCGAACGACCTTCTGATTGAAGCGGGCCGCGTTCAGTGCCGCCTCGTTCACGAGATTCGCGAGATCCGCTCCCGAGAAACCTGACGTGCCCCGCGCCAGCACCGCGACGTCGACGTCGTCGGCCAACGGGATCTTCTTGGTGTGGACCGCGAGAATGCCCTCGCGGCCCTTCACGTCCGGCCGGTTCACGACGATGCGCCGGTCGAAGCGGCCTGGACGAAGCAACGCCGGGTCGAGCACGTCCGGACGGTTCGTCGCGGCGACGAGGATGACGCCTTCGTTCGATTCGAAGCCGTCCATTTCAACCAGCAGCTGGTTCAGCGTCTGCTCGCGTTCGTCGTGGCCACCGCCCAGGCCGGCACCGCGATGGCGGCCGACCGCGTCGATTTCGTCGATGAAGACGATGCAGGGGGCGTTCTTCTTGCCCTGCTCGAACAGGTCGCGCACGCGCGAGGCACCGACGCCGACGAACATTTCGACGAAGTCGGAGCCGCTGATGGAGAAGAACGGCACGTTGGCCTCGCCGGCCACGGCACGCGCAAGCAGCGTCTTACCCGTTCCCGGCGGGCCCATCAGCAGCACGCCCTTCGGGATGCGGCCACCGAGCTTCTGAAATTTCTGAGGCTCCCGCAGGAAGTCGATGATCTCCTGCAATTCGTCCTTGGCCTCGTCCACGCCGGCGACGTCCTTGAACGTCACTTTCTTCTGCGCACTGGACGACAGCTTCGCCTTGCTCTTGCCGAAAGAGAGCGCCTTGTTGCCACCGCTCTGCATCTGACGCATGAAGAACAGCCAGAAGCCCAGGACCAGAAGGAAGGGCGCCCAGCCGATCAGGAAGGCCGTCCAGGGATTCCCCTGCGGCTCCTTTGCGGTGACCTTGATGCCGCGCTGCAGCAGCTCGTTGGCCAGCCGGTCGTACTGCGGGGGCGCAACGGTGTGGAAATGCGTGCCCGCCTTGTCGACGTACTCGATGTCACTGCCGGCGCCGTTCGGGAACGCCGTGATGACAGCATTGTCGAGTTTGCTGGCGTCGACCTGCGCCATGAACTCGCTGAAGCTCTCGGTCTTGCTGCTGGAGTTGAGGCCGCCGACGGAAAACTTCCACACGAGCCCCGCGATGAGGATGAGGACGATCCAGAAAACGAGGCTTCGCAGTGTTGAATTCAAACCAGCCTCCTACGGGGCAGTGACAAAGGGTATCACTTCAAACCGCTATCTTGCTGTATTAAGACCAGTTTTCCGCGCCGAAGTTCCACTCGGCAACCGGGGAGGTCAACGCCGGGCGTTCGCGAGGCGAGCACCTCGAGCGCGGCCTCCACGTGGTCGAACCCGACCTCGCGTCCGCCGGCAACCGACCGCAACGCTTTCAGTAAGACGCGGCGGCGGATTGGAAACGGTTCAGCCTCAAGCTCGCCGGCCGCAATTTCGAGCATTCCAGCGTCGCGGCGCGTCAGCAGCTCAAACCGCCGACCCGCTTCATCGTCCAGCCATTGCCCATCGTCGCGAACGAGACCAGCCGTTCGCGCCAATGCCGGACGGACCGGACCTCCGTACGCCGCTTCGAGTGACGGCAGGACCTCATGGCGCACACGGTTGCGCGGATTTGCCAGGTCCTGATTCGACTCGTCCTCTACCCATCCCTGACCGCGGGCACGGAGATACTCCTGCAGTTCCCGCCGCTCAACGTCGATCAGGGGTCGAATGACCGTGTCCCGCCGCGGGTAAATTGCGCCGAGGCCGGTCAGTCCGGCGCCGCGCGCCAGCTTCAAGAGAAACGTCTCGGCCTGATCGTCCTGCGTGTGTCCGACAGCGACCGACGACGCCCCCAACTGCGCGGCGGCGCCGGTCAGAAAGGTGTATCGGGCTCGTCGCGCCGCATCCTCAATCGAGCGCCGCTGCTCGACTGCCAGGGCCGGGACGTCCGCGGTCGCGACGACCAGCGGCAAGGCCAAGGAGGCGGCGAACTCGCGGCAAAACGCCTCGTCCCGCGCCGCCGCGGGCCGAATCTGGTGATTGAGGTGCGCCAGGCCCACCACGCCGAAGTCGCCATGCCGCGAGAGATCCAGCAGCAGCAGCGTCAACGCGACCGAGTCGGATCCGCCGGACAGGCCGATCAGCACCGTGCTGCCGGAAGGCAGCAGGTCGTAGCGGCGAATGCTGCGACGGACGGCTTGTAAGAGCTTGTGCAACTCCCAACCTTGGAGTGGACCAACTCCCAACTCCCAATGATGCCTGGTTGTGGGAGTTGGTCTGGGTGTCGTTGGGAGTTGGGAGTTCGTAATGCCGGAGGGCGGACTCGAACCGCCGACCCCGCGCTTATGAGACGCGTGCTCTAACCGGCTGAGCTACTCCGGCGCAAACACTCATCATAAAGTTCGACGTGCGAAGTTCAAAGGGCGAAGTGGGTCAGGTGAGTGCCGCAGCAATCAACGGGATCAGGATTTCATGGTGGCCGACCAGCGAGATCCCGGTGCCCGTGCCGGCGGTCGGCCGCGAGACCACATTCGTCTGCGGTCGATACATCCGCAGGAAGTCGATATTCACCGTCGTCAGGCCGTCAAGACTGATGCCCTGATTGCGGACCAGCGCCACCGCCTTGAGAAACACCTCGGGCAGCACGACCGCCGAGCCGCAATTCAAGTACACCCCGCCGGCGAGGCGAGCGACGTTCGACGTGAAATACCGGAAGTCGCGCAGGCTGGTCTCGCCGATTGCCGCGCCGGACGCATGGCTGTGCATGTGGATGATGTCGGTACCGACAGCGACGTGCACCGTCAGCGGGATGCCGAGTCGATGACAGCTCGCGGCCAGACTGTTCTTCGCGTGAGGTGGCTGCGACGAACCGAGATGTTCGGCGACCGCCTGTCCCAGACCTTTGCCTGCGGTCGCCGCGTGAGCGATCACCTCATTCAACACGCGACCGGTTTCTTCCGCCATTCCGAATCGTCCGGGACCGAGCGCTTCGTCGACGTCTTCGGACGTGCCTCCCGACATCGCAATTTCGAAATCGTGAATGACCCCGGCACCGTTCATCGCGAGCGCGGACACATAACCGCGTTCCATGAGATCGACGAGCACTGGCGACACGCCCGTCTTGATGACGTGCGCGCCGATGCCCCAGACGATTCCGGCACCGCTGGCTTTCGCCTGTGTCAAGGCCGAGACCACCCGCCGGAGATCGTGCCCGCCGAGGATGTCGGGCAGCGCATTGAACCAGTCCGCAAAGCTGGCGCCGGCGGGAACGGGACGCGCAAAGTCTTCCGCGCGTGCCTTGCTCCGGCGCGAGGCGAGCGGATACGTTCGCACGCCGGAGAGATCGAACTCGATGTATGGGGACGCCATGGCTGCCGTCGCGGCGAATCTTACGTCATTCCTCTTGGCTCATTCGCCACGCCTACAGGATCAGCATCGCGTCGCCATAGCTGTAAAAGCGGTATCGCCCGCTGACTGCGGCGCGATACGCCGCCATCACCTGCTCGTGGCCGGCGAACGCCGACACCAGCATCAGCAGCGAGGACTTCGGCAGGTGGAAGTTGGTGATCAGACCGCCGACGCTGCGGAAGCGATGGCCGGGGCGGATGAACAGTGACGTCTCGCCCTGCTGCGACAGCACGCGCCCATCGCTCGTCACGGTCAGCGATTCAAGCGCACGCGCGGTCGTCGTGCCGACGGCGATGATGCGGCGGCCGTCCTTGCGAGCACGCGAGATCTGTTCTGCGACAGCCTCGGAGACGCTGAACGTCTCTGCGTCGACCGCGTGATCCTCGACGCGATCGACGCGGACCGGCTTGAACGTGCCGTAGCCGACGTGCAGCGTCACGCGCGCCTGTTCGACACCGGCGTCAGCGAGTTCCTGCAGAAGCGCCTCCGTGAAGTGCAGGCCGGCAGTCGGTGCGGCAATCGATCCGCGCTCGTTGGCATAGACGGTTTGATAGCGCTCGCGATCGGCTGGACGATCGTCGCGCCTGATATACGGGGGCAATGGAATGTGGCCGATGCGATTGATGGCATCGGCAAGGTCGCCGTTCTGCGTCCACAGCCGAATTGTCCGCCGGCCGAAGAAGCGTCGTTCGAGCACCTCGCCGTCAATCCGTGCGTCGCCGCCCTCGAACACGACGGCCGCTCCCGGCTTCAACTTCTGGCCGGGGTGCATCAACGCCTCCCAGATTTCAGAACTCCCAGCTCCCGACGTCGGCGCTTCCCCAACTCCCACGGCCGGGCTGTAGCCGGGCCCGACGCTCTGATGGGGAGTTGGCTCACCCTTCTCGTGGGGAGTTGGGAGTTGTCGTATGAGCAGACACTCCACGGCGCCGCCCGAGGGCATGCGATGGCCGAGCAGACGGGCAGGAAACACTCTCGTGTCGTTGAGCACCAGAAGGTCACCCTGTGTGAGGAACTGGGGCAACTCGTGGAACGACGCATGGTCGAGGCGGCCGGAGTTCCGGTGCAGCACGAGGAGGCGAGAGCCGCCGCGCTGTGCCGGCGGTTCCTGCGCAATCAGTTCTTCAGGTAGATCGAAGTCGAACGCCGAAACGTCCATGGGCTTTCATTTTGCAGCGCTCGAGCTGCGTGTTCGATGTCGTCATCGCCGGAGGCGGACCCGCGGGCCTGAGTGCCGCGCTGATTCTTGGCCGTTGCCGCCGGCGCGTGCTGCTGTGCGATACCGGCAAACCACGTAACGTCCGATCGCAGGCGTTACACGGATATCTCACTCGGGACGGTACTCCGCCGCTGGAATTGCTGCGCATCGGCCGCGACGAACTGCGTCCCTACGGCATCGATACGCGAGCGGTGGAGGTGGTCGAGGTCGAGCGGCTCGACGACAGCTTCGACGTCGCGCTCAGCACAGGGGAGCACGTCAACGCGTGGTCGGTGCTTCTGGCGACCGGCGTGTGCGACGTTCCACCGGACATTCCCGGCCTCGCCGAATGCTACGGAATCACGGTGCATCATTGCCCCTACTGCGACGGCTGGGAATATCGGGACCAGACCATCGCCGTGATCGGAGAACACACCTCCCCGGCCGGACTGGCACTGTCGCTGAAAACCTGGACCGATCGCGTCGTCGCCTGCACGCTTGGCAAAGCAAGGGTCAACTCCAGGCAGCGCGAGCAACTGGCCGCGCACGCCATCCCGGTCTACACGGCACGCGTCGAGCGGATCGAACACGATCGCGGCGCGGTCCGAGCCATTGTGTTTCGCAACGGCGCCCGTGTCGATTGCGATGCGATCTTCTTCGCGGCGCCGCAGACGCAGCAATGCGAGCTCGCCCGCCGCCTCGGGTGTGAATTCACGTCCAAGGGCACGGTCAGGACCGACCACCTCGGTATAACCTGCGTCGACCGCGTTTACGTCGTCGGCGATGCTTCGCGCGACGTGCAGTTCGCCGTCGTCGCCGCGGCGGAAGGCGCCAAAGCCGGTGTCGCCATCAATCGGGCCCTGCAGGCGCGATCGGGATTGAAGGCGGAGGCGTAATGGCGGAGACGGCCCGCAAGATCGTGGAGCACCTCCGTGGCGACAACGCCGCGGAATCACCTGACGTCAACGTCAACGTCCGTGGCATCGCGCTCAGCGTCATTGCCGCGGCGGCAACGATCTTCGTGCTGCGGTGGGCGGCTGAGATCTTCATTCCGATCGTTCTGAGCGTGCTGTTCAGCTATGCGCTGGAACCGATCGTCGCCGGCCTGATTCGCGTGCGATTCCCGCGCGTGCTCGCCTCGGCCGTCGTCGTCGTCGGCCTCACAGGCGCACTCGGTTACGGCGTCTACGCGCTTTCCGATGATGCAACCGCGATCGTGGCGTCGCTGCCGAATGCCGCCACCAAGCTCCGGCAGGCGTTGCGGCACGGGCAATCGCAGACGATCTCGAACGTCCAGCGCGCTGCGCAGGAGCTGCAGCGAACGGCCGATGAGACCTCAGGCGCCAACCCCGCACCGAAAGGCGTGCAGCGAGTACAGATCGAACAGCCGGCCATCGACGTGAAGCAGTACCTGTCATGGGGCTCGGCGAGCCTCGTCGCCTTCGCCGGTCAGGCCGTGCTCGTCGCGTTCTTCGTGTTCTTCCTGCTCGCGTCCGGCGATCTGTTCAAGCGCAAGCTGGTGAAGATCGCCGGACCGTCGCTGGAGAAGAAGAAGATCACGGTGCAGATCCTCAACGACATCGACAGCCAGATTGAACGGTTCCTGTTCGTCCGGGTAGTGACGAGCGCCGCCGTCGGCGTGGCCACGTGGATCGCCTTCCGGTGGGTCGGCCTCGATCAGGCCGGCGTGTGGGGCATCGCGGCCGGCGTGTTCAACAGCATTCCCTACTTCGGCCCCGTCATCGTCGCCGCCGGAACCGCCGTCGTCGCGTTCCTGCAGTTCGGCACGCTCGGCATGGCGGCGTACGTGTCCGGGATTTCCATCGTCATCACGAGCCTCGAGGGCTGGCTGTTGACGCCCTGGCTGACCAGCCGCGCCGCGCGCACCAACGAAGTCGCGATTTTCGTCGGGCTGATCTTCTGGAGCTTCGTGTGGGGCATCTGGGGAACGCTGCTGGCGGTGCCGATGCTCGTCGCCGTCAAGGCGTGCTGCGACCGGATCGAGGACCTGAAGCCGATCGGCGAGCTGCTGGGGGAGTGAGAAACACCTCCAGGTTCGTCCGTCCGCGTGATGACAAGAGCGGCTTCCACAAGTCACCGACCTTGGCAATTCTCGCGCGGACGTTGTCCAGCCGGAAGTCTTCGACCTTCACGCCGCGCTCGATCTCGTCCCACGTGACCGGTGTGGACACGGTGGCCATCGGCGTCGGGCGAACCGAGTAGATGCTCGCGAGCGTGCTGCCCCACCGGTTCTGGTTGTAGTCAACGAGCACGCGGCCGGGTGGCCGCTTTTCGCGACGGTACTCCGACGTCATCAACGCCGGGCTGCGCGACGCGAGTTCCACCGCCAATGCCTTGGCGAACGTCCAGACCTGCTTCTGCATCGGCCCGCGCACGATCGGGACGTACACGTGAATGCCCTTCGAGCCGCTGGTCTTGGCCAGGGGCTTCATGCCGAGCGATACGAGCGCGTCGCGCACGAGCAGGGCGCACTCGCGGACCTGCGCGAAGCTCGCTCCATCGCCGGGATCGAGATCGAAGTGAACGTAATCGGGACGGTTGATGTCGTCACACGTCGCGTACCACTGATTCAGGTCGATGCAGCCAAGGTTGATCACCCAGACCAGCGACGGGACATCCTCGATCACGGGAAAGTCGATGATGTTGCCGTTGCCGTGATCGATCGTGCAGGTGCGGATCCATTCCGGCCGCGGCGAAGGGGCGCGCTTCATGAAAAAGAACTCGCCCGCGGCACCATGCGGGTAACGCTTCATCACCATGGCGCGGCCGGCGATATGCGGCAGCAGCACCGGCGCGACGTCCGCGTAGTACTGGATCAACATGCCCTTCGTGATGCGGCGGTCAGCCCAGAACAGCTTCTGAAGATTGGTCACGCGCACGTCGCGGCCGTCGACGAGGAGCGTGACGTCGCCGCGGCCAGGAATGGTCGGCGTCCGTGATTTCGCCATTACGGCTTCCGGCCGGCGGCGCTTCGCGGATCCCGGCGTGCCAGCGGCTCGAGCCTGGGCGGTCGGCTCCCGCGACGAATCGCGCCGGCAATCGGCGCATACTCGAGTTCCAGGCCGGCCGTCACACACCGCAGCAACAGCCCGCCACGACTCATGTCACCGCGGCCGACGAACGAAGGCGGAAACAGCAATCGCTCGCCGAAAATCGGCTGCAGCACCTCGACGTATTTGCCCGACGCGATGCTGCCGAGCAGGACGACGTCACAGTCGGGACCGACGGCTTCCATCAACGCCCGCGCTCCGCGTTCGAGCGGTCCGCGATATGACGCGTTCTGCAGATCGATGTCGCCACTGGCAAACGCACGGAAGGTTTCGATGGTCATCGGCGTGTCCGCCGATCGCAATCCGGCGTTGGGCGTGATCACGAGCACACCGCCCGCGACCACCGGATCCAGCGGATCGGACGGCTGGGCAAACCGCCGCGCGTAGGCGAGCTTGCCGCGGAAGTAGAGGCCGCTGACGAAGCTGAACACGTCGCCGAGCGGTGCGCCCTCCCTGCTGTGCAATCGCCGCGCGAGATCGAAGCGCGCCGCCGGCGACAGCATCATCTTCGCGCGGACGCCACCGCAGTTGGCCGGTGACAGCAGGAAGACCCGTGAAGGGCGTTGGCGGCGCGGCACGTCAGTGAAAGAGGCGCGCGATCTCGCTGATCATCCAGCCAGCCACGAGGAACGGCAACACCGCCAGCGCCGCCACGAGCAGCGTCATCAGCGTCACGAACATCCAGTCACCCGCCGACGCGGTTCGCTCTTCGAAGGCGTGCCGCTCCAGCAACGCCATGTTCATGTCATTGGCTTTCCAGGCAAAATCGAAGAGATCGCCAATCACCGGAACGATGCCGATGAACGTATCGATCGCGACGTTGAACAGCATCCGCAACTGGACGACGCGCGGAATCTGCAGGTCGTAGCTTTGCCAGAGGATGGCGAGCGTGAACAGCGGACTGAGGAGATCGCCGATGCCGGGAACCAGGCCAACGATCGGATCGAGTCCGAACCGGAAGCTGGTGCCAGGAAGTTGATACGCGGAATCGAGCAGCCGTGAAAAGTACCGCAGCGCGCTGATCCGTTGCTCCTGCGCCGCCGTGAGTTGGCGCATGCGGGTGACGGGGCCTGGCGCGGCGGAGTGCTGGCGAAGGCGGCCCTGGGCGCCGGAGCCTTGGCGAAGGCGGCTGCTCACTCACTTAGCCTCGCCAATCGGGAATCACAAATCAAGAATCAGGACGGCTCCTTGAGACCCCAACGGACCAGAACTGCGCCCACCGTGAAGCCCGCGCCGACGGACGCCAACAGCACCAAATCGCCGCGCTTCAACCGTCCCTGCTCAACCGCGTCGTGGAGTACGAGCGGAATCGTGCCGCCGGTGGTGTTGCCGTACTTGTCGATGTTGATGAGTACCTTGTCGAGCGGCATGCCGAGTTTCTCAGCCGTCGATTGGACGATGCGCATGTTGGCCTGATGTGCGGCAAAGAGATCGAGCTTGCTTGGATCGATCTTGTTCCGCTCGAGAATGCGCCGGCAGACCTCTTCCATGTTGCGCACGGCGAACTTGAAGACGGTCTGCCCTTCCTGCTTCACGTAGTGCAGCCGATTGGCGAGCGTCTCCGCCGACGCCGGACGCAGGCTGCCTCCGGCCGGCATGCAGAGCGCGTCGCCGCCGGTGCCATCGACGTAGTTCTCGAAATCGAGGATGCCGATCGTGTCGTCATCGCTCGCTTCGATCACCACGGCACCCGCACCGTCGCCGAACAGCACGCAGGTCGCCCGATCGGTGTAGTCGATGATGCTCGACATCACATCGGCGCCGATCGCCAGCGCGTGACGGCTGCCGCCGGCCGCCACGATCTGCGCCGCGGTCGTCACCGAGTAGGTGAAACCGGAGCAGGCGGCCGACAAATCGAAGCCCCAGGCGTGCGAGGCGCCGAGCTTGGCCTGCAGCCGGCACGCGGTACTCGGGAACGCCATGTCGGGGGTGGTCGTGCCGACAACGATCAGGTCGATGTCGTTGGCCGTCAGGCCGGCACGGGCAATGGCGATCCGGGCGGCTTCATAGGCGAGGTCGGACGTGCCGACGCCCTTCTCGGCAATGTGCCGTTCGCGGATGCCGGTCCGCTTGACGATCCACTCGTCGCTCGTGTCCACCATCTTCTCGAGGTCCGCGTTCGTGAGCACGCGAGGCGGAACATAAGTGGCGATGCTGGCAATGCGCGCGCGGCTGACGGCGCGCGGGGTGGCGGCGGTTACCACAGTCGGGGATCCTTCTTGGGGGCAGTGAGCCCGAAGTATTCGTAGGCACGCGGCGTCGCAACGCGGCCGCGCGGTGTGCGATCGAGAAAGCCGGCCTGAATCAGAAACGGCTCGTAGATATCCTCGATGGCATCCTTCTCCTCGTTGATGGCGGCAGCCAGGCTGTTGACGCCCACCGGCCCGCCGCTGAACTTGTCGATGATCGTCTGCAGCAGCTTCCGATCGACCTCGTCGAAGCCATGGTCATCGACCTCGAGCAGCTTCATCGCCGCTGCGGTCACATCCGCCGTGACGCGTCCATCGGCGCGCACCTGCGCGTAATCGCGCACACGGCGCAACAGACGATTGGCGATTCGCGGCGTTCCACGCGAGCGGCGCGCGATTTCGTGCGTCGCGGCACGCTCCACCTCCACGTTCAGAATGCGCGAGGATCGGCGCACGATCTCCTCGATGTCCGCCTCGGCGTAAAAATCGAGCCGGTGGACGATGCCGAAGCGGGCGCGCAGCGGTGCGGTCAGCAAACCCGCGCGCGTGGTCGCGCCGATCAGCGTGAACCGCTGCAGCGGTACCTTGACGGACCGCGCACTCGGACCCTGGCCGATGACGATGTCGAGCTCGTAGTCCTCCATCGCGGGATAGAGGATCTCCTCAATCGCCGGCGCCATGCGATGAATCTCGTCGATGAAGAGCACGTCATGCGCCTGCAGGTCGGTGAGCATCCCGGCGAGATCGCCGGGCTTTTCGATCACCGGTCCGGCGGTCGCGCGAATCGCCACGCCCATCTCGTTCGCGATGACGCCAGCGAGCGTCGTCTTGCCAAGACCGGGCGGCCCGTAGAGCAGCACGTGGTCCAGCGCTTCGTTCCGGCCGCGCGCGGCGTGAATCGACACGTGCAGGTTCTCGCGCACGCGATCCTGCCCGATGTACTCGTCGAGCATCCGCGGCCGCAACCCCGCTTCGTACTGCGCGTCGTCGTCAACGCGACCCGCGGTGACGAGTCGGCCACCCGTCGATGAATCCGTCATCGCATCAGCTCGCGCAGCACCTGCCTGAGCGCCTGTTCGAATGTGGCTTCGGGCACCGAGGAAAGAATGGACTCGACAGCTTTGTCGGCCTGCGGCCGATGATAGCCGAGGTTCTGCAGCGCGGAGATGAGGTCGTCGCGCAGCCGATCGCCCGCTCGCGCGGCCGGCGCCGCCTCCGAAACACCGACCGCAAGCTGCGCGAGCCGATCGCGCAGCTCGAGGACGATCCGCTCGGCAGTCTTCTTCCCGATGCCCGGTATCGCCGTGAGTCGCGCGACGTCGCCGCGCTGAACGGCCGTCACGAGATCGCGCGCCTCGACGCCGGAGAGGACGGCGACGGCCAGCTTCGGTCCGATGCCGCTGATCGAGATCAGCCGCTCGAATAGTTGCCGCTCGAGATCGGTGAGGAATCCGAACAGTTGCAGCGCATCCTCGCGCACGTGCGTGTATACGCGCAGCGAGCAGTCGCTCCCCTCGTCGCCAACGTCATAGAAGGTCGACAACGGGACGTACAACTCGTAGCCGACGCCCTGAACGTCGAGGATGATGCGGTTTGGCTGTTTGTCCAGAACGCGTCCGCGGAGGAATGCAATCATCCGGCGGGCGGCGGGCGGTAGTGACGCCAGGATTTCGCGCGGGCCGATGTCGTCCGGCTCAAGCCAGGCCCTGCGGCATCGGTCGTACCGTCCGGCGCGCTGCGGGCCCGCTTCGTGCCTGTCGTGCCCGGCTTCAGCCGGGCCGCCGGACGCGAATGGAGATGGCAAATCGCCACCGCAAGCGCGTCGGACGCGTCGAACGGCTTCGGCGCCTTGTCGAGACCGAGGAGCAGCTTGATCATCTGCTGCACCTGGTGCTTCTCGGCGCGCCCGTAGCCGACCACGGCGCGTTTCACTTCCGCAGGCGTGTACTCGACGATCTCGCAGCCGGCTTCGATCGCGGCGAGCATCGCGACGCCGCGGGCATGACCGAGCTTGAGCGCGCTGCGCGCGTTGTTGGCGTGAAACAGGTTCTCGATGGCCACGCAGTCGGGGCGACACGTCACGAGCAGCGTCGTCAGTTCGCGATGGATGCGGGCGAGTCGATGCGGGAACAGATCGCCTGCGCGGGCGCTGATGGCACCGCAGGCGACGAGCTGATGGCGCCGTCCATCCGTCTCCACGCAACCGTAGCCGGTGCGCTCGGAGCCGGGGTCGATGCCGAACACTCTCACGCCAGGGCCTCGATCTCCTTCTCCTCGATGTCGAAATTGGCCCACACGTGCTGCACGTCGTCGTGATCGTCCACCGCTTCGTACAGCTTCAGCATCTGCTTAGCTTCATTGCCGGTGAGCTTTACGTAGTTCTGCGGAATCATCGCGACTTCGGCACTCGCTGGTTCCACGCCGAGCGCCTTCACCGCGTCGCGCACGCCTTCGAACGAATCCGGCGAGGTCACGATCTCCCACGCGCTGTCGTCGTCGTTCATGTCGTCGGCGCCCGCTTCGAGCACGGTGTTGAGGAGCTTTTCCTCGTCGACTTTTTCCTTCTCGACGAGAATCTGTCCCTTGCGGCTGAACATCCAGGCGACGCTGTTCTCGGCCGCGAGGTTGCCGTTGTGCTTGCCGAGCATGTGGCGGATCTCACCGACCGTGCGGTTCTTGTTGTCGGTGAGCACCTCGATCATCAGCGCGACGCCGCCGGGGCCGTAGCCCTCGTAGGTGATCTCTTCGTACGAGACGCCGGGCTCTTCGCCCGTACCTCGGCGGATGGCGCGCTCGATGTTCTCGCGCGGCATGTTGTTGGCCTTGGCTTCCGCGATGATCGTGCGCAGGCGCGGGTTGGTAGCCTGGTCGCCACCGCCGTTACGGGCGGCGACGGTCAGTTCCTTGATGATGCGCGTGAAAACCTTGCCGCGCTTGGCGTCGGCCGCACCCTTCTTGTGCTTGATCGTGTGCCACTTGGAATGGCCTGACATGCGGAAATTCTCCCAAAACCTGAAGAAAACGGACCGGCAATTTTACCGTTTCCCCGGTCGCTTCGCCAGAATCACCCAGACGTCAGCCCGTTTGTCCCAGGGCCCGCCATGGTAATCGCCGAGCGTGGCCGTGATCTCGAAGCCAGCCTTTTCGAGCCGTCGGACCATTTGCGGAACCGAGAGCGTGCGGAATGTCAGCGAGAAGCGTCGCACCTGCGTGCGCCGGCCGAGCCGTTCAGTGAACTCCTGGTCGAAGATGGTCAGGTGACGCGCGCGGTCCTGGCGGACGGTCTCGACCAGCGTCACGTGCGCACCGCCCGCCCGCTGTCGCCAGCCTTTGAGACTGACGCGCTTGCGATATTCCTCCCACGACGGCAGGTCCGCAACGAGTTCGAGTCCGAACGTGCCACCCGGCTCGAGCACGTCAAATACGGCCGTCAGCGTCGCCGCCAGGTCGCGCTCACGCAACAGCGACTGTAGAACGCCATAGGGCGCGATGACCAACGGAAAACGCCGTGGCGCGGCAAACGGCAGATAGCGGATGTCGCCGCGAACGAGATCGACGCGTCCCGCCAACGACGCACGCCGCAGGCGCGCCCGTGCACGCGCCAGCATCGCCTGCGATCGATCGAGGCCGACGATGTGAACGCCGGCGTGGGCGAGAGGCCGGGCGATCCTCCCGGTGCCGCATCCGAGTTCGAGGACCGGACCGCCAGAGTGAATCGCCAGGTTGCGCCAGAACGGGACGTCGCGTCGTCCCAGGGTCCGCGCGTTCTCCCAGTCATAGAACGGCGCATAGTCGTCCCAGCCTTCGAAGCCTTCGGCCACGGCTATGTCAATCGAGGACAGCTAATTCGCCGGGAACGATCGGCCGCGTGCGTGGCAGCGCGCCACGACGGGACAGGTGACCGACGAACGCCAGGATTGCGACGAACACCGCCAGTTTCGTGATGTCGGCGCCGCGATTGTGGGTGGGCAGCACCTTCCAGAGCAGCCACAGAATCGGCTGCGCGATCGCGACGGCCCACACCGAGCCGTAGAAGTAACGTCGCTCGTGGCCCTCGTTCTGCGTCGACGGCTTCACGCGCGGCAACTGGCCAAACGCACCCAGGATCCACATCGAGCCGGCAATCGGGAAATACGCCACCTCGTACATCTGTTTGAGGTGCCATTCTCCGGTCACGACGGCCCACGCCAGTCCTGCGATATTCAATACCGCAAACGCCACCACCTCGCCCCATGCCGTCGTGTAGCAGATGCGGCGGTACAACGGATTCGGTCGATCCTCGGTGAACCGGATGATGTACGGCGCCGGCTCGCACCCCGGCAGTCGCCCGCGCAGGCCTGCGATCGCCGTGCCCGTCATCACGAGAGCGAGCCACGTCAGCAGCGCCGGATCGAAGCCGGAGGAGAACAACCGGAACGTCCACGGTCCGGGGGCGATGAAAAACACGAAGATCCAGATCGGCCAGTGGTTGAAGCGGTAATGCAGCTTGTTCCGGTAGCGAATTTTCCGATGCGTATCGAGTTCGATGTAGTGCGAATCGGTCTCGACCTTGAGCGGCTGAGTGGACATATCGCGTGACTATTTTATGGTGACGACGCGCGCGCGGCAGGCGCCGACGAAATCTTCGTCGTGGGTGGCCATCAGAATCGTCCGGCCGTCCGCGGCCAGCCGAATCAAGGTTGCAGCGAGGTCACCGCGCCGTGCCGGATCGAGAGATGCGGTCGGTTCGTCCATCAGCAGGATGGGCGGGTCCATGGCCAGCGCGCGCGCGATCGCTACGCGTTGCGCTTCACCGCCCGACAACTCGTGCGGATAAGCCTCGGCGCGATCGCCGACGCCGAGCGACGTGAGCAGGACGCGGGCACGCACCTCGGCCTCCTGGCGCGAGCGGCCGAGGACATGGACCGGCGCGACGGCCACGTTGGCCAAAGCGGACATGTTTGCGAAGAGATGATGAAACTGGAACACGAAGCCGACGCGTCCCTGGAGTTCGATCTGCCCGCCCGCGGATCGATCGAGGCGCGCAATCGCCCGCAGGACCGAAGTCTTGCCCGAGCCCGACGCCCCCATCAGCGCGACCAGTTCGCCGGAGCCCACGGAAAAGTCCAGATCGCGCACGATGGCGCGACCGCCACGCTCGATCGCGAGCCGCCGGACGCTGAGCACACTCATGTCCGCCAGCTCCGTTCGATGCGCCGCGCCGCATGTGCGAGCGGGAGCGACAGCACCAGGTAGAGCGCGGCACACATCGCGCCGGGGACGACCCACGAACCGATATTGGCGGCAAAGATGGACGTCTGCTTGGTGAGTTCGACGACCGTGATGACCGACACCAGTGAGCTGTCTTTCAGCAGCGCCACGAAGTCGTTGGTCATCGGCGCAAGCGCGAACCTGAACGCCTGCGGGCCGCGCACCAGCCACAGCGTCTGCCACCGGCCAAGGCCGAGCGCCTGCGCCGCCTCGAGCTGCCCGACGGGAACGGCTTCGAGCGCGCCGCGATAGATCTCGCTCTCGTACGCGGCATAGTTCAAACCGAGGCCGAGCAGCGCCGCCGCCAAGGCTGGCAGATCGATGATCGCCGCGACACCGAAATAGATCACGAACAGTTGCAGCAGGAGCGGCGTGCCGCGAACGACTTCGACATATGCGGTCAGCGCGAACCGAACAATCGGTCGTCCGTAGACTCGGCCCGCGGCGATCGCGGCGCCGACCGCGACGGCGAGCAGCATCGCCACGCACGACAACGCCAGCGTTATCAGCGTCGCTCGAAGCATCGCCGGTGCGTATCGGCGCGCAGCCGTCCAGGGGTCCACGGTGGCGGCCGTCGATCCGGTGGGCGGCGCCGGTTGATTGGCACTCAGCCGCGCGTAGAGGCGCGGCTGATCCTGGTTCCACATGCCCCACCGGCGGAAGATCGACTCCAGACGGCCGTCCCGCATCGCGGTACGGAGAATGTCGTCGATGCGGTCGCGCAACGCGCCATTCGACGCTGCCAGGACCCCGACGTAATGTCCGATCCCCGCGTCTTTCTCGAGATTCATCAGGCTGGGATTGCGCTTCACGCCACGGTCGGCCAGCACCTGATCGAGCAGCACCGCGTCGACGCGCCCCAGCGCCAGATCGCTGTACGGATGCACGTCGTCTTCGTACGTGACCGGCACCAGGCCATCGTCGGCCTGCGCGTTCAGCAGCAGGTCGTACGCCAGCGTGGCGCCAAGCGTCGCGACGCGGCGGCCGCGAAGATCGGCGAGCGAACGGAACCGATCGGCGTCCGCCTTCCGCACCGTCACGCGCTCGCGGAATTCGTAGTAGGGGATCGTGACGGCGAGCCGGGCCCGTCGCGCCGGCGTGTCCTCGATGCCGCTCAGGCCGATGTCGAAATCACCTCTCGCCGCCGATGCTTCAAGGCTGGTAAATCCAGCCTGGACGAACTGCGGCTCGCGCCCGAGACCGTGGGCCAGGATCGTCGCGACCTCCACGTCGAAGCCGACGACATGCCGGGGATCGTTCGGATCGGCTTCGACGAAGGGGGCACCGCCTTCCGCATCTCCACCCCAGCGCAGTACCGATGGCGGTTGGGCGGCGGCGGCACGCGGTACCCCGAAATACACCGCGCACAGAAGCGCCGCGACGCAGAACTGCTTCATGGACGGATCAGATAATAAGCGGGTGCGCGAATGGGATGCCGGCGCTTATCACCAGATTTCGAATCCGCAGTTCGCCATGGCCGTGCCGGTGCTTGCCCGGTTGCCGCTGCGTGGCGACGAGATCGTGCTCGACGTCGGCTGCGGCACGGGACGCGTTACCGAGCTGCTCATCGAGCGGCTGCCACACGGCAAAGTGATCGCGGTCGACGTGTCGTCCAACATGCTGAACACCGCGCGTGAGTACTTGTCGCCGGCGTACGGCCAGCGGGTCACGTACGTCCAGGCCGACGCAGCAGCGCTACCGCTCGCCGAGGTTACCGACGCGATATTCAGTACCGCCAGTTTCCACTGGGTGCTCGATCACCAGGCGCTCTTCCACAGCCTGTTCGCCGCGCTCGAGCCGGGAGGCCGGCTGGTTGCGCAATGCGGTGGCGGTCCCAACCTTCAGCGCATTCACCTTCGATCGGACGCGCTGATGCACGGCGCCGAATTCGCGCCCTATTTTCCGAACTGGCGCGAGCCTTGGGAATTCGCCGATGCCGACACCACCGCGCGCCGTCTCGAGGCTGCCGGCTTCATGGACATCAACGCCTGGATCGAACCGTCGCCGATCGTGCAGCCAGACGCGGAGACGTTTGCGACCTTCCTGACGAACGTGATCCTTCGGCACCACCTCTCGCGCCTGCCGACGCGAGAGCTGCAACAGGCATTCGTCGCGCATATCACGGCGCTCGCCGCGGCGGACACACCAGCGTTCGAGCTCGATTACTGGCGGCTGAACATCGATGCGCGGCGGCCGTTGCTGGCCGCGTGAGTCTCGGAGACGATTGATTCGAGGGCTCACCGCCGTTTGCGACGTTCCAGTTCTTCAAGCGTCCTCGGCCAGTCCTCACGCAGCAGCCGTGAGAGCGACCGATCCGCGAGCAGGCGGCCGCCGGTCTGACAGGTCGCGCAGTAGTTCGCTTCGTTCGCCGCGTAGACGATGCGCTGGACGGGCGAGCCGCAGTCGGGACACGGCTGTCCGTACTTGCCATGGACGGCCATCTCGGCGTGAAACGCGGTGACCTTCTCTGGGAACTCGTCACCGGCCTGCGCCTGCAGCAGGCCGATCCACTTCGTCAGTGTCGCTCGGGTCGCGTCGAACAACTGCCGGACCTCGACGTCGGTCAGCGATTGTGTCTGACGGAACGGCGACATTCGCGCCGCGTGCAGGATTTCGTCCGAATAGGCATTGCCGATTCCGCTGAAGATGTGCGGATCGGTGAGCGCGCGTTTCACTGTGTGATTGTCCGCCTGCAGCGCTGCCGCGAATACCGGCAGATCGATCTCGAGCACCTGGACTCCCCCTGGATCGTGCTGCGCCAATGCCTCGCGCCCGCGAACGACATAGAGCGACGCCTGACGCTTGCTGCCGGCTTCCGTGAGCAGCAGCGTGCCGTTGTCGAAATCGAGCGCGAGCAGTCCGACCTTGCCAGGAACCCTCGCTCCCGATGCCTTCCACCGGAAGCGGCCGGCAATCATCAGATGAAAGACCAGGAACAGGCTGTCGTCGAACTCGAAGACGATGCGCTTGCCAAGCCTGTGGAGTGCCGCGACCGCACGGGCTTCGACGGCGGCGATCGGCGGGTCGATCGACCGGAGCAGGAACGGCGAGGCCAGGCGCACGCGTTCGAGACGATGACCAACAACCCGTGGACCTAGGGCATGCAGATACAGCAGGATGTCCGGTAATTCCGGCATGTGCCAGTGTTATAGGCTGATTCCGTGATCCGCCGCGTTGTCATCCTGCTCGCCGTGATCTCGCTGATCGCCGTCGCGGCGATCGGCGGAACGTTGTACTGGCTGTTGGCGGGCGATGGTGTGCGGCTCGCGCTCGAACGTCAGGCGACGGCCTGGCTGGGCAAGCCCGTACGCATTGCGTCGGCGCGGCCGGCGCTGTTGCCACGACCCGGGATCCGCCTCGAACGGATCGACGTTGGCGATCCCGTCGCGTTGACCCTGGGAACGATCGACGTCTCTTCGGATGGACGTGCGCTCCTGTCGCGCCGGATCGAGAACGCGTCGATCGAGGTGACGAACAGCCGTATCAGGATGCCGTTACCGTTCGGGCTCCCGGCGTCACGTGACCAATCGACTTCGGGCGGCGGCATGAAGCTGGTCTCGGTGCGGTCGATCTCCCTTCATGGGATCACGCTCGAGAGCCGGGGGCAGCAGATCACCGTGTCGGCGGAATCCTCTCTCAGCGGATCACGTCTGCTGCTGCGCTCGTTCACCGCCGCAACAACCCGGACGACGCTGGACGCGTCGGGCGAGATCGATCTCGCACCGCGCGTCGATGCACGGCTGCGGGTCAAAGCCAATCGGCTCGACGTCGACGAACTCCTCGCGCTCGCGTCCGCGTTCGCGCCGCCGAAGACAACGGCGCGCGAACCTGGGGTCGCCGATCGCATGCCGGCACGCATCGCCGCGCGCGTGAGTGCCGAGACGGCAAGCGCGGCAGGCGTCACGGTGCGGCAGTTCGCGACCGATCTCGAAGTCGAGGGGGGTCGCCTGTCACTTTCGCCTTTGACATTTCAACTGTTTGGCGGTCGCTATCAGGGATCGCTGGCAGCGTCGCTGGGCGACACGATCGCCGCGACACTGCGATCGCGGCTGATGGACATCGACGTGGCGCAGCTCGCGGAATTCGGCGGCAACGGCGGCTCGATCACCGGTCGCCTCACCGGCGCCGGCAACTTCAGCGGCGCGGGTCCGGACACGGCGCGCCTGCTCCGATCGATCCACGGAGACGGCACCGCCTCAATCGTGAACGGGACAATCCGGCATCTGGATCTGGTGCCGACCGTCGTGCTGTTCTTCGGCCGCCCAGCTCCGGCTCGTCAACCGGCCAGCGATGCGTTTCAGCGCCTGGACGCCACAGTAGCCATTGCCAACCGGGTCGTCACGGCGCAGGCGTTGTCTCTCCACGCTACGGACGCCGACATCGTCGGGACCGGGACACTCAACTTGGATACGTCGAGGCTCGACGGCCGGCTGGACATGTCCCTTTCGGAGGCGCTCTCGACGCAGGCCGGGCGCGACCTGTATCGCTACACACGCGAAGGCAACCGAGTCGTGCTGCCGGCGACGCTCGGCGGCACGCTGGGATCGCCGCGCCTGGCAATCGATGCCTCTGCCGCGATTCAGCGCGGGCTCAAGAATGAAATCCAGCGGCGGCTGGGCGGAATCCTGGATCGCTTCGGCACGAATCCGTAAGAGCGAATCCCGCTCCGAGAACCTTCGCGGTTCGATGCCGTAAGGTAGTTCGTACACCACGGTTGGGGGGAGGCATGTGATGAGGCGATTTGAGCGCATTCCGGAGCAGGGCAAGATCGCGGGCGTGTGCGCGGGCATTGCCGACTATTTCCAGACCGACGTCGCACTCGTGCGGGCGGCGTGGGTGCTGCTGTCGCTGGTTCCAGGTGCACTGATCGGCGGCGTCATCGCGTATGCGGCCGCGTGGATGTTGATGCCGGTCTCGCCAGTCGCGGCGCCGACGCAGATCCGGCCGCGCGTCGTGCGGCCGCGGGCCGGGCGGAAGATCGCCGGCGTCTGCGCCGGGTTGGCGAGGTATTACGACGTGGATCCTGCGTTCGTGCGCGTGCTGTCGGTGGTGCTCTCGATTTATCCCGGCGCGATCATCCTTGGCGTCATCGCCTACGCGATCGCGTGGTTCATTATTCCGTCCGAACCTTTTGCGCCGATGCAGCCGGCGGCGGTCAGCAGCAGTTAGCGCGCACGTCGCTTTCTATCGGCGTCGCTCGCTACGAATACGACAGGCCGGGATGAACGACGCGCAGCACGGCGCCGAAGAGCGGACCGATTACCGCCGGAAATACCTTCCACGCGACCAGCATTCCGACCAGCGACATCGACGGGTTGCGATAGAGATTTCTCAACCGCAGGGCGTACTCCTCCGGCAGGAAGATCGTGAATACCGCCGAGCCGTCGAGCGGTGGCAGCGGCAGCAGGTTGAACACCGCGAGAAACACGTTCATCACGACAAAGACCGACAACAGGCTGGTGATGAAGGAGGGTCCGGCCGCGAGCTCGACGATCGAGTCGAACGATACGTGATTGGGCGCGACGAGCAGGCCCGCGAGCAATCCCACTTTGATCAGTACGAACGCCGCCAGCGCCACCAGCAGATTGCCGGCGGGCCCGGCGGCCGCCATGATCGCCGCCCGCTTCGGGTAACGCTCCGCCCACACCGGGTCGTACGGGCAGCTCGCCCAGCCGATGGCCCAGCCCTGGGTCACTGACGTCAGCAGCGGCAGGACGACCATACCGAGCGGCTCGCGCGCGACGTGCGGCAGGGGCGACAGGCTGACCTGCCCACCGTTGTAGGCGGTCGGATCGCCGAGCCGCCATGCAGCGAATGCGTGCATGGCCTCATGAACGGTTGTGGAGAAGAGGAATGCGGTGAACCAGATCAGCGCGGAGGCGACGTCGATGGCCATGCCGGGACATCGTACAGAGAAACGGCTCCGTCCGTTTCCCCCGGACAGCCGAGGGGTGGTGACGGAGAACAGAGAAGTCGTGGGGTACAAGAAAAGAGCTCGCTGCGATGTTCACAGCGAGCTCTTGGGAATTACTCCCGGCAGCGACCTACTCTCCCACACACCTGCGCATGCAGTACCATCGGCGGTATCAGGCTTAACTTCCGTGTTCGGAATGGGAACGGGTGTGACCCTGATCCTATGACCACCGGGAAACTTGCTCCAATCGTGAGTCAGGAATCGTGAATGGCGAATACCGCCGGTGACGATCGACCATGACTCGCGATTGAATCTCGGTTGTTCGGGGTCCGCTAGCGTGGAGCGCAGCTAACAGCCACGCCTCATCGCGCTAGCGATCGTCCCGAACTATCTCAAAGAGCAAATCATGAGTCACGAATCGTGAGTCATGATTGACAACTGAATACCCTGCAAACGGTAGTTCCGATCTCGGAACAGCAGCGTAAGAAAGAGAAAATGGTCAAGCCGCACGGCTCATTAGTACCAGTAAGCTTAACGCATCACTGCGCTTCCACACCTGGCCTATCAACCTGGTCGTCTACCAGGAGCCTTCAGAGGGATTACTCCCTGGGATATCTCATCTCGTGGAGGGTTTCACGCTTAGATGCCTTCAGCGTTTCTCCCTTCCGGACGTAGCTACTCGG
>DATJEU010000034.1:0-24844 GCA_035496255.1 Vicinamibacterales bacterium
ACGTTCATGCCGAGCATCTGCATGCCGATCTCGCCCAGCTTGCCGCCGCCGGGCCGGTCGACGATCACGCGCACCAGGTGGCTGTCCGGCCCCATCGTAGCCTGCAGCAGCTTGCCCAGCTCCGGGAGCAACGAGGTCAACCGGTTGGCAGAGTTGATCACTTCCATCCGGCCACCGCCCATGGCTGCGGCGTTGCCGCCGACATCCTGCTGCACGCCTCCGGTCGTCGATCCCTGGAGCGTCGAGAACAGGACGACGAACACCGGGATGTGACGCTTGGTGACCCGCTCGAAGATCTTCTTGACGTCGTCGTCGCGCACGTTCAGATCGCCCTGAGTGGTGCCGATCGTCACGATCGTGTAGCCCGCCTTTTCGTCCTTGTCCTTTTCGATCCGTTCCGTCGCTTCCCACAGTGACTCGGTGAACTTGCCCGAACCGGAGTCCGGCACGATGCGATCGATGGCGGCCAGTTGCTTGACCCGATCGGTCGTCGCCTTCTCCAGGATGCGTGGGTTCGGAGCGGTCGTCACCATCGTCACTTCGAGGTTCGACGGCAGGTTGCTGATCAGCGCCTTGACGCCGTTGCGCAGATCGCCGAGGTTCTGCGATGGAAACCCGACGCCGTTGTCGATCAGGAGCTGCAGCTTCGGCACGCGTTCGATCGCCTCGACCTTGCTGACGGTGACCGGTTTGTCGTTCTCGATCACCTTCACATCGCCCGGCGTCAGCGTGGACACCTCCCGTCCATTCACCGGTGTGACCGTGGCGATGAACGCCACCTGCTTCTGCGCCAGCAGGCCGGGCGCCGCCAGGCAGACGAGCACGGCGGTGGCCGCGATTCTCTTCAACTGCATCACTTCCTCCAGTAAGCCAGGTGATGAACTATTTCGTGCGCGCCAGATCAAGCGTCGTGTGCAGCACGCTCAAGCCGTCGATGGTCATGCCAATCTGTCCAATCGGTCCGCTGCCCGCGCGTTCGACCGTCACGCGCAACTGCCTGGCCGTCGCGCCCATGAGGCGCTCCAGTGCCGCGCCGAGTTCCGGCAACAGGGTGGGCAGGCGGTTCGAGATGGCGATCGATTCGAAGTGGCCGCCGGTCATGTTGGCGAGTCCCTCGCCGAAATCGGTCTGCACGCCGCCGGCGCTGGCGCTGTTGTTCGCGTTGAGCAGAATCGTATAGATGGTCGGGTGATGCTTGCGCACCTGCTCAGCGGTCTTCTTGACGTCGTCCTCGCGAAAATTGAGCTCGCCCGTCGACGTGGCCACGTTGACGATCACGTAGTCGGCGTTGTCGTCGCGATCCTGGTCCACCCGGTTCATCGCCTCGAACAGGCCTTCGACGAAGCGGCCGCTGCCGGCGTCCGGCGTGAGGCGATCGATTGCGGCCACCAGCTTCGCGCGATCAGTCGTCGCCGGTTCCAGCATGCGCGGCTGCGGCGCCGTCGTGACCAGCGTCACCTCGAGCCCCGGCGGCAACTGCGCCAGCAACCCTTTCAGACCGGTGCGCAGGTCGGCCAGGCCGCCGGTGAGACCGGCGCCATTGTCAATCAACAGCTGCAGTTTGGGAACGCGCGGGACGAGCTCGAGATGACTGACGGTGAGGCGATTGCCGTCCTCGGTGACCTTGATATTCGCTTTCGAGACGGCCACGTCCAATCCGCTGACGCTCGAGACGAGCGTCAGCAGCGCCAGCTGCTTCTGGGCCAGCAAGGCGGGCGACACGAGACACAGTGCGATGGCCGTAGCCGTCACACGGGAAAACCGCATCCGTCCTCCGGGCAGGTGTGCCGCCGAGTATACGCTGTGGATACGGCCGCGCCGATGTACTCTCAGTCGTCCCTGACATAGCAGAAGGAGCCCATGTCCCGTCTTGCTGCCGGCCTCGTGCTGGCCTGTTGCCTTGCCGTCACGACGTTCGCGCAATCACCAGCCGCCGACGACACGCGAACGCAGTATCCGCTGCTGCTGGCGAACTCCTACTTCACGATCAACGTCGGGGCGTTCGACTATCCGTTCAGCGCCAGTCAACTGGAACCGGGCTTCACGACAGAAGCGATCGACACTCCGCGCGTGGGTGTCCGCGCGGTCCTGATCGGGCACGAGTTCTCACCGTTCCTCTCGGTGCAGGCGCATTACGCGCGGCCGGTGAACTATGTCCGCTACCGCAACATCAATGGCACCACCGAGACGCACCACGTGCTGATGCACTTCGGCGGCGTGACGGCGACGACGCGGGCGCCCCTGGGGCGGCATCTGTGGGTGTACGGCGAGGCCGGAATCGGCCTGACCAGCAGGGACGGCTTCGAGTCCGGGACCGCGCCGGTCGTGCGCGATGCGCACTACGGCAACGCGCTGCTTGGTGGCGGTATCGAGTATCACGCCACCCGCAACTGGGACTTCGTCGCCGGTACCCTGTACTCACCCGGCAACGACGCGCAGAACCAGCCGCGCACGCTCTTCACGTCCGGCGGCTTCCGCTACACGCTGCGCCCGCTCCCGGCGGCAGCGGTCGAAGCCAATCGAAACGCCGGCTACACCTTTCCCGAGCACATCGTGCAGGTGAGCTACACCACCGACACGTTCGGCTACGGCTTCAACACCCTGGTGTCGAAGAGGGTGCCGGTGTTCTGGGGCGGCAACGTCGAGATCGCGCGCGGCTGGGCCGCCCACTACGAACAGAACGTGTTCCACACGCGGAAGACGTTCGGTCTCGACATCGGCGGCAGCGTCGGCTTCTGGCGCAGCCGTGTCAACCGCGAGTGGGTCAGGACGATGTCGATCTATCCGTTGCTGCGATGGACGCTGGTGCGCACGGCGCCGGCGGACATGTATGTGATGTATTCGCTGGCTGGACCGTCATTCATCTCGCGGACGGACGCCGACGGCCTGCAACTCGGGACTCACTTTACGTTTCAGGACTTCATGGGCCTCGGGTTCTTCTTCGGCCCGAAGCGCCAGTTCAACGCCGGCGTGAAGATCAACCACTATTCCAACGGCAACATCTTCAACGAGAACGCCGGCCTGAAAATTCCCTACACCTTCAACATCGGCTACACCTTTTGACGGTGCGAGAGGGAGGTGCAAAACGGGTGTGTAAGACATTGGTGCAAGACGAGAGCGCGAGATGGAGATGCATGACGGGACCGTAGAACTCATACCCTCGTCTCGCACCTTCGTCTCGCACCTTCGTCTCGCACCCCCGTCTCGCACCTTCGTCTCGCACCCCGTCTCGCACCCCCGTCTCACCTACTCCCTCAATCCCAGCGTCACCATCGTGTTGCCCGAGGTGAACGTCACGTACTGCTTGTTGTCCAGCGAGTACGTGATCGGACCGTTGACCACCTGACCGCCGACAATCAGGCGATACAGCATCGTGCCGTTGCGCGCGTCGAGCGCGTAGAAGTAGCCCTCGCGTCCGCCGGTGAAGAGTACGTCGCCACCGGTCGAGAGATTCCCGCTCTCGGTCACGTCGAACTGCTTGAACCGCCACTTCTCCGCACCGGTCTTCGGGTCGATGGCGATCACCGCGCCGTGGGCGACGGCGTCGGTCCAGTTGTTGATCGGCGACCGTCGTCCGATGCCGGGCGCCGGCGCTCCGGGCACCGGGGTCAGCGTCGTCGGAAATGCTCCGGCGAACGTGCGGCCCGCCTGATACTCCACTTCCTGCCGACGGTAGATCGACGCGTAATCGACCCAGGCCGACAGATAAAACAGGCCGGTACGTGGACTGTAGGACGGCGAGAACCAGTTGGTGCCGCCCTGATTGCCAGGGTAGGTCGGCATGCCGGCGGGCTGCGGCGTCTGAATCGGCTTGCCCTTGGGATCGAACCCGCTCATCCAGTTCACTTTGACGAACGGCTTGCCGAGCAGGAATTTGCCGGTGGTGCGATCGAGAACGTAGAAGTTGCCGTTGCGATTGGCCCACAGCATCGCCTTGACCGGACGGCCATCGAACTCGATGTCCGCGAGCACGGGCACCTGCACCGAGTCGTAGTCGTAGCCGTCGTTCGGCGTGAACTGATAATGCCAACGGATTTCGCCGGTGTCAGGGTCGAGCGCCACCACCGAATCCGTGTAGAGGTTGTCACCGGGACGCTGTCCGGGCGTCCAGTCGGGACCAGGATTGCCGACACCCCAATACGTCAAGTTCAGCGCGGGATCGTACGAGCCGGTCACCCACACCGACCCGCCTCCGGTTTTCCAGTGCTCGGCCGTCCACGTCTCGAAGCCCTTCTCTCCCGGTCCGGGCACCATGTAACGCCGCCACAACTCCTTGCCCGTCTTCGGATCGTGCGCGCTGATGTAGCCGCGAATGCCGTACTCGCCGCCGCCGACGCCGATCAGCACCTTGTCCTTGACGACGAGTGGCGCCAGCGTGATCGAATATCCAAGCTTCGGGTCGCCGATTTCCTGATTCCACAGCAGCCGTCCCGTCTTCGCGTCGAGCGCCACCAGATGCGCGTCGAGCGTCCCCATGAACAGCGTGTCGCCGAGAATGCCGAGGCCCCGGTTGTTGGAGCCACAGCACACGCGCTGATCCGGAGAGTTGCGGTACGTGTACTGCCAGAACACGCGACCGTTCGTCGCATCCACGGCCATCACGTCGTTCGGCCGCATCGTGAGATACATGATGCCGTCCACGACCAGCGGCGACGTCTGCCAGGCGCCGAACGTCTGGTTCGGCAGCATCCACTTCACTTCTAGATTCTTCACATTGCTCGTGTCGATCTGTTTCAGCGGGCTGTAGCGCTGGCTGAAATATCCGCCCGAGTAGGTGAGCCAGTTCTGCGGCTCCTCGATGGCTCTGACAATGCGATCAGAGGTAACCTGCTGTGCGCTCAGCGTGTACGACGCCGCGAGTGCGAAGACGATGAGGATGACGAGTCGTTTCATGGCGATCACCCCTTCAGCGTGATCAGATAGGCGATCAGATCGGAGACTTCATCGGCCGTCAGCTTGCCGTTCACCGACGGCATCGGCGACGTCGTCTGCACGTCCAGCGTGCGGATGTCCTTCTTCTCGAGCGACCGGAGCGTTTCCTGCGCGTCGATCAACTGCACGCTGAACGTATCCTCGTTGAAGCGGCGTCCGGTGATGACGCGTCCGTCCTTCATCGTGACGCGCACCGGGCGATTGATCGGCATCATCGCGGCGGACGGATCGAGCAGCGCGCGCTGCAGCGCCGCCGGTGTGCGGCTGGCGCCGATGTCGCTGAGGTCGGGTGCCGTGCGTGGCCCGATGCCCTGGACGCGATGACAGGTGCCACAACTGCCCTTGCCTTCGAATACCTGTCGGCCTCGCACCGAGTCACCCACCTTGACCGCGGTCCCGGCCGGATCGAAGCCGGCGCGAATGAATGCGATTACCGTCGAGACTTCCCCTGACTGCAGCGAGAACGGCGGCATCGCCGTCCCCGGCACGCCGGTGGTGATCACCTTCGCGAGATCGTCGTCGGAGTTTGATCGCTTGAACCGGCCGCGCCGCAGATCGACACCCGAAATCTGATCGCCATTCAGCCCGTGACACGTCTGGCACTGGCTGCTATACAGGCGCGCGCCCGCCTCGATATCGCTCGGCGTGTATTGCCCCGGATGTTCGGTCGAGTTCTGCTGCGCCGTGAGGCGTGCCGCGGCGACGACGGCGAAGAGCGCAACGGCGGTGAACGAGTAGCGTGTACGCATGTCAGTTCTGGTAGTGCCTGGATGATTGTTCGTTCTCGTTGCAGACGAACTCGATCAGTTCGTCCTCTGGCGTCAACCGCTGCGTGATCCGCACCGTCCACGGCTTCGTGTACGCCTTCGGATCGTCAACCGTGATGTCCATCTGCAGCGTGCCGTAGTTGATGCGGGTGAAGCGCTCCGTCAGCTTCAATTTGTCGGTGAAGGGACTGCCGTTCACATCGAGCCAGCCACCATCGCGGAAGCCGCTGGACTCGACCACCAGTGTGTCGCCGTCCCAATGGCCGACCGAATAGCCCTCCCACGTCGGGTTCGCGTCCTCGGACGGGAGCTTCCGGCCGTCGGTGAAGATCTGCCGCAGTCCGAAGTTCGCCTCGTAGACGATCAGCGTGACGTTCGGCGTCTGCACGATCTTTCGCGGCTGCGGGTGCATGTGGAACTGCAGGAATCCCATCGGCAGGCAGTGCGCATCGGGATTGTCCTCGGCGTTGGTGGCGGTCCGCTGCTTGCGCAGGTCCGCCGCCCATGGCTGGAACGGCAACCCGCCCGGCATGTTCTGGCCGGCATTGAAGAACGTCGGCCTCGGCGGCGCCGTTGGATCCGCAGGGGGTGGTCCACCGGCACGGCGGCCGGCCGCGCCCTGACCGCCGTTGACCCAGACACCGCTCAGATCCGGGTGACCGTCAGCGGCCCGCGGCGCCGGACCGGCCAGATCGGGCTTGCCCTCCGTGGTCTTCGGCACACCCGGCGGGCTGTAGCGCGGCCATTGCGCCGAGACGGTCGCCGTCAGCGCCAGCGCCGCGACGCAAACGGACAGGGTCAGCGACTTCATCGAGCCTCCAGTTGGGATTGGCGCCGAATACTACCGCATGCGTCGGCGCCGTTCACGCTTCTCCGTTCTGGATTCCCGGTTCGTGTTCACGCTCGGGGTCCCGGCTCGGCCGCGCGGCGAACCTGAACACGAACACAGCAGCGAGAACGCAGCAGCGCGAACATTCAGGGCTATTCAGGTCACCCTTCAGGACATCGTGCGCGCCGGCGGCATACCGTCGTGAGCCTTGGAGGATCACATGATTCGCACACTGCTCCGCACGACGCTCGTCCTGACCGTTGCCTCACCCGCGTTCTGCCAGCTCGCGCCGCCCGAGGCCAGGACGATCAGCCTGGCCGGACCGCGGTTCGGCGTCACCGCCCTCAGCCCGGGCGTCGTCGACGCCCTGCACGAACGACAGATCGAGGTGAAGCCGATGATCACGCAATTCGGCTGGCAGACCGAGAAGCAGTTCTTCACGCGCGACGGCGGAGTCTCCGCGGTGAACGAGTGGGTCCTGCTGCTGGGCGGACTCGATCAGGGCGTCGCGATTCCGAGTCTGAGCTGGATGGTCGGCCTGCGCAATCGCGACGGCGCCGAATTCGGCATCGGTCCCAACGTCACGCCGGCAGGCGTCGCGCTGGCGCTCGCCGGCGGCATGACGGTACGTGCCGGGACCATCAACGTCCCCGTCAACATCGCGGTGGTGCCGTCGCGTGACGGAACACGCCTGAGTTTTTTAACCGGATTTACCCTGCGAAAGTGAAGACCGTCGCGTCGAGCGGTCTCGAGACCGCCCACAGGCCGCTACGACGCCCGGATGACGCCGAAGGCGCGCCGCGCCTCGTCGAGATCGGGCGCGTCGGGCGCATACACGCCCTTGTAGTCGTCGGGCAGCAGTTCGGCGATGGCGAGGCCGACGGCATCCATCATCACGCGTCGATCGCCATGCGCCGCATCGCGAAGGCGAGCGGCGTCGATCGGTGCGCCGACGCTGGCCACGGCCTCGACCGGATGCAGCGTGTCGTCACCGACGGGAAACAGTTCCTCGGTCCCGGTGATGCCCACCGGCAGAATCCACGTGCCATCCGGGTCGAGGTAGCGCGACACGCCGGACAGCAGCGGCTGCAGACCCTTGTTGCGGCTGCGCGTGCCTTCGGCGAACACGAGCAGCGCGTCGCCCTGGCGCAATCGATCGTGCGCGATGTCGATCGATTGCCGGGCCGCGCGCACCACCTCGCGCGGATTCATCACCGCGTCTTCCGACGCCACGCCGCTGCTCTGCGGCGTCTTGATGGTCGCGAAACAGAGGCTGGAAAACCGGCGCTTGAGGCTGGAGTACACCTTCGGCCCGGCGATGACCGAGAGCCGCCCCGCGAACTCGTCGCCACCGGCGCGATGCAGGAGGACCTCGACGAGATTGGCATCCGCGTACGACAGGTGATTCGCGAAGATGACGACCGGCCTGCCGGCAACCGCGCGCACATGCTCGATGCCGCGCAAGGCCGACCCGGGACGCAGAATATGGTCGGCCAGGACGTGATGCAGCCGGCGTGCGAGCGGATCGCTCTCGTAGTAGTTCCAGTCGTCGCCGGCCGCCGTCAGCCGGCGGGCCAGCGCCACGATCGCACCGTTCGGCGCGTGGTCGAGTTCGTGGACCACCGCCGTACGCATGGCGGCGAGGGCCGAGGAATCCTGATTGGCGAGGAAGTCGGTGATCGCCCCGACAAGCTGTTCACGTCCGAGAGTCACGCTGTGGTCTGATCGTACCACGAACGGATCTGCAGGCTTGCCCCTTCCCTTGTCATGCCCGGTACGCCGGTGTGGACGGCCGCTGCGGCGCGGCGATCGCGCCTGGCGTTGCGACAACGGCCACACCTTCGATATGGCGCGCAGCGGCTACGTCAACCTGCTCCAGCCGCAGGATCGCCGGTCGCCGGACGCGGGCGATTCGCGCGAAGCGATCGAGGCGCGCGGCCGGCTGCTCGCCGGCGGCATTGGCCGCGACATCCTCGCGTCGTTCATCGCGCTCGCAACCGGCTACGCTTCCGATTCCGAGGCAACCATTGTGGACCTTGGCTGCGGTTCCGGGGATCTGATCGGATCGCTCGCGGCGCGGCACCCTCGGCAGGCGATCGGGATCGACCTCTCGGTCGCGGCGATCGACCGCGCGGCGCGGCGGTTTCGCGATGCCACCTGGATCGTCGCCAACGCCGATCGGCGCCTGCCGCTCCTCGATGCGAGTGTCGCGCTCGTCCTCTCGCTCCACGCCCGCCGCAATCCCGCGGAGGCACAACGCGTGCTCGCACCCGGCGGCTACCTGCTCGTCGGCGTCCCGGCGGCAGACGATCTCATCGAGCTGCGAACGGCGGTACAAGGCAGCCGCGTCGAGCGCGATCGCGTCGACCGCGTCATCGCGGAACACGAACCGTACTTCATGCTCGTGAGCCGATCGACGGCCCGCGAACATCATCGGTTGTCAGGCGATCAGGTGCGTGATGCGTTGCACGGCACCTATCGCGGAGCCCGTACCAGCATGGCTGACGCGCTCGACCAGGTCGGCGCGCTCGACGTGACGTTTGCTTCCGAGTTTCTGGTGCTTCGGTCGGTGTCGCTTCCAGGCGCCTACGCTGTCGGACGCGCGAGGTGAAGCGCGGCACCACGCGCGAGCACCGCAATGCCCGCCGCAAACGCACGCCGGTGCTCCTCGGTCCACGGCGGGCCCGACGGCCGCCCGCTGCCGTTGATGAACGCCTCGACAGCGTCGACTCCAGCCTCGAGGCGCGCCGCCGCCCGTACGGTTTCCTCGCCGCGAGGGCAGGGATGCACGTCGAGTCCGAAGTCACGCGCAGCACGGCACCACGCCAGCTGATACATCATCCCGTCGGCGGCGCACTGCAGCCGATACGACTGCCGCACGGTCGCAACCGTCTCGGGGAGTTCGGGGAATGGGGGTTCGCGAATCGCCAGAGCGACGACGGAAAACGAGGAGCCCAGGTCCGCGAGGATTCCCTGCATCGAACCCGCGGTGCACCGCGCAATTGAAGCGCGCACGCGCGCAATCAACACGTTCGCCGCGTCCTCCGGCATATCGAGCGAGTCGTGATGGTACGGTTGCGTCGGCAACCCGGCGTCGATCGTCGCCACCCGCCGCCGGTCGACGACCGCGGGTACGTTGCCCGGCGCCGCGACAGAGATCGCGTGCGCCCATCCGGCGTGTTCGGCGACGCTGATCACACACGGCACGGCCTTCATCGTCGAACCGTTCAGAGCACCAGCTCGAAAAAGAGGACGTCGAGCCAGCGGCCGAACTTGTAGCCGACCTCGCGGAAGTGAGCGACCTGCTCGAAGCCGCACGCCTTCAACAGGCCGATGCTTCCCGCCGTTTCCTGGCAGCAGCCGCCGATGATGGCGTGCAGTCCGGCGGCGCGGCCCCGCGCGATCGCGTCCTCGATCAACGCGCGCCCGATGCCGCGGCGGTGAAATGGCTCCTTGATGTAGAGGCCGACTTCTGCGCTGCGCGAATACGCCGCCCGCGGCCGGAATGAGGTGAGGGCGCACCAGCCGACCACGCGGCCGTCGACGTCCGCAACGGTCACCGGATGCTCAGACGGACGACCGGTCAGCCACTCCTGCCGTTCCTGCAGGGTGAACGGCTCCAGCCGGAACGTCGCGGTCGAATGCGTCACGTACGGGTTGTAGATCTCATTGATCACCGCGGCATCGTCGCGCGTCGCCAGCCGGATGGTCACAATCGCATTCATGGTTTCGATCTGAACCAGCCCGCGACGAGAAATGGCACCGCACACACACCGACAATCGTCCAGCGCAACATGTCGTCGACGCGTGACCACCACACGACCATGGCCGGCACACCACGCCCGGTGACCGGCAGGATTTCGCTCACGCGCGCATGATAGCTCCGGTCGAGCTTTACGGCGTGCCAACTGCGGTAACGTTGCAGGCATGAAAACGACGCTAGCTGTTGTGAGCCTTCTGCTCCTGCTGATCCCGCGCGCTGCGGCGGCGCAGGGCTACATCGCCCCGTTCGTGGGCTACGACTTCGGCGGTGACGCGAAGTGTCCCGATATCTCGGACTGCGAGAACAGGAAGAGCAACGTCGGTGTCGCGATCGGCAAGTTCGGCGCAGTCGCCGGCATCGAGGAAGAGTTCGGGTACGCGAAGAACTTCTTCGGCGAGGCGCCGGGACTGAAGTCCAACGTCCTCACCTTGATGACCAACGTCATGGTCGGACCGAAGATTCTGATCGTGCGGCCGTACGGGCTGATCGGAGCCGGCCTGATCAAGACGCACATGGAGTTCACGCCCGCAGGCCTGCTCGACACCAGCAACAACAGCTTCGGCTGGAACATCGGCGGCGGCATGATCGTCGGCGGCAGGCACATCGGGATCCGCGGCGACATCCGCTACTTCCACTCGTTCAAGGATCTGACGTTCGCCGGCGTATCACTGGGCAGCGACACGAAGCTCGATTACGGTCGCGCCACGGCAGCGTTGTTCCTCGGGTTCTGAAGGCGTCCGAAGCGTTCGAGACGGTCGGGGCGTTCGCGAATGGTCGAACGACCCGAACCTATCCGCCGGCACGGACCGCGTCGGCGGCCTGCGCCGAGGTGAGGACCTCGACGACCTCGAACTCGACCAGGTCGCTCCACCGATCAATCCACTCGGCGAGGCGCGCGCGGTCCGGCGCCTCCATCACCTGGAAGCACATCGTCAGGTCGGCGCTCACCCAACTGTCGATGTAGCGCACGCCCTCCGGCAACTGCCGTCCCTTGTCGCGATACCGCTCGTACACCGGCGCGGCGTCGCCGTCCTTGAAGCCCTCGACCACCATGAAGAGCATGTGTTTTGCGCGTCCGCGACAGGGTGTGCGGACACCCCATGCTAAGACCATTCAGGGCGCCCGCTAAAGTTCCGTGCCGGAACGCCCGATACACCGGAGGAATTCCCTCTTCAACAGAAAGATCGAGGCCCATGAAGATTTTCGCGCGCGCCGCCTTGTCTCTCTTCGCCGCCGCGTTGGCGGGCTCGACGATTCCCGTCCACGCGCAGGATGCGCCGCCGACGGTCTTCCGTTCGGGCGTCGACGTCGTCTCGATCACGGCAGTGGTTCGCGACCGCCACCATCACGTCGTGAGGTCGCTCACGCCCAACGACCTGCGCGTGTTCGACGCAGGCGAACCGCAGACCATTCTCGAGATGAGATCCGAGGCGTCCGCGCCGGCGAGCGTCGCGCTGCTGATCGACGGCAGCGGCAGCATGCGCCTGGGCGCCGCATCCGAGGCAGCACACCGTATCTCGGAGGCGGTCCTCGACAGCCTCGATTCGGCTCGCGACGATGCGGCGTTGATGACGTTCGACCGGCGGCTGGTGACGGTGCACGGCTTCACGCACGACTTCGACAGCCTGCGCGCGTCGCTCGACACGGTCGAGGCATGGGGAATGACGTCGCTGTACGACGCGATTGCGGGCACCGCGGGGATCGTCGGCGACCGCACCCACAATCGCCGCGCCGTGATCGTCCTGACCGACGGTGCCGACACCGGCAGCAGCTACCGGCCTGAAGAGGTGTCGCGCATCGCCAGCTCGATCGACGTCCCGGTCTACAACTTCGCGCTCGGCGACATGGTGAATCCCGAAGACAGCCTCGCCAACCTGGTACGCGAAACCGGTGGCGACCTCATCGTGGCGAATACGCCGAAGCTGGTGGACGCCGGCATCCACCGTCTCGTCGACGAACTGCGGCACCAGTACCTGATTTCGTTCAAGGCCAACGCGTTCGATGGCCTGCGCCGCGTGCAGGTCAAAGCCGTCCGCAAGGATCTGGAAGTGCGCACGCGCGCCTGGTATTTCGCCGGCAACGACTAGCAGAGTCCTCATCGGCCGCCGCAGCCATGCGTCGTGGCATGCGGCCTACCCCTAGGGCTTGCGAACCCTCGCGACCCACTCGTCAGAAGTTGCCGCCACGTCCTCGAGGACCTGGGCATCGGTTTTCCCTGACGATTTCAGCACATGAAAACTGTGGTCGGCGCCATCGAGCCACCGCATCTGCCAGTTGCGTCCCAACGTCGCGAGCGTCCGCTCCATCAGCGATCGATCGCAGAACGGATCGCGGGTGCCGTTGATGCACAGCACCGGCACGGTGATGCTCGGCAGGTGTTCGACTCGCAGCCTGGTCGGCTGGCCCGGAGGATGTAACGGATACGCCAGGAGAAGCAGCCCGTCGCACGGCTCACCCTCGGACACGAGAACCGACGCGGCGCGGCCACCCATGGAACGGCCACCGACAATCAAGGCCGGGCCCTGAGCTCCGCCGGCGTCAAGTGCCTCGCGCACGTGCATCACGACGGCGCGCCAGCAGTCGAGCAGCTTCGGCATCGGATCCGGCCGGCCCGAGCGTCGTTCGCGGTAGAGAAAATTGAATCGCACGGTTCCGATTCCGTGCGCCCGCAACGCCTTCGTCACGGAAAGCATCGAACGATCGTTCATCTGTCCACCGGCGCCATGGGCACAGACGAATACAGTTCGGGGAGAGCCATCTGACGGCGGATCCCACGCGGCCGAGACCTGCTCCTGCCCTACCGCCACCGTCCACGCCTCGGCCCGCCTCAGATCATCCATGTGCCACTCTGCTCGTCCTCTGCTCCTCAGTGTTGGTCTGCGCTCTCTGCGACCTCTGCGCGCTCTCGGCCCTCTCCCTCCTACAGCGGTTCAACCCGCACCGCGGTGCCGTAGGCGAGCACTTCCGTCACGCCGGCAGCGACTTCGTTGGCGTCGTAGCGCGCACCGATCACCGCGTTCGCGCCGGTGGCGGCGGCGTGCTGCAGCATCAAGTCGAAGGCATCGCCGCGCGCCTTTTCACAGAGCTGCGTATAAAGCGTGATGTTGCCGCCTACCAGTGTCTGCAAGCCGGCGCCGATGTTGCCGATGATGCTGCGGGAGCGCACGGTGATGCCGCGGATGACCCCCAGGTTGGTGACGATGCGGTGACCGGGAATGTCGAACGTGGTGGTGACGAAACGCGGATCGATCGTCGGCACTCAGCCCTCCTGCAGATAGCGAGCCTCGAGAATCTCGAGATGGTGAATGAGGTGGCCTGCGCAAATGTACGCCAATGCGCGGACGGTCACCGGATTATCGCTGGCAATACCTCGCCGATCCCACGCCTCGCCCGGCAGCGAGTCGAACAGCGCGCAGGTCGCCGCACGGACCGCGGTGAATTCGTCGAGGTGCGATTCCCAGGCCCGGTCGTCCGCGGCGGCCGCCGGCACGCCGGCGTCCTGGTCGTACGACGGCATCGGCGCGGCGAACCCGCGCGCAAACCAGAAGGCACGGAATGCGAACACGCGCTCGGCGTCGTTGATGTGGCTCATCACCTCGCGGATGCTCCATTTGTCTCGCGCATAGCGATGAAGCGATCGTTCGCTCGAGACGGCGCGCAGGCGCGCCCGCGTCTCCCCTGCCTGGCTGGCGAGCGTCTGACGGATGTCGCCGCTCGGCACTTTGTCGATGTAGGTCCAGTAGTACGCCGCGGCCTCGCCACGTTCCGGCGGTTTCAGCATGGCTCTCGACCTCCTGCCAGATCCTGTGCCGGATGGCGACGTTCCGGCCAGATGTCCGGTTACGTCGTCGCGACGGCGATGTGCAGCAATGAACCGATGTCGAGGTGATCGGGGCGATTCGCCAGATAGCGCCCGTTCAGCGCGTCGCGATCCAGCGTCTCGATCTGCGCAAAGCCTGCCTGCTGCAGTTCGCGCCGGATGGCGTCAGGCGTATAGAACGCGCGCCACGGCTCGCCCAGCTTTTCCAGACGCTGCAGGACCCGCGTGTAGAAGATCCGCGTGACGAATCCGACGGCCTCCACCGGCAGATAGAAATCGAACACGACGGTGCTGCCCGGCGAGAAGGATCCAACGAATCGCAGCGTGTCGCGCACCTCTTCTGGCGTCAGATACATCGTCACACCCAGCCACGCCGCGACGGCGGGCTGCGCCGCGTCGAAACCGCCACTCGCGAGCGCGTCGGCCAGCGGGCCCCCGCGCGTCGCGGCGTCGGCGGATGCAATTCCGCCGAAGTCGAACGGCACGAAGGTCACCGAGCTCGGAATCGCGATCGACCCGGCCTCGAGGCGCTGGCGCTTCACGGCCTGCGTCGATGGGTGATCGACTTCGAACACGCGGACGTCCTGGAATGGACTGCGGTAGGCGAACGTATCGAAGCCAGCGCCGAGAATCACATACTGCCGGACGCCGCGGGTCACGGCGTCGGCAAGCGTATCCTCGGCCACGCGGCTGCGAACGGCGAGGCCTGCGCGCAGGAGTTTCGAGACCGGCGAGCGTTCCGTCTGCCCCGGATCGGTGCGCAGGATCGCCTGTGCCTCCGCCGACAGCACCTGCAGCGCGAGCGGGTCCTCGAAGACCACCGGCCGATCGAGGAACTGGTGCGCCGCGCGCTGAATCGCCACGACTTCGGCCGTGCGACTGGCTTCACCCGGCTTCACGCGCGAGCCGCGGCGGCGCCGGCGTTCGCGTCCGCCCGCTTGGAGGCGATCGCCCCAGCGTCGTGC
The DNA here is from genome assembly GCA_035496255.1 of Vicinamibacterales bacterium. Lineage (GTDB taxonomy): Bacteria > Acidobacteriota > Vicinamibacteria > Vicinamibacterales > UBA2999 > Gp6-AA40. The sequence continues at coordinate 15,077 of DATJEU010000034.1, forward strand.
GCGATGCGGCCGCCGACCACGGTCATCACGGACCGGATTTTCTTGAGATCCTCGTCGCGTGCCGTGAAGTAATCCTGATTCAGCACGACGAGATCGGCGAGCTTCCCGGTCTCGATGCTCCCGAGGCGATCTTCTTCACGGAAGAACCAGCCGTTGCTCGCCGTGTAGAGCCGCAGCACGTCCTGACGTGTGATCTGCTTGCCACCGTTGATCAACGCCTGCCGTGCGTTCAGACCAGTCGTCGCGTAGTACATGTGCAGCCACGGATTCATCGGCGCGATCTGCATGCCATCGGAACTCATGCCGCAGTGAATCCCGTTCGCGAGGATCATCTTGAAATCAGGGCCGTTCTGCTGCGGCGTACCGGCAAGATACCGCCAACTGGTCAGCGACAGCCCGCCGCCGATGGCCTTGAGCCGGTTCACCCACGGCTCCGTGATGAACGGCACGTGCGCGACCACCCACCGCAGGCCGGCGATCGGCGTTTCCGCGTGCGCCGCCTCATAAGCCTGAATCTCCTGCTGAAAATCGGTCTGCGACAGCGAATGCGTCTCGGCGCGCCATCCGGCCCTGGCCACGAGCTGTGCCGCCTGCACCAACGGCGCATTCGGACCGAACCCGCCGGCAATGAACTCGCCGATCCCGCCGGTCCTGACGACGTCATCGCCGAAGAACGGATACGACTGTTTCAGTCGCTCGGTCAGCGTCAGCAGTTCCGGCGTGGCGTCCTGATGCAGAAAGTTGATCCGCAGACGCGCCGGCAGCAGGCCCTCCGCATGCAGCGCGAGAAACGGCTGGTGCATCGAGTAGTTGTCCTCGTGCGCGGCGCCATCGCTCGGCATGTTGGCGGCCTGAAATGCACCCTGGTCAAGATGCGTGGTCACACCCAGACTCAGCCCGTACTTCATCGCATCCAGCGCGCCGCGCTTGCGCTGCTCGGCATTGAGCAGCGTCTGCCGCAGGAACAACGTGGCCCGACCGGTCGCCATCGCATTGGCCGCAATTGCGCCATCCTCGCCCACGGGGATCGGCGGGTTCTGACGCTCGAACATCTTCTTGCCCGCGCTGTTGGTGACCGATGGTCCGTTGAACCCTTCGCTCAGGTATACCGGATGCGTCCCGACCGCCTGATCGAGTTCCGCCAGCGTCGGCAGACGTGGCATCTCGCCGGGCGGAACGAGCTGATTGCGATGGAATCCGCCGATCGTCGTGATCCACGCTCCGGCAGGAACCTCCTTCGCTCGCGCCGCGAGCGTCTCCTGCAGGTCGCGGATCGACGCCGCGTGCTCGAGCGGTGTGTGGTAACCGGGGCGGTTGCCCATCAGGACAATGTGATTGTGGTTGTCGAGGATGCCGGGAGTAACAGTGCGGCCGCCGAGATCGATCACGCGCTGGCCCTGCGCCGGCCGCGGGGTGGCGCCGCCGACGACCGCGAATCGCCCATTCCGGATCGTGACCGTCGTCACCACCGTGTCCTTCGCATCCATCGTGTGGATGCGGCCGTTGACGAAGACGAGATCCTCCGCCGGTGGCGCGCTCGGCGCCGGCGCCTGCGCATCGATGGCCGCGTCGCCGCCCAGTGCGATTCCTACGCCCGCGGCCGCGGCGGTGGTGAACAGGTCGCGCCGCGAAATACCTCTCCCGTCGTTCATCTGATCCTCTGTCCGCTGGCCGACCTGAAGGTCGGCCTCCACGTGTAGGGCCCGGCTTCAGCCGGGCGATCGTCGTGCGCCGCGTCAGTCATAGAACGCCGGCGCCTTCTTCAACGCACTCGTGCCCGTCAGATCGTGCTGAATCCATAGTCGCGCGCCGGTCCGCATGAGGAACGCCTCGATGGCGGCGCGTGACACCGCGGTTTGCTGCTGGTCGGCCTCGAACGTCGGTACGCGTCCCAGCGCGCGTTCTTCCGGATAGTGATACAGGTCTCCCGACAGCACGACCGGACCGGTCTTCGGCAGCTTGACGAACAGCACCTGATGCCCCGGCGTGTGCCCGGCGGCCAGTTTCATCACGACGGTCCCGTCACCGAAGACATCATGGTCTTCCGCACCGATGGCGATCGTCCTGCTGCGCTTCAACGCCGCGTATGTCGACGGCTGTGTGAGCACTGGCGGTGAGGCCGCGAACATCGCGTCGCGTTCGACGCGGCGTGCGATCCAGGTGGCGCGCGCAAACGCATTCGCGTTCGCCGTGTGGTCCCAGTGATAGTGCGAGAGCCCGAGATAGGTAATGTCGGCAGGCGCGAAGCCGGCTTGCCGCAGTTGCGGAAGCAACGGCCTGCTGATCGTCACCTCGCGTGTCTGGCCATCGGGCAATGACAGATGCTGCACTGCCGGCCCGCCGGTGGGCTGCCAGCTCTCATCCGGCACCGCACCGACGTCCCACATCAGCGTGCCGCGCGGGTGTGCCACGAGAAAGCACGCCACCGACATGCGCGTGGTCTTCACCTCCTGCTCGCTGAGGCGATAGCGGCTGACGTCGGCGCTGGCAAGCGTGCCGCAATCGAAGACGTAGAGGCGCAGGCCCGTCGGCGCCGCCGACATCGTCAACAGCGCGGCCACGATCGCGGCGGCGAAACGCATGCCGCGGATTATAGGGGCGGGAGGCGCGGAGCGTGGTGTTTCGGTATGTTTCTCACGCGGCGACCGCGCGATCCGTGATCGCAAGACCGCGATCGATGATCGCGAACGCCTCGCGCAGCTGGTCATCGGTGATGATGAGCGGCGGATTGGTGAAGAACGTGTTCCAGCGGACGTAGGTGAACAGACCCTCCTGCCGGAAGAAGCCTGTCAACTCCGTCATCTCGGGCGACGTGCCGTTGAACGGCGCCAGCGGTTCGAGGGTCGAGCGATTGCGCACCAGCTCGATGATGCCGAACAACCCGATCGAGCGAACCGCACCGACCGAGGGATGTCGCGAGGCCATTTCCTGCTGCAGCTGCGCCAGCACCCGGCCCCGCTCGCGGGCGTGTGCCACGAGATCGTCCTGTTCCATGACGTCGATCACGGCAAGCGCGGTCGCGCATCCGAGCGGATGGCTGCCGTATGTCATGCCGCTGGGAAACGGACGCTCGGTGAACCGATCCGCGATCGCGCGGCGCATCCCGACGGCCCCCAACGGCGCATAGGAACTGGTCAGCCCCTTCGCCATGGTCAGCAGGTCGGGCACGACCTGCCAGTGGTTCACCGCAAACCACTCGCCGGTGCGGCCAAAGCCGCTCATCACTTCGTCGGCAATCATCAGGATGCCGTAGCGGTCGCAGAGCGTTCGCACGCCCTGCAGGTAACCCTCAGGCGGGACGAGGATGCCGTTGGTGCCGGTCACCGGTTCGAGGATGAAGGCGGCAATCGTGCCTGGCCCTTCGAGCTGGATCACTTCCTCCAGGTAACGCAGCGAGGCCTCCGCGCTGTCCCATCCACGCTGGATGCCGTGATACGGATCGAGCACGTGCACGACGCCCGGATACGCCGGCTGCGACCATCGGCGCGGGTCGCCGGAGACGCTGATCGCCGCCCCGGACGCGCCGTGATACGAGCGGTATCGGGCCAGAATCTTCGGCCGGCCGGTCACGGCACGCGCGATCTTGAACGCGTGCTCGTTGGCGTCGGCCCCGCCCGTGGTAAAGAAGAAGACGTCGATATCGCCCGGCGCAAGCTGTGCGAGCCTGGCGCCGAGGCGGGCACGCGGCTCGGTCGCCAGTGACGGTGACGCAAACGCCAGTTGCTCGAGCTGCGCCGACATCGCACGCAGGACCCGCGGATCGCCATGCCCGATGTTCACGGACATCAACTGGCTGTTGAAGTCGATGTACTGCCTGCCCTCAGGCGTCCAGAAATAGATTCCCTGCGCGCGCGCAACGGGCAGCGGATCAACACTGCCCTGGGCGGCCCACTCGAACAGCGTGTGCCGCTTCGCCAGCGCGACGATCTCGTCGCCGGTCATCCGATCATCTTTCCATAGTCGGAGATAGCTGAGGGGCAGAGAGAGAGAGGAAGCCGAGGCAGCGAGAGCAGATCAACAGGCAGAGAAGCCTTGAAACGCTCAACTATCTCGGTAGACCCAGTGCCACGGCTCGTAGACCAACCCGTGCGGGTTATCCCGTGGAAACGACATCACGAACCCGAAGCGCGACGCGTGCGTAGTCAGCCAGGCGAATGCGGCGGTGGTCTCGAAGGCCTCGGTCAACGGAGGACAACCGCGCGTGGCGATGTCGACGGCCCGGCCGGTGTGATGCTCGCTGTAGCCGGGAGCGGCGTTGGCGCGCAGGATCTCGTCGATCGGGGCGCCCTGCTGCAATTTGCGATCGATGATCGCGCGCTGGTAGTCGAGTGTCCGGAACGCCGAGACCAGCAGCAGGCCGACCGCGTCGGCGGTCGCCGCGTCGCGCATCGCACTCCACCCTGCCGCGGCTGGCGCGGCGAGGTGTCGTGCCCGGCCGAAGATATCAAGGCCGACGAGCACCACCTCTTCCGGTTCTTCACATAACGGCAGCCGTCGATCGATGCCGTAGGTGGGACTGATGCCCAGTTCACGCAGGTGCTGCGCCACCTGGTCCGCATACGCGCTCACGCTGCCCATCCTACCTGTTGACTTCGGCTGGGCGCAGACGTACAACGCGCCACACAGGTCGATGCGACCACCTCCCGCTGAAGCGACGGTAGACCGCCGAAGCCTTGGCGAAGGCGGACAGCCGGCCGCTACGTATCGGAGGCCAGCCCTCCTCGTTCATATCGCCCCGACCCGCACTCATTTACTTATTGCACAGGGAGCGATGCATGAAACGAGTGCCGGGGATCTTGCTGTTCGCATGCGTGGTGCTGCTGCCCACGCTGGTCTTTGCGCAGGCCACCGTTGCCGGAACGGTACGTGATGCGTCGGGAGCCGTGCTGCCCGGCGTCACCGTCGAAGCGGCCAGTCCGGTTCTGATCGAGAAGAGCCGCACCGCCTCGACCGACAGTGCGGGCCAGTACCGGCTGACCGACCTGCCTCCGGGCACTTATGTGGTGACCTTCGCGCTCAGCGGCTTCTCGACCGTCAAGCGCGAGGGCCTGCAGGTGTCGGGCTCGGGGGTGATCCCGATCAACGCGGATCTGAAGGTCGGCGCGATCTCCGAGACGGTCACCGTGAGCGGCGACGCGCCGCTCGTCGACACCCAGACGACCCGGCGGGAGACCGTGATCAAGGACGACACGCTCGCGACCTTGCCGGCCACACGCGGCTACGGGTCGGTCCTCGCGACGGTGCCGGCGCTCAACATCGGCGGCGTCGCTGGTGCCGGGGCCACCACGGCACCGACCACGCCGGACATGATGTTCTTCACCGCGCACGGCGGCGACAGCGGCGAGGGACGGATTCTCACGAGCGGTCTGACGCTGGCCGCGCCGTTCGGCGGCGGCGGCACGTCGACGCTCACCTACGACACCGCCAACGTCGAAGAGATGCAGGTGCTCGTCTCGGGCGGCCTCGGCGAGGCCGAAACCGGCGGACCGAGCATCAACCTCGTGCCGAAGTCCGGCGGCAATACGTTCAAGGGGTCGGCCTTCTACAGCACCTCCGGCGACTGGGCCGCCTCCAACAACGTCGATGCCGGGCTGCAGGCGGTCGGCATCACCCAGCCGCCAACGCTGCGCAAGAACTGGGACGTCAGCGGCAGCCTCGGTGGTCCGATTCGCAAGGATCGCCTGTGGTTCTTCGGCAGCCTCCGCCGCTGGGGCAACGCCGCGGTGCGCGACGGCGTCTTCGCCAACAAGTACGCCGGCGACGCGTCGCACTGGGACTACCTCCCGGTCGATCCAACGGAGCTGGAAGCGCGCGACGTGGACGGACGCAAGATCGTGAACATCCGCGTCACCGGCCAGATCACGAGCAAGCATCGCGCTCAGTTCTACTTCGAACATCAGCAGCGCTGCTCGGGCTCCTCGCTGACCGCGGATGGCGGCGGCTGCCGCCAGGCCGGCGATGGCTGGGTGGGACAGGGCCGCGTTTTCGGCGCCAACACCGGCGCACCCGAATCATGGCCGGGCTATCACAACTTCCCGTACAACGTGCTCCAGGCCACATATACGGCGCCGGTCAGCAATCGCACGCTGCTCGAAGGCGGGTTCTCGCGCTTCTATTACGGCTTCGCGCGCTTCGGCATGGCACCGCCGGATGGCCTGGTCGATCTGATTCCGGTGACGGAGCAGAGCAGCGTGTACGGGCGCAGCGGCCTCACCTATCGCGGCATCTACGATCCGCTCGACTTTGCGTACAACGACAACAATGCGACGCCACTGAACTGGCGTGGATCGCTGTCCTACGTCACCGGTTCGCACAGCCTGAAAGTCGGCTACCAGGGGTCGTATCTCATCTCGCATGCCGGCCGCGTCGCCAACACGACGCAGTTGCGCTACGTGTTCAACAGCTCGAAGCCGCTGCCGTCCGAGCCGGTCGATCCGCTGACGAACCCCGTCGCGCTGAATCCGATTGGCGTCGGCTACTACCTGACACCGCGCTGGGATCAACACGACCGCACGGAAACCGTGGGCCTCTTCGCGCAGGATCAGTGGACGCGCGGGCGCATGACGCTGCAGGCCGCGATCCGCTACGACCGCGCGTCGAGCTGGGCGCCCGCGGAGGGCAACGGCACGACGGTGACGTCGAAGTTCAATCCCGCCCCAATCACGTTCGGCCGCACGACCGAGGTGCGCGGCTACAACGACATCACGCCACGTCTCGGCTTCGCCTATGACCTCTTCGGCACCGGCAAGACCGCGATCAAGGTCAACATCGGCAAGTACGTCCAGGCCGCGACCGCGGACTCGATCTACAGCGCCAACAATCCGGCCGCGCGTATCGTGACATCGCTCTCCTCGCGGGGCTGGACCGACTCGAATCGCGACTTCGTCGTCGATTGCGACCTGCTGAACCTCAGCGCCCAGGACAACACCGCCACCGGCGGCGACGTCTGCGCCTCGGTCGGTGGCGCGAGCCGGAACTTCGGCGTTGCCAACCCGAACACCACGACCATCGATCCGAGCATTCTTGGCGGCTGGGGCGTGCGTCCCTACGACTGGCAGTTCGGTACGTCGGTGCAGCACCAGTTGCTGCCACGACTCTCGGTGGAGCTCGGCTACAACCGCCGGTGGTGGGGCAACTTCTTCGTCACCGACAACGTGCTCACGACCGCGGCAGACTACGAGCAGTACAGCCTCACCATTCCCGAGCACGACAACCTGCCGGGCGGAGGGACTCCCGCCACCTTCGTGGCGATCACGCCGGCGGCCAGCGCCCGCGGCGCGCAGAACCTGATGACGAAGGAAACGGACTACGGACCTGCACGCACGTCGTACTGGCACGGCGTGGACTTCACGGCAACGGCGCGCCTGATCGCCGGACTCAACATCCAGGGCGGCACGAGTAGCGGCCGCGCCGTCCGCGATAACTGCGCGATCACCGAGGCGCTGCCGGAACTGCTCGGGTCGAATCGCGTGGACTCATGCCACGTGGCCGAAGCCTGGACCACCTCGTTCCGCGGCCTCGCCTCGTACACCGTGCCGAAGATCGACGTGCTGGTCTCCGCCAGCATGCGCTCGATCGAGACCACGCCGGGCGCTGGCGTCGCCACCAACGGCGCCTCTCTCGCGGCCAACTACCTGGTGCCGAACTCGGTGATCGTGAGCGCACTCGGACGCCTTCCGGCCAACGCCCTCGCGACCGGCACGACGACGGTCAACCTGCTGTTGCCTGGCCAACTGTATGCGCTGGAGCGGGTCAATCTCGTGGACATGCGGTTTGCGAAGATCCTCCGCTTCGCGTCGCGCCGGGTCGACATCGGCATCGATCTCTACAACCTGTTCAACTCGAACGTGACCACGGCGTATCAGCAGACGTACCAGTACAGGGACAACGGCCAGACGTGGCTGAACCCCACGGGAATCGCCGCGCCGCGGCTGGCGAGATTCAACCTGACGCTGAACTTCTAGGTGGTAGTTGGTAGTCGGTCGCCGGTAGGCGGCCGGCCGCAGAACGTAGGGGCGGGTCTTCAGACCCGCCCCTCAGAGATCGCCCACGCGTCACCGGACGCGGAACGACGAGATCTGATCGCTGAAGTTCGCTGAACCCAGATCGGCGATGTCGCGATTGACGCGCAGCGCGGCGCCGCGGAAATTCGCCTCACGATAGACCTCCACGGCCGCACGACCGAACACGCGGATCGACGAGATCTGGTCGTTCCAGCCGTTCGTGCGATTGAGGTTGGCCTCCTCTTCTCCCGCATCCCAGCACTGCGATCGACCGCGGAAGTTGGTGTCCTCGAACACGCAGATCCGATCCCTCGCGGCCGTGCGGTTGTCCTCCTCGCGCCCACGTCCGCGTCCCCTGCCGCGGCCGCGATCGTCGACAACCGTGAACGACTCGATGCGGTCGTTCCACGACCGTCGTCCTTCCATGTTCCGGAGCGACAGATCGGGCACGTCCATGTCGAATTCGTCGGACGTACCGGCGAACTCGCGTTCGTCGTAGACGACGACGCGGGCCCGGCCGAAGACGCGAATCGAGGAAATCTCGTTGCGCTGATCGCGCAGGTCGGGCAGTTCGTCTCCCGGCCGATAGTAGCGGGACTGGCCCTGATACTGTGCGTCCTTGTAGAAGCACACGCGGTCGTCGTTGTCGCGGCCGCGCTGCGCCAGCGCCGGCGCCGCGGTGCCGCCGATCATCAGGAGTGTCATCGCAGCGATGCCCGCCTTCGCCAGAACCTTCGACGAGGCGCGCCGTAGATCGCTACGCGAATCAGAATAGTGTCCCCAGTCGCGAACAGTTGTCATCGTCATATGCGGCCCGAGGGCAAGAACGGTACCTCTCGCGCCGTGATATTACACATGGCCGGCGGCTGGCGGTAGGCGGTTGGCTGCACGTCATATGAACCAGGCTTTCGGCCGCACGGCCGTCATCATCGGTGCGTCATCGGGTATCGGTGAAGCGCTCACCCGCGAATTGAACAGAGGCGGCTGGCGATTGGGCCTCCTGGCACGCCGGCTCGATCGGCTCGAGGCGCTGCGCCAGTCGCTCGCACCTGGAACGCTCGTGCGGCATCTCGATGTCACGCAAGACGCGGCGGCCACGATCCTTCAGCAGGTACTGAACGATCTCGGCGACGTGGACCTCGTCATCATCAGCGCGGGCACCGGGCACAACAATCAGGGCCTGCGACGGGACCTGGACGCCGAGACGGTGACGGTCAACGTGCTTGGCTTCATGACGATGGCGCAGGTCGCGCTGCGCCATTTCCTCGCGCAGGGACACGGGCATCTCGTCGGGATTTCCTCGGTTGCGGCGCTACGCGGCAATGCCGCGGCCGCCGCGTACGCTGCGTCGAAGGCGTTCCAGTCGGTCTACCTCGATGGCCTTCGGGAGCTGGCGCGCAAGAGCGGACATCCCATCGTCGTCACGGAAGTGCAGCCGGGTGGTGTCGACCGGCCATGTTGCAGCCGGATCGCCCGTTGTCCGCACTCGCGCGACGATTGTTCGTCGCGTCGCCTGCAAGAGCGGCCACGCAGATTCTTCGTGCCGTTCAGCGCCAGAAGAAGCACGCCTACATCACGAAGCGGTATGCGCTCGTCGCGTTGATTCTCAAGCTGCTGCCACGCGCCGGTTGACGGGCAACACGCGCATCGGATAGCTCACGCCAGGATTTCACGCCAAAGCGCTAAAACGCCAAACCGGAGATCCCACGCCACGACGCCAAGGCCAGCGCTGCTGATTGGCCGGCGCTGCGCTGCAGCGTGAACG
>DATJEU010000035.1:0-11571 GCA_035496255.1 Vicinamibacterales bacterium
AGTGGATTTTCGCCTTTCTTCCGCCTAGAATCGTCCGTCATGCTCCCGGCCCGGCGGACGGATCCTGCCCTCGACGTCGCGCTGCAGTCCGCGCTCGACCGGCTGACCGGCGGCGTTCCCGACCGGCCCGACACCCCGGACGCCTGGGTCACGGCGGTTCGGCGGCTTCCCGCACGACCAGCGGCCTGCGCGCCGTTTCCCGACGACGTCGACGAGCGGCTCCGGCAGGTGTACCGCGACCGCGGCATCGCGCAGCCGTACACCCACCAGGCGCTGGCGATTGAGCACGCGCTCAATGGTCGTCACGTCGTGATCACCACGCCGACGGCGTCGGGCAAGACGCTCTGCTACAACGTGCCGGTGCTCAACGCGGTGCTGCGCGATCCGTCGACGCGGGCGCTGTATCTGTTTCCCACCAAGGCACTCGCGCAGGATCAGCTCGCGGAACTGCACGACCTCGCTGATGCGCTGTCACGCCCGGCGGGTCCCGATGGACAAGGGGGCCCGGCTGAAGCCGGGCACGACGCCGTGTCAGGCGAGGCTGAAGCGGGGCACTCCAGTGCCTCGCCGCAGATCGGCGTCTTCACCTACGACGGTGACACGCCGCAGGACGCGCGGCGCGCCATTCGCGGCCGTGCCCACGTCGTCCTCAGCAACCCGGACATGGTGCACTCCGGCATCCTGCCGCATCACCCGCGCTGGGCGAAGCTGTTCGAGAACCTGCGCTTCGTCGTCATCGACGAGCTCCACGCGTATCGCGGCGTCTTCGGCAGCCATCTCGCCAACGTGCTGCGACGGCTGCGGCGCATCTGCCGGCACTATGGATCGGATCCGACGTTCATCTGCTCGTCGGCGACGATTGCGAATCCGCGCGAGCTCGCGGAAGCGCTGGTGGAGCGGCCGTTCGAACTCGTATCGGAAAGCGGCGCGCCGCACGGAGAGAAATTCTTCCTGTTCGTCAATCCGCCGGTCGTCAACCGGCAGCTCGGGATCCGCCGGTCGTATCTCGCCGAAACTCGCCGCATCGCCTCGGAGTTCCTGAAGCGCAAGCTGCAGTTGATCGTGTTTGCCCAGAGCCGGCTCACGACGGAAATTTTGACGACGTACTTGAAGGACGACTTCGAGCCGTCGGGTCGATCCGGATCGTGGCGTGGCGGGCCCAGGGCTGAGAGCTCGCCGGGATCGCATGAGCAGATCCGCGGGTATCGCGGCGGCTACCTGCCGCAGCGCCGGCGCGAGATCGAGAAAGGGCTGCGCGAGGGCAGCGTCCGCGCCGTCGTGTCCACCAACGCGCTGGAACTGGGCATCGACATCGGTGCGCTCGACGTCTGCGTGATGGCGGGCTACCCGGGCACGATCGCGGCAACCTGGCAGCGCGCCGGGCGAGCCGGCCGCCGCAGTACCCGATCGGCCGCGGTGCTCGTCGCCAGCAGCGCGCCGCTCGACCAGTTCGTCGTGCGGCACCCGTCGTATTTCTTCGATGCGGCGCCCGAACATGCGCTGATCAATCCCGACAACCTGCACATTCTGGTGGACCACGTGAAGTGCGCGGCGTTCGAGCTGCCCTTCACCGCAGCCGAGGAGTACGGCCGCCACGACGTGCAGGAAGTGCTCGGCGTACTCGCCGAAGGCGGGCTCGTGCACCGCGTCGACGGCGCGAGCGGCGACGCGACCTGGCAGTGGACGAGCGAGTCGTATCCGGCCGACGCGGTGAGCCTGCGATCGATTTCGTCCGACAACTTCGTCGTGATCGACACCACGCGCGGCGCGGACGTGATCGGCGAGACCAGCTTCACGAGCGGCCCGGCGACGCTGCACGAGAAGGCGATCTATCTGCTCGAAGGCGGGCTGTATCAGGTCGAGAAGCTCGATATCGTCGGACGCAAAGCCTACGTGCGCCAGATCGACTGCGACTATTACACCGACGCGATCACCTATACGAAGGTCACCGTTCTCGACACGTTCGCTGCGAACGACGCGCCGGAGAAGGCCGGACAGGCGGACCTTCAGGTCGGCCTGAAGGCCCACGGCGAAGTGCACGTCGCCTCGCGGGTGGTCGGCTTCAAGAAGATCAAGTTCTACACGAATGAAAACGTCGGCTCCGGCGAGCTCGACCTGCCCGAGCAGGAGATGCACACGACGGCGTACTGGTTGACGCTGCCGAAAACGGTGATGGAGGCGTTGCCGTTCGCCTCAGATGATCGCCGTGACGGCGTGGTCGGACTCTCGTTCGCGATGCGTCAGGTGGCCCAGTTGCTGCTGATGTGCGACCGCCAGGACGTCGGCATCTCGATCGGCACCGGCGAGCAGGGAGAGGATCCGGATCTCACGCGCGCCGGTGCGCGTTTCGACTCGAGCTACGGCGCGCCCGCGACACTGGCCGACGAGCCGCGCATCTTCATCTACGACAACTATCCCGGCGGCATCGGCTTCAGCGAACCGCTGTTCAACATGCACGGCGACCTGCTGGCGCGGACGCGCGAGCTGATCGCCGCCTGCGAGTGCGAACACGGGTGTCCCACGTGCGTCGGGCCAGTGGGCAACACCGGGCCGATGGCCAAGGCGGTGGCGCTGCGTATCCTGGATCGCGTCGCCGGACAGCAGCAGATCGCCGACGAGGTGCCGTTCTGATGGCGACGCTGGCCGATCGCCTGCGGAGCATCGTTGCGCCCTCATCGGCCCGCAGCGCGGACTCTGTCGATTCGTCTGGACAGACGGGTGAAGTGGACCTTATCGGCTCCGGTGCCAATGACTCAAGTGGCGCGGACCTTGTCAGTTCCCCGCACCGAAGAGCGAGGGGCGCGGACCTTGCCAGGTCCGCCACCTCGAATGCCGCCGACGTTCTCGGCGGCGAATGGCGCGACGACTATCTCGTCGTCGAGCGGAAGTATTCGCCCGGACATCGTCATGGCCGCATCGCGATTGCCGACGCGGCTCCTCCCGTCGAAGGATGGTCACGCCTCGGGCTGCTCGGCGGCGGCGACTCGCGCTGTCTTTTTCTCGACCTCGAAACCACGGGTCTTGCCGGTGGCGCCGGGACGTATGCGTTTCTGGTCGGCCTCGGCTGGTTCGAGTCCGGCGGGTTCCGCATCCGGCAATTCTTCCTCGCCAGCTACGCCGCCGAGCGCATGCTGCTCGAAGCCGTGCGTTCGATCGCGCATGATCGCGAAACCGTCGTCACCTACAACGGCAAGTCGTTCGACCTGCCGGTGCTCGAAACGCGCTTCGTGCTCCATCGCGGCGAGACGCCGTTCGCCGGAATGCCGCATGTCGACATGCTCCATACGGCGAGGCGCCTGTGGCGGCCGAGCGTGGCCGACGCGAGCTCCGAACGTGATGACGAACCTGGCCGTCATAGTCCGCAGGTCGATCATGGACGTGTCGGCCGGAGCCCGCAGGGCGAAGGCGGATGTCGCCTCATCGCCCTGGAAGAGGCGCTCTGCGGGCACGCGCGCGAGGGCGACGTGCCCGGCTTCGAGATCCCGGCGCGCTATTTCCACTACGTGCGCAGCGGCGACGCGCGCCAGCTCGAGGCGGTGCTCGAGCACAATCGTCTCGACCTGCTGTCGCTGGCCCTGTTGACGGCGCGAGCGGCCGACCTCCTCGAGGATGGTCCCGCGTCAACGCGGATAGCGCGCGAAGCGCTGGGGCTCGGACAGATCTACGAACGCGGCGGCCTGCTCACGGAAGCGTGTGCGGCATTCGGGCATGCCGCGAGCTGTGCGCACTCGGACATCGTGACGCGGGCGGAGGCACTCCGCGCCCTCGCCGTGGTCTGTCGTCGCCAGCGACGCTATGAGGATGCGGCGGCCGCCTGGCGGCGCGTGGTCGGCCTGGGCGGCTGTCCGCCGGCCATCGCCCGCGAAGCCAGCGAGGCGCTGGCCGTGCACCACGAGCATCGGTCGCGCGACCTGCAGGCGGCGCGATCGTTCGCGCTCGATTCTCTGCGCATGCCCGGCACGCCGGCCCGGCGTGACGCGCTGCAACATCGCCTGGCGCGCCTGGAACGGAAGATCGGCGACCGCAGGCTGCGGCCGTTGTTCGGAGAGCCCGCGAGCGCAGATCGGCCATGGTAAGGAGGCCACTGGCCGCCGCGGTCGGTTGACCTGATAAACGGGAATTCGGGGAAGGCGTTCGAGCACGGCATCCCGCCCGCAGGCGGGACGCGGTACTCGATGACGTTCAGAACACTGGCGGGCGGGAACGGTACGCGCGCTACGCGGTAACGGCGGTCTTCTTCTTCGCGGCCGGTGCTTTCGCGGCCTTGGCGGCCTTGGCCGCGGTCTTCCGCTGCTCCGACGTCTGCGCGCCGTACTTCTTGGTGAACCGGTCCACGCGCCCCTCGGTGTCGATCAGCTTCTGCCGGCCCGTGAAGAAGGGGTGGCAGGCCGCGCAGATTTCGAGGTGCAGCTCAGGCTTGGTCGACCGGGTCTTGAACGTGTTGCCACACGCGCAACGCGCCTCGACCTCCTGGTAATTCGGGTGAATCGCTTCCTTCACGGCGTCACTTCCTTCAGTCGGCCCCCTCGGGGCCCGGGGAAAAGGAAATTATAGCAGACAGCGCGAAGGCATCACCTGGTGCTGGGCCTCCCGGAACCGGTCGCCGCTGCCGGTTGATTCCAGCGTGACTCTCGCACCCAGGTGCCGCTGGTCCGGCGCCCCGAAGGCCGACGGCTGCCAGGTCCTCGACACCGTGATGATGGCCTCGAACATGGACTGGCCGGGTGGCATTGCCACGGCCAGCGTCACCGGCGCGGCGGAGGTGAGCGGCATGTTCAGGAGCGTGGCGCAAGGCGTGGAGACCGTCAGTTGCACCGGCTGCTGCGCCGCGTCCGGATGTTCGACGCCGAGCGTGAGCCAGACGTAACGGTCGGTGACCGGCCAGTAGTAGTGCGCCTCCCTGCGAGTCCACCTGAACTCGCCATCGCCGGGAAGCGACTCGGGCGGATAGGTGCCGGTGACGAGCGGTCGATGCGCCCAGATCGCCCGGGCGCGTACCGACAGTTCCCCGCGACCGAGCATCACGTGCGCGACGGCATAGCTCACCGACAACACGACAGCGGCGATGCAGATGGCCAGGCCGTGCGCGCGGACGCGCGGCACGTCCGCGTTCGTGATTGCCACCGTCAACCATGCGACCAGCAGCATGAACCAGAGCATGACCAGCGGACTCTGCGTCGGCATTCCCAGCAGCGAGCACAGCCCGACGCCGATCAACAGCCCGCGCACCGCCGTTGCCGTGAACTGCTGCCGCGGCGCCGCCTTGCCGGTGAACACCTTCCAGATGAGCACCGCCGACCAGGCGAACAGCATCAGCCCCCCCATCACGCCCATCTCTGCGAACTCGTGACGCCACCAGTTCTGTGCGTTGTCGAATGGGAGCGTGACGTTGAGCAGCGCTCGGTAGTCGGGGACGAGATAGTGGAAGCTTCCGAGGCCAACGCCGGTCAAGGGGAACCGTCTGATCATGTCGAGCGCGGCGGTGCCGTAGCCGCCGCGCGTCCACAGCTCCATCAGCGCGAACTGGTGGCCCTGTGGTCCCTCGAACAGACGGGCGAGCGGTCCGATCGCCCGGCCTGCGAAGAGCACAACAGCGGCAAGGACGGCGACCGTCGCGGCAGTGAGCGGCAGGATGCGGCGCATGAATCGCCGTGACGTCGACCAGGTGGCAAGCGCGACTCCGGCCATCCCCACGATTGCGGCCAGCAGCGCCGTCCGCGATCCCGACATCCACATCCCGATCACGTTGACGATGAGGATCAGCGTCGCCAGCGTCGTCGCCTGCTTCCACCGGGTGCTGCGCAGCGCGATGAACGCGATCGGCCCGGCCAGCGCTGCACACATACCGTACGCGTTGGCGTCGAGCACGGTCCCGGCGACGCGATGCTGCGAGACCCAGAACGGCGTGTTCAGGAACGTGAGATCGACCGATCCTTGATACACCGCCACCACGCTCGCGATCGTGGTGCCGATCCAGAGGCCATGAATGACCTGCGGCGTGCGCTCCGGTTCGCGGGCGAACAGCCCGCACAATTGATCCAGCCAGAGCAGTCCGAGCAGTTGCGTCAGCGCGACGTGCAGTGTCCACCCGATCGCCTGCGGCGCCGTCACCTGCCCGAAGTACGAGACGAGCTTCCCGTCGTCGTACAGTCCGTCGAGAGAGAAGCCGGCTTCGCGCGCGATGAGCACCGGCCAGATCAGGCAGACGGTGAGGGCCCAGCCGCCCGCCAGCGGCTTCCAGCCGTCGGGAATCTGCCACCGCGCCCACGGCAGCGTGCGCAGCAACGCGCCCGTCAGGCCCGCCATCCAGACGAGTTCCACCACCGGGCCCTCGCGGTGCGCGAACGCCAGCAGCACTGCCGGGGTGAGCGGCGCGACAATCAGCCACATCGTGTGGCTGCGCTGCCCGGCCATCCGGCCAGACAGCCAGCCCAAGATCAGCGCGAACGACGTGAGGGCGCGCAGCAGCCACGTCATATCGGGATGCAGCGCCAACTGCACGCCGATGATCACGACAATCGAGATCGCGACGGCTGCTTTGGAAAGGCGATCGAGCGTGAACAAGCCGGCGCTAATTATGGACTGAGTTCAAATTTCAAATCGCAAAACCCCAAATCCAAATCCCAATTGACTGTCACGAGCGCCCGGGTACGTGCCGGAGTACGGCGCCGGCGCGGGCGCCGGTCAGTCCATCGGGTCGGACGGTGATGACGCCGTTGACGATGACGTAGTCGAGGCCGCGGGGGAAGTGCTCCGTTTCGGCAATCGTCTTCGGGTCGACGATCAGGACGTCGGCGAAGTAGTCCTTCTGCAGCGTGCCCCGGCGGTACAGATCCATCAATCGCGCCGGCACCGCGGTCGCGTGGGCGACCGCTTCGGGCAGCGTCACGATCTTCCGGTCGCGGACGACATGGCCGAAGAGCCTGGCGAACGCGCCGTAGGCAGGCGGCGGCAGCGGCGACCGGCAGGGCCCCGCCGGCGTCGCGCTGGTGAAGACGAACCCGTTGATGACCTGCACCGCTTCGCGAAGCGTCACGTCATCGTCGATCCAGGGTGATACCACCCCGTAGGCGCTCGATCGGCCGGCAATGTCGCGGACGCGCCGGAGAATGGTCGCGGGAGCCGTCTGAGGAAAGGCCCAGGCCCGGCTGAGGATGACGCGTCCGACGCCCGCAATCGCCGGCATCCATGGCTGCGCGCCTTCGGCGACCAGATCCCATGGAAGATCCAGCACGGTTCCCGCACCCCGCATGCTCGCCGCGACGTCGAGCGCGACGTTCGGGTCTACATGTGCATCGGCGACGGCGCCAAATGACCCCTTTCGCAGCTCCCCTTCGATGAACGACCGTGCGCTGGCGTTTGCCGGGGCCGCGCTCATCGGCGTCAACATCGCGATGTTGAAGGCCGGCCCCCGCGCCTCCAGTCGCGTTGCGTACGCGTCGAATCCCTGCCAATCGAGCGTGAGTCCGAGGCAGCGCAACGCGCCGGCGTCGGCCGTTCCCGCGGTCCAGTACGCCGGATTGTCGGCACCGATGACCTGCGTCGTGATGCCCTGCCGCAGATAGCTCTCGGCATTCGGATCGACCAGGGCGGATAGTCCAGACTGCCCCTCGAGTTCGATGATGCCGGGCGTTACCACTTTGCCGGAGGCGTCGATGACCGTGGCCGCGGTCTCTTCGGCAAGATTGCCGATCGCGACGATGCGATCGCCGTCGATGCCGATGTCAGCCTGGCGGCCGTCAGTGCCGTCGCCGGTGATGACGGTACCGCCGCGGATCAGGATCGAGAGGTGAAGTCTCGGGGTGCAGGCGGTGGCGGCAAAGGTGGCGAGCGCCAACGCGATCGAGGCGCGCCCCAGGAGAGTCATCGGCGCGTATTTTATGGCGGGCAAGCGATCGGCATGTACGTCGGAACCGGAGGAGGCAAAGGGCGACGGTCGTCGCTATGATCAGGCGCGACGATGGAGAGTGGCAGCACGAGGCGCATCCAGGTCCGCGGGGTAGCAGGCGAGGACATCGGCTACCTGAAGGATCAGCAGAACTGGTGGTTCGATCCGGCCTTTCCGCACGCCTTTGAGTTGTTCGACCTGGACGGTTTCTATGAAGACCGCTACTTCGCAGCCGATCACGTCGCGCGACAGGTCGTCATCGGCGTCGTTGATCGCTTGCAGCAGACCGCGTCCGCGATCCTCGGCCGCCCGCTCGGCTCGGTGCTCGAAGCAGGGTGCGGCGGCGGTTGGTTCACCGAGGAGCTATTCGGCCGCGGTATCGATGTCCAGGCCATCGAGGGCAGCCATGCCGGCGTGGCGCGCACACTCAGCCGCGGCGTACCGGTCGGTCGAGTGCTGCGACACGATCTGCGTCGGCCGTTGTCGCTGACGCGGCAGTTCGACATCGCGATGTGCACCGAAGTTGCCGAGCACATCGAGTGTCCGTTCTCAGGCGAGTTGGTGCAAACGCTGGTCGACCACTCACGCATCGTCTGGTTCTCGTTCGAGTCCCCGGGAACGAATGAGGCCCACTATCACCACTCGAACGAACAGCCGCCGAAATTCTGGATCAACCTGTTCCGGTTTCACGGTTACCGTGCCTACGAACTCCCGGCGGCGCTCGTCCAGGCGCTGGATGCCCGCGGCCGCTTTCTTTTCATCCACGAGAGTCTCGCGGTGCCCGCGTCGCTCGGGAAAGCGCTCGGCGCCGACAGCGACGCCATATCGCGCGGTGACGCGATGCAGCAGCCGCACGCGCCTCACCGCGACTGGCGCTGGTTCGTCCACGGTGTCACGCCGCCCTTCCTGTTGAGCGTGCTGCGCCGGCTGGGGGAGGAAAGAGGCCGGTACATAAAAAAGGGCGGCCCCTCAGGGCCGCCCTCACGATCGATTCCCCGCTAGGACTTGCCGCTGGCCATCGCGGCCAGGAATTCGGAGTTCGCCTTGGTCTTGCCCATCTTCGACAGCAGCAGTTCCATCGCTTCCGTCGGCGACAGCGGCGTGAGGACCTTGCGCAGCACCCACACGCGATTGAGGTCGTCCTTCGCCAGCAGCAGTTCTTCCTTGCGCGTGCCGCTCTTGCTGATGTCGATCGACGGGAACACGCGGCGGTCGGACAGCTTGCGATCGAGGTGGATTTCCGAGTTACCGGTGCCCTTGAACTCTTCGAAGATCACTTCGTCCATGCGCGAACCGGTATCGACCAGCGCCGTGGCGACGATCGTCAGCGAGCCGCCTTCCTCGATGTTGCGCGCGGCGCCGAAGAAGCGCTTCGGCCGCTGCAGCGCGTTGCTGTCCACGCCGCCCGACAGCACCTTGCCGGACGCCGGCACGATGGTGTTGTAGGCGCGGGCGAGACGCGTGATCGAGTCGAGCAGGATGACGACGTCCTTCTTGTGCTCGACCAGCCGCTTCGCCTTCTCGATGACCATCTCGGCCACCTGCACGTGACGTTGCGCCGGTTCGTCGAAGGTCGACGAGATCACCTCGCCGCGGACCGACCGCTGCATGTCGGTGACCTCTTCCGGGCGCTCGTCGATCAGCAGGACGATGAGGTAGACCTCGGGGTGGTTCTTGGTGATGCTGTTCGCGATCGACTGCAGCAGCATCGTCTTGCCGGTGCGCGGCGGCGCAACGATGAGGCCGCGCTGCCCCTTGCCGAGCGGGCAAAGCAAATCCATGACGCGCCCCGAGAGGTTCTCCATGTCCGTTTCCAGCTTGATTTGCTGCTGCGGATAGAGCGGCGTCAGGTTCTCGAAGAAGATCTTCTCTTTCGTCTTCTCGGGCGGCTCGAAGTTGATCGCCTCGACCTTGATCAGCGCGAAGTAGCGTTCGCCGTCTTTCGGCGGACGGATGACGCCCGACACCGTGTCGCCGGTGTGCAGATCGAACTTGCGGATCTGGGAAGGGGAGACGTAGATGTCGTCGGGACCCGGCAGGTAGTTGTAGTCGGGCGCGCGCAGGAAGCCGAAGCCGTCCGGCAACGTCTCGAGCACGCCCTCGGAGAAGATGTTGCCGCTTTTCTCGGCACGCACGCGGAGGATCTCGAAGATCAGTTCCTGCTTGCGCATGCCGGTGGCGCCGGCGATCTCCAGGTCCTTGGCGATCTTGGTCAGCGCGGAGATGCTCATCTCCTTCATCGCCGACAGCGAGATCGTCTGGGCCGGCGCCTTGTCGCCCTGCGGCTGCTGCCGGGTCGGCGCCCCTTCGGCAGGCGCTCCGCCCTGCCTGCCCGCCGTCGCTTCAGCGGCGGTGGGTGGCTGGCGGTCGCCCTGCTGCGGCCGGTCTCCGCCGCGTTCCGGCCGCTCGCCACGATTGCCGCGGTCCGGCCTGCCCCCTGACCCTTCCGCGGTCGCAGTACGTGCGGCAGCAGAACTCTCAGCGGAGGCGGTTTGACGTTCGCCCTGGGGTTTGGGGTTGCCTTCTCCCTGGGCCTTCTCGCCGTTCTCGGGCGAGGTGGCGGTGGCTACGCCACCGTTTGGCTTGGCAGCCTTGCGATCATCTTCCACAGTTCATCCAATCCTTCACCGGTCTGCACGCTCACGAGCAGCACGGGCGTCTGAAACAACGATTCGAATTCACGGGCGTTCCGGGTCCGTTCCGCCCGCGACAGTTTGTCAACCTTGGTCCCTACGATGGAACGGGCCACCGGCTGCGACTGCAGCCAGGTCCACGCCTCCAGATCCGACTCGAGCCCCGGATGTCTCGAGTCGACAAGCAGCAAGACTCCGATATTGACGGCTTCCGGCTCCCGCCTGCCGGCTGCCGGTCGCGCCGCAGCCTCCGTACCGGGAGCCGGGAGCCGGGAGCCGGTCCCCCGCGCGAAATACGCCTCCGCCAGCTTCTGGAACTCACGCGCCGATGCGTCGCCGCCTCGCGCATACCCGTAGCCGGGCAGATCGACGAGGTGAAACGCCGCCGCGGTTCCGCGCTGCACGCGATAGAAGTTCGCGAGCCGCGTTTTGCCGGGGGTAGCGCTGGTGCGGGCAAGTGGCTGCCGGACCAGCGCATTGATCAGACTCGACTTCCCAACATTGGAGCGGCCAACGATCGCCAGCTCCGGCAATCTGTCTCGGGGAAAGTCACCAGCGCCGGCGGCGCTGGTGACGAAGGTCGCCTCTACATGCATTGACGATCGACGATTGACGAATTGAGGGATTCGAATTTCCGCAATGACAATTCGTCAATCCGTGGATCGTCAATCGTCAATGTCTTCAGTGCGTGCGACCCTCTTCCGTGACTTCCGTCACCACGGGCGCTGCCGGCAAGCGGGCGGGCAGCGGCTCGGCGAGCGCAATCTTCAACACCTCGTCCATCGTCGAAACCATGTGGATGTCCAGCGTGTCCAGCACGTTCTTCGGGATGTCCGCCAGGTCCTTTTCGTTGTCGCGCGGCAGCACGATGTTCGTCACTCCGGCGCGGTGCGCGGCCAGGACCTTTTCCTTCACGCCGCCAATCGGCAGCACCTTGCCGCGCAGCGTGATCTCACCCGTCATCGCCACGTCGCGGCGCGTCGGAATCCTCGTGAGCGCCGAGGCGAGCGCCGTCGCCATCGTGATGCCGGCCGATGGGCCGTCCTTCGG
>DATJEU010000036.1:0-2001 GCA_035496255.1 Vicinamibacterales bacterium
TCGGCGCCGGGCGACGGCGATTGGCAGATGTACAGCCGCGACGCGAGCGGCAGCCGGTTCTCTCCGCTTGCTGATATCAACACCGGCAACGTGTCGCAGATCACGCAGGCCTGGTCAGTGCAGTTGACCACGCCGGCCGGAAGGCGAGGGGGCGGCGCGGCCCCCGCAGCGGGTGCTGCCGGGCGAGGCGCTGGAGCGGGACGGGGCGCGGCGGCTGCCGACGGCGAAGGTGATGGTGCGGGCAGCAATCCGCAGGTGACGCCGATCGTCGTCAACGGAGTGATGTATCTGCCGGCGCGCGGCAACCAGGTGCTCGCGCTCGACGCCGACACCGGAAGAGAGATCTGGCGGTACCAGATGCCGCCGACCGTCACGACCACGGCGCGCGGCGTGGCGTACTGGCCGGGTGAGGGGAGCATGGGCGCCCGCATCCTGCTCACGGCGGGACCGCGTCTGCTGGCGCTCGACGCGCAGACCGGACGTCCCGCGCAAGGATTCGGGCGCGACGGATTCGTCGAGATCGCGGTGCCGTGGAACGGCGTCCCGGCGATGTACAAGCACGTCGCCATTCTCGGCACCTATCCTGGCGAAGTGCCGCTCGGCGCGCCGGGCGACACGCGCGCGTTCGACGTGCGGACCGGCAAGAAGCTCTGGCAGTTTCAGAATGTGCCGCTGCCCGGGCAGCCAGGGCACGAGACGTGGCTGGACTACGGCTGGCGCGGCCGCTCGGGCACCAACGTCTGGGCGTTCTATATGACCATCGACGCCGAGCGCGGCATTCTCTACATGCCTGTGTCGTCGCCGGCGGCGAACTATTGGGGCGGCGATCGTCCTGGCAACAATCTGTTCGGCAACTCGATCGTTGCAGTCAACGCCGAGACCGGAAAATACCTTTGGCACTTCCAGACCGTGCACCACGACGTGTGGGACTTCGACATGCCGTCGCCGCCGGTGCTCATCGACATCAACCAGAATGGCCGGCGCGTGCCGGCGCTCGCTTCGATCGGCAAGACCGGCTACATGTTCATCCTCAATCGCGTCACCGGGAAGCCGATCTTCGGCGTGGAGGAGCGTCCCGTGCCCAAGGGTGAGGTGCCGGACGAATGGTATTCACCGACGCAGCCGTTCCCCGTGAAGCCGTCGCGCCCGTTCGGCCGCGTCGAGTTCGACAAGGCGATGGACATGGTGCGCCCTGAGGACACGACGGCGCAGCACGTCGCCGAGTGTCAGGCGCTGTGGGACAAGAGCGGCGGATTCGAGAACAAGGGTCCGTTCACGCCCTGGGTCTTCCACGACGATGGGGCTCCGCCGCGCAGCTCGGTGCAGTTCCCGGGCGCGGGTGGCGGGGTCAACTGGGGTGGTCCCGCAGCGGACCCTCGATCGGGCATGGTCTTCATCAACGCGCATGACAGCTCGCTCGTCGGCTGGATGGAACGCAAGAAGCCCGGGTTGAATTACGGGCGCAACACCGAGGGATCGACGCAGCCCTACGATCGCGCGTCGGTGAACGGCCCTGGACCGTATTTCAATTTCCAGGCGCCGCTCAAGGACGACACTGGGCGCACGTTGGCCAACCTGCCGTGCTGGCGTCCGCCGTGGGCGAAGCTCGTCGCCGTAGACGCCAACACCGGTGAGGTCGCCTGGGAGGTTCCGCTCGGGCTGACCGACGCGCTGCCCGAAGGAAAGCGCCTGACCGGTAACAGCGGAAGCGCCGGCCCGAGCGTGACTGCCGGCGGGCTCGTGTTCGTGGGGGCGACCACCGACAGGCGGCTGCGTGCATTCGACATGAAGACCGGGAAAGAGCTGTGGTCCACGCAGCTGCAGGGGCAGGTCAACGCGAATCCGATGGTCTACCGCGGGAAGAGCGGCCGTCAGTTCGTCGCTGCTGTCGCTACTGACTCGTTGGTTGCGTTCGCGCTACCCTAAGCGGCGCCGAGGCGAGCGCTTCGGAAGAATCTGACTGAGGAGATGATCATGCGGCGATATCTGATGGTGGCCTGT
>DATJEU010000037.1:0-7694 GCA_035496255.1 Vicinamibacterales bacterium
GCCGGGCAGGCGGCGGTGCAGTTCGGCGCCGGGGTCGATCAAATCCTGGAGTTCATCGTCCCGCAGCTCGAAAGCAACGGACGCGACGTCGAGGAATTCAACAAGCTGTTTCGCGAGCAGCAGGCCGAAGCGCAGGCCGCCGCCAACGACAGCGACGTCATCGTCGCGGGACTGGTCGGGCGCGGCGGTGGCGGTCTGACGGCGATGACGTTCGCCGCGCGCGAAGGTGATCTCGAGTCCACGAAAATTCTCGTGGCCGCTGGCGCCGACATCAACGAGACCACGGAATACGGATGGACGCCGCTGCTGACGGCCACGAACAACCGGCATTACCAGCTGGCGACGTGGCTGGTCGAGCACGGCGCTGACGTCAATCTTCAGAACAAGGGCGGCTGGACGCCGCTCTACCTGGCGACCGACAACCGCAACATCGAAGGCGGCGACTACCCGGTGGCGCGCCCGGACATGAACGACCTCGAGTTCATCACGGTCCTCCTGGATCACGGCGCCGATCCCAACCTGCGCGCGAAGGACGACACGCTCACTCGCACCATCTTCACCATGCAGTGGTTCTTCGAAGCCGGCGCGACGCCCTTCGTGCGCGCGGCGCAGTCGGGCGACGTCGACTTGATGAAGCTGCTGCTGGCCCACGGCGCCGATCCGAAACTGGCCACCGACTTCGGTGACACCGCGCTCTCTGTCGCCGCCGGCATCGGCTGGGTGGAAGGCGTGACCTACGAGCATTCACGCGCGGCGAACGCCGAAGCGGTGAAGCTGCTGCTGGACCTTGGTCTCGACGTCAACTCCGCAAACCGCGACGGCAGGACGCCGTTGATGGGCGCGGCGCTCAAGGGCCGCAGCGAAGTGGTGCAGCTGCTGGTCGACAAGGGCGCGAAGCTCGACACGCGCGACCACGGCAGCCGCGATACGGATACGAGCGTGTCCAAGATCGCCGGCCACACGTGGGAGGCGCTCGATTACGCCGACGGGCTGGTCCGCGTCGGCGTGCAATCGGCGGTGACGCATCCCGACACCGCGGCCTTGCTGCGACAGTTGATGACCGCGCAGGGCCTGGCGGTGCCTCCCGCCAACCGCATCGTCGACTCCATCTGCATCGTCGAGATTTGCAAGGAACGACAGCCGGCGCCATAACCCGTGTGCTGGTGCGCCGATGATCCTCGTTCTGATGGGACCGGCCGGAGCGGGGAAGTCGACGATCGGTCGCGCGCTCGCAGATGATCTCGGCTGGCGGTTCGTTGACGCCGACTCCTACCACGCTGAAACCAGCGTCGCGAAGATGCGGCGTGGCGAGCCGTTGACAGATGCCGATCGGGCCGATTGGTTGCGGACGCTGCGCGACGTCATTGCCGACGCGGCGAGCAGCGGCCTGAATCTCGTCCTCGCCTGCTCGGCGCTCGCGCGGCGTCATCGTGACGCGCTCGCCGGCGGCCTGGACGGTGTGACGTTCGTCTACCTTCGCACGCCGGCGTCGGTGCTGCGCGCGCGCCTCGCGGCGCGGCCCGATCACTTCGCCGATGAGCGGCTGCTTCCCCAGCAGCTGGCGACGCTCGAAGAACCTGAGGAGGCATTCACCGTCGACGCCACGCGACCACCGCCGGAAATCGTCGCGATCATCCGGCGTCACTTCGGCATGTGATCGCTCGACGCCCGGGGTGAGGGGAATGAATGCTCGACCGACGCGGTCACGAATGGGCGAGGCAGATCTGTGCTCCGCGTGGTCGCGCGGCACCCTGCTGACAGCCGCATCACTGCCGCAGGTCACACCTCCACGAAATCGTCCCTACACCTCCACGAATCCCACATCGCTCCAGTCAACTGATCGGTGTCGTCCCAGCGACGTCGGTGATTCGCTGCAGCAGGCTGCGGGCGGACTCGTTGATGGGATCGATGGCCAGGGCATCGCGCACGGCAGCGGCAGCCTTGCCGAGTTCACCGTGGACGGCCAGGCTGCGTGCCAGCAGCACGAGGACATTGGCGTCGCCTGGCAGCAGCCGCCCGGCGCGCTGGGCGTGCATCAGTACTTTGTCGATGTCACCGCGCGTGTCGAAGAGCGCGGTTGCCAGCATGAAGTGCGCGACGCCCGTGTCCGGCGCCAGCGCGACGGCCCGCTGGAGCACGGGGATCGCTTCGCTCTCCTTGCCCGCCGCCACCAGCGTCGTCCCCAGCGTGATCAGGGCGCGCGGTTCGTCGGGATGTTGCTCGACGTAGCGGCGGTAGTGCAGTGCCGCATGCGCGAACCAGTGCACCTTGGCCAGTTCATCGCCGAGCAGGCGATCGTCCCGGCGATCACCAGCGTCCGGGACGCTGGCGGATGCCTCCGGCCACTGGTCCAACCGGTAGATGAAAATCGAATTGCCGATCACCGCCGCCGGCTCGCGTTGGCGCAGTCCTGCGTAGAACAGCCGCCACTTCGGTTCGAGGTAGACACCGGTCAACACCGTCGCGCTCACGGCGACGTATCCCGGCAGCGGCGGCCGGCCCCACCCGTGCTCCCATGGGGCGACGAAGCCGGGATTGGCGGCCGGAAGCAACGTGTAGTCGATGCCGTAATACGCAGGGTCCGCTGACCCGTAATACGCAAGACCGATGGTCGAGACGTCGTTGCGATCCATCCACCGTTCGAGGTCCTTCAACCCCTGGCCCCAGTCGACGTTCGAATCCGTCAGGTAGCGATGGCCCTGACGAGGGCCACCGACGAATCGATTGAAGAACGTCAACGAGTGTGGATAGACCCGGGCGAACATGACCACCCAGACGCACACGAGGCTGGCGAGCGCCACGCGGCCCGCGGTGCGCGTGCTCATCGCGGTGGCGGCGACCGCGGCGATCAAAATCAGGAACGGGTAGAGCGGCAGGATGTGCCGAAGGCCGGCCTGGTACGAGACGAAGAATGCCGGCAGCAGGTAGATCGCGATCGGAATCACGACGAAGGCTTCGTTGATGCCGCCGAGCGCGCGGCGCCGTACGGTGGCGAGCACCAGGCCGATCGCGATCAAGGCGAGAAACGCGATCGGCGTCTTGATCAGGAACGCGATCGGAAAGTAGTACCACCAGCCGCTGGTGCTGTATTCGCCGGCGAGGAACGTGTAGTTCGGCGGCTGCATCGACCGCGCGAACATCAGGAACCCTTCGGTGAACATGTTGGGCAGGAGCCGGTGGCCGTCGATCCACGCGGTGACGCCGGCGAGCGCCGACACCGTCCGGGCCGACGGCGTCCCTTCGAGATGCACGATCCAGGAGGGTGAAGGGCTGGGCGCATAGCGGAATCCGTACACCGCCCACACCGAGACGTACGAGACGATGGCGATGACCGCGACAATCAGCGCTGCCCGCCGGCCGGTGATCGCGGTCCGTCCGATTACCGCCACCAGCAACAGGATGACGATGGCGGGTCCGAGAATCAGTCCCGAGAACTTCGTCACCACGGCGGCGGCCACGCACAGGGCGACGCCGGCGACGTTGCCGTACGAGAAGCGGCGGGAGCTTCGCCACAGGAAATACACCGCGCCGAAGATGAAGCAGGTGATGCCTGCGTCGGTGGTGACGAGCGACGTGTGGGCGAGCAGGTTCGGCGAGAGGGTGTAGAACAGCAGCGCGAATACCGCCGACGTGAAACCAAGCCACTCGTACGCCCAGCAGAACACCAGCACGCCAAGCGCCAGTCCGCACAGCACCACCATGAACCGCGCGGCGTTGAGCAGTCGATCGGCGTCGTTATCGAGATACAGGAACCTGGTCGCGAACGCGTTGGGATACGTCGAGTACCAGCCGACCGGTGTCGCGCGATCGATCGGCGTGGTATCGACCTGGATGCCGCGCATGAACCGCAGCGGCAGCGCCGCCCACATCCGCATCAGCGGCGGATGCGTGGCCTCGAGCCGGTAATCGGATTCGGTAACCGCCAGGTAGCCGGTGGCGAGGTGGATTGGCTCGTCCCAGGTAGCCGACTTCCGCGTGTAGCTCGCCACCTGCAGCACGCAGTACACGACGGCGAAGACGGTCAGCGTGACGACGACGCGGCGACGACTGGTGTTCCCGGACGACGTCATCGAAACACGCACCTCTCGAGTGGTGGACGTGGGGCGCGCTCACCGTACTGGCAGGGGATACCGCTGGCAATCCGGTGTTAACCCGACTTCGGCCGGGCCCGGTCCACGCGATCGATCGCCCGCCGGGCACGAGGACGCGATTCGAAGCGCGATCCCGCACTCGATCGACGCAATGCCGCGAGGGTGGCGGTGCGGAGGCGGATGCGTCGGCGGCGTCCCTGTTGGCCGCCACGATTGCCACGTCAGCGCGGCGGGCGCACCAGCTTGAGCATGAGCGCATCGAGCGTCGCGGCGGGATCGTGCGTTCGCCCGGTGTGCGTCGGTGACGGCTGCACGATCGTGCTGCGCGGGTTGACCAGGAAATGGAACCGGTTCCGCTGCGGCATCTCGCCGAGCGGGCCGGTCGCGGCGTCGCCACGACAGACGGCCACGATGCCCGCGAGCGTCTCCTTGACCGTCGCCAGATCGACGGTCGGGTCGAGCGTCAGCACCCGCGCGTCGTCCATGGCGATCCGTGTCTCGAGGAACTGCAGTTCGGGGCATGAGAGGATCACGCCGACGTTCACGGCCTCGCCCCGATCGACGCGCGGCATCACGCGCAGGATGGCGTAGTCGTAGGTGTATTCAGCGGACACACAGGGCCTCGTCGATGAATGCGCGCGGCGCCGTCAGCCGCTCCGTCAGGTAATCACGATAGGCGGTCCGCAGCGCCGCAGCCCGTTCCGGGACGTCGCCGGCGGCCAGCCAGCCGTCGGGAATCAGGTTCACGACGCGCTGCAGCGTCTCGGGCGTCAGCACGCGCGCCATCGTGTCGTCGGCCTCGCGCAACTGCCGGACCTTGTGCAGGAGCAGATGGTGCTGGATCAGCGTGAACCGGTCGCGCGGTTTCGCGGCGTCCGCCTCCCAGCCGTCGGCATGATGAAAGTACAGCGCCGCGCCGTGATCGATCAGCCACGGCTTGCGGTGCCAGATCAGCATGTTCGGATTGCGCGCGGTCCGGTCGACGTTGCTGATATAGGCGTCGAACCAGACGATCCGCGACATGAGGTCGTCGTCCAGGCGCATTACCAGCGGGTCGTACGCGACCGATCCCGGCAGGTAATCGATCGCCAGGTTGAGGCCGGCGCTGCCGCGGATGAGCGCCGAAATCTCGTGGTCCGGCTCGGTGCGCGCCAGATCCGGATCCAGTTCGGCGAAGACGATCTCCGGTACCGGCAAGCCGAGCGCGCGGCCGATCTCTCCGCACACCAGTTCCGCGATGAGCGCCTTGGCGCCCTGACCTGCGCCCCGGAACTTCAGCACGTACATGCCATCGTCATCGGCCTCGACGATGGCGGGGAGAGAGCCGCCTTCGCGGAGCGGTGTCACGTAACGCGTGACCCGGACGGTACGGATGTCCACCGCGGCATTGTGCCACGCGCGTTGCGCGCGTCACCTTTCTGCTCGAACGACGTCAACTCCCAAAAACTGTAGGGGGCGTTCCTTGTTGCCTCGTTGGTCGACGGCGAAGCTGTCGCGGTGGGGAAAGCCGGTCTTGCGGAGTGCCATACAGCTCCGCGCCACCGGTCACACGGGCACTGAGTGGCACGCCGCGATCGACCGGGGCTCCAGGGAGCTCCGCTCCGACGGCTCGAGTACAGATGTCAGGAGTTGTTCCGCAAGAGGGAACCGGGCACACGTACAATCGCGCATGCCCGGCTGCCCCCGACCTTCGCCGCGTCGCCGGAGATGATCGATGCCGCCATCGTCCCGGCAGCGGTACCGAAAATTCGTCGACGACTACAACGCGCGGCGTCTCGACGAGGCGCTTGCGGCGGCGTCGAACGCCCCCGCTGACGCGGCGAAGCCGGCGGCCGCCACCGCGTCGATCTGGCCGTGGAAGAGCCGCGAGCCGGCACACCACCTGGGCGACTACGTCCATTGGCTGAAGCCGCATCGCCGCACGGTCATTCTCGTCGGCGTCTTCTCCCTGATTGCCGCGGGCCTCGAGATGATCGAGCCGCTCTTCATGCGGCACATCGTCGACAAGATCCTGCTGAACCAGTCGCTCGATCTGTCGTCGCGCCTGGTGCGCCTGAACCTGATTGGTGCGATGTTCCTCGGCTTCGTCCTGTTCAAGGAGCTGCTGAACGTCACCAAGAACTACCGGCAGCGGCTCCTCAACGCGCACGTGATGCTGACGCTGCGCCGCGCGCTGTACGACCGGCTGCTGCACCTGCCGCTGCCGAAACTGTGGGAGATGAAGACCGGCGGCATCCTGTCGCGCCTCACCGGCGACGTGGATACGACGACGGGCCTGATGCAGATGGCGATCATCTCGCCGTCGTTGTCGATCGTCCGGCTGATCGCCGGCGTCGGCATCCTGCTGACGATCAACTGGCGGCTGGCGCTGACCGCGATGGCGGTCATTCCCGGGGCAATGGTGATCAGCTTCACCGCGTCGCGGCGCGTGCGTCCGATCTACCGCACCATTCGTCACGACGCCGAGATCCTCGACGGACGCGTCGGCGAAACGTTTTCCGGTATCCGCATCGTCCGGGCGTTCGGACGCGAATCGCGCGAGCTGGTGGACTACCTGCGCGGCCGCCACGACATCCTGCGCAAGGAGCTGTTCGCGCATCGCCGCGAGCTGCTCCTCTGGACGTCGTGGGGACTGCTCACCGCGAGCGTCAACGTGGTGATCGTCTGGTACGGCGGCTACCTCAATGTCCGCTGGCGCGCCACGGTCGGCGACATCATGGCGTTCCAGTGGTACACGTTCCTGCTGATGGGACCGGTCTGGAACATCGTCAACTCGTTTTCGGAGCTGCAGCGCTCGCTGGCGGCGATGGAGCGCGTCTTCGCGGTGCTCTCGATGGACAGGGAGAAGCCCGATCGCCCACACGCTGTTGCGGCGCCGGCCACGGTGGAGCAGGTGCGGCTGGACGATGTGTCGTTCGAGTATCGCGAGGGGCTGCCGGTGGTGAAGCACGTGGACGTGGAGGTGGCCGGCGGGACGGTGGTCGCGCTCGTCGGCCGCAGCGGCGCCGGCAAGACGACGATTACCGACTTGATCGCGCGCTTTCACGATCCGACGAGCGGCCGGATTCTCGTCAACGGCACCGACATCCGCGACTTCCGCCTGGCCAGCTATCGCGGCCTGCTCGCCATCGTGCAGCAGGAGGTGTTCCTGTTCGACGGCTCGGTGCGCGACAACATCGCCTACGGGCGCATCGACTCGACGGACGCGGACATCGAGGACGCCGCCCGCCGCGCGAACGCGCACGAGTTCATCGAGAAGCTGCCCGAGGGCTACGAGACGACGATCGGCGAGCGTGGCGTGAAGCTGTCCGGCGGGCAGCAGCAGCGCCTCGCCATCGCGCGCGCGCTGCTGGCGCGGCCGCAGATCCTGATCCTGGACGAGGCGACGTCGAATCTCGACACCGAGAGCGAGCAGCTCATTCAGGCGGCGATGACGGAATTGCTGGCGGGGAGGACGACGTTCATCATCGCGCACCGGCTGTCGACCGTGCGCCGCGCCGATCTGATCCTGGTGATGCAGGACGGGCGCGTGGTGGAACGCGGCACCCACCAGGCGCTGATGGACCAGGGCGGCGTCTACCGCGGCATGGTGCTTCGTCAGGC
>DATJEU010000038.1:0-18945 GCA_035496255.1 Vicinamibacterales bacterium
GCGAGACGGAGGTGTGAGACGGGGGTGCGAGACGGGGTGCGAGACGGGGGTGCGAGACGGAGGTGCGAGACGGGGGTGCGAGACGGAGGTGCGAGACGGAGGTGCGCGGGGCGAGGGCCGTCCCGCAGTCCCGTCTCCGTCGGCGTGGCGCTTGCACCTTGGCCACCCGTTCCTCTTTCTTCTGGAGATGCCCATGGCCCGCGTACTCGATGCCGATGCGATCCTCAATCGCGCCAAACCACTCACGCCGCAGCAGGCCCACGAAATTCAGCCGTTCGGTCACTTCGTGCGCCAGCCGATCGGCCTCGACGAAGACGTCTGTCGTGAAAGCGTGCAGAACCTGAATCAACTGCTCGCCGACACCATCGCGCTGCGCGACCTGTACAAGAAACATCACTGGCAGGTGTCCGGCGCGACCTTCTACCAGCTTCACCTGTTGTTCGATAAGCACGCCGGGGAACAGGCCGAGCTGGTCGATGCCCTCGCCGAGCGCATTCAACTGCTCGGCGGCGTCAGCCTCGCGATGGCGCCGGACATTGCCGAGACGACACTGATCCCACGTGTGCCGCGCGGCCGCGAAGAGCCGCCCGTCCAGATCTCGCGGCTGCTCCACGCGCACGAAGTCATCCTGCGCGAAGCACGGGCGATGGCGCGCATTGCCAACACGAAAGACGATGCCGGGACCAGCGACCTGATCGTGAGCGAAGTGATTCGCACGAACGAGCTGCAGGTCTGGTTCGTCGCCCAGCACGTCGTCCCGACCCCGCTCGTCCATGCCGGCTCGAGTGAGGCGCCGTAGTGTGGAATTCCGCAGGGGCGGGTCTGCAGACCCGCCCGGATGCTGTTCACGCGGTCCTGGGGCGCGTGCGATTTGGTCGGTCCTGAGGGGAACGTGACCGGCTTGCGGCAAGGATGAGACCGCTGGCAACCAGTCCGAGCGACCACAACTGCGCCAACGTGAGCGGACCGAGAATCTGCCGGTTGATGCGAACGAACTCGATTGCGAAGCGGACCGCGCCGGCCAGCATCAGATAACGAGCCAGTACGAGCTGATCGGCAACCCGCCGGCGTCGCCAGCGGAACAGCAGCCACGCGACGATGCCGAGCGCGAACATCTCGTACAACTGGGTCGGGTGCACGGGCACGTTCGTCGGCGGCAGTCCCTTGGGAAACGCGACCGCCCACGGCAGATCCGATGGCTTGCCGTAATCGTCACCGACGAGAAAGCAGCCGATGCGTCCGATCGCATGACCGACGGCTAGCGCCGGAGTCGCCGCCGCCAGGCCGCTGATCAGGGGCACGCGATACTGCCGCAGCGCGATCAGGCCGGCGGTGAGCCCCCCGGCGAATCCGCCAAACCAGCTCAAGCCGCCGCGACTGAACAGCAGATCGAAGAAGGGAGCGGTCCCGGCGAACTCGATGCTCCAAATCAGCTTCGCGCCGACGAGTCCGCCAAGGACGCCGATGACCGCCGCGTTGCCGGCATCTTCGGGCCAACCGCCGCGGCGCAGCTCACGCGTGAAGATGGTGATGCCGACCAGCGCGGCGATGGCAACCATCACGCCGAAGCTGGTGATCTCGAAAGTGCCGATGTGAAACAGAACCGGATACACACCCCGATTGTTTCACGATGTTCACCGTTCTCCGTGCCTGGTTCTCGGTTCGTGTTCCAGGTTCGGTTCGAGGTTCGAGGTTCGAGGTTCGGTTCGAGGTTCGAGGTTCGAGGTTCGGTTCGAGGTTCGAGGTTCGCCGCTCGCCCGTCAGCCGTTACCGCGGCGCCGACCCTGGCTCGGGTCGCAGCACCCGCTCCAGTTCGCGCATGCGGTCGGCCATCTGCTCCAGCTGCTTCTGCAGAACTTCGACCTCTTTCTTGATTTGTGCGCTCTGACGATCGAACTCCG
This sequence comes from Vicinamibacterales bacterium, assembly GCA_035496255.1. Lineage (GTDB taxonomy): Bacteria > Acidobacteriota > Vicinamibacteria > Vicinamibacterales > UBA2999 > Gp6-AA40. The sequence goes on from DATJEU010000038.1 coordinate 1,902, forward strand.
CGTTCAATTTCTGCGTCTCGGCCAGGCGCTCCGCAAGCGCCTGCTTCGCGGCCTCCACGTCCGTTTCCCTGGCCGGCATGGCGTCACGCTTCGCCTGTTCCGATTCACGTTGCTGCGCCTCGGCGTCCTGCAGCGCGCGCTCGGCTTCGGCAAGCCGCTGCTTGAGGAACTCGACGGTCTGCTCCGATGGCAGTTGTTCGAGTGCCGGGGCCTGGGCGCGGCGCGGTGCCGGCGCTACCCGGACGGCGGGCTTCGGTCGTGGCGCCGGCAGCGGTGTCGCTTGGGTCGCTGGTGCGGCTGCAGGTGCTGGCGCCGGAGCTGGCGCTGGCGCTGGCGCTGGATCGGCACGTAACGGTGCCGCAGCGGGTTGCGGCGCGGAATTCGCCTGCGCCACGAGATGAATCGGCATGAGCGTTGTGGCGATCGCCGCGCACACCGCAAAAACGAACCAGCGCGAACCGGGTGTCGACGAATGCTGCAACATGTTCAATCTCCTTCGCAGGGACGCGGCTGACGCTGATGCACCACCGGCGGCGAACGCGGTTCTGCTCCGCGTCACCCCAAAGCGGATCAGCAGGCGACCGTACTCAGCAGGCTCCAGCACAAGAGCGCGGACGACGGCTCCATCGCACGCAGCCTCGCGTGCGGTGAGGTACTCACGAGTAACGAACCGGACGAAAGGATGAAAGAAGAACAGGCGCTCGGCGAGCGCGGGAATCCATCCGCACGCGACGTCATGGCGGCGCACGTGCATGAATTCGTGCGCCAGTGCGACGCGACGATCGTCGCCCGCCAGTGTCTCGGGCATCAGCACGATCGGATGTCGCACGCCGATCACCTGGGGCGTGCCGACCTCAGGCGACGAGCGCACGTCCGGGACGGAACGCAGGCCGCATTGCCAGGCGAGTGACTCGAGATCCGCGTCATCGACCGGCGTCGAGCTCGACATCAGACGCTGCGCACGACGATACGCCGTCAGCAGTCGTCCGGCATGCACCAGGATGACGGTCAGCCAGAGTCCGATGGCGATGCCACTCCAGGACATCGCGACGTGCGAGTTCAAACCCGGCTCCGACGCGAACAGCTCCGGTCGCGCGGCGCCGGTGGTCACCGGGCGATCGGTTGCGACCAGGGAAGCGCTCACTCCCGTTGACGCCGGAAGCACCCGTACGGGTACCGCGGGCAGCGGCACGAAGACCAGCAGCAGCTTCAGCGCGACGATCCACCAGAGCCAGGCCTGCGCCGCAGCCGGCAATCGCCACTTCGCGCGCGTCACCAGACACACCAGCGAGACGAGCACGATTGCCTGGAGCGATCCGGAGACCAGCCGCTCCGACAACCAGAGGATGACGAGACCAGCCATGGCGGTCATCGCTTCCTCCGGCGACCACGCTGGAGCCGCGACAGCAGCGACTCGAGCTCGGTGAGTTCTTCATCGGAGAGCTCCTCGCGCTCAGCGAGATAGGTCACGAACGGACTGACGGAGCCGCCCAGCGTGCGATCGACGAAGCTCGCAATCGCCTGCCTGACGACGGTGGTGTGATGAGTGCGTGGTGCATAGGCGTAGACGTGCTCGACGAGGCGGCGCGTGAGATGTCCCTTCCGCCGCAGCCGGTCCATCATCGTCAGCACCGTCGAGCGCGCGAGTCCTCGCGGCTGGCCGAAGCCCTCGACCGCTTCGGCGACGGTCGCCTGCCCACGCTGACTGATGAAGCGCAGCAACGCCAGCTCCTGGTCGCCGATCGAGCGCGGTTGACTACTCATGTCGTCAGGCGGAGTCTACGCCGTGACGACAGGTGTAGTCAACTCAGGCTGGTGGCTGGTGGCTGGTGGCTGGTGGCTGGTGGCTGGTGAAGCAGCCTACTGGCCCACTGCCCCTACACACCAGCCAGGCGTCTCATCTCTTCAGCATCCGATCCGCCCACGGGATGAAGTACTTCCAGTTCGGACCATCGGTGTGACCGCCGTCGTGCTGTCGCCACGCGAGCTGGCCATCGAGGAGCGCGACGTTGACCGGCGGCATCTTTTCGGTCTTGTAGTCGTCGGAGCGGCCAAGATCCTTCGCGCCGAGCAGACGGAATACCGGCTGCGCAGCAATCGCGGCCATGAAACTGCCCTGATGATCGAGCCACTTGGCGTCGCCCTTCTCGGGCACACCGTAGCTGATGAACGTTGCCCGCGGTGCGCAGAGGGCAATCAATTCGTGGGCATCCACCGGCAGATCGCCAGCTGTCTTGCTTCCGAACGTCGCGTCCGACGCGCCGTACTTCAGGAAGTTGCCGGCCATCCAGTGATACTCACCGGAGCCGGTCAAATTCTCCACCGCTTCTCCCCAGTTCCGCCGATGCAGCTTGGCGCCGCCCTCTCCCGATGATCCGACCAGGACGACGGCGAAGCGCTGGTCGTAGGCCATCGTGATCAAGGCTGCCTTGCCGTAGCGCGACACGCCTTCGATGCCGACCTTCTTCGCATCTATGCGTTTATCGGTCTCGAGATAGTCGAGGCCACGCGAGGCCCCCCACGCCCACGCGCGTAACGCACCCCAGTCGTCGGGCTTGCGCCGCTGTCCCTTGTTGGCCAGGCCGATGATGCCCTTCGTGAGTCCGGCGCCGTTGTCGGCCTGCGCGCTGGTCGGATTGAGCGAGGCATAGCCCCATCCGTCGGCAATCAGCTGCTGCGTCGCCGGCGGATCGCCCGGCTGCGCGCCGGCGGGCGGCCCACCAGCCGGAACTCCACGGCCGCGTGCGGTCTGCTCCGACGGCAGAACCTGGTTGCCGAACATCATCATCACCGGCACCGGCTTCTTCGCGTCGGCGGGCACGACCAGCGTCATTCGGATATCGACATCGATCTCCGGGTACGCGGCGTTGTCGGCGTGACCGATGAGCGCCTGTCCGACGACCGGATGGCCAGCGATCTCCCACTGCTCCGTCTTCGCAACATGCCACGTGATGCGCGGTGCGTTCGCCGGCACGCGCCCCAGCACCTCGCGGTCGAAGTCCTCGATGATCTCCGCCCGCCGCTGCTTCCACTGCGCGGCCGTCATCACCTTCGTGCCGTTCTTCATGACAAGAACGGGAGGCAGATCGGGATACGGGTTGGCCTTCGCCTCGTCGTAGTTCGCGTGATTCGGCGCCTGCTCATTGCCGCTGGGCCCTGGCCGCAATGCGCGGATGCCGAGCTGCCGCATCATGTCCTGATGATCGTCGTTGGTGGCCCGCTGCAACGCTTCGCGGGCCGCGGGATCACCGCCCGGCTGCTGCGCACGCAGCACCATGCCAGTGGTCACAACGATGGCGAGGAGGATGACGGTCTTTCGCATGGCGCGAATGATAGCCGTAAACTTCCGGGTTCCGGCACCCGGGCTTCCGGCTGGCGGCTGGCGGCTGGCGGCTGGCGGTTGGCTCCTGATGGCTGGCTGTTGGCGGTTGGCTACTTTTCAACTGTCCCAGCGATTGGCCTTGGCACCTGGGAGTGGACGTCAGTCGTGCTTTCTCGCCCTGGCTTCGAAGTCGGCGTACGCCGGTCGCAATCGTTCATAGATCGCGTGACTGGCTGGGTCGGGCCTGACGCGGCTGCTGGCAATCGGCGACGCGAACGCCTCGGCCAGTTCCGACCACTCCACCGGCGTGCCAGCCGCCGCGAGATCCGCATGAGTCGCGCGCATCGCCGCACCGAGCGCGGCGGAGTTGCTGACCTGGAATTGATAGACGTCGGCGCCGAAGACGTCGGCAATCACCTGGAGAATCGCGCGGTTCACGGACGCACCGCCGGTGGCATAGATCTCCCTCACCTCGCCGCCCATCCATTGCGAGTGCCGCCACAGCGCCATCGCCTGCCCTTCGATCACCGCGCGCATGTGTGCGGCGGCGTCGGTTGGATCGAGCGCGTGCGTTCGCATGCCGGCGCGAGGGACGTCCGGCGTGATCTCCGGCTCGAACCATGGCAGCAGCATCGCGCCGTTGTTCCCCACTGGCGTGCCGGCCAGCGCGTCCGAGAACTGCGACCACGTGAAGCCGAACATGTTGCGCACGCGCTCACGCGCGAGCGATCCGTTCCGGAAGCAGGTGAGACCCATGAACCCGCCGGTCGGCGACGCGAACACGTGACCGGTGCCAGACGCATCGACGGATGGTGCCGCCATCGGACCAAAGATCGTATCGCTCGTCCCGAGCGAGATCGCAACCCGATCGCGACGCACCAGGCCGGTGCCGACGAGGCTCGAGGGATTGTCGCCGGTCCACGCGACGACGCGCGCCGGCGAAAACCGGTGATGCCGCTGCCACCAGCGGCCCATCGTGCCGATGACCGTCGACGAGTCGACGATCTGAGGCAGTTTCCCGGCAAGGCCGGGGGCGCACGCGTCAACGGCCGGCGCCCACCATGTGGACGTCGCGAGGTCCATCAGGTTCATCCCCGATGCATCGCCGCGATCGATCGGCGCGTGCCGTCCGATCAGCAGCGATGCCAGGAACGAGCTGACGAGATGAATGTGCGCAGTCTGCCCGTACGCATCGGCATCCCTGTGCCAGAACTTCCGGATCTGCGCCGCGGTAAATCGTTCGAAGGCTCGCGAGCCCGTGTGCTGCGCGAGCACGTGCGCTCCGCCGACAGCCGCTTCGATCTCGCGGCACTCGGCGGTGGTGCTCGAGTCCATCCAGATCGGCGACAGGTCCCGCGTCAGCCGCCTGTCGGCGCCGAGATAGACGCTGCCGTGCTGCTGCGCCGATCCACTGACCGCAGCGATCTCCTGCGGCGGTATCTCCATCCCCAGCCACGCGCACACCGTTTCCAGCGCCTTCGCCCACATCAACGGCGGCGCAACGACAACGGCGGGATCGCCGTGCGGATACACACCGCGGCGCGTGCCGTATTCCCACAAGATGTCGTCGAAGTTCAGCGAGCACTCCCAGACGACACGGCGCGTCCGCGGCGCGACCTCGATGACGATCGCGGTGAGGCTCTGCGTGCTCGAATCGAGCCCCAGATACAGCGGCATTACCAGTCGTGAACGGTCCCGTCGGTCAGGCGCGCCACGGGCAGATAGGCACGTTGATACGGAAACGTCGCCGCCAGCACTTCGTCGATGTCCACACCCAACCCCGGCGTATCCCCCGGGTGCATCATCCCGTCAGCGAAGGTATACGCGTGCGGGAACACCCGATCAGTGTCGGTCGTGTGAGGCATGTATTCCTGAATGCCGAAGTTGTGAATGCTGAGATCGAGATGCAGCGCCGCGGCCATGCACACCGGACTGAGGTCGGTCGCGCCGTGCGAGCCGGTTTTGACCTGATACAGCTCCGCGAGGGCCGCGATCCTGCGCAGATGACTGATGCCGCCGGCATGGACGACGGTGGTCCGGATGTAGTCGATCAACTGCTCCTGAATCAGGTGACGGCAGTCGTGAATCGAGTTGAAGACTTCGCCGACGGCCAATGGCGTGGTCGTGTGCCGACGAATCAGACGAAACGCCTCCTGGTTCTCGGCGGGTGTCGGATCCTCGAGCCAGAACAAATGGTGCGGCTCCAGCGCCTTGCCCAGCCGTGCGGCTTCGATCGGCGTCAGCCGGTGATGCACGTCGTGCAGCAGAGAGAGGCTGGGGCCAAGCTCGCGACGAATGCGCTCAAACAGCGGCGCCACGGTTTGCAGGTACCGCGCGCTGTCCCACATGCCTTCGACCAGTACGCCGCGCTCCGCGGGTTCGTACGCGTCTCCTCTGCCGATGCCGTACGTCTTGGTCACGCCGGGCACGGCGCACTGAGCGCGAACGGCCGTATACCCGCGCGACGCATACCGAGCCACCGCTTCAACCGTCTCGTCAATCGTCTCGCCGCTCGCGTGCCCGTACACGCGCACGCCTCCGCGCGAGGCGCCGCCCAGCAGTTGATAGACCGGCGCCGCGAGCGCCTTCCCCTTGATGTCCCAGAGCGCCGTATCGACGGCGGCAATCGCCGACATCGTCACCGGACCGCGCCGCCAGTACGCGCCCTTATAGAGGAACTGCCAGATGTCTTCGATCCGTCGCGCATCACGACCGACGATCAGTGGAATGACGTGTTCGGAAAGATAGCTCGCCACCGCGAGCTCGCGCCCGTTCAGCGTGGCGTCGCCGAGACCAGAGATCCCGTCCTCGGTTTCGAGTTTCAGTGTGACGAAATTCCGTCCCGGACTACAGACGATGACCTTGCCGTTTGTGATCCTCATCCTGCGTTTTCCAGGCCGACCTGAAGGTCGGCCTCTACGACGGTACTGACTACGACGGTACTGATCGGAACATTCGTAGAGGCCGACCTTCAGGTCGGCCTTAACGCAGCACTCGTCCGGAACCGTCCCCGTCAACGAGGCGATCGATCTCCTCGACGCTGACCCGATTCGCGTCGCCCGGAATCGTGTGCTTCAACGCTCCGGCGGCGGCCGCAAACTGCACGGCGTCCCTCGCCGACCGGCCGGACGTCATTCCGTAGATCAGACCCGCGGCGAAGGCATCGCCCGATCCCACCCTGTCGACAATGCGAACGTCGTGACTGGCGGCGGCGTGCAGATCACCGCTGCCGTTGTCCCAGAGCCGCGCGCTGAACGTGTTGTCGCTCGCGGAGCGGCTGTCGCGAAGGGTCACGGCCACCCATCGCGATCCGTAGCGTGATGCCACATGAGCGGCGGCATCTCTCGTGTCGGTGACGCCGAGCAGCGGCTGGCAATGATCCTGACTCGCGATCAACAGGTCGGCGCAGGCGGCCAGCCGTTGCACGACCGGCGCGGCGGCGTCGGCACTCCACAGCGACGACCGGTAGTTCACGTCGAAGCTGACGGTGATTCCGGCGCCCCTGGCGCTCTCCATCGCCGCGAGCGTGCAGGCCGCAGGGCCCGGACCGAGAGCGGCCGTGATGCCGCTGACGTGGAGCCAGGTCGCGCCGTCGAGCAGGCGCGGCCAGTCGAACGTCGTGGCGTCGATCGCGGTCATCGTGGACGGCGTGCGGTCGTAGATCACCGTCGATGGGCGCTGCCCGGCACCGGTCTCGACGAAATAGATACCGAGACGACCGTCGGCACGCGCGACGTGGTCGGTTCGCACGCCTTCCGCGCGCAGGCTGCGCAGCGCGGCATCGCCGAGCGCATTTCGCGGCAGTCGCGTCACGAACGACACGTCGGCACCGAACCGCGCCAGGCTGGTGGCGACGTTCGCTTCGCTCCCACCGAACACGACGCCGAGGACCGGCGATTGAAACAGGCGCTCATAGCCGGGCGGGCTCAGCCGCAGCAGCATCTCTCCGAAACAGACGATCATCGCGCGCGCTCCACCGCCGACCGCAGTCGCGCCGCCGCCGCCGTCAGCACCTCGAATCGACCAGCCGCCACTGCCGCTCGATCCAGCAATGCCCCGCCGACTCCAACCGCGGAGGCGCCGGCGCGCAGCCAGTCGGCGGCGTTGTCCGCGGTGATGCCGCCGGTCGGAATCACCTTCACGTGCGGCAACGGCTCGCGCACGTCGCGAATGTACGACGGCGCGAGCGATCGCGCCGGAAACAGCTTCACGAAGTCGGCACCGGCATCGGATGCGGCGAGGATTTCCGTCGGCGAATAGCAGCCGGGCATCATCGCCACCTCGCGCTTGTGGCACGCCGCCACGAGTGCGCTGCGGCACACCGGGCTGACGACGAAGCGCGCGCCGGCGTCGATCGCGCGGCTGGCAGTATCGACATCGAGAATCGTTCCGGCGCCGACCACGACATCAGACGGCAGCCTCCTGCTGATGTCTGCGATCAGCCCGATCGCGTTCGGCACGGACATCGTGATTTCGATCAGCGTGAGTCCACCGGCCACCAGCGCCTCGATGACCGTGACCGCAATCGCGGGATCCTTCAGCCTGAGGATCGCGATGATCCGATCGCGTTCGATGTGTGCAACGGTCGCCGCCCGGCTCATTCGGAGACGCCGAGCAGCAGGTCCACCACCATCTGATCGAGCCGCTCGTAGGGCAGGCGCTTTGCGGCAAGCGCCGCCCGATCGAATGACTGTGCTTTCAGGGCAGTGGCGACGGTCGCGCTGTAACGCGGCGACGGCTGCCGCTGGTCGCCCTTGATTTCCGCGAGCAACGACTGGATGCCGCGATGGTTGCAGAACGCGCGCGCCTTGTCCTTGAGGATCAGATAGGTCCGCATGCAGCCACGCGCGAAGTCCCAGACACCGTCGGCGTCTTCCGTACGATATGCGTGGGCATCGAAGTGGCGCGGACCGTCGTATCCGCTCTCCTCGAGCAGCTTGACCAGGAAGAACAGCGGCTTGATCGCTTCCGACGCAAACCGGAGATCCTGATCGAAGCGGCCAGGCTTCTGATCGTTGAGATCGATGTGAAACAGCTTGCCCGCCTCGATTGCCTGCGCCACCACGTGGAAGACGTTCAGCCCGGCCATGTGCTCGTGGGCCACTTCAGGGTTGACCCCGACCATCTCCGGATGCGCGAGCGTCTCGATGAAGCCGAGATAGGCCGCGGTGGTCGCGAAATACATGTCACCGCGCGGCTCGTTCGGCTTCGCTTCGAGCGCAAAGCGCAGCTCGTACTTTTGATCGATCGCGTACTCGCACAGGAAGTCGATCGCATAGCGGAATCGCTTGATCGCTTCGATCGGATCCTTGCCGGCATCGGCCTCGGCGCCTTCCCGCCCACCCCAGAACACGTACGTCGTGGCACCCAGCTCCACGCCGAGATCCATCGCGCTCATCGTCTTCTGCAGCGCATAGGCGCGAACCTGCGGATCGTGCGAAGTAAAGGCCCCATCCTTGAACACCGGATCGGTGAACAGGTTCGTCGTCGCCATCGGCACCTTCATGCCGGTGCCTTCGAGCGCGCGACGGAAGTCACCGACAATGCGGTCGCGCTCCGCGGGCGAGGCGTCAATGGGAACGAGATCGTTGTCGTGAAAGTTGACGCCGTAGGCGCCCAGCTCCGCGAGCTTGTGGACCGCGGTCACGGGGGCGAGCGGCGGCCGGACGAACTCGCCGAACGGATCGCGACCGCGGTTGCCGACCGTCCAGAGGCCGAACGTGAACTTGTCCGCGGGTGTGGGTGCGTAAGCGCTGTTTGCCATCGACGGGTGTATTCAATCGCAACTTGGCGCCAGAGACCAGAGGTCACGTCACACCGCTCAACACACCTCTGACCGCTCCTCATCCCATCGCCACACGGGGCCAGCCGCGCGGATGCAGACGCCGCCGACCCATCGCGGCGGCGGACTCAGCGAGAGCCAGTCGGTCTCGCCGCGCAGTACCGAGCGGCCGAGGGACGTAATCGCCACGCGATCGCGAAACGGGCGGCTGGCGTCCACCGGGGTTCGCTCGAACAGAGGCGCCGACGCGCGCCCCATGTCCGCCAGGATGCGCAGGAATTCTGTGTCGCCGAGGAATGGCAGCGGCTCGGCCTGCACGTATTGCCGCCACACGTCGCTGATGGTCGTCGCACCGTCGGCGATCGCCTGGAGCATCAGGGTCTGAGTCAGGCTCAGGCCGGTGCGGCGCGACGGCAACTCGCGCAGGTGTCGCTGCAGCGCCGGCCCGAGATGCGGCAACGACGCCGGCATCGATCGCGCGAGCGCTGCGAGCGGGCGCGGATCGTCGGCAGTCAGCGCCGCCCAGACCGCCGCGGCGATCTGGAGCTGCGGTGCTTCGGCCGCGAACCTGCGCCGCCACAGCAGGCGCATCGCTTCGGGCGGAAGCTGACCGAGGCCGATGAACCGATCGGAGCCGGGAAAGTAGTCAACCGAGATCAGCTCGAGGACGCGCGGCGGCCGTGTCCGTGCGTAGTGCGCGAGGCAGCGCACCGTCGACAGTTGATCGTGGCTGTCGTGCTCCATCCAGATGACGACGCGCTCGTAGTCGTCTGTCGATCGCGTCAGCCGCTCATCGGCCTCGGTCAACTCGCGATAGAACGCATCGAACTCCTGATCCGCCTCTGGCTGCTCCGCGGCATGAAAGCGCGCCCGCCGCTCGATCCAGTCGGGTCCACTCGTGACCGGGCCGACGGGAAACGGATCCCACAGCGACAGGAAGTCGCCGGTAAACCCGGCGCGCGCGAGTTCCTGCTCGATGTCGGATCCGCAGCGCACGTGCAGCGTCCGCAGTCCATGATCGGGGGCTGTCGCCGGCGCGGTCAGCTCAATACGAGCCGCGGTTTGCGCGGCGATGTGCGCCCGCAGTTCGCGCCAGGTGGCAAACCGGAGTTCGCGCGCGATGACGAACTGCGCGTCGGCCAGCTTGAATGCCGCCGGCGCCGGCGTGTGCGACGCCATTACGCTCGCGACGCGCGCGCGAGCAGGCGGATCATCGGCTCGCACGGCGCGCAGCAGGTCCTTCGCGCGCTTACGTTGTTGTTCGAGGTTGAGACGGAAGGCGGCGTACGGGTCGGGCGTTCCGGCCATGGTGCATCCCCTTTCACGGGCCTGCGTCCGCACCAGGCCGAAAGAGGACGACAGATCGCGTCGTGCCGATCAATCGTGGTCGCGGGCGCAGCCCTTTCCGCGGACGTGGAGGCGCCGACCGAGCCTGCTTCATTCTGCGCCGGTGCGACGCGCGAAGCAACGCGCGCCTTCGTGTAGCATTCGTCCCGATGCGCGCGACCGCGACCGCCTTGCTCGTCCTGCTTGCTGTGGTGCCTGGCGTGGCGCGAGCGGAAAGCGGTCGCGCCGCGTGGCTGAGATATCAACCAGTCGACGCACCGGTCCGCGCGCAGTACGCGGCATGGCACGCGCCGGTGCGCCCGCTGCACGATTCGCCAGCGCTTCAAGCGGCGGCAAACGAGCTGACGCGAGCGATCGCGTCGCTGCTCGCGACATCGGGCGGGGGCGGGCCTGACGACCCGCCCCTACGACCTCCTGTCACGGGCGGACCACAAGGGGCCGCCGCGCCGCGTGTGGCGGCCGGAATCGTGCTCGGATCGCTCGACGAGGTGCGTCGCGCGATTCGCGGCGCAACTCCGCCCGCCGCGCTTCCCCCGGACGCCTACTGGATCTCGACGACCAGCCGTCCGATCGCGATCGCGGCGGCCAACGATCGCGGCGTGCTCTACGGCGTGTTCGCGGTACTCGATCGCATCGCCCGCCAGCAGCCGCTGCCGACAACCTGGCAGGATGCACCGGCAGCGCCCGTGCGCTGGGTCAACGAGTGGAACAACCTCGATGGCACGATCGAGCGCGGCTATGCCGGCCGCTCGATCTTCTTCGAGGGCGGCCACGTCGCGGACGACCTGACACGCGCGGGCGAATACGCCCGGCTGCTGGCGTCGATCGGGATCAACGGCTGCACGATCAACAACGTCAACGCCAACGCCGAGGTGTTGACCGATCGCTTCATTCCGCAGCTCGTCCGGGTTGCCGACGTGTTTCGTCCGTGGGGCGTCGCGCTCTCGATCGCGATCGATTTCAGCAGCCCGATGAAGATCGGCGGCCTCGACACCTTCGATCCGCTCGACCCACGCGTCGCGGCCTTCTGGAAGGCCCGTGTCGACGCCATCTACCAGGCCATTCCCGACTTCGGCGGCTTCGTCCTGAAGGCCGACTCGGAGGGGCGTCTCGGTCCGTCGGCGTACGGACGCACGCACGCGGACGCCGCCAACGTCATCGCGACGGCGCTCGCCCCGCATCACGGGCTGCTCTTCTACCGCGGCTTCGTCTACAACAACCACATGGACTACCGCGATCTGAAGAACGATCGCGCCCGCGCCGCCGTCGACAACTTCAAGCCGCTCGACGGCCAGTTCCTGCCGAACGTCATCCTGCAGATCAAGTACGGCCCGATCGACTTCCAGGTACGCGAGCCCGCGTCGCCACTGTTCGCGGCGCTGACCAGCACGAACCAGGCGATCGAACTGCAAATCACCCAGGAGTACCTCGGCCAGCAGCGCCATGTCGTCTACACGCCGCCGATGTGGAAGGAGGTGCTCGACTTCGACATGCGGGTCAACGGCGCGGCGACACCGGTCAGGACTCTGGTCACCGGAAAGACGTTCAACCGGCCGACCGGCGGGTTCGTCGGCGTCTCCAACGTGGGTCGAGATGAGAACTGGCTCGCGAACGATCTCTCCGTCGCCAACCTGTATGGCTTCGGGCGCCTCGCCTGGAACCCGGAGGCATCCCCACGCACGATCGCCGAGGACTGGACCGGGTTGACGTTCGGGCGCAACGCCAAGATCGTGTCAACGATCACGAGCCTGTTGCTGGATTCGTGGCCGGCCTACGAACGGTACACGGGCAACCTCGGTATCGGAACGCTCACCGACATTCTTGGTGTGCACTACGGTCCCGGCATCGAATCGTCGGAACGCAACGGCTGGGGACAATGGCACCGCGCTGATGGTCTCGGTGTCGGCATGGATCGCACGTCCGCCACCGGCACCGGCTTCACCGCGCAGTATCCGCCGGCGGTCGCGGCGCAATTCGAGTCGCTCTCGACGACGCCCGACGAATTGCTGCTCTTCTTTCATCACGTCCCGTACACCTATCGCTTGAAGAACGGCAAGACCGTCATTCAGCACATCTACGACGAGCACTACCTCGGCGCGGAGCAGGCCGCAGGCTTTGTCTCGCGGTGGACCACGCTGGAGGGCTCGATCGACCGCGATCGCTACGCCGCGGTGCTGAAGCACCTCGAATATCAGGCGGGTCACGCGATCGTATGGCGCGATGCAATCGTCAGTTGGTTCCGCTGGATATCCGCGACGCCGGACGCCCACGGCCGTGCCGGACACTTTCCCGGCCGCGTCGAAGTGGAAACGATGACGCTCGACGGGTTCACGTCGACGGCGGTCACGCCGTGGGAAACGGCGTCGGGCGCGCTGGCGGCCGCCTGCCGCAGCGGGCGCACGTGCACCGCGACGTCCACGTTCGCGGGTGACCCCGGCCCCTCGGATGTCGCGGTCGCCTACTTCGACGAGAGCGACGGTGCCTCCCGCTTCAGACTGCTCGTCAATGGCAGGACGATCGACACCTGGACGGCCGACGGCGACGTGCCGTCGCCGACGCCGAACGGCCACACCGCCACGCGGCACACCACGCGCAACGTGATGCTGCAGCCGGGGGATGCTATCCGGATTGAAGTAGACGCCGATCGAAACGAGAGCGGCGCCGTCGATTATCTGGAGATCACCCCAGCCACAGCCGCCGACGGTTCGAGTCGCCCGCGATGACCGGACGCGTGCGCTGGGGGATCTGTGCGCTGCTCTTCTTCGCCGCGACGATCAACTACGTGGACCGGCAGGTCCTCGGCATCCTCAAGCCCACGCTGCAGCAACAACTCGGTTGGAGCGAAGTTGCCTACGGCGTCATCGTCGGCGCATTTCAACTGGCGTATGCGATCGGCCTCCTGCTTGCCGGTCGCATCGTCGACCGCGTCGGCACACGCCTCGGGTTCGCACTCGCGATTGCTCTGTGGAGTGTCGCGGCCATCGCTCACGCCGCGGCCGTCACGCTTGGTGTGCCGGCATCGCGGCTGCTCGCGATTGGCGGGCTCACCGTTTCGGCATCGGCCGCCGGCTTCGTGGTCGCGCGCTTCGCGCTAGGGCTGGGCGAGGCGGCGAACTTCCCTGCCGGCATCAAGGCGATCGCCGAATGGTTTCCGCGTCGCGAGCGCGCGTTCGCTGCCGGGCTGTTCAACGCCGGGACCAACATCGGCGCCATCGCGGCGCCGCTGGCCGTGCCCTTGCTGACGCTTCGCTTCGGCTGGCAGTGGGCCTTCATCGCCACCGGTCTGCTCGGGTTTCTATGGCTCGCCGTGTGGTGGCGCAGCTACGCGGACCCCGATCGGCATCCCCGCGTGAGCGCGCAGGAGCTGGCGCTCATTCACAGCGACCCACCGGAAAGTGATGCACCCATTCGGTGGCGGGTGCTGCTGCCGCTGCGGCAGACGTGGGCGTTTGGCGTCGGCAAGCTGCTGACCGACCCGGTCTGGTGGATCTACCTGTTCTGGATTCCCGACTTCCTGAACCGCCGCTACGGCCTCGATCTCACGTCGGTGGGCGTTCCGCTGATCGTGATCTTCGTTTCCGCCGACGCTGGCAGCGTGGCCGGAGGCTGGTGCTCGTCGCGGCTCATTCGCGGCGGCATGACCGTCAATCGCGCGAGGAAGACGGCGATGTTCGCCTGCGCGATTGCCGTGACGCCGATCGTCTTCGCCGCGAGAACCACACACCTGTGGACAGCGGTGGCCTTGATCTCGCTGGCGGCCGCGGCGCACCAGGGCTGGTCGTCGAATCTCTACACGCTTTGTTCGGACATGTTCCCGCGACGCGCGGTGGCCTCAGTCGTCGGTGCCGGCGGCGCACTTGGCGCGCTGAGCGGCACCTTCGCATCGCAGATCGTCGCCGCCATCCTGCAGGCGACGGGCAGCTACGCATCGATCTTCACGATCGCGTCGTGCGCGTATCTCGTCGCCCTCGCGTGCGTCCACGCGCTCGCGCCACAGCTGGAACCGGCGGAGACAATAGGAGGGCCGGTTGCGGTCGGTCGTTCTGTTACTGATTCACCCCACTGGCAAGAAAGCCCCCGTCTACGGCGAGGACGGTTCCGGTGACGAAGCTGGCGGCGTCGGACGCGAGGAACACGGCTGCCCCGACGAGCTCCTCGACTCTCCCGAACCGGCGCATCGGCGTCCTCATCAGGAGCTCCTGTCCGCGCGGCGAGTCGATCAGGTTGGCGTTCAAATCGGTCCGGAAGACACCGGGAGCAATCGCGTTCACGGTGACATTGTTCGGCGCCCACTCCACGGCAAGCGCCCGCGTCAGGCCGGCGACACCGGCTTTGCTCGCCGCGTACGGCACGACCTCCATGAACCCGACCTGGGACGCCAGCGACGCGATCGTGATGATCCGCCCCGACCCGCGCTCGACCATGCCGGCGCCGAAGACGCGACAGGCGTTGAGCGTTCCGGTCAGGTTGGTGGCGAGGATCGCGTCCCAGTCGTCATCCGCCATCTGGAGCGTCGGCACCCGTTTCGTGATGCCCGCGGCACAGACGAGAATATCCACGGCGCCGAACGCGGCCAGGGTGGCGGTGCGCAGCCGCGCAAGCGTGGCGCGATCGGTGGCGTCGGCGGGCTGGCGCAAGGTCCGGCGCCCACGCATCTCGATTTCGGCGGCCACCGACTGCACCAGGTCGGCCCGGCGCCCGGTGGCCACGACGTCGGCGCCGGCATCCGCCAGACCGACGGCAAGCGCCCGGCCGATGCCACTGGTGCCGCCGACGACAACGGCCACGCGGCCGGACAGATCGAATAGACGATTCATTGATCGGGAATCATACGTGACACTCGCCGACACACTCTATCGTCAGCCGCGCCGCGAAGGCTGGCACCCGATTCAACGCCGCGGCGCCGGCGCCCGTGAATTGACGACGCTGCGGCTGCGATTGTCGCCCGGAGCACGAGCACCGCTGACCATGCCCGGCGACGAAAGCGTGCTGGTGCTGCAACAGGGATCCGGCACGTTCACCTGTGCAGGCCACACGTGGAACGTGTCGCGCGCGGACGTGTTCAACGAATCGGCGACGGCGTTGTTCGTCCCACCCGGCGAGGAGGTCAGCGTCGCCGCGACAACGGAGCTGGAAGCGCTGCTGGTCGCAACGCCGGCTCCCGGCGGCAGCGCACCGCTGCTGCGAACGCCGGCCGAGATTCCCGTGCAGCACCGCGGCAAACCAGGTTACGAACGCGACGTACGGGAAATTTTCGTCGGCGATGCGCACGCCCGGCGCATTGTTGTCGGCGAGACGATCAACGCCCCCGGCAACTGGAGCAGTTATCCGCCGCACAAGCACGATGGGCGCGACGGCGAGCCGGTGTTCGAAGAGGTGTACTACTACCGCATCGATCCGCCGAACGGCTTTGGCCTGCAGGCGCTCTATACCGGCGACGGCGAACAGGCGACACACCAGGTCCACGACGGCGATCTCGTGCTGCTGCCGTACGGGTACCATCCCGTCTCGGCGCCGCCGGGATACAGGCTCTACTACCTGTGGGCAATCGTCGGCGAAACGCGGAAGCTGTCCATCTACGAAGATCCGGAGTTCACATGGGTCCACGAGCGATAGGCCTGGCCCTCGGCGCGATGCTCATCGCCGCGCAGGTGTGTGCGCAACAGGCAGCGCCTGCGGACCTGCCATCACCTCGAACGGACGAGAACTCGAAGATCGCCCACCAGCAACTGCTCGAGAAGGCCAGGCGCGGCGGCATCGACGTCTACTTCATCGGTGACTCGATCACGCGGCGCTGGGGAGCCACGGACTATCCGCAGTTGCTGGAGAACTGGCGGAAGAATTTCTTCGGCTGGAATGCGGGCGACTTCGGCTGGGGCGCCGACCGGATCGAGAACATCCTGTGGCGTCTCGAGAACGGCGAGCTTGACGCTGTGAAGCCGAAGGTGATCGTCGTGATGGCCGGTACCAACAATCTCGGCCGCCAGCCAGCGACGGATGCGGCCGTCGCCGACGTCACCCGCGGGCTCGCGGCGATCGTCTACCTGTGTCGCCGGAAGGCGCCGGACGCGACGATCATCCTCACCGGCATCTTTCCGCGGAACGACAGCATGGCGGCGCTGCCGGCGATCGCGAAGGTCAACGCGAACCTGGCGCGGCTGGCCGACGGCAAACAGGTTCGCTACCTGAATATCAACGACAAGCTGGCCAACCAGGATGGCGTCCTGCTCGACGGGATGATGAATCCGGACAAGCTGCACCCGGCCGTCCCCGGATATCAGGTGTGGGCCGATGCGCTGACACCGATCTTCACCGAACTGCTCGGTCCGCCAGCCGCCACCGACCATGCCCCACCGCCGACCGGCGATCCGTCCACGAACAGATAACGCGTCAGGCCTCAATCCGCTCTCGATCTATTCAGGGCGACGACCGAGATGAACGAGACGGCGGCCAGCGCGGTGATGTACGCGCCGACCGCCTGCGAGGTTCCGTACTTCGTGAACAGGGACGCCGCGATGAACGGTGCCGGCGCACCGCCCAGGATGGTGCCGAGGGTGTTGCTCAACGACGCACCGCTGAAACGAATCTCGGTA
>DATJEU010000039.1:0-30715 GCA_035496255.1 Vicinamibacterales bacterium
CATCGGGGCACATGCCGCGGTCGCGAAGCTCGATTTGCTGACCCGCGAGGCGGGCCGGTATCGCGAGTACTTCCCGACCCTGCACATTACCGCGCCCTGACCGCACGGTCTCACTTTGAAGTTCGACGGCCATCGCGCCAGCCTCGGGCCATGACTGACGACCGCGCCGTACGGTCATCGTCACCGTTCAGAGCGCCGACAGCGGCCATGCGCCCGGTGCCTCCCGCATCTCGCGCAGGGCGCCGACGGGGTTGATCCGCAACGCCCGGCTCGCCGGACCAAGACAGGCCAGGACGCCGAGGACCAGCATCACGAGCGACGTGACGGCCGCCCATAGGCCGATCACGGGGGCGAATTCGTAGCTGCTGATGGTGAAAGGCAAGAGAACGGCTGCTCCGGCCGCGACTCCGATTCCCATCAACACGGCCGCGTGTCGGACGACACCTGCCAGGACGGCACGAGGTCCGGCACCGAGCGCGGTCCGGATGCTGATTTCGCGCGTCCGCCGCATGACGTTGACGGACATCAACGAATAGATTCCGAGGACGATCCGCGGGCGGCTGGCGCCCAGCGCCGAGCGGAGCGCGATTTCCCCCTTGCGTGTCGCCGTGCGTGCGTAGACGAGCGTGCCGACGTTCAGGCACGCAATCAGAAGGATCAGGAACGGGCCCATTGGTCGCGGCCAGCCGCGTGAGCGTGCCGGCGGCGGCTGTTATGCCGCCATCCGGCTGGACAACTGGATGCCAAAAATATTTTTGGATACGCCGCGTTTTCTGTTCGACGCGTTGCGTAAACCGTCGGACGCGCCGCGTCTTCTGTTGGACGCGCCGCGTGTATCACTCGACCCGCGCAGTTTCATGCCAACCCGCCGCGTTTTTTGCTGATACGACAAGTTTTCCGTGCAACCTGCCGCGTGTTCCGCTGATACGACGGGTGATCGCGTTGGACGCGCCGCGTTTTCTGCTGACACGACGCGTGAACTACTCGACCCAGGCAGTTTCATGCCAACACAGCCCCGTGTCCCGCTGACCCGCCGCGTTTCCCGCCGACCTGCGGCGTTTCCCGCCGCCCTGCCGCGTTTTTCGCTGACCCGCCGCGTTTCCCGCTGACCCGCCGCGTTTCCCGCCGACCCGCGGCGTTTCCCGCTGACCCACCACGTTTCTCGCTGACAACGCCACGTGTTCGGCTGACGCGTCCCGTTTTCCGCTGATGCGGCCCGTTGTCGACTGATACGCGCGCTTGCCCGCGGGGCTGTCGGGAATCTTGTGTCCAGACGGTCGGCGGGAGCTTGGAGGTCGCCGACCCGCTGATTCGGCCGGATCGTAGCTGGTTGCGCGAATCGTACGCGCCGAGGCAGGCGGCGCCCCCCGCGTACCCGCTTGATCACGCGCGCGCAGCGTTTTCCGGCGCACGGAATCGGGAGGCGCCGGGCGCATGGCTGCCGCTGTCGGCGCTCTGAACGTGGGAACGATCGTACGGCGCGGCTCCTCATGCGCCGAGCAGCGTGAAAGCGGGTGTCAATGGACCGCTCAAGGCCGACCTGAAGGTCGGCCTCTACGAACAGCGCTACGAACAGCGCCTGACGCATCCGTTTCAGGCCGACCTAGAGGTCGGCCTCTACGAGGTCGGCCGCTACGAACGACGCCAATCAGACGACGTGGCCACGCACGGTGTTCTCAGGCGGGGCGGCGCAGGCGGTATTCGGAGATCTTGCGGCTGAGCGTGTTGCGGTGCATGCCGAGCAGGTCGGCGGCCTTTCCGAGGTTGCCGTCCGCCTTCGTCAGCACGAAGGCGATGAACTTCTTCTCGAATTCGCGGTGGGCGTCCTCGTAACGGACCCCTTTTGTGACCATTTCGTCGACCAGGCGCTCGAGCTGTTCCTTCATCGCCATCACTGAAGTTCCCGGCCGGTGAGGCGGCGGAACGCCTCGAGGTACTTGTCACGCGTGCGGTGGACGACCGACTCCGGCAACGACGGCACCGGCGGCTGCTTGTTCCACCGGATCTCCTCGAGGTAGTCGCGCACGTACTGTTTGTCGAAGCTGGGCTGCGGTCCGCCGGGGGCGTACTGGTCCTTCGGCCAGTAGCGCGATGAATCAGGCGTCATGACCTCGTCGATCAGAATCAGCTCGCCTGACGGCAGGCGGCCGAATTCGAACTTGGTGTCGGCCAGGATGATGCCGCGCGATTCCGCGTGCTGCACGCCGTGCGCGTACAACGCCAGCGTGTGCTCGCGCAGCTGGCGCACGAGATCGTGTCCGACCAGGCGGCCGGCGTCGGCCTCGCTGATGTTGACGTCGTGTCCCGTGCTCGCCTTGGTTGCCGGGGTGAAGATCGGTGTCGGCAACCGATCCGATTCCTGCAGGTTCTCGGGCAGCGCGATGCCGCACACACGCCCACTGGCCTGATATTCCTTCCAGCCCGATCCCGACAGGTAGCCGCGTGCGACACACTCGATCGGAATCGGCTGCGTCTTCTTCACCAGCATCGAGCGGCCGGCGAGGACGTCGGCGTGCGAGCGCAGATGCGCGGGGTAGTCGGCGACATCGAGTGTCAGCACATGATTCGCGATCAACGGCTGCGTCCGCTCGAACCAGAATGCCGACAACTGCGTCAGCACCTTGCCCTTGTCCGGGATCCCCGACCCGAGGACGTAGTCGAATGCGGAAATCCGATCGGTCGCGACCAGCAGCAGCGTGTCACCGAGATCGAAGAGGTCGCGGACCTTGCCGCGTGCGTGCGGCGTGAGTCCACTGAGACGGCTGTCGAGAAGAGGGGAAGCGAGGGCCACGCGGTTCTCTGGGGGAGGCGCGATCTTAGCGGGACGCGAAGAGGGTGGCAACGGTACGCAACCACGCCGGTCGGTGCCGATCGGCAGCCTGATATATTGTAGGTTCCGCCGGTAACCACTTCCTCGTGACCACGAAGACTCGCACAGCACTGGTGTCGCTTCTGGCGATTGCCCTTCTCGCCTGGTTCCTCAGTCACGCGAACCTCCGCGAGGTCTGGCGCTACGTGAAGGCCGCCGATGTCAGGATGCTCCTGGTCGGGGTGGTGTTCATCGTCCTGACCTACGTGACGCGTACGTTCCGGTGGCAGGTGCTGCTGGCGCCGCTCGGGCGCGTGCCGTTCTCGACGACGATGCACGCGACGATCATCGGCTTCGCGGCGTTGAGCCTGCTGCCGGCTCGTGCCGGCGATCTGTTGCGGCCCTACCTCGTGGCGCGGAAGGAGCGGCTCTCGGCGCCGGCGGTCTTCGCCACGGTCGTGCTCGAGCGCGTGCTCGATCTGGTGGCGGTGCTGGGCCTGCTCGCGGTGTACGTCTGGGGGACCGCCGATCCCGCGGACTTGACGCCGTCGCTGCGGCATCCGATCGAGGTCTCCGCGGCGATTGGCGGTTCGGCCGCGGTGGTGCTGTTCGTGGTGATGTGGATGCTGGCGTCGCATCCGGAGCGCATCGGCGCCCTGGTCCGGGCGGCCGATCGGGTGCTGCCGCATCGCATCGCGCACACCCTTGCCGACGTGGCCACCGCGTTCAGCCGCGGATTCGAGGCGGCGCGGAGTCCGCGGACGCTGTTCGTCGGCCTCTGCTGGTCGTTTCCGCTGTGGGTGTTCATCGCCAGCGAGGCGTGGGCGGTGACGCGGGCGTTCGACATCCCGATGCCGTTCACCGGCGCCTTTCTGGTGCAGGTGTTTCTGGTGATCGGCGTGGCTGTGCCGACGCCGGGAGGCGTGGGCAGCTTCCACGAAGCCTACCGCTGGGCGGTCACCACGTTTTTCCACGTGGCCAACGACCGCGCGGTGGCCGCCGCGATCGTCGTCCACCTGATCTCGTTTCTGCCGATCGTCATCCTGGGTCTGATCCTCATGGTTCACGACGGCCTCAGCGTCCATCAGCTACAGGAGCTGGCGGGCGAGGCCCGCGATACGGAGATGCCTCACAGCGATGAAGTGCCCCTTCTGCGGTCATCTCGGCGATAAGGTGGTCGACTCGCGCGAAAGCAAAGAGGGCGAAGTCATTCGCCGCCGGCGCGAGTGTCTCGACTGCAGCCGTCGCTTCACGAGCTATGAACGGATCGACGAGATCCCGTACATGGTGATCAAGAAGGACGGCACCCGCGAGCGATTTGAGCGGCAGAAGCTGGTGGCCGGTCTGCTCAAGGCCTGCGAGAAGCGACCGGTGAGCATTGCGGCGATCGAACGGGTCGCCGACAAGGTCGAATCGGCGCTGCAGGAACGTCCGGAGAAGGAAATGTCCACCGACGAAGTCGGCCGGATGGTCATGGACGAACTGCGCCGCCTCGACAAGGTGGCCTACGTGCGCTTTGCCTCGGTCTATCGCCAGTTCCGCGATATCGGCGAGTTCATGACCGAGCTGAAAGACCTGCTGAATGCCAAGGAGTAGGAAGTAGGGCGGGCCCGTGGCAGTGGGAAGCGCGCCGGGGGCCGCCGGACGAACGCCGATCCGCGACAACACGCGGGTACTGATCTTCGGGATCCTGCTGCTGGTCGGCCTGCTCGCGGCGCTGCTCGCGCTCGCCAGCCGATCCTCATCGCTCTCGCCCGACTTCCTCACCGAGTTCGTCCTCTACGCGCTCTCCGCGACCAACCTGACGATGCTCGTGGCGCTTGGCTTCGTGCTGGCCCGGAACATCGTCAAGCTGGTGGTCGAGCGGCGGCGCGCCCTGCCGTTTGCCCGCTTTCGCGCGAAGCTGGTGGCGGCGCTGCTGGCGATGACCATCATTCCGGCGGTGCTGGTGCTGCTCGTCGGTGGCGAATTGATCCGCAACAGCGTCGATCGCTGGTTCAACGCGCCGATGGACGAAGTGCTGTCGTCGGCCAACCGCATCGCCGGCGATTACTACCAGGAACGGCAGCGGCAGGTCGCGGCCCAGGGACAGCGGCTGGCGCGCAGTCTGGCCGGGGTCGACCTCTCGAACCCGTTCGTGGTCAACGAGGTCATCGCGCCGGAGATCACGCAGGAGCGTCTGGCCCTGATCGAGGTCTATCGCGTGCCATCGGCAGGCGCCCCTTCACCGATCGGCGCCGCCGAGACGCGTGCGGCGATCGTGCCGGTGGCGTATTCACGCGCGGGTGCAGATGCGCTGGCGGGACGGGTCGCGACCGGCGGGCAGGAGCTTCGCGACATCGAACAGTTGCCGGACGGCGCCGAGTTGATCAGGGCCGCGGTGCCGATTCGATCGGGCTCCGCCGGATCGCTGCGCGGAGTCGTGATCGCCAGCGATTACGTGACCGGACAGTTCGCGCAGCGCGCGCGACGGACCACGACCGCGTACGAGTCGTACCAGCAGCTCCGTGTTCTCAAGCGGCCGCTGGCCGGCGTCTACCTCTCGTTCTTCCTGATGCTGACGCTGATGATTCTGGTCAGCGCCACGTGGATGGGACTCTACGTGGCGAAGCGGATCACGCGGCCGGTGCAGATGCTGGCGACGGCGGCGCGCGAAATCGGGGCCGGCCATCTCGATCATCGCGTCGAGCCGGAGACGGCGGACGAATTCGGGTCGCTGATGGACGCATTCAATCGCATGGCGTCGGACGTCGCCGCCAACCGGCGGCGTCTCGAGCAGTCGGCGGTCGAGATCCAGCGCAAGCACGAGGAAGTCGAGGCGCGACGGCGGTACGTCGAAACGATCCTCGAACGCATCGCCACCGGCGTCATCTCCGTTGATGCCTCCGGCCGCATCCGGACCTGGAATACCGCGGCATCGAGACTGCTCGGGATCGACGCGCACGTCTCCGGCCTGCCGGCGTCGGCGGTGTTCGGGTCGGCGGAGTTGAAGCCGCTCGGGACGCTGCTCGAGGACACGTCGGGCATTCGGCAGGGCGTGCCGCCGCAGGACGTCTCGATCACGCGTGACGGCCGCGAGCTGCACCTGGCAGTGATGACGACGCCGTTGCGCCGCGACGACGGCGGCAGCGACGGCACCGTGATCGTGTTCGACGACGTGTCGCCGCTGGTCCGCGCACAGCGGGTGGCGGCCTGGCGGGAAGTGGCGCGACGGCTCGCCCACGAAATCAAGAACCCGCTGACGCCGATTCAACTGTGCGCCGAGCGGCTGCGCCGGCATTTCAGTGGGGCGCCCGAGCCGACGCGCGCCCTCGTCGACGAATGCACGACGACGATCGTGGGCGAAGTGGAATCGCTGAAGGGGCTGGTCGACGAGTTCTCGCAGTTCGCCCGGATGCCGGCGCCGCGCGCCGTGCCGACCGACCTGCACGCGCTGCTCGACGACACGCTGTCGCTCTATCGCGGCCTGTTCACCGACGTGCAGTTGCGGCCCGCGTACGGCGCCGGCGTGCCGCACGTGGCCGTCGATCCCGAGCAACTGCGCCGCGTCATGATCAACCTGATCGACAACGCGATTGAGGCGATGGATCGGCAGGGCGACATCGAGATTGCGACCCATCACGACGCGTCGAACAACATCGTCCGCATTGTCGTGGCCGACAATGGTCCCGGGATTCCGATGGAGGAGCGCGAAAAGCTGTTCCTGCCGTATTACTCGACCAAGCAGCGGGGCAGCGGGCTCGGTCTCGCCATCGTCCGCCGGATCGTCGCCGAGCACGGCGGCAGCATCGAAGTAGGGGACAATGCTCCCCACGGCACGCGGTTTACGATCGAGTTGCCGGCGTGAAGAACGCTGTCGATGACGAAATGAACTCCCAAGTCCCAACGTCGATTGCTCGACCAACGCCCACCGGTGAGCACGCGAGCTCGTTTGGGCGTTGGGGGAGGGAACCCGTGGGGAGTTGGGAGTGTCGAGAGTAGATGCCGAACGTTCTCATCGTCGACGACGAGCCCGGGGTCCGCAGCGCGCTGAGCGGCGTGCTGCGCGATGAGGGGTACGAGGTCGACGCGGTCGAGAGCGGCGAGGCCTGTCTTGACGGCCTGGCCCGCCACACCTACGACGTCGTCGTGCTCGACATCTGGCTGCCGGGCATGGACGGCCTGGCGACACTGCAGCGGATGCGCGAGCGGCAGGTCGACGCACAGGTGGTCATCATTTCCGGGCATGGCAGCGTCGAGTCGGCGGTGCGGGCGATCAAGATGGGCGCGTACGACTTCGTCGAAAAGCCGCTGTCGCTCGACAAGACGGTGAACGTCGTGCGCAATGCGCTGCGCCAGCGGCACCTCGAGGCCGAGAACCAGGCGCTGCGCGCGCGCGTCGGCGTGCAGCACACCATGGTGGGCGAAAGCTACCTGATGGTGAAGCTGCGGGAGCAGGTGACGATGGCGGCGCCCACCAACGGCCGCGTGCTGATCTACGGCGAGAACGGCACCGGGAAGGAGCTGGTGGCGCGCAACATCCACGCGTTGAGCCGGCGGCGCGGCGGTCCGTTCGTCGAAGTCAACTGCGCCGCGATTCCCGAGGAACTGATCGAGAGTGAGCTGTTCGGCCACGTCCGCGGTGCGTTCACGGGCGCGGTCGCGGATCGCCGCGGCAAGTTCGAGCTGGCGCACGGCGGCACGATCTTCCTGGACGAGATCGGCGACATGAGCCTGAAGACGCAGGCCAAGGTGCTGCGCGTGCTGCAGGAACAGGTGATGGAGCCGGTCGGCGGCTCGAACCGGATTCGCGTCGATGCGCGCGTGCTGGCGGCCACCAACAAGGACCTGACCGCGGAGATTCGCGCGGGCCGCTTTCGTGAGGATCTGTATTTCCGTCTCAACGTCGTCCCGATGTCGGTGCCGCCGCTCCGCGCCCGCGAGGACGACATCCCGATGCTCGCGGATCACTTCATGGCCATGCTGGCCAGAGAGTACGGCCGCCGCGTGAAGACGTTCGATGCCGACGCGATGGCGGCGTTGAAGTGCTACACGTGGCCGGGGAACGTGCGCGAGCTGCGGAATGTGGTGGAGCGGCTGATGATCATGGTGCCAGGCGACGTCATCACCGGGCACGATCTCACGTTCCTCGATGGCTCGGCCACCACGCCCAGGCCGGCGCACAAGCAGGCGCCGATCACACCGCTGCACGACGCGCGCGATCAGTTCGAGCGCGACTACATCCTGCGGGTGCTCGCCGCCAACGACGGCAACATGTCGCGGACGGCCGAGGCGCTCGGCGTCGAGCGCAGCAATCTCTATAAGAAGATGCGCGGGTTCGGCATCGCGCCGCGCCGCAGTGAAGGGGAGATCGAGACGTAGCGCCGGCCGGTCTACAAAGCAAGACCGCCCTACAGGTACCTGTAGGGCGCATCTTGCTTTATAGATGCGCCGTCATTTGCCAATCCAGTACGCCATCTTTACCAGAAACACGTCGTCGCCTGGCGCTCTGAAGAGCGCGCGCATGTCTCGACCCAGGGCGAAGTTGCCGGGGTCCCGCGAATCAATCTGCTGTCGCGTCCAGACCGCATAAAACGTCGAGCCGGGCTTGAGCTCCCAGCGCAACACTGCGTTGACGCGCAGCGACTTGAAGTTGAAGTCGGGATTGTCGAACGTAAACTGCGGCGCGCCGGCGCTTTCGTCGGGCGACACGGTGTAGCTGGTGCCGTCGAAGGAGAGCATGTGTCCCGGCGTCCCGTACGGAACGAAGTTGTACGTACGCGGCGCGGCGAGTTCCTTGAAGGTCGTGTAGTCCCCGGTCGCGAGCAGCGGCTGCGCGAAGAGCGTCACCGACATCTTGGGGGTGAGCAGCGCCGTCACGCGGGTCTGCAGCGTCAGTTGCTTCTGGTTCAATCCGCCGAACACATAGCGGCTTCCGTAGGTGCTGGTCGCCGTGGGATCGGCAACGGTCGTGATGTATTGGGCCGCCTGACGCTGGCGATTCCATTGCGGCCCGGTGTTGATGGTGAGCCGCGATGATGGCTTGTAGTTCACCGTCACGCCCCAGGAGCGGTTCCAGGCTTCACAGTCGCAGCCGTTGAATTGCGTGAAGGCCCCGAACGAAATCACGCTGCGCGAGTCGGTGTTGCCGTTGACATTGAGGAAATTGCCGGCGGGACTGATCGAGAGCGGGCCACCGCGGGTCAGTCGATCGTTCAGCGTTTCCTGGTTGGTTCCGGCGTTCAGATTGAGGTTCCAGTAGTTCAAGAACTGCATCTGATACGAAATCTGGTCGCCGTCGCTCTGCAGCTCGCGATTGAAGTTCCACGTGTACCACTTCGCGGCCCAGAGGAACCGGCTTCGCAAGACCTTGCCCGGCGTGTTGTTCCGCAGCGTCCAGACGACGTGCATGCCCGAGCGATCGCTGGTGCTGAGGAACCCGAGGTCATTCGACTCGAAGCCTGGACTGACGGTCCAGAGAGAAGCATTGAGGCGCCAGATGCCGGTGTTGCGATTGACCATCACGCGGCCGGTGTAGCCCTGCAGGGATGTGCGCGTGGGATCGAGGCGCACCTGCGGCTCGTCTGGCCGCTGAAAGTAACGTTGCGGCGCCAGTTGCAACGAGTTGATGACGTCCGTCGATCCCTCAACCTGGCTGCCCGACAATCGCCCGTTGATCGCCCAGACGTGTTGCCTGTCGAGGAAGAAGTAACCGTCGGCACCGACGACGTACGCCTGTTTCACGAGGGACGTGCGCGCATTGTCGTCGGGCAACTGGCGATTCGTCGCCGTCAGCAGCATGCCGATGCCGGCGCGGCGGCCGATGTCGTGCTGAACCCGGGCCACGGTGTAGTTGGTCATCGGTTCGACCAGTGCACGGCTGCGCGCGCCGGCATTCTGGATGCGCGCCGTCTCTTCGCCGGTCACCGCTTCGAGAAAGCCCAGGCTCCAGTTGCTGCGAGTTTTGCCCGTGAGTTTGACCGCGCCGAGGATGGTCGTCGCCGTCGGCGCATCGACGAAATCGCCCGAGGCCGACAGTTGCGGCGCCCGTCCGATGCGGCGCGAGTAGAACAGCGTCGGCTCGGAGTTGTTGAAGCCCCACGAGTCGTTGGCGCCGCCGCTGCCGAAGTTGCCGAAAATCTGCGAGCCTTCGAGAAAGAAGGCGCGCTTTTCCTGGTAGTAGGTCTCAAAGGCGGTGAGGTTGACGACGGCGGGATCGACCTCGACCTGGCCGAAGTCGGGATTCACCGAGGCGTTCAGCGTCAGGTTGTTCGTGACGCCCCACTTCATGTCCACACCCGCCGAGCCGAATGCGCGCGAGCCGTCGTTGAACGGATTGCCGTCCGCCGGCTTGATGAACTCGGTGCGGCCCGCGGTATAGGGCAGCCACTCGAGATGCCGTCCGGGTGACAGCCCGTCGAGACCGTCCAGATCGATCATCTTCGATGCGAGGCCGGAATCGTTCTTCGGCACCATCCGCAGGAACGTGCTCTCGTTGCGGCGCTGCACGTAACGTTCGACGTTGATGCCCCACGTCTGCTCCTGCGCACCGGTGAAGCGCAACTGCGACAGCGGGATGCGGATTTCGGCGGTCCACCCGTGTTCATCGATGGCGACCTGCGACTGCCACACGGCGTCCCAGCTCGAGTCGGTCCAGCTGTCGTTGTACAGGATCATGTCCTGCTGCACGTTCGCGGCCGAGACGCGGAACATTGCGCCGGTGAGGTGATCGTGCAGCGGGTCGAGGTAGATGCCGATCCAGTCGCCGTCGAATCCGTTGTCGCGCGCCGTCATGCGACGGCCGAGCGCCGCCGGATCGCCATCGAACATCCGCGCCCCGACATACAGCGCGGCATCGTCATACAGGATCCGGATCTCGGTGTCGTCGGTCGCCGGGCGACCCTCGTCCGGATCGCGTTGCGTGAAGCCCGACACCGGGATCGCCTGGGCCCACGTTTCGTCGGTGAGGTGACCGTCGATGACCGGCGGGTGTGCCGTGCGGGTGGCCGTGACCACCCGGACGATGGGTGGCGGAATCGGCTCGGCGGATTGAGCAAACACTCGGGATGACAGGAGTGCGAGGACAGCAGCGGCCGATGCCCTGAAGAGGGGTCCAGCGGAAGGATGCATCAACGTGTTGACGAATAGACGGTCGTGATTAGCGAATGGTTGGCGTTTGCGCCCGGCCGGTCTAAAAAGCAAGACCGGCCCTACAGGTACGTGTAGGGGGCATCTTGCCTTATAGATGCGCCGCCCGGCCGCTCTAAAGAGCAAGACCGGCCCTACAGGGACGGGTACGGCGCATCTTGCCTTATAGATGCGCCGCGCGGCCCAGCCGGTCCTCGAGGATTTGCCGCGTGTCGAATCGGGCCAGCCGTAGCGATTCGGTGGCGTCCGGCGGGAGGGCGGCGCGAGGCAGAAGACCCACGATTTCACTTTCGACCACATCGGTTCCGAACTGTCGTGCCGCCCGGGCAACGGCGGCAAACGCTTCCGCCATACCCGTGCGCCGATAGTCGGTGAGGTTCATCGACACCTGTGCGAGGTGCCGGTCGTGGACGGCCAGGCCCAATGCCTTGACGGCTGGCAGGCCGCCGTCACGTTCCCGGACAATCGACGCGATCCGTTTCGCGATCGTCACATCAGCGGTCGCCAGGTTCACGTTGAAGGCGA
This sequence comes from Vicinamibacterales bacterium, assembly GCA_035496255.1. Classification (GTDB taxonomy): domain Bacteria; phylum Acidobacteriota; class Vicinamibacteria; order Vicinamibacterales; family UBA2999; genus Gp6-AA40. The sequence goes on from DATJEU010000039.1 coordinate 11,462, forward strand.
TGAGCGGCGGACGAGCGCCGATGGCCACCGCTCCTGCCGTGGGATGCGGAAGGGACGGACCGAAGTCGGGCCGCCATTCGGGCCTCGCCATCCTGGCGGTCAAGCCTTCGAACTGGCCGCGACGGACATCGGCCAGGTTCCGTCGGTGCGGCGCCGTGGCGGCATCCTCGTACAGAAACACCGGCAGGTCGAATCGCGCGGCAACGATCGACGCCGTGTCACGCGCCAGCGCCACGCACTCGGCCATCGGTGTGTCGTTCAACGGCACGAACGGCACGACATCGACGGCGCCGATGCGTGGGTGCTCGCCGTGATGGGTCCGCAGATCGATCCGCGGCACTGCCGCAGCGAACAGCGTGAGCACCGCGTCACCAACTCCGGTCGCCGTGCCGGCCAGCGTGATCACCGACCGGTTGTGCGCGGCGTCCGACGAGACGTCGAGCAGCCGCACGCCGCGTGTGTGTGCGACCGCGCTCGCGATCGCCTCGACGATCTCGGGGCGGCGTCCTTCGCTGACGTTCGGCACGCACTCGATCATCGGCATCGCGGATCCTACTAAAGTCTTGTCTGACAGGAAGTTTTGGCCGATAATCGCTGCCGTCGCGGGGCCTTCCGCGGCCCTCCAGATGATGCGCGAGACGCTGCCAGTCGACCCCGCCGGAGCGGGCGCGGCGCCGGACCCTGATCAGCGCTCGCACTCGGGGAACGCCGGCCGCGAGTCGCGGATCGAGGAACTGCTCCTGTCGGGACTCGATCACTATTTCGCCGGCAAGTATGAAGCCGCCATCGACATCTGGACGCGCGTCGCCTTTCTCGAACGGGGCCACGGCCGCGCACGCGCCTACATCGAGCGCGCCCGCGGTGCGCAGGCGGAGCGCCAGCGCGAGTGCGAGGAGTGGTTGCACGACGGCGTCGCCGCATATCAGGCGGGCGACGTCGAGACCGCGCGGACGCTGTTGACGCGAGCGGTTGAACAGGGCGGTCCGACCGACGTTGCGCTGGCGTTCCTGCAGCGCGTCAATCGCCTCGAGGCGGCACTCGAGGCATCCACAGCCACCGGATCCGAGCGGCGAGTCCCGGCGTCGCATTCGCGCCAGTCACCGACCCGCTGGGTGCCGACGATCGCCGTCAGCGCGGTGATCGTCGCGGCGATTATCGGCGCGGCGTTTCCGATCGCGTCGTGGATCGCGGAACTGCCGATGACGATGCCGGCGGCGGAAGCCCCGCGTCCCGAGCCGCTGCCCGTCGTGCGCACGTCCGACATGCTGCTCGCACAGGCGCGGGCGCTGTACGCCCAAGGCAGAGCGAAGGAGACATTGCCGTTGCTCGATCGGATCCCGCGCACCGATCCGGCGCGCGCCGACGCCGACCGTCTCCTCGCGCGGGTGCAGCGCGACGTGTTGGCGACCATCGCGACCGGCGCCAGGAAAGGGACCGGCCGATGAAGTGTCCGAAGTGCGAATATCTCGGCTTTGACACCGGCGATCGCTGCCGCAATTGCGGCTACGACTTCTCGTTGATCGTCGCCGCACCGCCGGAACCGGCCGGCGAATTGTCCCTTCACACGGAATCGAGCGACGCGCCGGTCGACTGGCTCAGCGACCTCGAGGCGATGGCCGCCGACGCCCAGGCTGCAACGGTCGCTGCCTCAGCGCCGGAAGTGGCTCGGCGGAAGGATGCGCCGTTGACCGAGTCGCGGCCGGCGCCGTTGGCCGCGTCGGCGGCGATGACGGCGGCACCAGTGGCACCAGTGGCTGTCGTACCAGTGCCGGCCGCGTCATCGATCGTGCCGGCTTTCGACGTGCCGGAGCCTCCGCTGGCGTTTCGCGGCGAACCGGCGCTGCCGCTGTTCAGCAGCGAGTCGGGCGACGATGACGAGCCGTTGATCAAGTTGCCGTCGCAGCCGAGGCCGCCACTGGCGGTGCGGCGTACACCGGAGACGCCGCGCCTGCGCGCGGTGGCGAGAGGCACACAGCGTCCGGCGGGTCCAGGCGATCCCCTCAAGCTGGGCGAACGGCTGGCCGAACCACAGCTCGACTTCCTGCCGGAAACGGCACCGGCGATGCCGCGGGGCACGTCGCGGCACGCGGACGCGCGAACACTATCGCCTCGCGACGAGCTGACGACGAGCACGGCGGGTCCCCGGCTCATGGCGGCGGCGATCGATCATGCGATTCTCGCGGTGATCGACGTGATCGTCCTGTACCTCACGCTTCGCATCGCGCAGCTCGAGCTCGCTGACATTCGCAACCTGCCGATCCTGCCGATGGGCGCGTTCCTGGGATTGCTGAAGCTGGCGTACTTCGCGGCGTTTACCTGCGTCGGCGGCCAGACGATCGGCAAGATGGCCGCCGGCATCCGCGTCGTGGGCGACGATCAACGCGCGCTCGATGCGCCGCACGCGATCCATCGGGCGCTCGCCGGTGCGATTTCGTTCCTGACCTTCGGCCTCGGCTTCGTGCCCGCGCTCCTCGGCAGCGATCATCGCGCGCTGCACGATCGCCTCGCGCATACCCGGGTTGTGGTCCTGCCTGGCGCCTGAGCGCGCCCTTTCCACGTGATGCGTCGACTCGGGGTTTTCATCGCCACCTGCGGCTACGTTGGTTATGCGCCCGTCGCACCGGGCACCTTTGGTTCGGCCGCTGGTCTCGTCGCCTTTTACCTGGTACGTGCCTCGGGATCGTCGATCGTCGAGGTCGCGACGATCCTGCTGCTGTTCCTCGTCGGCGTCTGGAGCGGCACCGAAGCCGAGCATCACTTTGGCGGGATCGATCCGGCACCGGTCGTGATGGATGAAGTGGTCGGCATGCTGATCACGCTGGCCTTCATACCGGTCAACTGGGTTGGCGCGCTCGTCGGCTTTTTCGTCTTCCGAATCCTCGACGTGTTCAAGCCGTGGCCGGCGGCGCAGTTCGAGTCGCTGCCGGGCGGGCTCGGGGTGATGGCCGATGACGGGATGGCCGCGATTTACGGGAACCTGATCATGCAGGTGCTCGTGCACCTCCTGCCGGTTGGATGGCTGGTGTGAGCGACGACGCGACTCTCCGGATGCCACCGCTGGTCAACGCCGCCATCATTGCCGTCGGCAGCGAGCTGCTCACGCCGACGCGGCTCGACACGAATTCGCTCTTCATCACCGAACAACTGAATGCGCTCGGGGTCGACGTCGTTGCGAAGGCGGTGGTCGGCGATGACCGCCGCCGGCTCATCGAGGTGTTCAACGCGTTCCGCCGGCAGGCCGGCTTGATCGTGTTCAGCGGCGGCCTTGGCCCGACCGACGATGATGTCACGCGCGAAGCCGTCGCCGCGGCGCTCGACCTGCCCCTGAAGGAGGATGTGCAGATCACCGCGCATCTCCGCGCCAGGTTCGCGGCTCGCGGCGACACGACGCCGATGCCCGAGAACAACCGCCGGCAGGCGATGGTTCCCGAAGGCGCGGAGGTACTCGAGAACACGCGCGGCAGCGCGCCGGGTCTGTGGATCGACAACGGTGAGCAAGTGGTGCTGCTGCTGCCGGGACCGCCACGCGAGATGCGTCCGATGCTGACGGCCCTCACCGCGGGACCGCTGCGCGAGCGGACGTCGGGCGAGGTGCTGCTGCGACGGGTGCTCAAGATCGCGGGACGCATCGAGTCGCAGACCGATGAAGTGCTGCAGCCGCTGTATCGCGAGTGGCTGTTGCAGACGCCGCCGGTGGCGGCGACGATCCTCGCGCAGCTCGGTCAGCTCGAAGTGCATCTCACCGCTCGCGATGAGGCGCGCGATCGTGCGAATGCGGCCCTCGCCGCCGCCGTGTCGCAGGTGCTCGAGGCGCTTGGGGACGATGTCTTCTCGAGCAATGGCCAGCCGCTCGAAGAAGTGGTGGGTGAGCTGCTTGTGAAGCGTGGCTGGACGATCGGGGCCGCCGAGTCGTGCACCGGCGGACTGATCACGTCGCGGCTGACGGACATTGCCGGCAGCTCGCGTTACGTCATGCAGTCGGTCGTGACCTACAGCAACGAGGCGAAGGTGACGCTGCTCGGCGTTTCGCCGGACGCCATCGCCGAACACGGTGCGGTCAGCGAAGCGGTCGCGCTCGCCATGGCCGCCGGCATGCGCTCGCACGCCGGCGTTGACGTCGGGATCGGCGTCACCGGCATCGCCGGGCCTGGCGGCGGCACGCCCGAGAAGCCGGTGGGGACGGTGGCCGTCGCGGCGGTGACCGCACGAATGACGCGGTCGCGCGTGTTCCGGTTCATGGGCGAGCGGGAGCAGATCAAGTTCCAGGCATCACAAGCCGCGCTCGACATGGTCCGGCGGATACTCCTGATTCCTGATTCCTGATTCCTGATTCCTGACTCCTGATTTGCGATTGTTGATTCGTGCGTTTGTTTGTTGCCGTTGATCTGCCGCCGGCGGTTGCTGAGTCGGCCGCGTCGCTCAGCCGCGCGATGAAGGAGCGCGTTGCTCGGTCCGCACCGCGCGCACGCGTCACCTGGGTGGCGCAAGATCGCATGCACCTTACGGTGCGTTTCATCGGTGACGTGGAGGACACGAGTACTGCGCGGCTCGTGACGGCGCTCGCCGAGCCCTTCGCCACCGCGGCGTTCGCTGTTGCCCTCGGCGAGGCTGGTGTGTTCCTGTCGCGAGGCAAACCACACGTGCTGTGGCTGGCGCTGCACGCCGGTGTCGACGCTCTTCAACAGCTCGAGAAGGAAGTGTCGGCTCGTCTCGACCCGCTCGGCATCCCACGCGAGGAGCGGCCGTTTCGTCCGCACCTGACACTGGGTCGCGTGCGCGATCCGGCGGGTCTCCACATCCGGGGGCTGATCGACGGCATCGCGGCGCCGGCATCTGCCCGGGGCCGGGTGGACGCGATTACACTGTTTGAGAGCCGGTTGTCGCCGAAGGGGCCCACCTACATCGCACTCCAGCGGACGCCGCTGCGTCCGGTCTGATCCTGCTCACGGACTTGCGGGGCGGGGCTGAAAGCCTGGTCCCTGCCATGGACGTGCAGGAGAGGGGCTTCAGTCCCGCCCCGAGCACAAGCGAGGTGAGCTCACGGGTCTTCGGCCGGGGGCGACTCTGAAGGGCCGGCCCAGACGATGAGCGGCCTGGGTTACGCAAGGCAGTCCCGCTCCACACGTATGGAATTCGTCACCACCATCACGCTCGCGTATCTGGTCGGGTCGGTGCCGTTCGCGTACCTGCTATCGCGCCGCCGCGGGATCGATCTGCGCCTGGTGGGCAGTGGCAATATCGGGGCGACCAACGTACTGCGGACCAGCGGCGTCCGCACGGCGGTGCTGGCGGTGGGACTCGACGCCATCAAGGGTCTTGCCGCCGTGGCGATGGCCAGACGTTTCGCGACCGGATCGGCGGTGCCGGTGGTCGCGGGCGTCGCGTCGATCGTCGGACACGTCTATCCGGTGTGGTTGCGATTCAAGGGCGGGAAGGGCGTTGCCACCGCCGCGGGCGTGTTCGTGATGCTCACGCCGGTGGCGCTCGCGATCGCGAGCGGGGTGTTCGTGATCACCGTCTGGATCACGCGCTACATCTCCGTAGGTTCCATCGTCGGCGCGGTCACGCTCGCCATCGTCGCGTTCGCCAGTGACGCGTCCGGTGCGATCGAGTCGGGAAGTGCGATCGTGGCCGCCATCATTCTGTATCGACACCGCGCGAACATCGGCCGCCTGTGGGCGGGCACCGAGCGGCGCGTGGGGCAAAGGCTGTTCACGTGAGACAGGTCACGGTGCTTGGTGCCGGCGGGTGGGGAACTGCGCTCGCTGTTCACCTTGCACGGGTGGGTCACGACACGCGGTTGTGGGCGCGCGATGCGGCCCTGGTTGCCGACATGTGCGCGCGTCGTGCGAATGCGGTGTATCTCCCGGATATTCGCTTCCCGGATCGCCTGCGTCCGACCGCGGACCTGGCGGATGCCCTTGATGGCACGGAGTTCATCGTCGCCGCCGTCCCTTCGCACGGCGCGCGCGAGATTCTTCAGCGAGCCGCGCCGCACGTGCAGCGTCGCGCGACGGTGGTCAGCGCGGCGAAGGGACTCGAGCGCGACACGTTGTATCGCGTGTCGGAAGTGGTCGAGCAGGAACTGGGACGCGAGGTGCGGGTGGCCGTGCTGTCAGGTCCGAGCTTTGCCTCCGAAATGGCGAGAGAGCTGCCGACGGCCGTGTCGGTCGCCTCGCGACACTCACTCATTGTTCAACAGGTGCAGGAGGAATTCCGTGCACCGTATTTCAGGCTGTATGGCACCAGCGACGTGGTCGGCGTGGAGATTGGCGGCGCGCTGAAGAACGTGATCGCGATCGCCGCCGGCGTCGCCGAAGGTCTTGGCCTGGGGCACAACGCGCTCGCCGGATTGATCACGCGCGGCCTTGCCGAGATTTCCCGGCTCGCATGTGCCGCCGGTGCGCAGCGCGAAACCCTTTCAGGGTTGACTGGTCTGGGCGATCTCGTGCTGACGTGCACCGGCTCGCTCAGCCGCAACCGGCACGTCGGCATCGAACTCGCGCACGGCCGTTCGGTCCAGGACGTGCTTGCGACCATGAAGATGGTCGCGGAGGGTGTGCGGACGACGGATGCGGCGCTCGCGCTCGCGGCGAGGCACGGTGTCGAGCTGCCAATTGCCGCGCAGGTGGCGGAACTGCTCGCCGGCCGCAAGGATGCGAAGACCGCGCTCTACGAATTGATGCTGCGTCCGCAGCGTGCCGAGGTTGGGTAAGTGGGTTTCTTCGACAAACTGCGCGATGGGCTCGCGCGCACGACGCAACAGATTCTCGGCCGGTTCGATGAGATCGTCGAACAGGCGGATACCACCGAGCAGCGCACGCGACCGATCACGGTCGAGACGATAGAGGCGCTCGAGGAACTGCTGGTGTCGGCGGATGTGGGCCTGCCGGCGACCGAACAGATCGTCACGGCCGTCAAGGCACGCGCCCGCCAGGGCGAGAGCCTGCGCGACCTTGTCAAGCGGGAGATTCTCCAGATCTTCAACGGCGTCGAATCGTCATCGACCAACGGTCAGCGTCCGCATGTCACGCTTGTCGTTGGCGTGAACGGAACCGGCAAGACGACCACGGTGGGGAAGTTGGCGAACCTGCTCAAGGCGTCCGGCAAGGATCCGCTGGTGTGCGCGGCAGATACGTTCCGCGCTGCCGCCGTTGAACAACTCGAGATCTGGGCACAGCGCGCGCAAGTGGACATCGTTCGCGCCAGGGAGGGGTCCGACCCGGCTGCAGTCGTGTTCGATGCCATTCAATCGGGCAAGGCGCGCGGCCGCGATCCGATCCTGGTCGATACCGCGGGACGGCTGCACACGCGCGTCAACCTGATGAACGAGCTCGACAAGATTCGCCGCGTGGCGGGTCGCGCCGCCGATGGCGCACCACACGAAGTGCTGCTCGTGCTCGACGCAACGGTGGGCCAGAACGGCCTGCAGCAGGCACGCGAGTTCACCAGCGTCGCCGGCGTCACCGGCATCGTCCTGACGAAGCTGGATGGCACGGCGAAGGGCGGCGTGGCCGTGGCCATCGCGCACGATCTCAAATTGCCGATTTGCTACGTCGGCGTCGGCGAAGGCATCGACGACCTGATTCCGTTCTCGCCGCAGGAGTACGTCGACGCGCTCTTCCAGGAAAAATGGTGATGGACGTGTCGTGCCGGCGCACATCGGGTGCGGCGGCGGACGACGCGCGATGGATGCGGCGTGCGCTGGCGCATGCACGGCGCGGCCTCGGCCGGACGACACCGAATCCTGTGGTCGGGGCCTGCGTCGTGTCCGATGAAGGGGTGGTGCTTGGCCAGGGTGCGCACGAGCGTGCCGGGGAAGCGCACGCCGAGGTGCACGCGCTCGAGGAGGCCGGCGAACAGGCACGCGGCGCAACGCTGTACTGCACGCTCGAACCGTGCGCGCACATCGGCCGCACCGGGCCGTGCACCGATCGGATCATCGCCGCCGGCATTCGCCGCGTGGTCGCGGCCATGGAAGACCCGTTTCCGCAGGTGCGCGGGCTCGGGTTCGCGACGCTTCGTGCCCACGGGATTCAGGTCGACGTTGGCCTCGGCGAAGAAGAGGCGTCGCGGCTGAACCAGCCGTTCCTCACCACCGTGCGCGAGGGCAGGCCGTTCATCATTCTCAAGGCTGCGACCAGCCTCGACGGGCGGATTGCGGCGCGCGCCGGCGAGCGGACCGCGATCACGTCCGCTCCGGCGCTTCGCCATGCGCAGTATCAACGGGCGATGGTCGATGCGGTCGGTGTCGGATCCGAAACGGTGCTCGTGGACGATCCGCTGCTGACGACGCGAGAGATCTTCCGGGAGCGTCCGCTCGTGCGCGTGCTGTTCGATCGGCGGCTGCGGACGCCGCCGGGCGCGCGCGTGCTCACGACCCTCGCTGCGGGACCGGTGATAATACTGACGACTCGTCAGGCGATGCAGGAATTCCCAGGCCGGGCCGATGCGCTCGAACGCGGCGGCGCCACCGTGATTGCTCCGGAGCGCGATGGCCTGGTGCCCGCCCTCAGGGAGCTTGCGTCGCGCGATATTCAGAGCCTGCTCGTGGAAGGGGGCGCCGCCCTGCATGCGGGGCTCTGGGATGCCGGTGTCGTGGATTACGTGCAGATGTATGTGGCGCCGATGACGCTCGGGCCGGAAGGGATTCCGATGCTCGATGGCCGGCAATTCATGGCGGCAGCGCTGCTGGAACAACGGGTCGATCAGCTCGGTCCAGACGTCCTAATCGAGGGATATGTTCACCGGCCTTATTGAAGCCGTCGGCCGTGTCGCCGACGTGGCGACGGCGCCTGCCGGAGTGAAGCTGAGGATAGCCACGTTGCTTGCCGCGGATTTGCAGCCTGGCGAGAGCGTTGCCGTGAACGGCGTGTGTCTCACCGTGACGGCGGCCGGTGGCGCGATGCACGCCGACATCGGACCGGAAACCGCACGGGTGACCACGCTCGGCTCGCTGCGGGGCGAGGAGCCGGTGAATCTCGAGCGGTCGATGCGCGCCGACAGCCGTTTCGGTGGTCACTTCGTCCAGGGGCATGTGGATGCGGTCGGACAGATCGAGAATGTCCGGCAGGAAGGCGACGCGCACTGGTTGACCGTGCGGTACCCGGACCTGATGGCGCCGTACCTCGTGCCAAAGGGGTCGATTGCGGTTGACGGCATCAGCCTGACCGTTGCGGCGCTCCGTGACGGGACGTTCGACGTGATGATCATTCCGTTCACCTGGGAGCACACGAATCTCTCGGCGAGGCGAGTTGGCGATCGCGTGAATCTCGAGGGAGACATGCTTGGCAAGTACGTGGCCCGGGCGCTGGTGCTGCGGGCAATCGGGTGATATCACCTCACCTCGCTTCGCTCGGGGGCGGGTCTGAAGAGCCGCCCCCGGCCGAAGACCGGTAACGCTATGGCGACAAAACAACCGAAGATCAGAATCGCGAAAGGCGCCCGAAAGGACGGCCCGTTCGCCACCATCGACGAGGCGGTCGCCGCGATCAAAGCCGGCCAGATGGTCATCGTCGTCGACGACGAGGATCGCGAGAACGAGGGCGACCTGACGATGGCGGCGGCGACGGTGACGCCCGACGCGATCAACTTCATGGCGAAGCATGGCCGCGGGTTGATCTGCCTGGCGCTCATGCCGGAGCGCCTCAATCAACTGCAGGTTCCGCTCGAGCGCAGCGAACATCCCTCACAGCGCGACACCGCCTTCTGTGTCTCCGTCGATGCCCGCGATGGCACGAGTACCGGCATTTCGGCATCGGACCGGGCCCACACGATTCGCGTCGCGATTTCGCCGGAGAGCAGGCCGAAAGACCTCGTGCGTCCCGGCCACGTGTTTCCCCTGCGGGCGCGATCCGGCGGCGTGCTCGTGCGGTCAGGTCACACGGAAGCGGCAGTGGACCTGGCGCGGATTGCGGGGCTCGACTCGGCCGGCGTGATCTGCGAAATCATGAACGACGATGGAACGATGGCGCGCGTGCCGGAGCTGACGAAGTTCGCGAAGAAGCACGGGCTGCTGATGATTACCATCGCCGACCTGATTCAGTACCGGATGCGTACCGAGCGGCTGGTCACCCGGGTCGCCAGCGCCGCGCTGCCGACCGAACATGGCGAATTCCGGATCTTCGCCTACGAAAACACGATGGACAGCATGACGCACGTCGCACTGGTGCGCGGTGACATCGCCGACGGCAAGGACGTGCTGGTGCGCGTGCACTCGAAGTGCCTGACCGGCGACGTCTTTCATTCGGCGCGGTGCGATTGCGGCGCGCAGCTCGAGACCGCGATGACGCGGATCGCGGCTGAAGGCCGCGGCGTCCTGCTGTATCTCAATCAGGAAGGGCGGGGCATCGGGCTCGCGAACAAGATCCGCGCGTACGAACTGCAGGACCAGGGGCTCGATACGGTGGAAGCCAACGAAAGGCTCGGGTTCAAGGCCGACCAGCGCGACTACGGCATCGGCGCGCAAATTCTCAGCGATCTGGGCGTGCGCACCATGCGGCTGCTGACGAACAACCCACGGAAGTTCGTCGGCATCCAGGGCTACGGGCTCACGGTGTCGGAGGCGGTGCCGCTCGAAGTGCCGGTCGGCGAGCACACGCGCAAGTATCTGAAGACGAAGAAGGACAAGCTGGGTCACACGCTATCGACGGTGTGAACGAGAACGATGTGTTCAGGCTTCCGGGTGCTCTGTTCTGAGTTCGTGTTCTGGGTTCGGAGCCTGCCGGCCGGCTCGGAGCTTCAACCAGGCGCGCGTCGAACCCCGAACCGAACCGAACCGAACCTGAACACGAACCCGGAACCGAGAACAGAGAAGCGTGAACCGTACGATCTCCATCATCGTTCCCGCTTTCAACGAAGAGCGCCTGCTGGCCGGATCGCTGGCCGCGATTCGGGCCGCGGCTGCGGCCTTCGACGCGGCGGCGTTCGAGTGGGAACTGATCGTCTGCGACAACAACTCGACCGATCGCACGGCGGCGATCGCCCGCGCGGCGGGTGCACGCGTCGTCTTCGAGCCGATCAACCAGATCAGCCGCGCCCGCAACGCTGGCGCGGCGGCAGCCACGGGCGAGTGGCTCGTGTTCGTGGATGCGGACTCGCATCCATCACGCGGACTGTTTGCGGACGTCGTCCGAGGCATTCAGTCCGGACGTGTCCTGGCGGGCGGGAGTACGGTTGCCGTCGATCATCCGGCGCGGATGGTGCGGGCGACGGTGGGCTGGTGGAATCTCACCAGCCGCCTGATGCGGTGGGGCGCCGGATCGTTCATCTTTTGCGAGACGGGCGCCTTCCGCACGGTTGGCGGGTTCAGCCTGCGCCTGTTCGCGGCCGAGGAGATCGACCTGTTCCGGCGGTTGAAGCGCCTGGCCCGCCGGCGGCGGCGAACGATCCGGATCCTGACGGCGCATCCGCTGATGACCAGCGCCCGCAAGGCGCACCTGTACTCACCCGGAGAATTCTTCGGATTCCAGTTGAAAACCGTCCTGACGGCTGGCCGAACCCTTCGATCGGCCGATAAATGTGGAATGTGGTACGACGGCCGCCGGTAAACGCCCCGACGGGCCTTTGGCGGCAATTCCCTGAGTGCTGACACCTGATACCTGATTCCTGATTCCTGATGAAACGGACGTGGGTACGTCTCGGAGTCACGGCGCTTGCCGGCGCCGCCGGTTATGTGCTGAACGCCGTGCCGCTCGATGCGGTCGCGCGCGTGTGGCCCGGGCGCCTGATTACGGTGCCGGTCGCCCTGCTCTGGGGACCGTGGTACGGCGCTCTTGCCGCGGCGATTGCCGCACCGGCCAGCTATCAGTTCACGCTGTTTCAACTCGCCGTCTTTGTTGCCGAAGCGCTGATCGTCGGGTGGGCGGCGCGCCGGCACAAGTCGCCGCTGCTCATCGGCAGCCTGTTCTGGGCGGCATTCGCGGCCACCCACCTGGTCGCGAACCTGTACCCGATGGTGCCGCCGGCCTTCCTGCTCACGGCCGGCCTTCAGCGTGCGCTGAACGCGCTCACCGCGCTCGCGGTCGCCGAACTTCTGGTCGTCGTCGGCCACCAGTTGCGCGGATCGTGGGACTCGGGGAATCCGGCCGCGCGGCTGTCGCTCCGGACCTATGCGGCTCGCCGCTTCGTTCTGATTGCCATGCTGCCCGTGCTCATTCTGAGCACGGCGACGGTGCAGGTGCTCGCGCGGCGACAGGAGTCGGATGCACGCGGCCGGTTGCGCGACATGGCAACGGTCCTGCGCGACCACATCGATCAATACCTTGACGCCCATACGCGCGCGGTGCAGACACTGGCCGGGACGATCGCGCCGCTGCCGGCAGAGGATCGGTCGCGATTGCTGGCCGACTACGCCAGCGTCTACGGCGACACCATCAGCGACTGGCGCGTCACCGATCGCGACGGTTTCGTCGTCGATGGCTTGCCGCCGATTGCCAACCTGTCCGTGACCGGGCGCGGCTTCTTTCAGGAGGCGATGCGCACGCGCCGTCCGGCGATCTCGGAGATTCTGACCACGCAGACGCCGCCGCCGCTGCCGATCGTGATGGTCGGGGCCCCGATGCTGGGGCCGGATGGCGAACCGACGGGAATCGTCTACGCGCGCCTCGATCTGTCCGCGTTCCGCAAGTTCGTGGAGAGTTACCTGTCGCTGCCGAACGCGACGGTGGCGATCGTCGATCAGCAGAACAAGGTGATCTACGCGACCCCGCAGTCCGGCCTCCGCGTGCAGGAAGATCTGTCGGACACGCCGATGATCCGCGCGGGCGCGGCGGTGCCTGGAACCGAAGGCATCTACGAATACTCACGGGGCGGCAGCGGCGGAGCGCGCAATGGTGAGCTCGCCGCGACCGACCGCGCAGATTCAGGATGGCGGGTCTTTGTCGCGCAGCCGGTGATCAGCCTGCGCCTGCAGTCGTCGCAGTACTACGCGCTGACGGTGGCGTTGATCCTGTTTGCGATTGGCGGTGCGGCCCTCGGCGCCCGCGGTTTCGCGAGCGATGTGACCCGGCCCATCGAGGAGGCAGCCGCCATCGTCGACAACGTCTCGGCGCGCGGCGCTGCTGCCGTGGCCAACGTCCGGCCCGATCAGCCGGCCGAGATCGCGGCGTTGTTCGAGAACGTGAACCGCATGTCGTCGCGGCTGAACTCGTCGTACTCTGAGCTCCGCGCCGCGCTGACGGACAAGGAAGGCCTGGCGGCAACGCTCGACGAGAAGGTGCGCGAGCGGACGGAACAGCTCGTCGCCGCCACCCACGCGGCCGAACAGGCGAACCAGGCCAAAGGCGAGTTCCTGGCCAACATGAGCCACGAGATCCGCACGCCGATGAACGGCATCATCGGCATGACCGACCTGGCCCTCGGTACTCCGTTGACCCACGATCAGCGTGGCTGTCTCGAGACGGTTCGAGAATCAGCGGCCAGCCTGATGACGATCCTCAACGACATCCTCGACTTCTCGAAAATCGACAAGCGCGAGCTGCAGATCGAGCACGTGCCGCTGTCGGTGCGGGGTGAGCTGCTGGCGGCGCTGGGGCCGATGCGGCTGCAGGCAGCGCACAAGGGGCTGACGCTCGACGTCACCATCGAGCAGAACGTACCGAACACCGCGCTCGGTGATCCGGTACGCATCCGGCAGGTCGTCACCAATCTGGTGAGCAATGCGGTCAAGTTCACCGAACGGGGCGGCATTCGCGTCAACGCCTACAGCAGCGACGCTGACGCCGACGGAATCCTTCTGCACGTCGTGGTCGACGATGACGGGGTCGGTATTCCGGAAGAGCAACAGCAGGCGATCTTCCAGCCGTTCCGGCAAGCGGATGGCTCGACGACGCGCCGCTTTGGCGGCACCGGGCTGGGCCTCGCCATTTCCACGTCGCTGGTGTCGCTGATGGGTGGTGGGATCTGGGTGAAGAGCGAGCCGGGGGAAGGGAGTACGTTTCATTTCACCGTACGCCTGGGGGCGACTGCGGGCGAGCCGGCGGACGTGCCACGGGAGCTTCAGCCGATTTCCTCAGCGCCGGTGCGCGCGCTCGATCTGCTGGTCGCCGAAGACAACGTCGTCAATCAGCGCGTGGCTCGCGGTATCCTCGAGCGGCGTGGGCACCACGTGACCGTGGTCACCGATGGTCATGAGGCCGAGGCGGCGGTCGCAAGACATCGCTACGATGTGGTGCTGATGGACGTGCAGATGCCACGGATGGGCGGCTTCGAGGCGACGGCGGCGATCCGCCGAGCGGAACGGACGACCGGCTCGCATGTGCCGATCATCGCGATGACGGCGCACGCGCTCAAAGGCGACCGGGAGCGCTGTCTCGAAGCCGGGATGGACGACTACATCACCAAGCCGCTCAATGCCATGGAGCTGTGCGCACTCGTCGAACGGCTGGCTCCTGCCGAGCCTCACGCCGCGGCACCCCTTCACTGAACCCTGCCGCCGAGGGCGGCGTCCTGTCACGGTGAAGCGACATGCATGAAGGCGCGGAACGCTGGGCCGGCGTCATGAGCGTCGAGTCCGACCTTGAACAGGAGTTCGAGACGCGTCTCCGCGAGTGTTCCACCCTTGCGTTCCGCGTGGCGTTCAGCGTGCTGCGCCACCGTGAAGACGCCGAGGATGTGGCACAGGAGGCGTTCGCCAAGGCGTACCGAAGCTTCCGGCAGCTCCGCGATCGCGACCGGTTCCGCGCCTGGCTCGTGCGCATGACCTGGCGGATGGCGCTCGATCGTCGTCGCGGCGATCGCCGTCGTCTGGTGCGCGAGGATCGGCTGCAGCCGCCGGACTCGGTCGCGCCGGACGTCGAGTCCGCTGAACGTGCGGAGCGGCTGTGGCAGGCGATCGATCTGCTGTCGGAGAAATTGCGAGTGGTGATCGTGCTTGCGGCGATTGAGGGCTACGACGTGCGCGAGGTGGCCAGGCTTCTCGCGTTGCCCGAGGGCACCGTGAAATCGCGTCTGTTCCTGGCGCGCCAGCAGTTGAAGCGTGCGCTCGCCGGGCTCGCGTAGCTCTCACCGCGGTCGTGTAGAGGCCGACCTTCAGGTCGGCCTGGAGAGAGTGATGGACGAACTCGAACGCGAATTGGCTGCCGCCGTCGATGTCGAGCCCTCGGGCGAGTTTCGCGCGCGTGTGCGCGAACGTGTTGCGCACGAGTCGATGACGTCGCGCTGGCACCTGGCGGCGGTGCCGGCGATGGTGTCCGCAGGCGCAGTGGCAGCGGCCATCCTCGCCGTAATTCTGTGGCCCGGGCAGCCGGCCGACGGTCCGCAGTTGCAGGGCACGTCCGGCGCCGACATCACGCTGTCCGCAGTCCGGGCGCCTGCTCTCCCGACTGTTTCACGAGCGAGTCTTCCACCGGCAATCAGGACGCATGTCTCGCCATCGGTGCGGCCGTCCGAGCCGGAGGTATTGCTGTCAGGCTCGGAGCGCGACGGGCTCCGGTTGTTGCTTGCAGCCATTGCTGACGATCGATTCAAGTCGCCGGACGATCGCGTCCCCACCGTGCCGGCGGTGACACCTGTGGTCGCAGCTCAAGTCGAGCCGATTTCGATCACGCCGGTCTCGATGTTCGGCGCTGACGCTGAAGGAGAGAATCAATGAAGATGCGCATTGCGGCCTGGATGTTCCTTCTGACGCTTGTCGCGTCATCGGGAAGCGTGGTCCATGCCCAGGCCCCGGCCGCGCCGGAGCCTGCCCTCGTGCCGCTGGAAGTGCAAATCGTGTTGTCGCGCTATCAGGGCGACCAGAAAGTCAGCAGCCTGCCGTATACGCTCATGGTGAACGCGAATGGAGATACCGCCACGACGATGAACATGGCATCGAAAGTGCCCGTTGTGACGACGGCGTTCGGTCCGGCCAGCGGCGCCAACGGCCAGCCGCCGACGGTGACGCAGTCCTACACATACCAAAACATTGGCACGAACATCAGCCTGCGCGCGAACTCGGTGAACGAGGGTGGCTTCACGTTGCGCGTCACGATCGACGACAGTTCAGTGGCGAGTCTGGATACGAAGCAGAAGACGCAAAATCAGGCTGTGTCCGATCTTCCGGTGATCCGCGGGTTCAAGGTCGAGAACACGCTGTTGTTGAAAGACGGGCAGTCGCGACAATTCACGGCGGCCACAGATCGCGTCACCGGTGATGTGACGAAGGTGGACGTGACGCTGAAGGTGCTGAAGTAGCGGGGCCAGGCCGACCTGAAGGTCGGCCTCTACGGGTGGGCTACGGGTCCAGGCGGTGCTCGGCGATCTTCAGGTCCTCGACCGGGCGGCCGCCGATCAAGTGTTCCTGAATGATCCGCTCGAGCGCCGGCGGATCGCACTCGCGGTACCACGTGCCCTCCGGGTAGACGACGGCGATCGGCCCGCCCTCACAGATGCGCAGGCAGTTCGCCTTCGTGCGCAGCACGCCGCCCTGGTCGGACAGGCCGAGCTCGTGCAGCCGCTTCTTCAGGAAGTCCCACGCGGCAATCCCGCGTTCCTTGTCACAACACTTTGGTTTGGTCTGGTCAGCGCAGAGAAAAATGTGGCGGCGGGCGACCGGGATGCCGATGGAGTTCGCGATCTTCTGTTGGGAGTCGCTCATGGGTTGCCATCGAGCGTATCAAAAGCCGTAACCGACGCCGAAGTTGAAGCGCACGCGTGAGATATCCGTCGCGTCGCCGACGCGCAATGCCGGGCCACCCTTGAAGCTGATGTTGCCGAACATGAACTCCGCCTCGCCGCCAAAGTACGTCGCGTGCGGCAGCGCTCCGAGCGGATTGTCACCGGTGCGGAGGACGGTCAGCTGCAACGCCGCGCCGAGCATCTCGTTGCCGCCGAACGTGCCGATACCGACGCCGCCTTTCATCCCACCTCGACCGGCTGCGATGGTGCCGAGCAACAATCCCCATCGCCCGGGCAGCGGCGGTTGGATGGCGAGACCCGCGGATAGTCTCTCGGGCCAGCCGTAGCGAACCACCGGCCAGACGATCGGCTCGTCCGGGCCGGCGAATGCAGGGGAGACGGAAACAACAAGAAGGAACATCGCGCGCAGGGCCGTTTTGACCATGCGGGCATGGTCGGCGCCAGCCGGCCTGGAAGTCCTGATCCCGAACTGAGACGAGCTGAATCGTCAGGGCTTCGGGCGGATGGGCGTGGCCCCGGGTGGTATCCACATCTTGATGCGACCCTCCCAGAGCGCCCGATTGTTCTCCTCGCAGGAGTATTCGATCAGGTCACCGTTGGTCAGCGTGAACGTCCGCTGATTGGTCCACGGCTTCGAGTAATAAACCGGATCATCGATCGTCACCGTGTAGGCGATGTGGCCGGCATCGGTGCGGGTGAACCGCTGGACGAGGTGCAGCCGATCGCTGTGCGGGTTGCCCCTGGTGTCGAGCCGCGTGTAACCGTTGAACCCGACTGTATCGATGACCAGCGTGTCGCCGTCCCAGTTCGCGATCGACTCGCCGAACCATGCCGGGTTGATGTCCTTCGAATGCTCCGAGCGGAACGGAACGACGTGGAACCAGGTGTTCTGCTCGAACAACAGCGCGACGTAGCGATCGTTCTGCAGTATCTGGAACGGGTAGGGCGCGTTGACCGAACGCATCAGGCCGAACGGCATGCACATGCCGGTGTAGTCGCCGTTTCGTGCCGGGTCGTACCCCTTGATGTTGTCGACGCCGGCCGCTGAATAGGGCACCTCGCCGGGACCGGTCTGCAGTGCCGGGTTGGCCTTGTTGGTGACGCCCATGTCCGGCACGTAAGGGTGGTCCCAGACGCCGCTGAAATCCGGCCGCCCATTCGGCAGCCGCGGCGCCGGACCCGACGGCGGCGTCCACGTCTGGCCCGGGACCGACGACTGATTGGCCACGCCCGCACCGATCGTGCCGAGCGTGTTTTCCGCCTGTGCTGCGGCCGCAGTGGGGAGCAACAGGCCGAGGAGGAGTGATACCGGGCCGAGAATGCAGAGAGATCGGGTCAACACGGCTGCGATTATAGGCCGCCGCCCTTGCCGGATCCGGACAAACTGGCCTAAGATAAGCGTTTGCGTCCGAAGGGCTTAGCGTCGCCGGTACCCCCATGTTCGAATCTCTGAGCACCCGCATCCAGGACGTCTTCAAAGGACTCCGGGGCGAGGTCCGGCTGACACCCGAGCATGTCGAGACCGCGCTGCGCGAAATCCGCATGGCGCTGCTCGAAGCGGACGTCAATTTCAAAGTCGTCAAGGCGTTCATCGACCGCGTTCGCGACCAGGCCATGGACCAGGCGGTCCTCAAGAGTCTGTCGCCGGGACAGCAGGTCATCAAGATTGTCCGCGACGAATTGCTGGCGCTCTTTGGCGAGACCGAAGGCGGCCTGACGAAAGAGGCGCCCTCGCCCCGCGTGGTGCTGATGCTCGGCCTGCAGGGTTCGGGCAAGACCACTACCACAGGCAAGTTGGGGCGGTGGCTGGAACGCCAGGGCAAGCATCCGATCGTCGTCTCCACAGACGTGCGGAGGCCGGCGGCGATTCAGCAGTTGTCGATCGTCGCGGAGCAGGCGGGCGTGCAGGTATTCGCTCCCGAGACGATGGATCCGGTGGCGCGTGCGAAAGGCGCGTTGACCGAGGCGCGGGCGAAGGGGTTCGACACGGTCATCGTGGACACCGCGGGGCGGTTGCACATCGATGACGAGTTGATGACCGAACTGCAGGCCATCAAGGACGCGGTGCAGCCGGCGGATCTGCTCTACGTCGCCGACGCGATGACCGGCCAGGACGCGATCAAGAGCGCGGGCGAGTTCAACGCGCGGGTCGGCGTCACCGGTGTGGTGCTGACGAAGCTGGATGGTGACGCGCGCGGGGGCGCGGCGCTGTCGGTGGTCTCGGTGGTCGGCGTGCCGATCGCATTCGTCGGCAGCGGCGAGCGGCTCGAGGATCTCGAGCTGTTCCACCCGGATCGGATCGTCTCGCGCATGCTCGGCATGGGCGACGTGCTGTCGCTCATCGAGAAGGCCGAGCAGGCGGTCGACAAGGAAGACGCGGAGGAGCTCGAAGAGAAGCTCCGCAAGAACGAGTTCACGCTGGACGACTTCCGCAAGCAGTTGAAGACGATCCGGCGGATGGGCCCGCTCGAAAGCATTCTCGGTTTGATTCCCGGCCTCGGCGATCTGAAGGAGATGGCCGCGAACAAGCCGGACGAGAAGCAGATGGGCCGCATCGAAGCGATCATCTCGTCGATGACGCCGGACGAGCGGCGCAACGACAAGATCATCAACGGCAGCCGCCGGAAGCGCATCGCC
>DATJEU010000040.1:0-4362 GCA_035496255.1 Vicinamibacterales bacterium
TCGAGGACGGCACCGACTACGAGAAGACGATGATCATGAAGCCGGGCGCGATGACCGCCAGCGCGAGCGGCCGGGCGTCGGGCTTCGGCGGGCTCGGCGGCGGCGCAGGCACCGTCGGGCCGGCGACGATTCGCGTCATGAACGGTGCCGCGGCCGGGCGCGAGGTCGCGCTCACCAAGGTCGTGACGACCGTCGGCAAGCCCGGCGTGCAGGTCGCCTCGATCACCAAGCGGCCGACCGGCTACGTCCTCGCGCACGTCGAGGGCTCGACGCGGCCGACGGTCAACAGCAATCCTCTCGTCGGCGAGACCGTCAACCTGAAGAACGGCGACGTCATCGAGCTCGCAGGTACCCAGATGCAGTTCGTGCAAGCCGCCTGAGCGGCTTGAGCCCGAAGCGCGTGACGGATGTCACGCCTTCGGGTCGGGCGACGGGGAAGCGCCGCGCCCCGCAGCCAAATGCGGCATCGGCCGCTTGTATCGAACCGCGGCTCGGCCGAACATTCCGCTCACGTTCTACCCACCGAACCCCCGCTGCTGCCGAGCTGCAACGGCGCCCCCACCACCGGCAGCATGATCGTCCAGGTCCTCGGTTGCTCCGGCTCGATCGCAGCCGGATGCAGAACCACCTCGTTTCTTCTCGACGACGATGTCCTGATCGACGCGGGCACCGGCGTCGGCGACATGCCGCTCGATGCGCTCGCGCGCGTCGAACACATCCTGATCAGCCATTCGCATCTCGACCACATCCTCGCGATCGGCCTGCTCGCCGACAGCGTGATGCGCGAGCGCAGTGCCGCCGAGCGCGGGCCGATCCGGGTGCACGCGCTGCCCGAGACGATCGCGGCGCTGCGCACGCACATCTTCAACGGCGTCATCTGGCCGGACTTCACGCGGCTACCGAGCGCCGACAAGCCGATGCTCGCGCTCGTGCCGATCGCCATCGGCGAAGTGCTCGAGATCAGCGGCAAGCGCATCGAGGTGCTCGACGCGTCGCACACGGTTCCGGCGTGCGGCTTCGCGGTCGACGGCGGCAGCGGTGGCTGGTGGGTCTACACGGGCGACACCGGCCCCAATCCGAAGCTCTGGGAGCGGCTGGCGTCGATGCGCGTCGCGCACCTCGTGATCGAGACCGCGTTCGGCGACGACGAACGGCAGCTCGCACGCATCAGCCGCCATCTCTGCCCGGCCGCGCTCGGCCACGAGCTCCAGCACCTCGCGGGCACCGTCGACGTCCACATCACGCACATCAAACCGGGCGAGCGCGCAGCGGTGATGGCCGAGATCGGCAGGCTCGGATCGCCGCACAAGATCCGCGCGCTCGAGATCGGCGACGTCATGCGGATGGTCGACGAGCCGAAGCGCGCCTACGGCTGAGACGCCGTTCACGCCTCCGGCGCTGCTGTCTGTCGGCGGCAAGCGACTTTTCGCGCAATCCTGCACGTCTGGCGGCAGCGGGTGTGCAGAAGTCGACACTACGATGCCCGACCTTTGGCTTACGCGGCCGGCCGGCTGTGCACCCGAGGCGACCTAGAAACAAATCGCGGAGGTTTCCTTGAAGCGTTCCATCCAACGGGGTTTCACCCTGATCGAACTGATGATCGTCGTCGCGATCATCGGCATCCTGGCAGCGGTTGCGCTGCCGGCCTACCAGGACTACACGGTCCGTGCCAAGGTCTCGGAAATCGTGCTGGCGGCTTCGGGCTGCCGGACCGGCGTTTCGGAGACGGTCCAGAACTCGAATCAGGCCGACATGGTCACGGGCACGGCGGTGTTGCCCCTGTCGTGCACCATCAGCGCGACCAAGTTCGTCAGTTCCGGCTCGGCCGACAACAACGGCAAGATCACGGTCACCGGCAACTCGGCCAACCTGGCGGCGATCGCCGGCGCGAACGTTCTCACGCTGGTTCCGATGGTCTCGGGTGCCGTGCTCGTCGGCACGACGGACGGCGGCAAGACGATCGAAGGCTGGCGCTGTGGCCTCGCGGCCGACGGCACCACGATCGTCATGAAGTTCCTGCCCTCTTCGTGCCGCGGCGTCTACCCGTAACGACTGCGCTCGCTTTCGATGCCACTTGGACCTGCGCCCCGCCGGCGTCGCCTCGCAGGCCGCGTCTCCGTGCGCGGCCTGCGCCTTTTCAGGGCCGATGACCATCCACGGCTGGCCTCCGGGAGTTTGACGCGATGCGTCAACGCGTTCCCGATTCGCCGGGATCGCAACGCGATCGGTGACCGAATGTGTCAAGTCGGGCGACGCAATTCACGCTTTTCGACCGCTTCAATGCGGGCACGGCACCTGCAATCGAACTGGCCGTCTTTCCACCCCCAACTCGACCGGGAGTTCTCATGAAGCGTTCCATCCAACAGGGTTTCACCCTGATCGAACTGATGATCGTCGTCGCGATCATCGGCATCCTGGCAGCGGTTGCGCTGCCGGCCTACCAGGACTACACGGTCCGTGCCAAGGTCTCGGAAATCGTGCTGGCGGCTTCGGGCTGCCGCACCGGCGTTTCGGAGACGGTCCAGAACTCGAACAAGGCCGACATGGTCACGGGCACGGCGGTGCTGCCGCTGTCGTGCACCATCACCGCGACCAAGTTCGTCAGTTCCGGCTCGGCCGACAACAACGGCAAGATCACGGTCACCGGCAACTCGGCCAACCTGGCGGCGATCGCCGGCGCGAACGTTCTCACGCTGGTTCCGATGGTTTCGGGTGCCGTGCTCGTCGGCACGACGGACGGCGGCAAGACGATCGAAGGCTGGCGCTGTGGCCTCGCGGCCGACGGCACCACGATCGTCACGAAGTTCCTGCCCTCTTCGTGCCGCGGCGTGTACCCGTAAGCTGAGGCTTCCTCAGGCTGATCGAGCGCCCGAAACGGCGCTCGCATAAGAAGAACGGAAGGCCGCGCTCGACGCGGCCTTCCCACAACTGAGGAGCCCAACTTGAAGGAGCATCCATGAAGGCGATCCAGAAAGGCTTCACGCTGATCGAGCTGATGATCGTCGTCGCGATCATCGGCATCCTTGCAGCGGTGGCCCTCCCCGCCTATCAGGAGTACTCGGTGCGTGCCAAGGTCTCGGAGATCGTTCTCGCCGCTTCCTCATGCCGGACGAGCGTCGCGGAGGTCGTCCAGAACGCGAGCGTCCCCGATCTCCAAAACGAGCTCACTACCGTCTGCAACATGTCGGCGACCAAGTTCGTGACCTCGGGCGCCTCCGACGTCAACGGCAAGATCACGGTCAACGGCAACGCGGCGAATCTTCCGCAGATCGCCGGCTTTAACGTGCTGACGTTGGTGCCGATGATCTCAGCGACGCCGGTCGTCGCGACGACTGACGGAGGCAAGCCGATCGAAGGCTGGCGGTGCGGGCTCGCGGGCGATGGCACGACGATCATCAACAGGTACCTGCCGTCCTCGTGTCGGGGGCTGTACCCCTAGCGATCGCAGTGCATGCGATTTTCAAGCCGCGCCTTCGGAACGCGGCTTTTTCCTGTGGCAGATTGCCCGATGTTCGAAGACGACCGCGCCATGAACAGCCCTAGCATTTCCGCCGTGATCGCGAGCAACTCTACGCCGGCACTTGTCGCGTGGTGGCGCGGCGCCGGACGTCGCGTGAAGGCGCCGCTGCTGCATGCGTTGGCGTCGCTGGGGGTCGCGATCACGGTGTCCGTGATCGTTTTCCTGCTGTGGTTCCCCGGTGCGCTGGCGACCGTTGCCGGCGGCGCCACGTTGTTCATGATCCTGACGACCGTCGACGTCATCAGTGGCCCGTTGATGACCGCGGTGGTCGCCGATCCCGCCAAGCCGGCGCGATCGTTCCGGCGTGATGTCCTCGTCATCGCGATCGTTCAGCTCGTCGCGCTCGCGTACGGCGTCTACGTGCTGTCGCTGGCGCGGCCGGTCGTGCTGGTCTTCGAGGTCGACCGCATGCGCGTATTGAGTGCCGCCGAGATCGACCCCGCCGAGCTCGGAAAAGCCCCCGAGGAGCTCCGGAAGCTGTCGTGGACGGGTCCCCGCGTCATCGCGGCGGCGCAGCCGACGACGCGCGAAGAGAAGCTGAAAGCGATCGACCTCGCGATCGGTGGCCTCGACATCGGCGACCTGCCGAAGAACTGGCGCCCCTACGAGTCGCAGGCGACGTCGGCATGGAACCGCGCCAAGCCGGCGCCCGAGCTCGAGGCGCGCTATCCGGCGGTGCGCGGCGAGCTGGCGAGCGTCGCCGCACGTACCCACGTGCCGCTCGACGAGCTTCGATTTCTCCCCCTCGTCGGCAGGCAAAGCGGCGGCAGCGTGATCCTGGCCCCGCCCGGCGCTCGCGTCGTGGACGTGCTGAGCGTCGATGGATTCTTCTGAAGCGATCG
>DATJEU010000041.1:0-8043 GCA_035496255.1 Vicinamibacterales bacterium
GTCCCTGACTGCCCTTCCCCTGTTTCCCTGTGCCCGCGCGCGGCGCAATGTGGTTGATGTGGACGATCACCGCGGCGGGAGCATATCCCACGCGAAACGCTGCGCAAAGCGCGCCGCGCATTGATGTCGCCAACTCTTAGCTGATTCGCTATCAGACTTCGACGTAGGCGTGGAGGCCGACCTCAGGTCGGCCCGCGGGACCGCGTCCAGAAACCATTCGTCGTAGACGCCGACCTTCAGGTCGGCCCGCGGGACACGCGTCCAGGCACTTAGATCGCTACTGAATGCGAATCAGCGGCTCGAACAGGCGCGAGCCCCTGCACGACGGGCAGCGACCCGGCTTGACCAGCCGATCCTCGCCGAAGGTGAAGCCGCAGTCCTTGCAGCGCGCGGGAATGATCTCGATCGTGTGTCCGGCGGCCGCGGCCGAGCGAAGCGCATGTCGCAGATCTGCCTCGACGTCGCCGCGCCGGAGTCCCATCTCGCGAGCGACCGACGACACCGAACGCGGTTCGTGCGACAAGAGTTCGATCAGATTCTTTCGAAACATAATGGCGGTAGGCGGTAGGCGGTACGAGGTCGGACTGTTGCGCGATAATCGACGCGTGCGCACGCGACTTGTCCTGATCGCTGCCCTGCTGTGTTCCATGCCAGCGTCCGCGCATCATTCGATTGCCGGCGTCTACGACCAGAGCAAGCCGGTCACCCTCGACGGCGTGGTGACGGAGTTCAAGTTCGTCAACCCGCATCCGTTCCTCGTCATCGCGGTCCAGCGGAGTGGGCAAAGCCAGGCGTGGAAAGTGGAACTGGACAACCGCTCCGAGCTCGTCACCGCCGGCATGAGTGCGCGCTCCTTCGACGCCGGCGATCATCTCACCGTCACCGGCAGTCCCGCTCGCGACGGCTCACATCAGGCGTATGCGCAACGGATCGAGCGCGGAGACGGCTTCACGTACGAGCAGGTTGGCAGCTCGCCGCGGATCACGCGGCGGTAGATAACTGGGTGGTGGCTGGTGGCTGATAGGCGGTCGACGGTGACGAGGCCGTCGGTAACCGTCAGCCGCCAGCCGCCGGTCGGTAGCCGCCTCGTCACCGTCCGAGCAGGCGATGCGCAATGCGCAGCACCGCGGCCGCCTGCCGGTCGCCCGGGCTCGCGCTCTTGAAGCTGGGACCGCGACAGGAGAACTGCAGGCGCATGCCGTTCAACCGGCCGCGCGCGAACAGGTCCTCGGCGTCGCTGCGGTTTGCGCGCGGATGATCGTTGCACGAGCGCGCAATCAGCAGCGCGAACCACAGCGCCTTCACTTCGGGACCGCGCATGTCCTGTGGCGCGCCCGCGCAGAGCGCGCGATCGTCCGCGTGCGTGCACGCGACCGGCGGATGCGCGAACGCAAAGGCACGTCCGACAGGCGGCGGGTCCTGATCCCTGGCCTGCCATTCCGTCACCGACGCAACCACCTGCGAATCGTCAGACGACGTGAGGCGAATCAGGGGCAATGGCACGAACGCCAGCGGCGATCGCGTCATCACGCGGACATCGGTGGAGAGCGCCGGCTCGGGCGCTGGCCATTCGAGCAGCGACTCGAGCGAGGCGAGCGTCGTGCGCGCGCGCGTCACGTCGTCGGCCTGCGCCGCCGACATCATCGAGGTGGCGACCGTCATCAACGCAGCGCCGACAACGACCGCCACAGCCGGACACTTCATCGTGCGAACGCCGCAAACTCGGGACGAGGACCGGACCAGCGCAGCGACTCGACGTCGTCGAATAGCGGAATGTCGGTCCGCAGCGTGGCGAGTTGGCGAAACAGGAGCGCGTCTCGACGATGTTCGGTCAGGGTTCGGGCGAGCGCGGCGGGGCTGGCCGCGTTGACGCCCCACGTTTTGGCATCCGCCGGAATGTCTTCGATGTGGCCGAAGCGCGCGAGGACCGCCGCGGCCGATTTGGCGCCCCATCCGCGCAGGCCCGGATAGCCATCGGCCGCATCGCCAACGAGCGCGAGGTAATCGGGAATCGAGCGGGGCGCGACACCGAACTTCGCCCACACACCAGCCTCGTCAATCATCACGCGCGTCCGGCGATGGAACTGCACGACGCGCTTTTCACGCACGCATTGCGCCAGATCCTTGTCAGGCGTGCAGATGACGACGCGATCGACCAGTTCGTTCGCCGCGGCAGCCGCCGCTGCCGACGCCAGCGCATCATCGGCTTCGAATTCGACCATCGGCCAGACCGTGATGCCCGCCGCGGTCAACGCGTCTTCGAGCAGTGGAAACTGCGCGAGCAGATCGGGCTCGATGCCCTCTCCGGTCTTGTAGCCGGGCCACAGCTCATTGCGAAATGACTCGATGACGTGATCGGTCGCCACGCCGATGTAACGGACACCACCCGTCACCATGCTGAGCAGCGAGTGCACGACGGCTCGCACCGCGCCGACTTCGCGGCCGCTGACGTCCTTCACCGACGGGACGGCGTAGTAGTGCCGGAACAACTCGTACGTGCCATCGACCAGATAGATTTCCATGCAAGGTCAGTCTCTTGAAGTCGGTTCAGGGCCGGCGCTGCGCAGACAGGCCGGGATATCCGCGACGCGGTCCCGGCTCCGAAGTTATAAACCGAACTGACGCAAATGGTGATCGGTGTGGCGGTAGGCCCAGCGCTGCCACTCGCGCGTAGACATGACACCGAAAAACCCATGTGCCGGCTCCAGCGTTCCCGTATCTGCAATGGCGATGCGGTTGAGACCCTCGATCGCTCGAGCGAGATCCCTTGCGAAGTCCGTCGGCTTTGTTCCATCCATCCGCGCAATGAGAAACGGACTGCTTGGCCAGCCGCGTGGCCAGCGCACCGGCGCCCACAGCCCGAGCGCCTTGACGACAGGTCGACTCCTGATCCGTGCCGGCGTCGTGCGTGGGCGTTGGAAGGTCACCATCGCCGCGGCGTCGCCAAGGTGACACAGCATCTCGTGCGCGGTCATCGTGCCCCATCGCCGCCGGCTGTCGGGCGTCAACGACTGCAGACGCTCCAACAGCGTGCGCAGCACTTGCGGGTCGGCGACGATTCTCACGCGCGGTGACCTCCAGGCCGACCTGAAGGTCGGCCTCTACTCTTCCCGAACGGGCGCGTCCCAGCCTCCCGGCGGCACGTAGTGAAATCGCACGAGGAACACCTTGTCTCCCGGCCCGTGGCGCGCGACTTCGAGCAGCGCCTTGACGCTCGGAAAACCTGACTCTTGCGCCAGGTCGCGCGTGACCTGCTTCAACCGAATCTGTTCGATCGAGTCGACGACGATGTGGCCGTCGTCCATCGGATAGCGGCCGCCGGCCTTGACGTGCGCGCGCTGCCAGATGCGAACGCTGCAGCGAATCCGGCCGCGCCGCACGCCCTCCCGGAGCTCGCGCGCGAAGACCACGTCGCCGATTCTAGTGCGTGAGTGCGTAGAGGACGATGTTGGTGGCCAGCGCGTAGCCTTTCGGTGAGAACTCGGCGAAGAACTCGGGTTCCTCGCCCTCGCGCTCCATCGAGTCGCCGATGTCGGTGTTGTGGGTCATCGCCACCATGATGTGGCCGCGCGAATCCACAATCTCGCGGAAGTCGGCGTGCGGGCTCTCATCGCCGCGCTCGCGCGTGCCGTTGCCGCGCCGCCAGAAATTGATGCTCGACACCTGCTCCACGTCATCGACCGTGTACTGCGTGGTTCGGATGGCATCGTTGGACGGAACGTCGACGATTTGAAACTCCGGCAGCGCCCGATGGATCTGCGAGGCCCATTGCTCCCAGGCATCGTCGCCCCAGAAGTCATCGACCCACAGGAAGCCGCCCTTGAGCAGATACTCGCGGAGGTGCTTCACCTCGTCGTCGGAAAACGACGCGGTGCCAACATCGGAGCCCATGAGGAACGGGCAATCGAACAGCGCCGGATCGGTGAGACGCATGACCCAGTAATTGACGTCACCGCCGGAGTCGCGACTGACGTGGATCTTGGTCAGTTCCGAAAGCCGTGTCATCAGGTTGATGGCGGCGAACGGATAGTCGGTGGCCCAGCCGACACCGCCGGCTTCGCGGCGATCGCTCGTGTACATCAACTTGCAGGCGGTGAAGGCACCGTCACGAAAGTCCTTCGCGGGAAATCGTGGCGGCACACCCGGACCTTCGGCAACGCCGCGAAAACCACCGAAGCCGCGGAAACCACGCTGGGCGGCGGCAACGGTGCCGAGCGCCAGCAGGCTGACGGCCATACAGACAATCCACCGCCGGAAAAGCCCACGCATCGGGCCCATCGTAGATCGCCGGGCCCTTCAGGATCGGTGACAAGATGACGGCCCAGCTCTACCCGGCCAGCAGCGCGATGAACTCGGACAGCACCATGGCGGTGGCGCCCCACACCCGATGCCCTTCCACCTCGAAGTACGGGACATCCATCACCAGTCCGGGTTGACGCGAACTCTCCCGGCGTTCCCACCCGACCGCATCCGGGTGCAGCAGTCCGTTGACGGTCACCTCGATCAGACGGTCCACCTCGTCGGCCGCGATCGCGAACACCGGCCGCGTCGGCACCGCAGCCACGACCGGACAGAGCAGGTGACCACTCACCGCGATCGGCAGCGGCGTCAGGCGGCCGAGAATCTCGACGCCGCGTGCCACGACACCGATCTCTTCGCGCGCCTCGCGTAACGCGGCCCGCTCGATTGTCTCGTCAGGATGATCGAGCCGGCCGCCCGGCAGCGACACCTGGCCACCGTGATGACGCAGCGACGCGCCGCGCACGGTCAGCGGGATCCACCATTCACCGGCATGCGGATAGATCAGCAGCAGGGCCGCGGCCGGCCTGAGGACCGCGGTGTCGGGCGGCCACTGCCGCGGCTGCGGCGCCATGCGGATCTGCGCCTCACGGCCCGGCAGCGGCTCGGCGAGTCGCCGCCTCACGCGATCGATCAGCAGGCCAGCGTCAGCCAACGACGTGAGGCGGGACGCTCGAGCCGGCGGGACACGTAGAGCACTGAATTCTCCGCATGCCGTTCTGCCTGACGCAGGCGTGCTCGACGATGGCCGGCTCGCTCCGCCACACGATGCCGCCGCCCTGCTCGCGCGCCATTCGGACAAGGGGACGGTCCGGGCCACACAATCACGCCCCGAACTGTCGGAGGTGATGATCGAGATGCTTGTACATCAGCGTCCCCCACTCGTCAGGCGTGAGCGGTCCGAAGAAGTTGTGCGGATGGGTGGTGCAGCCGCTCGGTCCGGCCGCCCAGAACCGATCGATCAATTCGATCAGCCGCCGCTGTTCCGCGTCGAGGTTGCGATCGTCGGCGACGACGAAGCGCTTGTCGGTCGGCGCGTTCCTGCGCATCGGCTCTGGACCGAGCACGCTCTTTTTCACGAGCGGACCGATCACGCGTCCGAGGAACGCGCGCGGCAGTCGCTGCGTGCCGACGGCCAGCTCCATGCCGATGGCGCAGTGCGCCATCGCCTGGGAAGGCGTCATCTTTCCCCACTGTCGCGGACTGTCCGCCCGGAGCTGCCGGATCCGGTTCTTGATGTCCGCCGTCACCGAGGCGTCGAACAGGTTTTTCATGGCGCACAGCCTACATCAGCCGGCGCGCGTGGGATGCGCCGATCAGCGGCGGTCGGCGGCCGTGTCCCTGACGACGCCCGCGCTCTCGCCTCGACGCCGGCGGGGACTTTCGAGCGGCTTCGGCCACGACTGATGCCCGGCGCCGGCGAGCGTTTCAATCGCGTCGGCCATGATCGGCGCGGCCGGGTGATCGTGCCCATGCGGGCGCAGAAAGGCGTTCGTGAACGTCCGGATCGCATCCCGATCGATCTCACCGTGAACCGCCGCGGCCAGCTGCGCACGATGCGTGTCGAAGTCGGCAGCGACGTCGACGAAACCACCGTGCTCGCGCAGCAGGTAGCGGAAGTGCAGCGTACCGGTCTGGCCGCCCTCGAACTCCGGCACCAGCAGCGTGAGCACAGGACGGCCGGCGATGGCCGCTTCGAGCTGCGCGCTGGTGTTGAGGCCGACGACGGCGGCGCTGTGATGAAGCAGCTCCAGCAGCGATTGGTCCGTGCTGATGGAACGCGGCGCGATCACGGTCACGTGCGGACGGCCGGTGTCGAACTTCTTCCACACCGCCTTGTGCCGCGGATGCGGACGGATTACGACGTTGCACGACGCGAGATCGGGATGGCGGCGCACTGCGTCGATCCACCGCAACACGAACTCGCGCTCGCGCACAGCGTCCGCCACGAACTCCGACGAACAGAGATACGTGACAATCGGCTGCGCCGGATTCAGCCGCTCCACGCGACAGAATTCATCGCGCGGGATCTGCGGTTGCAGCGCGAAGAAGCGATCGAATCGCGGCGCGCCGGTCACGTGCACACTCTCGGCCGGAACGGCGTGAAGCAGGACGGCTTCTTCCTTCTGCCACTCGTTCCAGACCAACACGCGATCCGGATGCACGTGAATGAGGCCCTTGGTTGACAGGTTGTCCCAACTGAAGACCGGGAACGCCACCGGAATGCCTTTCGCCCGGGCGCTCTTCACGTACTCCGGCTGGTCGCTGCCGATGCGGATCAGCGGCGTCACCACCACGACATCCGGCCGCTCATCGTCGAGGAAACGGTCGACGCGCGCATCCGTCGGAATCGCCGATTCGATCAACGCGAGACGTCTCGCCATGGTGCCCGGCGCGTCGGGATAATTCGCGGTCAGCGCTCCAATCAGCGCCTCGTCGGCGATGTCGTGCGCGCAGCGCGGACATCGAATCGAGACGTGCCGGTGCGCGCCGCCGCTGAGACGATTGATGCCCTTCCTGAACGCGCGCGCCCGCAGCTTCTCTGCCGCAGCGAACGGCGGCTGCAGGTAGCGCAGATAGTCGCGCAGCGCTCGCAGCTCAATGGCCGCCTCCCGCCACGTGTCCGTCCGGGCGGGGGGCGCCTGGACGAACGTGATCAGCGGACTGTTGCCGAACTCCGCCGGCGGTTGCAGTGGCTCTTCGGTGTATGCCACGCGGATCTGATGTCCGCGATCGGCGAGCGTGAGCACGACGTCGAGGAAGTGACGGAGCACCGACGTCGCCGTGATGTGAAAGAGAATACGCACGCGAGACAACCCGACAATAGAATTCAGACTGCCTCGATCGTAATCGGCGCGCGTGACGGACGGACAGCTCCGCCGTTGCGGCGCGCACAACAACCGTGAAAGCGCGGCCGTGTGCGGGCTACTTGCCGACCATGTCCGGCAGGTCCTTGTTGTTCTCCTCGCAGATGCTCTCGATCAGATCGGTGTCGGGCTGCAGCGTCCACTGCAGCGTGACCGTCCACGGGCGCGTGTATGCCTTCGGATCGTCGATCGTGACGTCGATGTCGACGTGGCCGATGTTGGGCCGGGTGTAGCGCTCGATGACGTGGAGCGCTGCCGTGCCCGGCAGTCCCTTCATATCAAGCCACGTCTGCCCGTTCGATCCGCGCGTGTCCACGACCAGCGTGTCGCCGTCCCATCGACCGACCGAATATCCCATCCATGTCGGCTGCGCGTCTTCAGGCGGCAGCGGCCTGCCGTCGGTGAACACCTGCCGATAGATCGTGCGCGACTCGTAGAGGAACAGCAGCAGGTCGGGCGTGTGCACGACCTTGAGGCCGTCTGGGATATTGAGCTTCTCGGGAATGCCGGATGGCAGGCAACTGACGCCGGGATGATCCTTGCCGTTGTTGTCGATCCGTTCGTCGTACAGCGTCCGGGCCCACGGCTGCAGCGGGATCTCCGCCGGCTTCATGTCGGCCGCCAGATCCAGCAGGTGTCGGACGACGTCGGAAGGCATCCAGAAACCGGAGAGGTCGACGTGGCCGTCGGCCATGCGGCGCGGCGGCGCCTGCATGTCGATCTTGCCGTCCGGAGTCCGCGGCATGTTCTTCCACGGATACGACGGCCACTGTGCATCTGCGGCCGGCGCGGGAGCCATCAGGGTGGCCAGGGAAAACGCGACAGGGACCCAGACCGGGAGTCTGCTCCGCATCTGCACCTCGGCGCGGATTCTACC
>DATJEU010000042.1:0-129955 GCA_035496255.1 Vicinamibacterales bacterium
ACGCGGCGACGCGCAACTCGGCGGAGATGATCGAGAACCTGACGCTCTACATGAACAAGGTGCGTCAGGCGGCGATCACGCGCGAAATCATCGAGGTCGTGTCGGGCGCAGCCGCGACGTAGAACAGAGGCCGGCCCAGGCCGGCCCGGAACACACATATGACAACAGCAATAGCCCAGCGAGTAGGCAAGGTCGTCCAGGTCATCGGCCCGGTGATCGACATCGAGTTCACCGAAGGACTCCCCGAGATCTACAACGCCGTGCGCATCGTGTCCGAGGCCAAGCCCGGCGTCGCGGCGATCGACGTCGTCGCCGAGGTCGAGCAGCACCTCGGCGAGAACCGGGTGCGCGCGGTCGCGATGAAGCCGACCGACGGCATGACCCGCGGCATGAAGGTGATCGACACCGGTGCCGCGATCTCGGTGCCGGTCGGACCCGAAACGCTGGGCCGCGTGCTCAACGTGCTCGGCGAGCCGGTGGACTTCCCGGATCGCCCGGTGGCGTCGAAGGATCGCTGGCCGATCCATCGCCATGCGCCGACCCTGGAGCAGCAGTCCACCGAGCTGAAGATGTTCGAGACCGGCATCAAGGTCATCGACCTGCTCGAGCCGTATCTCCAGGGTGGCAAGATCGGCCTGTTCGGCGGCGCCGGCGTCGGCAAGACCGTCATCATCATGGAGCTGATTCACAACATCGCCACGAAGCACGGTGGCGTGTCCGTGTTCGGCGGCGTCGGTGAACGCACC
Source organism: Vicinamibacterales bacterium (assembly GCA_035496255.1). GTDB lineage: Bacteria > Acidobacteriota > Vicinamibacteria > Vicinamibacterales > UBA2999 > Gp6-AA40. The sequence continues at coordinate 747 of DATJEU010000042.1, forward strand.
CGTGAAGGCAACGACCTCTGGCTCGAATTCCAGGAGTCGGGTGTCATCGACGTGAACGACATGTCGAAGTCGCGCGCGGCGCTGGTCTACGGCCAGATGACGGAGCCGCCCGGTGCGCGTCTGCGCGTCGGCCTCTCGGCGCTGACCGTTGCCGAGTACTTCCGCGACGCCGAGAACAAGGACGTGCTGCTGTTTATCGACAACATCTTCCGCTTCACGCAGGCTGGTTCGGAAGTGTCGGCGCTGCTCGGTCGCATGCCGAGTGCCGTCGGCTATCAGCCGACGCTGCTCACCGAAATGGGCGAACTGCAGGAACGGATCACGTCGACGAAGAACGGCTCGATCACGTCGGTGCAGGCGATTTACGTGCCCGCCGACGACTACACTGATCCGGCGCCGGCGACGACGTTCGCCCACCTCGACGCGACCACGAACCTGTCGCGGCAGATCGCGGAGCTCGGGATTTATCCCGCGGTCGATCCGCTTGCGTCGACCTCGCGCATTCTCGATCCGCGCATCCTCGGCGAGCAGCACTACAACGTCGCCCGTTCGGTGAAGCAGATCCTGCAGCGCTACAAGGACCTGCAGGACATCATCGCGATCCTCGGCATCGACGAACTGTCGGAGGAAGATCGCGTCACCGTCGCCCGCGCCCGCAAGCTGCAGCGCTTCCTGTCGCAGCCGTTCTTTGTGGCCGAACAGTTCACCGGATTCAAGGGCAAGTACGTGAGCATCGCCGACACAATCAAGGGCTTCAAGGAGATCGTCGACGGCAAACACGACGGTCTGCCGGAGCAGGCCTTCTATCTGGTCGGCACGATCGAAGAGGCCGTCGAGAAGGCGCAGACGATGAAGAGCGCCTAAATGGCCTTGCCAACAAAACTGACCCTGGAAATCGTCACGCCGGATCGGGCGCTCGTCACCGAGCAGGTTGACGAAGTGGAACTGCCGGGTGCCGACGGCTACTTCGGCGTCCTGCCGGGCCATACGCCGCTGCTTGCTTCGCTGCAGGTGGGAGAGCTGTGGTACCGCGTCGGACAGGAGAAGCACTATCTGTCGCTCGCATTCGGCTTTGCCGAAGTGCTGCCCGATCGCGTCACCGTGCTGGCGCAGATCGCCGAGCGGGCCCAGGACATCGACGTCGAGCGTGCCGAGCGCGCGAAGAAGCGCGCGGAAGAAGAACTGGCGCATGCGCGCATCACTCCGCAGACCGACCTCGACTTGGAGCGCGCCCGCATCGCCCTCATGAAGTCCCTGATTCGATTGCAGGTGGCGTCACGGGCACGTACGCGCGTATAACGTACCTGTAGGGCGCGTCTTGCTGTTTAGACGCGCCGCGCCAGCGCATCGAGAAAGCAAGATGCGCCCTACACGTACTTGCTCACAAACATCAAACGTCTCTTTCGCTATCGCGCGCTGATACAGAGCCTGGTTGCGCGCGAGCTCAAGGCCCGCTATCGCGGGTCGGTGCTTGGCTTTCTCTGGTCGTTCGTCAACCCGCTGCTCCTGCTGCTGATCTACAACTTCGTGTTCACGAAGGTGATGCCGCGCGCGCGCGGAGATATCGAGCCGTACGCGCTGTTCCTGTTCTGCGCGCTGCTGCCATGGACCTGGTTTTCGTCCTCGCTGCTCGATTCGGCGAACGTGCTGATCGCCGGCGGCAATCTCATTCGCAAAGTCCTGTTCCCGGCGGAAGTGCTGCCGATCGTGACCGTTTTCGCCGGTCTCGTGCACTACGGTCTCGGGCTGATCGTGCTGGCAGCGTTCTTCATCTACTACCAGCACGCTCCGGCGCTCATCGACCTGCCGTGGCTGCCGGTGATCGTCTTCATCCAGCTCGTGCTGACACTCGGCCTGTCGCTGTTCATCGCGGCCCTGACCGTGCACTTCCGCGACCTGCGCGACCTGCTCGGGAACCTGATGACGCTCTGGTTCTTCGGGACGCCGATCATCTATCAGCTCTCGCGAGCCCCGGCGGGTGCTCGATGGATCCTGAATCTGAATCCGTTCACCCATCTCGCCGTCGCCTACCAGGAAGTGCTGTTCGTGCCGGGTCCGTTCACCGAATGGCGCCGACTGATCGCCGTCGGCGTCATGTCGTTCGTCGTTCTGGTCGCGGGCTACTTTGTCTTCGATCGGCTGCGTGACACGCTGGCGGAAGAGGTGTGATGGTCAACGCCATCGAAGTCCGCGACGTGCACAAGCTGTATCGCCGGTACGGCCGCCGGAAGAACTTCGGCACGCTCAAGAGCGCACTGCTCTCCGGCAGCGTCTTTGGCGGCCTGAGACCCGACGACAGCTTCGAGGCGTTGAAGGGCGTCTCGTTCGATGTCGCCGCCGGCAAGACCTTCGGCATCATCGGCCGCAACGGGTCCGGCAAGAGCACGATGCTGAAGCTGATTGCCGGCATCGGCAAACCGACGAGCGGTCATGTCAGCGTCACGGGCCGGGTCTCCGCCTTGATCGAGCTCGGCGCTGGCTTTCATCCTGAGATTTCAGGACGCGAGAACGTCTTCATCAACGGCATGATGCTCGGCCTGTCGAAGCGCGAGATCGCCGCGCGCTTCGACGAGATCGTCCGTTTCGCCGAACTCGAACAGTTCATCGACGCGCCGGTCAAGACCTACTCGTCAGGCATGTATATGCGGCTCGGATTTGCCGTGGCGATCAACGTCAATCCCGACGTACTTCTGGTCGACGAGGTCCTTGCCGTCGGCGACGAGACCTTCACCCACAAGTGCCTCGACAAGTTTGCCGAGCTCAAACGAGACGGACGGACGGTACTGCTGGTCACCCATTCGCTCGACATGGTCTCGCGGTTCTGCGACGACGCGCTATGGCTCGACCAGGGCATGGTGAAGACATACGGCGATCCCAAGCGCGTCATCGACGCGTACCTCCTCGATGTGGCGCGTCAGGAGAACGAGCGGCTCGAATCAGCCGGCCCGGATTTGTCGAAGGCGAATGAGGGGCGATGGGGATCTCGCGAGGTCGAGATCACGGATGTTCATCTCACCAGTAATGGCCAGCCGACACACGTGTTCCGGTCGGGCGCGTCACTGGAAATCCGGATGCATGTACTTCCGGCAGTACCAACCGCCGATTTCGTCTTCGGCGTCGCGATGTTCAATGCCGACGGCGTCTGCTGTTACGGCACCAACACGCACATCGAAGGCGCGGCGCCGGGAGAACTCTCGGGCGAGTCGGAGGTGACGTTCACGATTCCGTCGCTGGATCTGGTCGAAGGCACCTACAAGGTTGACGTCGCCGTGCACAAGGAAAACGGTACGCCCTACGACTATCATCGCCAGCTCTACGCCTTTCGCGTCACGTCGCCAGTGAAGGAAACCGGAATCTATCGTCCACCACACCGGTGGTCGTTCGGCGGTGCGGTTCGCATCACGGGACCCTGATGAGGACCACACGCGTCGCCATCAGCACCTGGCAGGAAGCGGCCGAGCGTGGTGCCGCGGCGCAGCGAGCCGGCGGTAGCGTCGTTTTCACGAACGGCGTATTCGACCTTTTGCATCCAGGGCACGTCAGCTACCTGCAGCAGGCGCGAGCGCTTGGCGACATGCTGATTGTTGGCCTGAATTCAGACCGATCGGTACGGGCGAACAAGGGACCGGCACGGCCAGTGACGCCCGAGCTCGAGCGCGCGGAAATCCTCCTGGCGCTCCGCTGCGTGGACGTGGTTGTGGTCTTCGACGAGGGCACGCCGCACGCGGTCATCACTCGCGTTCAGCCCGATATTCTCGTGAAGGGCGCCGACTGGGGGCCAGACAACATCGTCGGGCGCGACGTCGTCGAGGCGCGTGGCGGCCAAGTTGTGCGTTTGGCGCTGGAGCCGGGCCTGTCGACGACGGAGCTGATCGATCGGATCCGGCGGCGGTAGACCGTGTGCGAAAATCGACTGTCTGTCCGCCCCCGTGAATCGCGGGGCGGGGCGTCTCTGTACGTAAGTGGCCACAGTAACCCCATCTCTTACACTTCGTGCGCTGATTAGTCGGGCGGCCGCCAGGGCCGGGCTCGACCGTCCTGGTCCCGTTGTCAGCGGGCTCACGGCGCCAGCGAAGGCATTGGCGGCGGTGAGTGCCGCTCGCGCGGCGACGACTGGCGTTACCTTGCTGATCGTCCCGACCGATCGCGACGTCGACCAGATGACTGGCGACGCACGGTACTTCTACGGTGCGCTCGAAGGCGCATCCGCGGCGGCTGTCGAGCGAGCGGTCCTGCCCTTGCCGTCGCTGCAGATCGATCCGTATCGGGGCATGACGCCGCATTTTCGCGTTGCGGCGGCGCGTGCACGGGCGCTTCATGCCGCGGCGACCGGCATAGCGCGGCTGATCGTTGCATCCGCGGCGGCACTCCTGCCGCGCGTGGCCTCACCCGAGCGCCTGTTGAAAGCCGCAATCGAGATCAAGCCTGGCATCGAGATCGAGCCACAGGATCTCGCGGACCTGCTCGTGGACGCCGGCTTTACGCGCGAAGATCCGGTCGACGAACACGGCGCATTCACCATCCGCGGTGGCATCGTCGACGTGTTTCCTGCCGGCGATGCCGAACCGGTGCGAATCGAGTTTGTCGGCGACATGGTCGAAACGCTGCGGCGCTTCGATCCGGCGTCGCAACGCTCGACCGGCCCGACCGACCAGATCCTGATCGTGCCGGTGCGCGAGCGCTTCGACGACGGTGACGACGCTGGCGGTGTTCGAACCGAGCCCGCTCTGTGGTCGGCGCTCGACTGTCTGGCCGCGCGCGGTCTTCGCGTCATCGTGTCGGAGTACGAGCAGGTCGAAGAGCAGGCGCGAAAAGTGCGCGAGCAGCTCGCGCAAAGTTACGCGGATGCGAGCGCCCGCGGTCACGTCGCCACGTCGCCGCCCGACCAATCGTTCATCACCTGGGATGAGATCGAACGGCGCGCACTGACGGCGCCGCGGTTGGAAGAGCTCGCCATTGACAGCGAAGAAGGCCGACCTGAAGGCCGGCCGCTGTCCGAAGCCGACGCGCAGGCAGACAGACCGAAAAGCGAAGACCGGCATGAAGAGACCGAGCTTCAGGTTGATTCTCGAGCGGCACGGCAGATTCGATGTACGCCGGCGCTCGGGTTCAAAGGACGTATCGGGGACTGGGTCGCTGACCTCCGCCAGGGACGCGAACGTGGCGACACCGTTCTGTTCGTCGCCGAGAGCCCAGGCCTCGCCGAACGCGTCGTCGAGATTTTGCACGACTACGACATCGTGGCGGTTCCCGTGGAACGTGCCGAGGAAACGTACTCGGCCGCCGTTCTGATTGGTGTCGGTTCGTTGTCTCGCGGCTTCCACCTGTCAGACGCGCAGTTGCAGATTTATGTCGAGAGCGACGTCTTCGAGGAAGAGCGCCAGGCGCCGGAGAAGCGGCGCAATCTTGCTCGGACGTTCCTGTCGGACCTGCGCGATCTCAAGGTCGGCGACCTGGTGGTCCACGTGGATCACGGCATTGGTGAATTCGTCGGCCTGAAACAACTGGGGACGACGAGTCGCCCGCACGGCGGGTCGCAGGCCGACGTGCAGGAATTCCTCGAGCTTCGTTACTACGGCGACGATAAGTTGTTCGTCCCCGTCGAACGTCTCGATCTCATTCAGAAGTACACCGGCGGCACACGCCCCGCGCTCGACAAGCTTGGCGGCACCACCTGGGAGAAGGCGAAGACGCGCGTCAAGAAGGCGATGCGCGACATGGCCGAGGAGCTGCTCAAGCTCTATGCACAGCGAAAAGCGGTGCCGGGCCATCCGTTCGGACCCGACACACATTGGCAGGAAGAATTCGAGGGTGCGTTTCCGTACGAGCCGACCGTCGACCAGGCGAGCGCCATCGCCGACATCAAGAAGGACATGGAATCGCCGACGCCAATGGACCGCCTGCTGTGCGGCGATGTCGGGTACGGCAAAACCGAGGTGGCGATGCGCGCCGCCTTCAAAGCCGTCATGGACGGCAAGCAGGTGGCGTTCCTGGCGCCGACGACGGTGCTCGCGTTCCAGCATCTGAAGACGCTGCGGGACCGGTTTGCCGGCTTCCCCGTCACGATCGACATGGTCAGCCGCTTCCGCACGCGGCAGGAGATCAAGGAAACCGTTGCGGGCGTGAAATCCGGCAAGATCGACGTGATCGTCGGGACGCATCGCCTGCTCTCGAAGGACATCGAATTCCGCGATCTTGGCCTGCTCGTTGTCGACGAAGAGCAGCGGTTCGGCGTCGCCCACAAGGAACGCATCAAGCAGATGCGCAAGAAGGTCGACGTCCTGACGATGACGGCAACGCCGATCCCGCGAACCCTCAACATGTCGCTGGTCGGCATTCGGGACATGTCGATCATCGAGACGCCGCCGAAGGATCGCCTGTCGATCCAGACCAACGTCGTCAAGTTCGACTCGCCGGTGATCGAGCGTGCCATTCGTAACGAGCTCGCCCGACAGGGCCAGGTCTACTTCGTTCACAATCGTGTCGAGTCGATCTTCTCGATCGGCAACCTGCTGCAGCGTCTCGTGCCCGAGGCGAAGATCGCCATCGGTCACGGCCAGATGAGCGAGGAAGAGCTCGAGAAGTCGATGCTTTCGTTCGTCGAGCGGCGTGCAGACGTTCTGCTGGCCACGACGATCGTCGAGAACGGCCTCGACATTCCGAACGCGAACACGATCATCATCAACCGCGCCGATCGATACGGTTTATCGCAGCTTTATCAATTGCGCGGGCGTGTCGGCCGGTCCGATCGCGCGGCATATGCGTACTTGCTGATTCCGCCGCAGGACTCGCTGTCGCCGGTTGCGCGCAAGCGGCTTGCAGCCATCAAGGAATTCAGCGATCTCGGCAGCGGGTTCCGTGTCGCAGCGCTCGATTTGGAGATTCGAGGTGCGGGTAACCTGCTGGGCGGCGAGCAGAGTGGCCATATCGATGCCGTCGGCTTCGAGATGTACATGAAGTTGCTCGAGGAGACGGTGCGTGAGCTGAAGGGCGAGGAGATCGAGGACGACCTTCGCGCGACCGTCAACCTCCGGGTGGATCTGAAGATCGACGAATCGTTCATTCCCGACATGAACCAGCGGCTGATGGTCTACCGGAAGATTGCCGCCGCCCGGTCCCAGCGCGAGCTCGAGAACGCTATCGAAGAAGTACGCGATCGGTACGGCGCCCCGCCGGATTCCGTCCTGAATCTGGCCGAGTACGGCCGTATTCGCATCCTCGCCGACCGCCTCGGCGTTGACGCGATCGACCGGGAGGGCCGGCTGGTCGTCATCAAATTCCGGCCGACGGCGAAAATTGACCCCATACGCCTGGTGAAAGTGGTGGCCGATACGCCTGGGACCACCATGGTGCCGCCAGTGTCGGTGAAGCTGGATCTGGAAGAACCGTTCAACGCTGTGACCCGGACCGCGCCAGGCCCGCCCGGCCAGGCTGACACGCCTCGTTCCACAACCCAACCCGTCCATCCATCGACGCCGTGGGTCAAAAGAAGCGTGTCGCGTCTCCCGCCCGGCGCCCGAGGCAGGGATGGCCGGGGTGACACCACCCAGTCGTGGTGGACGGCTCGCGCAAGCGCCGGTGAGGTCCGGCCGGGCTTTTCGAAGGACGAGATCCTGAAGAAGCCGCCTCGCGATCCCAAGGGGGACGGGGGCATGTTCGAGCGACTCGAGAGGCTGCTGACGGCGCTGTCGTAGGGGGTGTCGACCCCTGATAAGATGTTTGATTCCAAGGATTTGTGATGTTCAAGCGACTGACCGTTCTTGCCGCAGCAGCGCTTGCGCTGGCTGCCGTCGTTCCGATCCACGCAGAAATTCTCGAGCAGGTGCTCGTGAAGGTGAATGGCGACATCGTCACCAAAAGCGAGTTCGAGCAGCGGCAGGTGACCGAGCTTCGGAGCAAGCCGAATCTGGCCAACGTGTCGCCGACGAGCCCTGAGCTGCAGAAGGCGATTGCGGAGATCACGCCCGATCTCATCCTCGACATGGTGGACCAGCTGCTGCTGGTGCAGCGCGGACGCGAGCTCGGTTACACGCTGACCGACGACCAGTACAAGAACGTGCTGGACAGCATCAAGAAACAGAACAAGATCGACACCGACGAGCAGTTCCAGCAGGCACTGAAGGAGTCAGGCATGAGCGCCACCGACCTGCGCAAGGAGATCGAGAAGAACGCGCTCGTCCAGCGGGTCCAGCAGACCGACGTGATGGAGAAGATCAGCGTCACCGAGGAAGAAACGCGCACGTACTACGACGCGCACCGCGAGGAATTCACGACCCCCGCCGAGATCACGCTCCGTGAGATCTTCATCCAGGTGCCGCAGGATGAGCGCGGGGTCAACGTGGCGGCTGACGATGCGGCGAAGGAGAAGGCGGATAGCATCCGCAACCGCGCGCTCGCGGGTGAGCCGTTCGCGCGCCTTGCCGTCGAAGCGTCTGCGTCGCCGTCGAAGTCGAATGGCGGGCTCGTTGGTCCGATCAAGGAACAGGAGCTCGCGCCGGCGCTGCAGGAGATTATCGACAAGATGAAGCCGGGCGACATCAGCGAGGTGATGCGCGTGCCGCGTGGCTATCAGATTCTGCGGCTGGAAAGCCGCAGCGCCACGAAGATCCGCACGTACGACGAGGCGCGCGACGACATCAGCCGCAAGGTGGCGCAGAACAAATCGCAAGGTGAGCTGATGAAATACCTCGAACGCCTGCGAGGGGAAGCCACGATCGTCTGGCGCAATGACGAATTGAAGAAGGCCTACGATCTGGCACTGCAGAAGCGCGAGAAGGAACTGGCGGGGCAGCAGGGCGCCTGACAATGCTCGAGGAAGTCGCCCTCGTGCGCGAGGTCACCGATCCGGAGGTCCGCTGGTACGCGCTCTGGACCCGATCCCGTCACGAGCAGGTGGTGCGCGAGCAACTGGCGCAGAAGCAGATCGAAGCGTTTCTGCCGACAGTGACGCGCTGGAGCCGCTGGAAGGATCGCAAGAAGAAGGTCGACTGGCCGCTGTTCCCTGGTTATTGCTTCGCGCGATTCAACCCGCGGCAGGCGCGTTTGCCCGTTCTCAGGTGCGCCGGCGTGGTCAGCATCATCGCGTTCGAGGGCGGCGAACCCGCGCCCATTCCCGAGCACGAAATCGAAGGCATTCGGCACCTGGTCGACAGCGATCTCGCGTTCGATCCGTGCCCGATGATCCGGGAGGGCATGATGGTCGAGGTCGTACACGGTCCTCTCAAGGGTGTGATTGGCCGATTGGTGCGCAAGAACGACAAGGCGCGCCTCGTCCTCTCCGTCGAGATGATCGGTCAGGCCGTGAGCGTCGAAGTCGACGCCGCCGATGTGCGAGCGTACTAAACGCCTCCGCGTATGAAGATCGGCAACGTCAACCTCGCTTCCCCGTTCGTCGTCGCGCCGATGGCCGGAATGACGGACACGGCCTTCCGCCGGCTGGTCAAACGCCACGGCGGATGCGGGCTCGTCGTCACTGAAATGGTCTCGTCCGAGGGTCTCGTCCGCGGCATCGATCGTACGCTCGAGTACGCCGAGTACACCGAGGAGGAACGGCCGGTGTCGATTCAGATCTTCGGCGGCGATCCGGAGAAGATGGCCGATGCCGCACGGATCGTCGAAGGCATGGGCGCCGACATCGTCGACGTCAACATGGGCTGCCCGGTACCGAAGATCGCGAAACACAACGCCGGCTGCAGCCTGATGCGGGAACCGGAACATGCCGCCAGCGTGATCCGGGCGATGGCGCGTGCCGTGAGGATCCCAGTGACGGTGAAAATGCGTGCCGGCTGGAACGACAGAGCGCGCAACGCACCGGAGCTCGCGCGCATGGTGGAGGACGCCGGGGCCGCCGCCGTGACGATCCATGGACGAACGGCGGAGCAGTCGTACTCAGGGTTTGCAGATTGGGAACTCATCGCTCGGGTGGCAGACCAGTTGACGATTCCCGTGCTGGGAAGCGGCGATTGCGTGGAGCCGGAGCAGATCATCGAGAGAATGGACACCGTCTCGGGAGTGCTGGTCGGCCGTGGCGTGCTGCGCAATCCATGGATTCTGTCCCAGGCGGCGGACATCGCCGCCGGCAGGCCGCCGCGCCTCATTACGCTCCGCGACCGAGGTCAGTTCCTGGTCGACTACATCGCGCTGCTGATTCACGAGCGCGTGGACGAGGCCGCTGGATTCCGTCACATCGCGCCGTCCTCCGGTCCGGCCAGCGAGCCCTCAACTCCGATGACACATGATTCCCAGCGGACAGCGCGAGGAAGAGAACGCTGGGTTATCAACAAGGTGCGAGCCCTGATGGCCTGGTACTCGAAGGGGCTCGATGGCGGCGCCGAGCTGCGGTCACGGATCAACACGACCGACAACCTTGCGGCACTCATGACACTGATCGACGAGTTCTTCTTCGCCGCGATTGCCGTGACTGCAAACGGACCGGTTTTGTCGTCGTCGTCACTCCCGTGACCACCACAATCGGCTCGCTGCGCGCCTTATTCGAGGCGACGGCGGCGAATCTTCGTGCGGTTCCGGATGAGTACCTTGAGGCGATCCATCGCACGATTGAGCTGGTGACTCAGTCGCTCGGCGGCGGTGGCAAGCTGCTCGTCTTCGGCAACGGTGGTTCGTCGGCCGACGCGCAGCACATCGCGGCGGAACTGGTGGGCCGCTTTGCGAAGGAACGGGCGGCGCTGCCAGCCATCGCTCTGACGACAAACGAAGCCATTCTTACGGCATGGTCCAACGACCACGCGTTCGAAGGCGTGTTTGCGCGGCAGATTGAAGCGCTGGGCCGCAAGGGCGACATTGCCTGGGGTATTTCGACCAGCGGCAACTCTCCGAACGTTGTTACGGCGCTGGCGTGCGCCCGTGCCCGCGGCCTGTTGACCGTGGGTCTGACCGGCGACGGCGGTGGCCGGTTGGCCAGCCACTGCGATGTGCTGCTGGCCGCTCCGCTGTCGGACACTCCGCGGATCCAGGAACTGCACGTGGTGACATATCACGCCATCTGCGCAGCAGTTGAAGCGCGGCTGTTCGGCCGTGTGCCTTAGAATGGCGCGACAGGATGGCTGTCTGCAGGAAGTGCGGATCGACGAGAACCCAGACTATCGGCGGAGCGCCGTTGGAGCGGGTGCTTGCCCTTCTGCTCGGCCAACGCGTCGTCTTCTGCGGCCGCTGTGGCTGGCGTGGCCGTGTGCGCACGCTATCTGACGCTCCGCATTCTGGCCACCGCCGGCGGCGTCACCATCAGACCGCGGAAACCGGCGGCGTTCGCGAGCCGGTCTCCACTGTCGATCTTGACGCGATCGAGAAGGGCCTCGACTCGGGGCCGGTGTCAGATGCCGACCTCGAAGCGCTCGACCAGGGGCTCGACGCCGATGGGCGCAGGCGCCGGGACTCCTGACCGGTCCACCCGTGTCGCTGCGAATCGCGTGTGATCTCGACGGCACCATTGCCGACATGGACGCGGCGCTGCAACGCGAAGCGCAGCGGCTCTTTGGTCCCGACGTCAACCTGCGCGCGGCACCGGGCGAACCACTTGAATCCGCCGAAGACATGGAGTCGCAGGTAGGCGAAGCGCCGATCACGGCCGGCGACGAGGAAGTGCCGGAGGCCGTTTCCCCTGCTCCAGGCCAGGGCGGCCGGCCGCTCACGAATCGCGAATTGCGTACGCTCTGGCAGCGCGTCTCCCAGATCGAGAACTTCTGGACGACGCTGGGGGAAATTGAACCCGGTGTGGTCGCGCGTCTGGCCAGCCTCGCCACGCAGCATCGCTGGGAAGTGATCTTTCTCACGCAACGTCCGGCGTCGGCGGGTGAGACGACGCAGATTCAGTCGCAGCGGTGGCTTCGTGCGCACGGCTTCGAGTTGCCGGGCGTCATGGTAATGATGCACGGGTCACGGGGAAAGGTCGCGGACGCGTTGACGCTCGACGCCGTCATCGACGATCGGCCTGAAAACTGCCTCGATGTTGCGACCGATTCGAGTGCGATGCCCATCCTGATCTGGCGGCTCCGGCCAGAGCTGGTGCCGGCGGGGCTGGCCAGAACCCGCATCGAGCCGGTGTTCTCGTTCGCCGAGGCGCTCGCGAAACTGGAACAACTGACGGCGGAGCGCGGCCACAGGCGAGGCCTTCTGGGTCGCCTGCGGTCCGCTTTCTCCAGCCAGTAGACTGAAAGGAAGCTCGTGCTTCCGAACAGCCGAATCTTCGTCGCCGGCCATCGTGGCCTGGTGGGCTCCGCGCTGATGCGGCGTTTGCAGGCGGACGGATTTACCAACCTGCTGACGGCGACGCGCGACGAACTCGATCTGCGCGACCAGACGGCGGTCGACGTCTGGTTCGAGACGCACCGGCCGGAATACGTCTTCGTGGTCGCGGGCACCGTCGGTGGAATCTATGCGAACTCGACGCGGCCCGCGGAATTCATCTATGACAACCTGATGATTCACGCCACGACGGTGCACGCCGCGCACGTGTACGACGTGAAGAAGCTGCTGTATCTCGGCAGCTCGTGTATCTATCCACGCGAAGCGCGGCAACCGATGCGGGAAGAAGCGCTGCTGACGGGTCCGCTCGAGCCGACAAACGAGCCGTACGGGGTCGCAAAGATCGCCGGCATCAAGCTGTGCGAAGCTTACCGTCGGCAATACGGCCGCGATTTCATCTCCGCGATGCCGACCAACCTGTACGGGCCGAACGACAATTTCGATCTCTCGAGTTCACATGTCGTGCCTGCGTTGATTCGCAAATTCCACGAGGCCAGGCAGGCTGGTGAATCTGAAGTCGCCGTCTGGGGCACCGGTTCGGCGCGCCGGGAATTCCTGTACGTCGAGGATCTCGCGGACGCGTGCGTGTTTTTGATGCGCCGCTATAGCGATTGGCATCACGTGAACGTCGGGACCGGCGAGGATCTGACGATCCGCGAACTCGCCGAAATGATCCGCGACATCGTGTTTCCGCGCGCCGAGATCCGTTTCGACGCCACGAAACCTGACGGAGCGCCGCGAAAGCTGCTCGACGTGTCGCGGCTGCACGAACTGGGCTGGAGGCATCGCACGGCGTTGCGAGATGGCGTGCGGTCCACGTACGAGTGGTTCCTGGATCACCAGCACGCAGCGAGACTGCAGGCGACGCCGGGTACTTCGCCGGTGCGATGACTTCCGTGATTCCAACCTTGCTGTTCATCGGCGGTGGTCTGGCGCTGTTGCTGGCGGTGGGTGTACAGCGGCGCCACGGCGCGCCCGGCGTCCGGCCCTTCGGCTGGTTGTGTGGCGCCGTGGCGGTCTGGTGTATTGCGGGTGGCTTTCACGCGATCGCGAACGCGCTGACGATCAAGTTGTTCTGGGCACAGGTGCAGTACGCCGGAATCGTCAGCGTGCCGCCACTGTGGCTGCTGTTTGCCGCGGAGTACGCCGGCGTCGGCTGGATGGAGCGGGCCGGGCGGCGGCTGCTCTGGATCGCGCCAGCGGCCACGCTGATGCTTGCACTCACCAACGACCGTCACCATGCCATCTGGACGGACGTGCAGATGACGCCAGGCGGCCAGGCGATCTATAGCCATGGCTGGTGGTTCTGGGGTGCCGCGGCTTACAACTACGTGCTCGTGCTTGGCGGAACGTTGTTACTGGTGCAGGCCCTGCGGCGTTCGCCCCCGATTTTCCGCGGGCAGATTCTTGCTGTCATCATCGCCGCGATCGTGCCGTGGGCCGGTAACCTCGCTTATGTTCTGGGGCTGCTGCCATCCGGTTTCGATGCCACTTCGCTGGCCTTCACCGCGTCGGGCGGGCTGCTGGCCTGGGCGCTGTACATGAATCATCTGTTCGATCTCGTACCGGTGGCGCGCGACATGGTCGTCGATAGCCTTGAGGATGCGGTGATCGTTGTCGATTCGTCGCGGCGGATTCTCGACATGAACGCACGGGCGCAGCGGCTGGTCCAGGCGGAACGACGCTGGATCGGACAGCCGTTCGACACCGTCGTGCCGTGGCTCTCGCACACGGTATTCGACGCGGCGGCGCACGCGCCCGACATGCGGATTATGCCGACGCCGCACGGGCACCGTTATTACGACGTTCGCGTGATGCCGGTTCGCTCACGGGCGGGGCGCCTTGCCGCCTGGGCGGTGTTGCTGCGCGATGTGACCGACCAGAGGCGTGCCGCCGACGAGCGCGACGCGTTTCAGGCGCGCGTGCAGGAACAGCAACGCCGAGAAGGTCTCAGCATCCTCGCGGCCGGCCTCGCCCACGATTTCAACAACCTTCTCGCCGGCATTGTCGGCAACGCGGATCTGCTGGCGATGCAGGTGCCAGCCGCCAGCGATATGAGCAGTAACGTCGGCGCGATTCTTCTTGGCGCCCAGCGGGCCGCCGATCTCGTCTCGAAGATGCTGGCATACGCCGGTGAACGGCACGGCACGAGCGGACGGATCGATCTCGATCAGCTTGTGCGCGAAATGCTCGATCTCCTGCGCGCGTCCGCGGGCCGCCACTGCACGATCGAATACCGCGGTGAGCCGACCGTGATTCAAGGCGACTCGACGCAGGTGCGCCAGGTGGCGATGAACCTGATCATCAACGCAGCGGAGGCGGTCGACGAGAGCACAGGCGTGGTCACTGTTACCGTCGGCAGCACGTCGTTGTCGGGACGGCAACTCGCCGACATGCAGTTTGGTCAGGACGCGACGCCTGGTCTCTATGCGTTTCTCGAGGTGCGCGACAACGGACACGGCATGGACACGGCCACGCTGCAACGCATCTTCCAGCCGTTCTTCACCACGAAGTCCGACGGTCATGGCCTTGGCCTCGCCGCGGTCCAGGGGATCGTTCTCGGTCACCGGGGGGCGCTTCGGGTCGAGACGAGAACCGGCAGCGGCAGCCGCTTCTGCGTCTGGTTCCCGCACGCTGGTGTGATCGCAGACGTCGTGAGCCTGGCCGCAAGCTGACGATCTCCCTTCCTCCGTTTACACTCGCACCGTGTCTCTGACCGGGTGGGGGCGTGTGCCAATCGCGGACGGGCGCGAGATTCGCTCCGAGGAGCTCGAGGTGGTTACGCGGGCCGTGCCGTTGACACGCGGCCTCGGCCGAGCCTACGGCGACGCGGCACTGCCGGCGGCACCAGACACGGTGGTCGCCGGTTCCCGGCTCGCCGATCGCATACTGGGGTTCGACGAGACCACCGGACTGCTCAGGGCAGAGGCCGGTTTCTCGCTCGATCACTTGTATCGCGTGTTGCTCCGCCGCGGCTGGTTCACCCCTGTCACGCCAGGCACGCGCTTCGTCACGCTCGGCGGCATGGTTGCCGCCGATGTCCATGGAAAGAACCACCATCGCGACGGCTGCATCGGCGAACACGTCGAAGCGATCACGCTTCGCGTTGCGGATGGACAGATCCTGAGGTGCTCACGGGACAGCGAACCGGAGCTGTTCCGCGCCACGATTGGTGGCATGGGGCTGACCGGTCACATCCTGGAGGTGTCGCTGCGGCTGGTACGGGTGCGATCACCGTGGATCCTGCAGCAGACCGAGCGGGTGCCGGATATCGACGCGTTCGTGGATCGACTGAAGGAAGCCGCCGCGGTCTGGCCGATGACCGTGGGCTGGATCGACAGCGTTGCGCGAGGCGGCGCACTGGGCCGCGGCGTGCTGCTCTGTGGTCGCTGGGCGGAGCCGAGTGAGGCGACGGATGCCTTTCCCGAACTGCGGCCGATGATCGACCTGTCGATCGATCTCCCGGGTGGAATGCTGAGCACGTCGCTCGTGCGGTTGATGAACGCCGCGTACTACCATCGCTTTCCCGCCCATAAGACGCAGCGGCTCGTATCGCCCGAGTCGTTTCTGTACCCGCTCGACGCCATCGGATCCTGGAATCGGGGTTACGGCCGGCGCGGATTCATTCAATATCAGTGCGTCCTGCCGGAAGCAGGGGCGCGCGGATCCGTCAGGCAGTTCATGACGCTCGTGGCCCGCCACCAACGGGCGTCGTTCCTGTCGGTCATCAAGGATTGCGGGCCGGAAGGAACCGGCATGCTGTCGTTCCCGATGCCCGGGATTTCGATCGCGCTGGATATCCCCTACGATGGCGTGACCCAGGCGCTGGTGGACGAAATGAATCGACTGGTGATTGAGCACGGCGGTCGAATTTATCTGGCAAAGGATGCGCTGACGCGGGCGGATGACTTTCGCGCGATGGAACCGCGTCTCGATACCTTTCTTGCCGTGCGTCGCTTCTGGGATCCGGACGGAAAGATCCGCAGCGCGCAGTCCACGAGATTGTTCGGATGGTGATCGCCAGGCGAGTCGCCATTCTGGGCGCGACCAAGGGGATGGGCCGGGCGCTCGCACGTGCGTGCGCCGCTCGCAACGAGCAGTTGTGTCTACTCGGCCGCGACCTCGCCGAGCTCGAAAAATCGGTGCACGATCTGCAGGTTCGTGGCGCGACGACCGCAGCGTTCGCGTACTGCGACTTGGCGGATCCGGGCAGCTTTGCCGGTGCTCTCGAGGCCGCCGTCGCGCGCCTCGGAGGCCTGGACGTGGTCGTCGTCACCGCCGCCGCGTTCGCGACGCAGGCGCAGCTCGACGCCGACCCGGCCCGAATCCGAGCCCTCCTGACCGTCGACTTCACCAACACGATCCTGTTCTGTGAAGTCGCCAGGCGGACACTGCTGTCCGCTGGCAGCGCGAACCCGACGCTTTGTGTTTTCAGCTCCGTTGCCGGCGAACGTGGGCGAAAGCCGGTGATCTTCTATGGCGCCGCCAAAGCTGGTCTGACGCGCTACCTCGAAGCGATCGATCACACGTTCCATGCGGACGGACTGCGCGTGGTCTGTGTCAAGCCAGGGTTCGTGCGGACCTCGATGACGGAAGGCCTGCCGGCACCGCCATTCGCCGGCGAACCCGACGCGGTCGCCGCGCGTGTGCTCACGGCACTCGATCGCGGGACGCCTGTGGTTTACGTACCGTCCATCTGGGCGCTGGTCATGGCGGTGATTCGGTTGCTGCCACGAGCGGTGATGCGGCGCATCGACTTCTGACCGCAGATCTCACTTGCAAGCCCTGACGAGGCTGTGCGTGTCCTCAGATCAGGCCGTCGGCGCTCGCGCGACGGCGCGAATGCCCTGCTCGCCATCGTCCACCTGGTAGTCGTACATCAGTCCTTCCTCGAAGCACTCGAAGAAGCGCCGCGCGAGTGGCTCGTGCGCCGGGTGATTGAGATACGCGTGGAGACCGGCGAGATCGTCGAATTCGATCAGCGCGGCGTACGGATAGTCGGCGCGCATCAGTTGTTCGTACGGACGTCCGTGCGTGACGCGATGGCCCACACGCAGACGACGTACCGATGGAATCTCGTGGAGCGCTCGCGTCAACGCCTCAGCGAGGCCCTGGCGCTGATCGGCAGCGAGGTCGGGCCGTGGCCGGAAAAGCACAACGTGAATCAGCACGTCAGCGCGATCGCTTGTCGTTGCGTCTGAACCGACCACGCTCTGGCGGAGACGCGGGCGGTTCCCCGGGTTCCCTTGGCCGCGGTGGGGCCGATGGCGCCGGCTCTTCGCCCGGACGCGGTTCGCGAGTGGGACTGGGTGGTCGCGGCGGTGGCGTGGGCTCCTCGGTGCCGGCGCCGCGAACACGACCGCGACGAAACCCGCGCTTGTCACCGCCGGCCTTGGCGAATGGGGGCTGGAATGGCCGGCGTCCCGCGCCCGAAGTGTTCGACGACTTCGACTCCCAGGGTTTTGGCTTCGCGTCCCGCCGCTCGGCGGATCCGCTCTGCTTCGGCTTCCACGAATTGTCGCCGTGACCGGCACCGCGATACGTGCGATGACCCCGCTCGCCGGCCGGCGCTTTGTGATCGCGCCCGTTGCCTTGCCACGGTTTTGGCTTCCCCTGGCGCTCGCTGCGCGGCGGATGCGTCACCTTGTCGCCATGAGGCCGCTCGTCATCAGGCCGGGACTTCGGCCAGGAGGCTTCGCGACGTTGATCGCGGAATGCGCCGCCTTGGCCGCGAACGTCTGTACGCGTTCGACGCGCCGACTTGTCCCCATGCGGCGGTGTCCAGCCGCCCCCGCTATGCCGGGCATCCGGCGACGGCTTCGACTTCCAGTCCTGTCGGCGCTCATCCCGCCTGCGCTGGTCAGGCTTTGCCCGATGATCCAGGTGTTCCCGTCGCTCGCGGGGCTCGTCATCGCGATCCGGCCCGTTGCGCCGATCGTGCGATGCAGAGAACTTGCGCAGAAATTTTTCCTGCTTGAAACGCTGGTTGCGATCCTTCTTCGCGTCCTTGAACTTCTGTCGCGGATCGCGATGTTCGCCGCCAGGCCGCCAGTCGCGTCCGCGAGCGTCCCGGCGCCCGCCATCCTCCCGGTGATCCCTGTTGTCGGCCCGTTGTCCACCGGTCCGGCGTCGGTCGGCGGTCGCGCGCGCCTCTTCGGGTGAGGCCCACAGCTTCCCGCGGGAAAACCATTTCATCTCCGCATCCGGCTGCTTCTGCTTGAGGCGCGTGAAGGTGGGCAGCAGCTCTTCGCGCTCGGCGGCTCGAAAGGCGGTCGGCAATCCACCCGCGATGATGGTCCAGTACGCGAATCTTGGCGGCATTCAGGGGCTCCAACTGCCAATCGTATGCCGGTTCATTCAGATTCCCCGCCTGAGCCGGACGGCGCGGTGCTCCCTGTAATGGTCCCGCCACCAGCACTATCCAGTCGTTTCAACTTTTCGACCAGCGTGGTCCGCTTGATACGAAGCAATTCGGCTGCGCGATTCCGGTTGCCCGCCGTCCGGTCGAGCGCACGGGCGATCAGGTCCTGTTCGATTCGCGCCAGGTACGACGGCATGTCGAGGCCGTCCTCAGGAAAATCGACGAACGGGGTCGTCGTCGGCTGTGGCATCGTCTGCAGCTCCGGCGGCAGATCAGCCGCTTCGACCTCGGTCCTCCCGGCGCCCAGTGCCACGGCGCGCTCGATTGCATTCTCCAGTTGCCGGACATTCCCCGGCCAGCCGTACGCCATCAACAGACGCATTCCGCCCTGCGCCACCTGCATTGGTGTGCCCGGCGCGAACTTCTCGAGAAAGTGTTTGACCAGGATCGGAATGTCATCGCGCCGCTCGCGCAGCGGCGGCAGCGTGATCGGGATGACGTTCAAGCGGTAATACAGATCCTCGCGGAACGTGCCGTCCGCCACCATCTTCGCGAGTTCCGAGTTGGTGGCCGCAATCACGCGCACGTCGACCTTGATCGTCTGGTTGTCGCCGATCCGCTCGAACTCGCGTTCCTGCAGCGCGCGCAGCAGCTTCATCTGCAACTGCGGGCTCATCGTCCCCACCTCGTCCAGGAACAGCGTGCCCCGATGCGCCTGCTCGAACCGGCCCTGTCGCGCACCGACCGCGCCGGTAAACGCTCCACGCACATGTCCAAACAACTCGGCCTCGAGCAGCGTCTCCGGAATCGCGCTGCAATTCAATGCGACAAACCGATGGCTGCGCCGGGGACTGTTGTGATGAATCGCGCGCGCGACAACCTCCTTGCCCGTTCCGGTTTCGCCGGTGACGAGGATCGTGCTGTTCGACCGTGCGACGGTCTCGAGCAGTTGAAACAGCGCCTGCATCGGGCGACTGCGCCCGAGGATGCCGCCGAATTGGTACCGCTCCTCGAGTTGCGATCGGAGGTACGCGTTCTCCGATGTCAGTCGCCGTTGCTCGAGCGCTTTCTGCAGCTTGTGCGCGAGCTCGTCGAACTGGAATGGCTTGGCGATGAAATCCGAGGCGCCCCGCTGCATCGCTTCGACGGCGTCTTTCACGGTTCCATAGCCCGTGATCACGAGCGCGACGATGCCGGGGTAGCGCTCGCGTGCGGTGGCGATGACGCTGGTGCCGTCGACACCCGGCAGCCGAAGGTCGGTCACCACGACATCGAAGGCGAACTGGTCGAGAAGCTCCAGGGCCCGTTCGCCGCTATCGGCTTCGGAAACGTCATAGCCACGTTCGGTGAGACGCTCCGCCATCAGGCTTCGCAGCGCCGGTTCATCGTCAACGAACAGGAGGTGGGGGGTATCCGCCATGCGCCAATACTTTGACAGGGGGTGGGGGATCAGGGGAAGGGGATAAGGGATTCGTCGCCTCGGGCCGATATGCGTCTGTAACGGGCCACACAGGCTGCCAGGTGAATATGGAGCGACAGACTGTTTCCATCATGAAAGCGTGCGAGGTCGTCGGCGTCAGCCGGCGCACGATTTACAATTGGATCTCCGCCGGGAAGGTTGAGTACGTGCGTACGGCCGGTGGATCTATCCGCATCTTCGCTGATACCCTTTGGCGATCGTCCGCCGGCAGTCAGATGACTCCGTCGGCGCCGTCTCAGGCGAACGACACCCAGGCTCGAACGCCTGGTTCCCACGCGTGATTACTGCCCTGCACATGCACGACTTCGGACCGTCTGTACCCCTGGAGGCCGGCCTCCGCGAGATGTTTCATCGTCTGAACAATCAGCTCGGCATCATCCTGGCGCACGCTGAGCTCCTCGAAGCGAAGGCGACCGATGATGCGAGCCGGGCACGTGCAGCGCAGGTCGTTGCGAGCACGCTACAGGCGATGGGCACCGCTCGTGAGCTTCGCGAGCGGACAGAGGTGGCGGGATTTTGATCTGAATCAGCACAGGCGATCGTCTCAGGTCGCCTCAATGTTCCAAGCCTAGAATCACAGCTAAATTTGTAATTCACATCGTCAGTGATTTGGCGATTCATGCGCCAAGTTCGACGACGATTTGACGATTCGGGTCGCGATCCCACTTTGGACCGTCCGCAGAATCAGCACATTCACCGCGTCACAAAGTGTGCAAAATCAGCAACTTACGGAGTTAGCTGAGCAGGAAGTCCCTTCGGAATAATCGAAGCCTCTGCCGTTTGGTATTCCGGTTGCCTCAGAAGGACGCCGGAGGATTTGAGATGCGCCCCCAGCAGAGCGGCAACGGCAACCTTCGCCGAGGATCTAACGGACACGATCATCCCCGCGTCATCGCGGGCCTTCCTTTCGTGGAGCAGCTCGCCCGCCGGGTGGCGGCGACGATGCCCCACTCGATCGATATCGGCGACCTGGTTCAGGACGGTGTGATTGGCCTGATCGACGCGGCGCAACGCTTCGACGAGTCACGCGGCATCAAGTTCGAGACCTTTGCCGAACGCCGGATTCGCGGCGCCATGATCGATGCCCTTCGCAAGGATGCATGGCCGCGCGGTGTCCGCCGCCAGCGCCGCGAGCTCGAAGCGGCGCGCGAAGAGCTGCGGCGCGAGCTCGGTCACGAGCCATCGCTGGCCGACCTTGCTCAGAAGCTGGGGTCCGATGAGAAGCGTCTGGGCCGCACGATCGTCCGCATCAACGCGATCGAGTCGACCTCGCCACTCGCCTCCAACGACAATCTCGATGAATCGTCGGTGCCGGAAGCCCTGATTCCATCCGAGCCCGAGCAGCCGGACGCCGCCTACGAGCGCAGTGAAATGACCGCGCGGGTCCGTGCCGCCATCGCGACGCTGCCGGCGCGCGAGCAGAAGGTCATCGGCCTCTATTACTACCAGGAGGCCACGATGAAGCAGATCGGGCAGGAGATCGGCGTCAACGAGTCGCGTGTCTCGCAGCTCCATGCGCGCGCGATTCGTCGGCTGAAGGAGGCGCTCGAGCGGATGATGCCCGTCGACGCGGCGCGCGAAGCGCTCCGCGGCGCGATCCTCGAATTCCAGCAGAAGCCGCACATGGCGAAGGCGACGCTCGATTCGCGTGGCCGCGCGGCGAAGGGGATGACGGCGTCCGCCATCGTGGTCAAGATGCCGGAAAAGCCGATGAAGATCGCGGGCTATCCGAGGGTCTCGCGCACCGCTCGCAGCAAGTCGGCGAGCCGGAACGGCTTGGCGAGCCAGCGCGATCCGCTCTCGTCGAGGAAGCGCTCCGCATCGGTGCCGACGACGTCGCCGGTCACGAAGATCACTCGTCGCGCCAACGCCGGCGTGGCGGCTGCGATCGCGCGGTAAAGCATCATGCCGTCGACGCGCGGCATCTTCAGATCGCAGATCACTACGTCATACGTCTTCTGACGCACGCGGGCGAGGGCTTCCTCGCCATCGCCCGCGTGATCCACTTTCAAGCCCGCATCCGTCAGCGCATCAGACACCGCGTCTGCCAGCGCATGCTCGTCTTCCACGAGCAGCACGACGGCGCCGCGGACCGCTTCCATCGAGGGCGTTTCGATCGAGCGTGCCGGTCGACCAGCCGGTTCACTGACGCTGACCGGTAGTTCGACGACGAACGAGGCGCCGCCGTGCCCGCCGCCATCATCGCCACCAATTGACGCCGGGGCGTTCGACTGCACCCGAATGCGGCCGCCATGCTCCTGCACGATTGCGTACGCCACGGTCAGGCCCAGACCCGTGCCTTTGCCGACCTCTTTGGTCGTGAAAAACGGGTCGAAGATTTTCGTCTGCACATCCGCCGCGACGCCGGGGCCGTCGTCGCTGACCTCGAGTGCCACCGAATCGCGTTCGGCGTCGTGCCACGTCCGCACGACCATGGTGCCGTGGCCGTTGGCTGCCAGCATTGCCTGCTCCGCGTTGATGACCAGGTTGAGCAGCACCTGCTTGATCTGGTGGGCGTCGGCGAACACCGGCGGTAGTCCCGCGGCGAGCGCGGTGACGACTTCGATATTGCCGATACGCTGCTCGTACGAACGGAGCGTCAGCGTTTCCCGCACGACCTGATTGAGATCGATCATCGAGCGCGTCGATTGCCGCTTGCGGGCGAACGTGAGCAGGTTGCGGACGATGCGGGCGGCGCGATCAGCTTCGCCGAGAATCACGCCGACGCCACGGCGTGTCGTCTCGTCCTGCGCCTTTTCGGAAAGCCGTTCGGCCCAGTTCAGGATGGTCGCGAGCGGGTTATTCAGTTCGTGCGCGACGCCCGAGATGGTTTGGCCGAGTGCGGCCATCTTCTCCGCCTGCAGGAGCTGCTGATAGAGATCGCGCGACTGATCGTCGATCTTCTTGCGTTCGCTGACATCGCGAATGAGCGCCTCAATGTAGAGCGAACCCGGCGCCGACGGTTCGAGCCTCGCGGTGATTTCGACCCACACCGCGGAGCCGTCCAGCCGTCGCATCCGCAGCAGGTAGTCCGTGACCGCGCCTTCGGCCTGCAGCCGATCGAGAAACGCTCCGCGCGCGCTCGAATCAGCAAAGCGATCCGCGTCGAACGGCGCCAGCTCGCTGTCGGGCGTCTCAGGCGGGTAGCCGAAGATCAGGCGCAGGTGGGGATTGGCGGCGAAGGTGGTATCGAGCGTGCCGATGACCACGCCCTCGTGCACGACCTCGAGCAGGCGTGCAAATGCCGCGGCGCGTTCGTTCACGCGTCAGCTCTGTCTCGTCGCTTGTGCCGCTTCCCCGCTGTGCACGCTGGTATGGCGGGGCGTTGTCGGCGGCAACGGTGTAGGCGTGTGGGACGGATAGCGGGAACCGTACTCGTGCTCAATCGCCGCACGAATCTGGGCGACGGACATCCCCTGGTTGAACATGGTCATCGCCGAGCGGCCGATATCGAGGCAGACGGCGCAACCCATGCCGTGCGGCTCCCATTCGACGACGCGGCCATCGGCCGCCCGCCGTTTGACGAAGCATTCGTCGTTTGCCTTGTGCCCCAGGGTTTCGCAGCCGCAGTAGCACGGAACGTAACCCAGCACCTCCGGATGCCGCGCCGCGAATTCGTAGACCTGCTGCACGACCGGCATCGGCTTGACGGGCTCGAAAGCGACGCTCGGGAGGGGAGGCAGCGTTCCCGTTGACGCGGGCCGTTTAGCGACGGCGGCCGGTCCCCGTGTCTGTGGCGTCTGGCGGCCGGCCGCGGCCTGATCGGCATTCACGACGGCTACCAGGGTCACCGCGAAGAGGCACGCGGCAAGGGCGAGAAACTGACGGGTCATGGGTCTAATCCTAAACGATGGCGGTGTGATCGGCCGCCGGCGCGGGACGAAGTCCGACCCCCTAGGGGCCGGTGTCGTTTGTGCCGATAAACCGGCACTAGAGGACCATGCGGTTATTCGGACGCAACGACGTCATGCTGCTCGGCGCGCTGGCGATCGCGCTGTTTATAGTTTTTTCGGGTGCCATCGCACACGTGCTCGACTACGTGCGCGAGATCGAGCACAGCACTGGCCTACAGCTCATCCCGGCGCTCGTCATCCTGGCGACGGTGTTGATCTTCCACCAGCTTCGTGAGCGGCAGGAAGTGCACGCGACCGCGCTCGGGGCGGAGGAGTCGGCGCGGCAGGCGACGGCCCGCGTTGCCGAGATGCAACGGCTCGTCGCCTTCGGCCAGGCGTTGGCCCGTTCACTCAACGACGCGTCGATTCGCGATGTCGCCGCCGCGCACATTCCACTGCTGGTCCCCGGCCGGGGCACGTGGGCAATGATCCGACCCGGCGTCGGCGCGATCACGGATGGGGACGGGCGCGACTGGGTGACGCTTGCCGCGATTGGGGACTCGACAGTCGAAAGTCGGGAGCATGCGGCGCGGCGCGCGCTGGGCGAAGCGGATCCGGTCGTTGGGCCTTCGGAAGAAGACGTCTGCTTCCCGATGATCTTCGCTGGACGGCCGGTTGGCGTGCTCGGGGTCGCTCCGGAGCCGCCCCTCACCGATCATCAGCGCAACGTGCTGGCCGCTGCCGCTGCGCTCCTCGCCGTGTCGCTGAAGAATGCCGAGCTGTTCCGCGAAGTCCACGAGAACAGCGTTCGCGATGCGCTCACCGGTTGTTTCAACCGGCAGCATGCGCTTGAAGTGATGGACGGAGAGTTGCGCCGCGCACGGCGGTCCCAGTTGCCGCTGTCGCTCGTGATGTTCGATCTCGATCACTTCAAGTCCATCAACGATACCCACGGTCATCTCAGCGGTGATGCGGTGCTGGCGGCAATCGGGACGCGAATGCGCGCAATCCTCCGGGGCAGCGACCTCAAGTGCCGCTACGGTGGAGAGGAATTCCTCATTCTGTTGCCGGACACGCCGGTCAGTGGCGCCTGCCGCGTTGCTGAAATGCTGCGCGCCGACTTCGAAGAGCACTCGGTGTCCTGGGGCAATGCCAAACTGCGCGTGACCGCCAGCTTCGGCGTGGGCCCAGTCCATCCTGGTGAAACCGATGCGCTCGCCGTGATGGCGCGCGCCGATGCCGCGCTCTACCGCGCCAAGCAGAGCGGCCGCAACTGCGTTCGTGTGGCCGGCGAGCTGCCGGCCTTGTCCGCCGCACAATCCGTCGAAACCGTCTAGGACAATACCTGGGAGGCCCCGGTCGCAGCCGCGACCGCCTCCGGGTTCATGCTTCCTGTCTCCGCGCCCCGCAGTTCCGAACCTCCGGCATCCGCGTACGCCGCCTGGGGAGTCGTCTGCATCGTCTGGGGGACCACGTATCTGGCCATCCGGATCGCGCTCGAGAGTATTCCGCCTGGACTGCTCGCTGGCATGCGGTTCGCCACCGCCGGCACTCTCTTGTGCGGATATGTGATCGCGCGCGGTGATCGGCTGCCGCCGCGGTCCGCATGGCCGGTTCAGGGGCTGATCGGTGTACTGATGCTCGGGATCGGCAATGGCCTGATTGTCGTTGCCGAACAATGGATCCCCAGTGGCATCGCGGCCGTGAGTGTGGCATCCGCGCCATTCTGGATGACCGGTATCGACGCATGGCGTGGCGGCGAGCGATTGACCGCTCGTGCCGCCACCGGCTTCGTCATCGGTTTCTCCGGGATCGTGATGCTGTTGTGGCCGGATTTACATCTGGACGATGGGGGCGGCGGGAGCTTTGTGCTGGGAATCGTCCTTGGACAACTGGCATGCTTCGGGTGGTCGATCGGATCGTCACTGTCGAAGCGCGTTACCGTTCACGGGCACATCCTCGGCGCATCGGCACTCCAGCAACTGTTTGGCGGCCTTACGATGCTCGCGATCGGACTCGCCGTTGGAGAGTGGCGCGACGTCTCGTTCACGGCGCGCACGTTGAGCGCCGAGCTGTATCTCGTTGCGTTTGGCTCGCTCGGAGCGTACTCGTCGTACATCTACGCGCTGCAGCGCTTGCCGATTTCGACGGTGTCGCTCTATGCCTACGTCAACCCGATCATCGCGGTTGTGCTCGGCACGCTGATCGCGAAGGAGCCTTTCGGACCCAGGATCGTGCTGGCGGCTGGAATGGTACTGGGGGGAATCGCCGTGGTCAGAAGCGTGCCGCTCGAGATCCGAAGCTCGAAGGCGGCGGAAGTGACGAAGTAAGCGCGCTTGGCCTTACTTCGCCCTCCGCCGATCAAGCTTCACACACTTGGGTCAAACAACGCGACGGCCGCTGACGAGGCGAACCAGGAACAGCACGACGGCGATCACGAGGAGCACCCAGATGAAGTTGCCGAGCGTGTAGCCGCTGACCATCCCAAGCAACCAGAGAATGATCAGAATGATCGCAATGGTTTCGAGCACGTCTCAACCCTCCCCTCGAACCGGCGCTGAGGCCTTCGAATGCCTGCGCCTCCCTTGCAGCAGTGAGGCTGCAACTTGGGTACCCGGATTCAGTGCGGGAAGTGGATGGCTCCGGATTTGTGCGATCCTGAGCTGGTCCGTATGACACGCGTTGTCGTGATCGCGGTCTTGTTGGCCTTTGCACCCCGTCAATCAGCGGCGCAGGGCCGGGTAGCGTTGTTTTTCGGCGGCGCTGCCCTCGCGCTCGGAGCGCATGAAGCGGGTCATCTCACTCTCGACGTGGCCTTCTCGGCGAGCCCCGGCATCAAGAGGGTGAACGCCGGACCGTTTCCCTTTTTTGCTATCACTCACCACCCGGTTTCAGCCGCGCGTGAATTCACCATCTCGTCGGCCGGCTTCTGGGTGCAGCATGCGAGCGACGAACTCATCCTGGCAAAGCATCCGGATCTTCGTCATGAGCACGCCCCCGTGCTCACCGGCATGCTTGCCTTCAACACCGTGACGTCGGTGGGGTATGCCTTCGCGGCATTCGCGCGGCGCGGGCCCGCTGAGCGCGACACGCGCGGCATGGCCGCATCCGCCGAGGTTCGCGAGCCCTGGATCGGCGCGTCGATTCTGACGCCGGCCCTGCTTGATGGTGCGCGGTACTACCGTCCGGATGCGAAGTGGCTGAAGTGGGCCAGCCGTGCGACGAAGATTGGGGGCGCGCTGCTGGTCATTCGTGCGGCCCGCTAGCTAGGAGCGTGATTACTCCCGTACCCCCAGCGCGAACGTCATCGTCCCCTCGAGCACGATCTGGCCGTTGACGCGCGCGTAGCCACTCAATTGACCCATCCGGCTGCGGAGCCGTTTGACGCGCGCCTCGATCTCCAACACATCCCCGGCATAGACCGGGCGGCGAAAACGAACCCGTTCGATGCCGGCGAAGAATGGAAGCTTCTCGCGGTTCTCCGGCTTCGACAGGATCAGGATGGCGCCGACCTGTGCGACGCATTCGGTGAGGATCGTCGGCGGAACGACGAAGCGGCCATCCGGCGTCGGTGCCAGGTGCTGCTCGTTGAGCGACACATTCTTGATGCCGACCACGCGCTTGTCCGCTTCGAGCTCGGTAATGCGATCGACGAGCAGAAACGGATAACGATGCGGCAGGATCCGCTGGATTGCGGAATAGTCCAAGGGTAGCGTCAGCGGGTCCACGGTACGAACAACTATAATTGACGAAGACGGATCTACGAATCGGGGAATTGCGTCTAAGCTATCGGCGCATTCGCCAACACTCTGTCGTCACTTCCTCACTCCCCGCGCATGTCTGAGCCGTCCGCATCTGCGCCTGCCCCCCGTCTACCCAGCGACGCCGAGTTGCTGTCGACGCTGTCGGAGCTAGGACGCGAAGTCACGTCTGTGCTCGACCTCGAGGAACTGCTGGCCAAGATTCCGCAGTTGATCGCGCGGCTGACGCGGTTCAGTGCCTTCTCGGTCTATCTGCTCGATCAGAAGCGCCAGGAGCTCACGGTCGCGTACGCGGTGGGCTATCCGGAAGGTGTGCCGGAGACGTTGCATCCCCACGTCGGACAGGGTGTCGTCGGCGCCGCCGTCCAGGAAGGCCGGCCAATTCTGGTCAACGACATTCGTCTCGAACCGCGATACATCGGACCGCTGCGGAACATGCTGTCGCAGCTTGCCGTGCCGTTGCGGCGGAAAGGCAAGGTGATCGGCGCATTGAACCTGTTGAACGAGGCCGAAGGCGCGTTCACGCCGCAGGATGAGACGCTGCTGCGCCAATTCGCGGCCCACGTCGCGGTGGCGATCGAGAATGCGCGTCTCTTCGAGTCCGAACGCAACTACGTGGACACGCTGGAAACGCTCGCCGAAATCGGCCGCGAGATGTCGTCGATTCTCGATCTCGACGCGCTCCTGACCCGCATTGCCAATCTGACCAAGCGCCTCGTCGACTACCGCACGTTCGGCATTCTCCTGTTGAACGAGGTGACGCAGGAGCTCGAGATGAAGTTGGCGGTGCGTTACGGCAAGGGTGCCGACGC
The DNA here is from genome assembly GCA_035496255.1 of Vicinamibacterales bacterium. Lineage (GTDB taxonomy): Bacteria > Acidobacteriota > Vicinamibacteria > Vicinamibacterales > UBA2999 > Gp6-AA40. The sequence continues at coordinate 29,255 of DATJEU010000042.1, forward strand.
CAAGCGGATGAAGCTCGGCGAAGGGCTCGTGGGTTGGGCGGCGCAGCACAAGGAAGCCGTGCTCGTTTCCGACGTTTCGACCGACCCGCGCTACGTCAATCTCGTTGACGATGCGCGATCGGAGCTGGTGATTCCGATGCTGATCAAGGATCGTTGCATCGGCGTGTTCGATCTGGAGAGTCCGGAACTCAGTGCGTTTACGAAGGAGCACAAAGAGCTGTTGACGCTGCTGGCGGCGCAGGCCGCTGTGGCAATCGACAACGCTCGTCTCTACGACGAGGTCCGGCGCAACGAGGAGCGGATCGAGAAGGAGCTCCGGTTTGCGCAGCGCGTGCAGCTCGCGCTGTTGCCGACGGAACTGCCAAAGAACGTGAACGGTGTCGATGTCGCAGGCCGCTTCGCACCGGCGCGCGAGCTCGGGGGCGATCTGCACGATTTCCTGGTCCCGGAAACCAACACGCTGGTCGTAGCGGTCGGCGACGTTTCGGGTAAGGGCGCGCCCGCCGCGCTGTACGGCGCGTTCGCGGCGGAACTCGTCCGCTCACGCACGTTGCGGCGCCGTTTCACGCCCGACCGCTTCAGCGTGTCCGGTGTGCTGCAGGCGATGAATACGACGCTGCACGACCGGCAACTCGAGGAGTACTACTGCACGTTGTGCTACGCGTTTTTCGATTTGGGCGAGCGTGTCCTTACGCTCTCGAACTCGGGCCTGCCGTATCCGATTCGGTGTACGAACGACGAGTGTGGACAGGTCGAACTGCCTGGTGTGCCGCTGGGATCGTTTCCCGGGATCAGTTACGACGAAGTCGAACTCCCGTTGAACCGCGGCGACCTGTTCGTGTTCTGCACTGACGGGATCTTTGAAGCGATCAACGAGGAGGGGACGGAGTTCGGCGCGCGCCGGCTGTCCTCAGTGGTGCATCACCACCGGTCCGAATCGGCGCGCGCCATCGTCGATGCGATCTTCGAAGCCGTTGCCGACTTCGCCGGCAGCATGCCGCGCAACGACGATATGACGGCGGTTGCCGTGAAGATTACGAATTGACTTATCCCTTGATCTTCCGATCCTGCTCTTCGATGTGCAGGCCGACGGACGTGCCGCCGAAGCTTCCGAGCTCGTTGACGCGGCCCTTCACGCGGATCCGCTCGCCTTTCCGTGGCGCTCGTCCACCGCGCGACAGCACCGTAATCTCGCCGGTCCCGTCATCGATCTTGTAAAGCTGAAATGGCACCAGCGGGATCCCGAAGCTGGTGGTGACCACCCCGTTCACCGAGACGGTCTTGTTGTCCCACCGGTCCGGGCGGTTTTGAATGTCCGCCACGCGGACGCTGCGGGCCGCGCACCCGGTGATCAGGAACACGCTGAGGATCGCAACGGTTAGACGCGAGGCTCTCGTCATGGAATCTCCTAGCTGGCGGAATTCAAAGGCCGCGCCGGATCGGTGAACGTCCTGCCAGGAAGTCCGGGATGCGGCGATGCCAGCGCCTGCCGAAGTTACGCATCCCGGGATCCGACGCGGTTGCCCTGACGCCATCAAATCGAATGCCGCTGGAATTTCGACGAAAATGCCCGCTTTAACGTTGCCGTGTCCTCGCCAGCGAACAGTCAGTACGCGTTCAGATAACGCTCGACCTCCCAGGGCGACACGTGGCGGATGTAGCTGTCCCACTCCTCCCGCTTCGCCGCAAGGAAATGGTCGAAGATGTGATCGCCTAACGTTTCCCGCATCAAGTCGCTCTTCTCGAGTTCGTCGAGGGCTTCGCTCAAGTTTCCCGGCAACTCGTCGATCCGCAGGTGACGCCGTTCGCGATGGCTCATCTTGTAGATGTTCTTGTTCACCGGCGGTCCCGGATCGAGATTGCGCTCAATGCCGTCGAGTCCGGCGCGCAGCATCGCGGCGAGCGCCAGATAGGGATTGCATGACGGATCCGGCATGCGCAGCTCGATCCGGGTCGCCGCGCCCCGCGACGTGGGAACACGGACGAGCGGGCTGCGATTCCGTTCCGACCACGCGATCGCGGTGGGCGCTTCGTAGCCAGGCACGAGGCGTTTGTAGGAGTTCACCAGCGGATTCGTGATCGCGCAGAAGCCCTTCGCGTGACGCAGCAGGCCCGCGATGTACTGCAGGCAGGTCGGGCTCAATTGCCATTCGGCGCTCTCGTCGTGAAACGCGTTCCGCCCTTTCACGAACAATGACTGATGCGTGTGCATGCCGCTGCCGTTGATTCCAAAGACCGGCTTGGGCATGAACGTCGCGTGCAGTCCATTGCGGTTGGCGACGTTCTTCACCACGAAACGGAACGTGCTCACGTTGTCCGCGGTGATCAGGACGTCGTCGTACCGGAAGTCGATCTCGTGCTGCCCCGGGGCGACTTCGTGATGCGCTGCCTCCACGTGAAACCCCATTTGCTCGAGCGCGAGAATCACCTCGCGTCGCACGTCCTCGCCGCGATCGACCGGGGTCAAGTCGAAGTAGCCGCCGGAGTCGTGCGTCTCGGTCGTCGGTCGCCCATCCGAGCGGCGCTGGAACAGAAAAAATTCCGCCTCCGGTCCGGCCTTCAGCGTAAATCCCTTGTCGGCCGCGCGGGTAATGGCGCGCTTCAACGCCGTCCGCGGACAACCCGGAAACGCCGTCCCGTCGGGATTGGCGATGTCGCAGATGATGCGCGCGACTCGTTCGGAACCGGCGTAGCTCCACGGGAACACCTGGAAGGTGGAGAGGTCGGGCTTCAAGTACATGTCCGACTCCTCGATCCGGACGAAGCCCTCGATCGACGATCCGTCGAACATGATCCGGCCGTCGAGTGCCTCTTGGAATTGCCGGTCCGGCACCTCGACGTTCTTGATGATGCCAAGAATGTCGGTGAACTGGAGGCGCATGAACTTGACCTTCTCGCGCTCCGTGCGCTCGAGAATGCGCGTTCGCGGGTCGTCTTTAGGCATCGCGCCGATTATGCCAACTTTCGGGTTGTCTCCTGCGTCAGACCAATCGGGGAGCCAGTGAGGCGGGTCTCCATCGAGACCCGCGTGACAGGACCGGTGCACGCCAGGGCTGACCCTGCGGTGTGGACCGGTCAGGAGGTATCCATGAAGTCAGTTATTGGCGTACTCATAATGGCGACGCTGGCCGCCGCGCCACCGGCGCTGGCGCAGCAACCGGCGGTTCGGTTTGCGGATCCGTTGACACTTGTCGGGCCCGGGGCCTCGATTGGTGTCCGCGTCCGCGACCTGAACAGCGACGATGTGAAGGACGCCAGGCTGGAGACGTCGACCGGTGTCTACATCCAGGAAGTCGAAAAGGGTACGCCAGCGGATCGTGCCGGCTTGAAGAGCGGCGACATCGTCACCGACTTCGACGGTGAGCGCGTGCGCAGCGTCCAGGCGTTCAGACGGCTGGTCGCTGAGACGCCGCCGCAGCGCACAGTCAAAACGACGATCGTACGCAACGGATCACGGAAGACGCTCGAGGTGACCCCGGAGCCGACGTCGAAGAGGCTCACGCAGGACTTCGCGCAGCTGCCGCGAGACTTCCCGCGACTGCGGATTCAGCCGCGCCCGCCCGGCAATCTGCTCGGGCCGGAGACGCGACGTTTCGAGCTCGGGCCGCCACAGCGGCGTCTGGGTGTCACGCTGAACACGCTCGAAGGCCAGATGGCGGAGTTCTTCGGCGTCTCGGGCGGAGCGCTCGTATCCTCCGTGGATGGGAATTCTGCCGGTGCGCGCGCAGGGCTGAAGGCTGGCGATGTCATCACCGCGGTGAACGGTCACTCCGTTCGGCAGCCATCGGAGGTTGCCCAGGAGATTCGCGACGCGAAGCCGGGTTCTCAGGTGACGCTGAAGATCGTGCGGGACAAGAAGGAGGTGACGCTGGACGTCACGCTGCCGACCGCGCAGAACATCCCGTTGCCCGGCGCGCCGGTCGGCGATTCAGTGCGACTGCACGTTTAGGTAGTGCATCCAATAGGGCCGACCTGACGATCGGCCCTCTGGATCACGCCTCGGCCGCGCGAGGTCCAGACGTGGTGCTGGCCGCCGGCCACGCGGCCACGACGGTTGCGAGTTGCGCCGCCACAATGGACGTCACAGCCCTTGCTGCCGCATCGTCTTCCCGCGCGTTGCGGACTTCCGCGGCGAGCACTCCGATACAGCCGTCGGGCCCGAACATCGGCGCGACGATCGCGCCGTTGGACATTACGTCGCCCGGCACCGTGCGCAACTGGCCTGTGCGCCAGGCAGCCGCAGTCGCGTTCTCCGCGTGCCGGGGAATTGCGCCAAGTCTGCGGATCATGCGCGGGTCGTATCCGTGTGATGCCGCTGCGTACAGGTCTTCGCCCGCGCCCATCCAGAGGATCACGCCTGACGCGTCGAGAAGAGCAGCGGCGCGCGCCAGCATGTCGGGCAGTGCGCGGACGGAATCGATTCGCGAGAGCGCCATGCAGAGGTCGGCTGCCGCAGCGAGGTCAGGCATTTCGGCAACATCCTGTGCGGGCATTGGAGCCGACGTTGCGGGAGCGTCCGTTGAAGCGGGCGCGGTGATCCCCGGTGTGCCATCGATCTGAATCGCGGCTGACGGGCGCGGAATCCAAACCAGAAGCAGCAGCGCGAGCACGAACCCTCCCGCGGCCACTCCGGGAACCAGCAACAACTGTCGCTCGGCGGCGGTTCGATCGATCTCGAAGGCTGCTTCTTCCGCCGCCCGCAGCTCACCAGCGGCGGCCCTGATGTCCATCACGGTCTCGTGTTTGTCCTCGGCGGCGTCGAGGTGCGTGAGCGCATCCGCGATCGACTGCAGCGTCGTGCCGGCGGCGGCCGAGCGCGTGCGTGAGCGCAGATCGGCCACGAGTGCGGGAATCTGCGTGGCCAGCGCCGTTTCGCGATCCGACCAGCGGCTGTCGTCGAGGATCGCCGACACGCCAATCATCCCGCCGAGTTCGGCGGCATTGGTGTCGATGTGATCGATCGTCGTCAGTACGGCGCGCTCGTCCCGATCGATCTGTCGTGCGCGCGAGAGCAGCGATGAAAACTGAAAGGCCGCACCGGCTGCGACGGCCACGACGAACACAACGACCATGACGCGCACGACCGTGGAACGCATTTCGCGCCCAAGGATAACAGAACGCCCGACCTCCAATGTCCGTGGACCTGGTGACACGAATTCTCGCGACTGGGAGGGGGTTTGCTTAGAACACCACCTGGAATCGCGACACCAGTGTGGTACCCGGCGCCGTGCGATCGTCGACCGGAACGACGACGTTGACCATCACGCGAACGTTCCGGTTGGCGTAATAGTTTCCGCCACCCTGGAACTCGCGCGTCGTGACCGGCACGAAGCCACCTTTCGCTGCGCTCGCGTCCTCATCCACATGGCCCGGGAGGCCGCGAGCCGACAACGGATCGTTGAAGCTGAAATACCTGGCGGTCAGTTCAACCATGCGGAAATTCGGCCGGACGCGTCGGGCCTTGATCCGGTACACGCCGCTGACCAGATATCCGTCGCGGATGGCCAGGCCGTTGTCGTTCTCACGCAGCGCCTCGGCGGTGATCTTCGCCGCGGCCGCGTCGACCTGGAAGCCGGCGCTCTGCCGCGTCCGGTTGCCGCGCGGTTGATTGCCGCTCGAGCCGGAGACGACCAACGAGGTGTGTTTCAGCGACGGCGGCGTCAGCTCGAGCCGGCCGACCAGGTCCTTCGCATCGTTGTCGTCGGCGCGGTTGAAGCCGGCCCCATTGATGACGGCCGCGGAGTAGTTGATCCAGCGCGCGATCGGCTTGTCGTTCAGCAGCGTGAGACCGATGTCCTGCGGGTACGTCAGCTGACTGGTCAGGCGCGTCCGATCGATGAACTCGATGACTGTCGGACTCGTTGTGCGTTCGATCGACGTCAGGGGCGTGGACTGGCCGAGTCGCGCGCTGAGATACCGAGTGAAGCGGACCTGCACGAATGCGTTGCGCAGCCCCGGCTGGTTGGCGAATTCGACCGAGAGATTCCAGCCGACATTCGGCGTCAGATTGCCGGCAAGTCCGACCCGCGTGCGCCGGATGAGGAACTGATCGCGATATTCATCGAGCAGGTCGTGGGTGGTCCTGATCGCGTCCGCCTGAAGTGACCCCGAAAGCGTCACGCCGCGGATGCGGAGCGGTGGCACGTCCGAGCCGGCATTCGCCTCCGCGGGATCGATCGGCGCATCTCCAGGGCCCTGGGTCTGAGAACGGGCGGGCGTTGCAAGCAGCAACAGCAGCAGCGCCGGTATGGCGCAGCGCGCTGACTTCAATAGGACGGCAGGTACGGTTGCAGCCACTGCGCGATGATCGTGAAGCGATCCGTGAAGATCAGCAGGCCGATCACCACGAGCAGCGCGCCCGAGACGAGCTCGATCGCGTGATAGTGCCGGCGAATGCGCGCCAACGCGCTGAAGAAGTGGTTGATCGCCAGTGCCGTCGCGAAGAAGGGCACGCCGAGACCGAGCGAGTAGGCGGCCAACAGACGGATGCCTTCGCCGACGCCGCTGCGCGTCGCGGCAATCGCCAGAATCCCCGCGAGGATCGGACCGATGCACGGCGTCCAGCCGAACGCGAACGCGATGCCGACGAGCATCGCGCCGAACGGGCCGGCCGGCTGCCGCTGCGTCTGCACGCGCTTCTCCTGGTAGAGCCACTCGATGCGCAGCACGCCCATCGTGTGGAGGCCGAAGATGATGATGACCGCGCCGGCGATTCGCCCGAGCACCGCCTTCTTCGCCAGCACGAAATGGCCGATCGCCGACGCCGAGGCTCCAAGCGCGATGAAGACCAGTGAGAAGCCGAGGATGAAAAAGAGGGACGAGAACAGCACGCGCTGCCGGACATGCGGCGGCGCGGCAACCGCGACGGCGGAGCCGCCGGGCGACGTTCCGCGCATCTCATCGAGCGAGAGACCGGAAATATAAGAGAGATACCCCGGGATCAGGGGCAGCACACAGGGTGAGATGAACGAGAGCAGGCCTGCTCCGAAGGCCGCCAGCAGCGTGACGTTTTCTTCCACAGTGCTCGTTCTGGCGGGACCGCTCGGTGGATCCCGCCCTACTTGTCGACCTGGCGGAGCGGAATGAACGCCCCTTCCATCTGCACGTTATGGCCCTTCACCGGCGGCAGATCCTGGAACATGAAGTCCCACTTCCATCGCTCGGACGGATTCGAGGCCTGCAGCCAGTTGCGCGCCGGAATCGGCCGCGTGAAGGCGATCTTGTCCACGTCGGCGTACGGCGTGCCCGGCATCGCCGACGCCAGCGCACGGCGGACATCATCCGAGCTGCGATACGTCATTGCCAGGCCGAGCGATCGGGCGACGTTCGCCAGAATCTCCCAGTCTTCACGCGCATCAGCAGGCCGTGGGATCACACGTGATGCCGCCTGCACGCGCCCCTGCGCGTTCGTGTAAATCGCGTCCTTCTCGACCCAGGCCGAACCGGCGAGCACGATGTCCGCCGCTTTCGTCAAATCAGACATCACCGGCGCCTGTACGACGAGCAACTGCAATTTGCCCGCGGCGCGCGCGGCGGCCACCCAGGAGAGATCGCCGATTGACCCGGCCGGGCCGGGATCGATGACATACAACGCTTTGACGCGCCCACTCTCGACGGCGGTTCGCAGGGACTTCAGATCAGGCGCCGGACCATCGTTGCCCTGCCCGATGGCGAAGCCGAGGTCGCGTGCACCATTCACGTTGGGCGCATCGGTCACATTGACTTTGAACCTGGTATTCGCCGGCTGCGGCTTCTGGCTTGCCGTCCACGCGACCGTCACCGACTTCAGGCCGTCGCTGCCGAGCAGCCCTTCGAGCATCTGCTTGAGGACGAACAACTCCTCGGTGGACGCGTGCGCCGACACGAGGAAATGGACGGAACTCGGGTCGGCAGCACCGGTCTCGTGAATCTGATCCCTGAGCCGCGGTTCGACGTCGTGCCACGCGACCGGCTGCAGTTCCTGGCCCTGCCGCATCATGGGACGGCTCAGACGCGTATCGCCCTCAACCCAACCGTAATTGAAACGGCCGATGTCGCACATCCAGTAGTTGTTGACGTCCGGATTGAACCGCGGCGTCACGCGAATCAGCCGCGAACCCCTGGCCCACTCAGGCTTGGCTTTCAGCCACGCGCTCGTGTTGCACCCCTTCGAGCACAGCGTGCAGATGGTGTCGACGACGTTCGGGTTGTCCCACGGGCGGCTCTTGAATCGGTACTGCTTCGTGGTGATGGCGCCGACCGGACAGACGTCCATCAGGTTGCCGGATAGAAGCGACTGAACTCCCTGATCTCGATACGTGGCGATTTCGCTGCCGTTGCCGCGATCCGCGATCCCGATCTGCGCGTCGCCTTCCACTTCCTTCATGAAGCGGACGCAGCGCGTGCACAGGATGCAGCGGTTGCGGTTCAACATCAGCGTCGGGCCGAAGTCGACGTCGGCCTTGACCCCTTCGCCGTCGAATACGCGCCGCGGGAAATCCATTCGGCTTTCGGCCGGGCCAAATGTGTAGGAGAAATCCTGCAGCGGACACTCGCCGCCCTTGTCGCACACAGGGCAGTCGAGCGGGTGGTTCAGGAGCAGGAACTCGAAGACACCGGCGCGTGCCGCAACGGTCTCCTGGTCGCGAGTCGTCACCACCATGCCGTCGGTCGCGACCGTCGAGCACGAGGTCTGCAACTTCGGCATCTTCTCGATCTTGACGACGCAGACGCGGCAGGATCCGTCGATGCTGATTCCGGGGTGATAGCAGTAATAAGGAACAGAAATGCCGGCTTCGATCGCCGCCTGCAGAACCGTCTTGCCCTTGGGAACTGTAACCTGCTGCCCATCAATGGTCAGCGTGACCGTATCCATAACCCGCCGATCATATCAACAACTTGGCCTTGCCCACGGTGGGCTGGCGGCCCGCTTGCATCGCTCCGGCCACCGGTGTCCTTGACGCTCGTCGCGAATCCGCCTAGATTGAGGCCCCCACGCGTTCGCGTGGGCGGACAAGGCTGGATCGCAGACCCGCGGAGGTTCGGCCCTTGATGGAGAGAACCCGGGTTCGTTTCGTGGCGCTCAGCGAGTGGCTGGTGGCGGCCGCCTGCGTGGCGGGTGCGATTGCCGCCGCTGGTGTGTTTGCCGGCGAATTTCGAACCGTCCGCCCCATCGTTCCGGTGATCGCCGGCGCTGCGCCGGTCGCCGTGGCGCCGCCGACGCTCCATCCCGGTGCCATCGTCCTGCCGTTGCTCGTACTGCCCGACGCCAAAGAGCTGAGCGTCGGTTCACCAACCTCGGTACTGGATGCGCTCGGCCCGTTCGCGCAGGACGGCCCCACTGTGACCGAGCGCGAGGGTGGGAAAGTCCGGGAGACACGACGCTACCGTTACGCCGGGGTCGAGTTCGTGGTGGTCACGTCCGGAGACCGCATCATCGCGCTCTATCGCTGATCGAATTCGGCCAGCGCTCCGTTGTCCCTGTTGATCTGAACCTGCCGCACGGCGCCGTCGGTTTCAATGACGGCTTCCACGTGTTTTTCCGTGAGCGCGACCACTGACTCCTTCGTACGTCCGTCGGCGTAGCTGACGGTGACCGTCACCGGCAAGTCGAACACAAGGTCACTGGTCTGATCGAAGGTGATCGTGACGTTGCCGCGGCCGATCGTCGTGCGGTAATCGACGTGCGGCACTTCGGTGTTGTAGATCCACCGCTCGAAGAAGCGATCGAGCTTGCGTCCGGTTTCGGTTTCGAACGCCCGCTGCAGGTCGTCGGTGCCGGCTTTCTGAAACTTCCGCTCTTCGTAGAATCGCCGCAGTCCCGCGAAGAACGCCTGATCGCCGACCAGACGCCGCAGCATGTGCAGGACCAGCGCGCCTTTGTTGTAGACGATGGCGCGGTAGACGCGCGGCTCGCTCTTGATGTGCCCGAGACGGTAGCCGAGGTGCACCGGCCCCTGGTCGGAGTCGCTCAACGACCAGCGGCGGAACTGCCGCAGCATGTCCGTGAACGTCTTCTCGCCGCGCGTCTTCTGCGCGTAGAGTGCGGCGAAGTACTGCGCGAAGCCTTCGCTGATCCATTGTTCGTGATAGTTCTTCCAGCCGACGGCCTGACCCCACCACTGGTGCGCCAGTTCGTGGGCCAGGAAGAACTCGGGGAACCCGTCGAACCAGGCCGGATCCGATCGCCAACTGGCGACGTTCTCGGCGGTCGGCAGCGGTTCGTTGACCACCACCATGAAGCCGGGGCTGTGGCCGCCGGGCAGCAGGCTTTCGATCAGCGCGACGGTGATTGACGGAAACGGCGCGTCGCCCATCACCGACGTGTAGAACCGCACGATATCTTCGGCCGGCTTGCTGACCGCTCGCGCGCGTCCCATCTGCCGTGGGTTGGCCTGCAGATGGAAGTCGACACGCGGCGTGCTCGGGTCCGAGGCATTGTCGCCGAGCACGATCGTGCGATCGGCCGCGTCGTTGAAGCGGCTGATGATGAACGAGAGGTACCGCAGCGGCTGATCGGCGCGGAACGTGAAAACGCGTGCCGCTTCCGAGAGCGTTTGGATGTCGCGCAGCGACACGACGTTGTCGGCAGATACCGGTGTGCCGCTCGCGATGCAGGTAAACCCGTCGGGCACGCTGAGACGCAACGTCGCCGTCGCGTAGTCGGGCACCGGATTCTGCGGATACCAGAACGACCGGTTGCTGAGCATGTAGTTCGGTTCGGTCGGTATGTTGAACGTGTCCGACGAATCCTGCGCTGGCTGGATCGATTCCGTCTCGAGCGTTTGCGGCTCGACCCGGCCGGCGTAGGTGACCACCAGCGTGATGTCGGTGTCTGCGGGCAACAGGCGCGGCAGATTGACGATGACCATGTTCTGGCCGCGAAGCCGGAGGTACAAGAGGCGACCGAATTCGACGCTGGTGACGTTCGAGACAACGAGCGATTCGGCCAGCCGCAACTGCAGCGTCGCCAGCGACGCGCGGGTGCGGATGGAGAGACGCGCGCGGCCTTGAACGAACTGGCGTGTCGGATTGAGCCCGGCCTCGATGTTGTAGTCCGACACGTCGTAGTCGCGCAGAAAGTCTTCGCTGAAGAACCGCCCGCGCACCGCGAGCTTTCCTTTCGACGCATAGAGTGCGATGGTCTTCCGCTTGTCACGCTGAAACAGCGTCACGTCCTCGGCGTTTGCATTAGCCTTGGAGTAAGTCAGCGTGCCGAAGCGGCGTGTGTCGACTTCCGCGAGGAAGTCGTCCGACGGCGGCACCAGGTACCAGTTGTCGCGGCTGAATTCCTTCAGGTCGACGTTGAAGGACTTCGGTGATTCCTCGTCGAAGACGTCCTGTGCCCGTCGCAGCGCGCGCGGATCCACCGGCATACCGGTGAGCGCCGCCGTGTCGATGCGTTTCTGATAGTCCTCCGGGTTCAGCCTGATGAACGCCGCGTCAATCGGCGTCGCCAGCGTTTCGGTACCCGCGAACAATTTGAGTTGTCCACGTTCGGCCGCTGGTGCCGGCGTGAACCGCATCTCGCCGCGACCGACCACGACAAGACCGGTGATGCCGTCGTCACACTCCACGAGAAAGACCGAAGCGTCGGAGAGGGAGAGCACGAAGTCTTCGGCCTTGATGTCGAGATTGTGCGCGGCGTACTGCACCGCGCCCCGCAGCCGCAGCTTGTAGAGACCTTCGACCGAGGTCAAGCCTTCGGCGGCGATGATCCGCCACGAATCGATGTCGCCGTCCGCGGGTCGCTTCAGGTCGAGACTGGCCGTGAGGATCTTGGCGCGCCCCGTCGTCTCGACGAAGAATTCGACGACGACCCGGTAACCCTGTCCGTCGGGCACCGCTTCGAGCGGCGTGCGGTCACGCTCGCGGATGATGCTGTGCGTCACGCCCGGAATGAACAGGTCCGCCAGGTAGCCCTGGACGATCGTTGCCTGCTGGACGTCGAAGAACGCGGCGAACGCCGCACGGTCGTGCGCGTTCATCGTCGCTTCGAGGTTGTGGAGCAGCGTCGCGACCGCGTCGGGCGCGGGGGTCTGCGCCGCAATCGCGGTCGTGCCGCGTATCAGGAGAGTGACGACACAGAGGGCGACGGCTCCGAATCGCATGCCGGCGTTCACCTGACGGCGGCGGCAGGCTCCGGGTGCCGCAGTGATGATTGCGGCGACGACTGCGGCATCACAACCGGAATTGGCGGCAGCCGCCGCAACACGAGAACGGTGAGGTCGTCAAGCAGCTTGCGCTCACGCGAGTGTTGTTCGACCGCGATGAAGGTGGCCCAGCCGAGTTCCTTTGCCGACGCCCATCCGCCACCGTCGACGACCTGCTCCAGGCCGATTTCATCGAATGGTTGCCCGTGCACGTTCTCGGCTTCGGTGATGCCGTCGCTGTACATGACGATCACGTCGCCGGGCCCGAGCAGGAGCCGCCCCTCGATGTACTCGGCCTGATCGAACATGCCGAGTGCCATGCCGCCGGCCCGCAGACGTTCGTACTCGCCGGTCGAACGGCGCAGCAGCGGCGGATTCTGGCCCGCATTGACGTAACTCAGGTCGCCAGTCGCGGGATCGAGCACGGCGACGAAGAGCGTGATGAAGCGCGACCGCGGCGCGTGTTTGCAAATCTGCGCGTTGAGACGCGAGATGAGATCGGCGCCGACCAGCCCTTCGTCCACCAGTGTCCGCATGATGGCCAGAAGCAATGCCATCAGCAGGGCGGCGGGACTGCCCTTGCCGGCGACGTCGCCGAGAGCAAGCAGCACGCGTCCGTCGGGCAGCGGCTGGATGTCATAGAAGTCGCCGCCAACGGTGTTCGCCGGGCGGGTCATGCCAAACGCCTCGAGACCCGTGGTCTGAAATGCCGTGCGCGGCAGCATTGCCTGCTGGATCTCACGGGCGATCTCGAGATCGTTCTTGAGCGACAGCCGGTCCGCGACTTCCAGCATCACCAGCAGATTGAGCAGCAGGAAGCCAACCAGCAGCCAGATCGTCCCGTTGGCGAACACTGGATGAGGCACGAGCAACAACCGGACGCCCTGGAAGAGCTCAATCAGGCCGAGCACGGTTGCAAGTAGCGCCACGCCGTAGATCGCCCGGCGAGGCGGCGTGAGCTTCAAGGTGAAGGCGAGGAAGAACAGCCGCGCATGGACCAGCGTGCGCTTGTGCCACGGCAGCTTCTTCAGCGCCTCGATGTCGATCTGCCGCGAGAAGAAGCGATAGGCCTCTGGTGCGTCGCGCGTGAACAGTTGTTCGATATCGCGCGACGTCAGCCCCCGAGTGTAGGACTCGAAGAACTTCCCGTCGCCGGGCCGCGGCAGTGGAGGAACCGACATTTCAGATGATCCCGAGTTCTCGGCCGACCTGCGCGAAGGCGTCGAGGGCGAACTGTAACTCGTCCCGCGTATGCGTGGCTGTAACAATCGTGCGCACGCGCGCCTTATCCTTGGCCACCGTCGGAAACGCGATCCCCTGGGCGAACACGCCGGCGGCGAACAGCCGGTCCGATAATTTCATTGCCATTGCGCCCTCCCCGACGATGACCGGCGTAATCGGGCTCTCGCTGATGCCGGTGTTGAACCCGAGCGCCTGCAGGCCCGCCTTGAAAAAACGGGTGTTGTCCCACAGGTGTTCCATCAACGTGGGCTCGGATTCGAGCACATCCAGCGCCGCGAGGCACGCCGCCGCCACGGATGGCGGATGTGACGTGGAAAACAGGAATGGCCTGGCGCGGTGATGGAGGAAATCAATCAACGCGCGGTTGCCGGCGACGTATCCGCCCAGCGCGCCGATCGCCTTCGACAACGTGCCAACCTGCACGTCGACTCGGCCGTGTACGCCGAAATGGTCGACGGTGCCCCGGCCATTGTGGCCAAAGACCCCGCTCGCATGCGCGTCGTCGACCATCATCACGCAACCGAATTCGTCGGCGATGTCGCAGAGCGCGGGCAGACGGCCGAGGTCGCCGTCCATGCTGAAGACGCCGTCGGTGATGAGCAGCTTGCGCTGGGTTGCCGGCAACCCGCGCACGATGCCGCGCGCGGCGTCCACGTCGGCGTGCGGAAACACCTTGATGGTCGCCCGGCTCAGTCGTGCGCCGTCGATGATGCTCGCGTGATTCAGCTCGTCCGAGATGATCACGTCGTCGCGCCCGAGGATAGAGGAGACGGTGCCGGCGTTCGCCGTAAACCCGCTCTGGAACACCACCGCGGCGTCAGTCTGCTTGAAGGCCGCGAGCCGTCGCTCGAGCTCCACGTGAATTTCCATGGTGCCGGCAATCGTGCGCACCGAACCGCTGCCTACGCCGAGATCACGTACCGCCGCCAGTGCCCGCTCGCGCAGGCGGGGATGAGTAGTGAGTCCGAGATAGTTGTTCGAGGAAAGATTGACGACGGAGGTGTGGTCGACGGTCGCGTGCGCCTTCTGCTCGCCGTCGAGCACGCGCAGTCGCCGGTACACGCCCTGTTCGCGGAGCGCGTTCAGTTCAGCATCGAGATAGGCGAGCGGGTTCCGGCGCACGGCGCCATTTTCCCACCTAACGGAATAGGATGCCCATCCACGGCATCACCGCCACGACGGCGTAGAACAGCGCCAGCAGGGCGACCGCGGTGTGGACCTTCTTGAGGTGCAGCCCGATCCCGAGCGTCGTGGCCACGGCCTTTGCCATCATCAGCGCTGGGCCGTGCCCGACCGAGTGCATCAACGAGGCGATCAGCGGGTTGGCTTCGATGCCGGTGCCATAACTCACCACCCCGACGTAGGTGAACACCCCATCGAGGCACTGAGTGAGGAGAAACAGCAGCAGGACCAGGTCTCCGAAAAGATTGCTGCGATCGGGAAAAGTCCACAGTTTGGGAACTGAAGTGCTGCAGCAGGTTGCCTTCTCTGCGTAAGCGTCTGCGGACATGGCCTCTGTTTGCAGTTACCGGCAAGCAACATGCCGGAATTTCTGGTCACAGAGATAGCGGCAGGAGGCGAGCCGGTCAGACGGCGGGCATATCGTTCGACAGCTCTTCGAACAGGACCTGAAGGACGGCCGCAGTCGGCACCGCGAGAATCGCCCCGACGATCCCGAGCAGCGACCCGCCGATCAGCAGCGCGATGATCACGACAACCGCGCTGATGCCGACCTGGCGTTCCATCACCTTCGGGACCAGGACGTGGTTCTCGAACTGTTGTTGAACGAAGAAGAAGATGAGCACCCCGAGCGCGAGTGCCGGCGACACGGTCAGCGCGACAATCACGGCCGGGATGGCGGAAAGGATCGGCCCGATCACCGGAATCATCTCGCCGATCGCGGCGAGCAGTGCCAGCACATAGAAGTACGGCACGCCCATCAGCCAGAGGCCGAGCGCCGCGGAGCTGCCGATGATCGCGGACAGCAGGAGCTGACCGCCCAGCCACGCGCTCACCTTCGTCGTCACGCGCAGCGTGGCGTCGCGCACGCGCGGGCGTTCACTCTTCGGAAACAGGCGAATGAAGAAACGAACGAGCTGGTCGAAGTCGACCAGCAGATAGAAGGTGAGGATCAACATCGTGATGACGCCGAAGATCCCCCCGACCAGTCCCCACACCGCTCCGAGGACCGTGCCGACCGCGTCCGACCCACCGACCGGCGACTGCTGCACCGCTTCCTGGATCGTCAGCTCGCGACTGATCATCCCGCGATCCAGGAGCCACTGCTGCGCGCGGTGCAGCAGCATCGGCAGCGCGGCCCACAACTCGCGCGCCTGCTCGACGAGCGGTGGCACGACAAGGATGGCGACCCCGATCAGCGATCCGACGAGAACGAGATAGATGACAAGAATGGCTGCCCATCGGGGCAGCCGCTTGGTCTTCGATCGCCGCTGCTCGAGTGACTCGACGAGCGGCGACAGACCGATGGCGACGAGAATGCTGATGTAGATGACGAGGAGGGCGTCGCGTGCGAGGAACGCCCCCCACACGATCACCGTCGTCAAGGCCAGGCCGGCGAGGCCGTAGCGAATCAGCGAGCGCCCTTCGTCGGAAGTCACAGTGCTTCGAACGTCACTTCGAACTTCGAACTTCAGACTTTCGAACTTCGTTTACGCCCGGGCCAGGTAGTCGCTGGTGAACGCGGCGAAATCGCGATAGATGCGCGTGAGATCGTCGGGGTTGGCGAGGAAGACGATCCGGAGGAAACCCTGCTCCGCGGGCATGCCGAACCCGGAGCCGTGTACGCAGAGGATCCCGGTTTCGCGCAGCAAGGCCAGGACGAACTGCTCGTCGGTGTGTCCAGGCGGCAGCGTCACCGATGGCAGCACATAGAACGCGGCGTGCGGTGCCACACAATGCACACCGGGAATCGCGTTGAGCATGTCCGCCGTGATCTGGCCGCGTTCCCGCAAGGCCGCGCGGAACACGACCTGATGCGAGCGGTCACCGGTGAGGGCCGCCGCGATCGCGTACTGCATCGGCCCGGGCGCGCACAACCGGCCGTCGGCCAGCTTGCGAATCGCCGCAAGGGCAGCGTCGAGCCGTGGCGTCGCGCCGACGACCAGCCACCCCGCACGCCACCCGGGCGCGAGATATGCCTTCGACAAACTCGAAAGCGAGATGATCGGCGCGTCGCGATCAAGCGTTCCCATCAGCGGAACCGCGCCGTCGAAGGCGATGTCGCCGTAGACCTCGTCGGCCACGATGGCGAGATCGTGACGTTCCGCGAATTCGATCAGCGCTCGCCGCACCGCAGTCGGATACACCGCGCCGGTCGGATTGTTCGGGTCGATCACCACCAGCACGCGCGTGCGCGCCGTGACGAGGCTGCGCAGATGATCGAGATCCGGCATCCAGTTCCGGCGCGGATCCTTGCGGTAGTAGCGGGCCTGCGCTCCGATCTTCGCGAGCACCGCCGTGTACAGCGGATACGTCGGCGAGGGGATCAGGACTTCCTCGCCCTCGTTGACGAGCGCGTTCAGACACAGCTCGATCGCCTCGGACGTGCCAGTCGTAATGACGCAGCGGTCGGGTGACATGGGGACGCCGCGGTTGCTGTAATCGGCGGCGACAGCTTCACGGGCGGCCAGAATGCCGGCAGACGGCAGGTAGCCGTTGTGTCCGTCACGCATCGCCTGCGTGCACGCCTCAACCAGATGGTCGGGTGTCCGGAAGCCAAAAGCTACCGGGTCACCGATGTTGAGGTATCGCACGTTGACGCCCCGGGCTTCCTCGGCCTTCGCCTCCGCGACGATGTTGCGGATGGCGTAGGAAAACCGGTTAACGCGCTCGGCAACCGGCACTTGTGGGCTCGTTCTGGTGGGCATCAACAGCAGTCTTTCGGCTCGAGAATCATCCCATCTTACGCTGAGGCGCCGATTAATTGATTGCCTCACAACCCTCGCGGTAAGTTCTACATACCTGAACAGTAAAGAATGTAACTTTTACCACTTTTAGGGGCGCAATGACGCCCTTTGTAGTCGCCTCAGCGAGCTAAGTCGTTGATTCCATTGAATCACCAGACGTGGCAAGCCCATTGAAGTGAGGGCCGCCGTGGTGCGGCGTTCGGTTGTCGGCGTGGCAATGATGGCGGTGATGGCTGCCAGCAGTCCCTGCGTGGGTCTGGCGCAGCAGCCCTCATCTCAGCCGACGGTCACGTTCAAGTCCAGCGTCGAAGCGGTCACCGTGACCGCCTCCGTCCGCGATCTTCACGGACACGTTGTGAAGGGCCTGACCGCTTCGGACTTCGTCGTGCTGGACGGCGGAACGCCAGTCAAGATCAACGACTTCTACGTGGGCGATTCGCCGATCAGCCTTGCCGTTCTCCTCGATATCAGCGGCAGCATGGCGGTGGGCGGCAATATGGATCGCGCCCGCGACGCCGTCACGATCGCGACGATGAACCTGCGGGATACGAGCGACGAGGCGGCGCTCTTCACGTTCGACTCGAAGCTGGTCCAGGTCGTGGACTTCACCAAGGATCTTGCCCGGATCCGCCGCGTGAGCCTGCAAGGCGCGCCCTGGGGACAGACCTCGCTGTATGACGCGATCGGCCAGGCGGCGCGAGCAGTGGGCCAACGGACCAACAAGCATCGGGCTCTCCTGGTGATCACCGATGGCGTGGACACCGACAGCAAGCTGACCGCGCCTCAGGTCTCGGCGATTGCGAGCGAAATCGACGTGCCGGTATATCTGCTGACGGTCGTCAATCCCGCGGATCACCCCGGCGGCGAGTATGCAGTGCTCGGCGCCGATGCGAGAACGAATAGCACCGCCACGCTGGCGGACCTGGCGCGCTGGACCGGCGGCGATATGCGTATCGCCAGCCTTCCTGCGCACACGGTGCAGGCGCTTCAGGACCTGTTTACCGAATTGCGCTACCAGTACGTCATCAACTTCGAGCCGGGACAGAAGCCAGGGTGGCACCCGCTCGAGATCCAGACGCGGAAAAAGAATCTCGTCGTTCATGCGCGCAGCGGGTATATGGCCGGCCCGGCGCAATGAGAAACCGGCAGTCGTAGTCGTTAGAGGAGAGCAACCATGCGGAAGAGTCTGTTTGCGGCGTCGATGCTTGCGCTGACCGTGGCCGTGGCCCCGGCGTGCGCAACCAAGAAGTTCGTGCGGACCGAAGTGGGGAACGTCAATACGAAGGTAGACACCCTGAGTGGCACCGTCGAGGAAACCCAGGAGCGCACGCGTCAGAACGAAGGGCGAATCGGCCAGGTCGATACGAAGGCGGAAGCGGCCGGTCGATCGGCACAGGAAGCCCGCACGGCGGCCGATGCCGCAGCGGCACGTGCTAACGAAGTCGGAACGCAGGTGACGCAGGTCAACGGCCGAGTGGATGAGGTGGAAGCCGCGTCGCGCCGGCTGGTGTACACGGTGACCCTCAGCGAAGATCAGGGCAACTTCAAGTTCGGCAAGACCGACCTGCCGGACAGCGCCAAGCAGCGCCTCGACGAAGTGATCTCGCAGCTCAAGGCGAAGCCCGAGAACATCTTCATCGAGATCGAAGGGCACACCGACAACGTCGGACCGAAAGAGCTCAACATGAAGCTTGGCGAAGAGCGCGCCGAAGCCGTGAAGCGGTACCTGTATGAACAGCACCAGATTCCGCTGCACAAGATGAACGTGATCAGCTACGGCGAAGACAAGCCGGTCGCTCCCAACACGACGCGCCAGGGCCGCGCCCAGAACCGCCGCGTCGTCGTCAAGGTGCTCTCGTAGACCAGCTACAATCCACCTTATGTCACCGAGATACGGCGGGCCGGTGCCCGCCGTATTCATGTACGCCGTCCGCGTCACCGCGATCATCGTGATCGTCGCCATCGGGGTGTCGTCGTCCGATCTTGTCGCCGGCGCCCAGCGGACGCTGTCGCCGCGCGAAGTCGACGAAGCGATCCTCATCGGCCAATCGCGCATCGCCGCCGACCGTACCGGATTCCACGCGCCCTACCGCATCCTCGTCGCGCAGGGTCCGGTCGATTTCATCGACGTCGTCACTCCTTTCCGAAGGGTCGTGCTGGCCGCCGATGAGCGTGCGCAGCTCGGCGATCGCAGCTTCGGCCAGCAGAAGGGACTTGATCTGCTCGAGGCGGCGAACGGGCAGTTCGACTTCGACGTCGATCTCACATTTCATCCGCTCAACACCTTCGTCGGCATTCCCGCCTACGACGTCGTCATGTACCGGGGCACCAGTCGGATCCTGCCGGTCATGGTGGATCGCGTGCCCCGATATGGCGCTCGCGTGGATGGCCTGCCGTCCGCTGGACCGCGCCCGGCGGGTCCGGTGCTGTCCCGCGGCTCGCAACCGATGCTCGGTGGGATGCTCGTCGCCCGGTTTGCGGGCGAGTCACTCGATGCGACCGGTGTGATGCGCGTGGAAATCCTCGATGAGGACAGCGTCCTGGCGTCGGTTTCGATTGACCTCGGCCGGTTGCGATAGCATCCATCCGGTGGAACTCACCTCACGCGCCGCGCTCGTCACCGGATCGCGACGGATCGGAGGCGTCGTCGCAACGGAGCTCGCGAGGGCGGGAGCAGATATCGCCGTCGTCTATCGCAGTTCGAAGGCCGAAGCGGACGAGACCGCCGCGGCCGTCCGCGCGCTCGGCCGGCGCGCGACGGTTCTGCAAGCTGACCTGCGAGACCCCGATGCGTGCGAACGCATCGTCGACGGAACGGTGGATGCGTTCGGGCGGATCGACGTGCTCGTCTGCATGCAGTCGCTGTATCAGCGCCGCGCCCTGGACGACGTGACGGTCGATGAATGGAATGCACAGATGGAGATCGACTTGCGCGCATCCTGGCTCTGCGCGCGGGCGGCGATTCCACACATGCGCCGCCTGCGTGGTGGGCGCATCATCAATTTTGCGGATTGGGTGGCGCGAAGCGGCCGACCGCGCTATGAGGGATTTCTCACTTACTACGTCGCGAAAGCCGGAGTGATGGCGCTTACGGAGGCGCTGGCACTCGAGTGCGCAACCGACCAAATCCTGGTGAATGCCGTGGCCCCAGGGCCGATTGTCGCGCCCGAAGGCGTGTCAGACGCCGAGTTCGAGGCCGTCGAGAAAGCCACGCCGCTCGGCCACTGGGGCGGCGAGCTGGAGATTGCGAAAGCCGTCCTCGCGCTCGTGGAGTCGGACTTCATCACGGGTGAGACGATTCGCGTCGATGGCGGGCGGCATCTGAAGTAACTTCCGATATCAGCCATTCCTCCGAATTTCCCGCGGTCCCTCGATCGCGTACGTCTTGATTGGTTCCTCCGCGGGTCCGCACTTCACCTCGCCGCTGTGCACGTCGAACTGTGAGCCGTGCCACGGGCATTGCACGGTCCCGCAGATCAGCGCGCCGTCAGAGAGCGGTCCGCCTTTGTGGGTGCAGCGATCCTGGAACGCCGCGTAGCCCTGCTCGGTCCGGCCCACGGCGATCCGCTGACCCTTTGCGTGCACCAGTTTCATCTGATTCAGGCTGAGGCCGCCGGCCGCAGATGTAAGCGCGAGTGAATCAGCCTTGTCGCGTGAGTCCTCGGTCCACTTCCCCGCGCCTGCGTAACGGTGGTCAACGCCGATCTGATTGCGATAGACCAGGGTGCCGCCGAGGAATCCGGCCACGCACATCGCCGCGGACGCGACGCCCTGCATTGCCAGCGGCGCGGCGGTGCGACGGCGATTGCGACCGAGCATCCAGCTTGCGGCAAACAGCCCGAGCGCTCCGACATTCAGCAGCGCGTGTCTGGTCGCCCGCTTCTTGCCGGAGCTCTGCGGCGGCACGCTGTTCAGGTAGTCGATCAGTCCAGGGACGGCGGCAATCAGGCCAGCGACGATGCCGGCCGGCACCAGGTGATCGCCGACGACGCGCAACTCGCGGTTGTTCGAGGCGGCGGCCGCGGCATTGAACCCGAATGCGCCGGTGAGGAACGCGAAGGGGTAGACGATGAGCGCCGGATGGATGGGATGCCCTTTGACTGACGCCTGGCTTTGCATGCCGAGCCAGGCGTGCAATCAGCGGGCCTTCATGAACGCTTCGATCTCGTCAACGGTCCGCGGCACCGCCGCGGACAGCCGCGTCAGCCCGGTTTCCGTGAGCAGGAATGAATCTTCGATTCGCACGCCGATATCTTTGTACTTCTGCACGACCGGCCGGACCCTGGCGATGAACGCCTCGTTTGCCGGCGTCTTCGGCAGGTTGTCGAGCGCGCTCTCGCGGATGTAGATTCCCGGCTCGATGGTGAACGCCATACCCGGCTCGAGTGGGCGGCGATTGTCGCCGACGTCATGGACGTCGATGCCGATCCAATGGGACGAGCTGTGTGTGTACCAGGTACGGTACTGATCGCCGGTCGCGTCGGTGATCAGTCCCAGCTTCAACAGACCCTGCTTGATCACCTCGACGGTCTTCGCGTGAATGTCGGCGAGCCTGCTGCCCGGCTTCGCCACCTGCATCCCTTCTTCCTGTGCCTGCAGAACGATTTCGTAGATGTCGCGCTGCGCCTTGGTGAAATGGCCGTTCACCGGATAGGTTCGCGTGATGTCGACGGTCATGTATTTGTAAAGGCCGGCCGCATCCACCAGCAGCAGCTCGCCGTCCTTCATCTGCCGCGTCGACTTCTCATAATGCAGCGTCGTCGCATTCGGGCCGCTGCCGACGATCGATGGATAACCCCAGTCGAAGTCGCCGTTCTTCTTGAAGACGTATTCGATCGCGGCTTCGACTTCGTATTCCCATGCGCCCGGATGGGTCGCCTTCATGCCCGCTTTGTGCGCTTCGCTCGAGATGTCCGCGCTTTCCTGCAGCAGCTTGCGTTCGTACGCCGTCTTGATCTGCCGAGCCGCGGCGAGGATGTTGGCTGCGTCGCCGACGGTCAGTCCGAGAAACCGCTCGCGCGCCTTGTTCGCGAAGCGGTATTCCTGCGAGACCTCGCCATCGAGGCCGGGTGCCGGACCAAGAACCATCAGCCGCGCCCTGGGTTGCGCCAGGACGCTGTCCATGAAGCTTGCGAACGCCGTCGTGGCGAGGATGGAGGTAATCCCGCTCTGTGTCGTCGCCTCCGCCGCGGTCAGCAGATGCCCGTTCCAGTGTTCGCGCGTCGGGTCGGAGGGTGAGATGAAGAGAATCGCGTTACGCTCACGGACGCCCGGCATCAGGACGAGAATGCTGTCGGGTTGATCGATCGCCGTGAGGTAATAGAAGTTGCTGTCCTGACGGAACTCATAGTTGACGTCGCGCGAAAATACCCGCTCCGGCGCACTCCACAGCACCAGCACATCGTCGGGCGCGAGTTGTCGCATGATGGCGGCACGGCGCGCGGCAAGATCGTCCTGCAGTTCGCCGGCCCGTGCCGGCGCGGCGGACGGAAGAACGGCGAGTGCCGCGACAATCAGCAGCGATGAAAGAAGGCGCCTTTTCATAATGCCCACCTTAACCTTTTTGGGGGCGGCCCGAACCGTCACCGGCTCCAAATATCTGCTCGAGCATGAGGGCGTCCGCGTCCTTGTCGACTGTGGTCTTTTCCAGGGACTGAAGGAGCTGCGCGAGCGCAATTGGGAAGACTTCGCGGTCCCTCCGGACACGATTCAGGCCGTGGTCCTGACGCATGCGCACCTCGATCATGTCGGCCACCTCCCGCGTCTCGTGGCGCAGGGTTTTACTGGACGCGTCTGGTGTACCGCTGGAACGCAGGACCTGTGTCGTCTCGTGCTCCCTGACGCCGGACGGATCCAGGAAGAAGACGCGCGCCAGGCGAACAAGCACGGTTACACGAAGCACGCGCCCGCGCTGCCGCTGTACGACGAACTGGCGGCGCAACGGGCGCTCATGCATCTCCAGCCTGTGGGGTACCACCGAGCGTTCGAAGTGGCGCCGGGCATCACGGCGGAGTTTCATCCGGCCGGCCATCTTCTTGGGTCGTCTTTCATCGTCGTCCGCGTTGGCGGAGTGAAGACGATCCTGTTCGGCGGCGACCTGGGCCGCTACAACCGGCCCGTGCTTCGCGACCCCGAGAACGCCGTCGCCGCGGACGTCGTGCTCGTCGAGTCGACCTACGGTGATCGCGATCACGCCCCCGACGATGAGGGCGAAGGTTTCGCAGAGATCATCCGGGCGACGGCGGGCCGCGGTGGCAAATTGATCATCCCGGCGTTTGCCATTGGCCGCGTCGAAGAACTGCTGTACTGGGTTCGCCGTCTGGAACAGCGCGCGCGCATTCCGGTGCTGCCGGTGTATGTAGATAGTCCGATGGCCAGCGAGGCGCTGCGCTACTACTCGCAACGTGTGTCAGAGCTCGATCCGGACATGCAGCCGACCGAGAAGGAAGTTTCCACGTTCGCGACCGCCCGATACCAGGCCGTCGCGTCCGTTCAGCAATCGAAGGAGTTGACAGCCAGTCATCGCCGGGCCATCGTCATCTCGTCCAGCGGCATGGCGACCGGCGGGCGCGTCCTCCATCACCTTGCAGCCGCACTGCCGGACGAGAAGAACACCGTGCTCTTCGTCGGATATCAGGCCGCAGGCACACGCGGCCGCGCGCTCATCGAAGGCGCGACCGACGTCAGGATTCACGGGCAATCCGTGCCGGTGCGCGCGCATGTCGCGCGAATCGATTCGATGTCGGCGCACGCCGATCGCGGCGAGATCCTGCGATGGCTCGCCACGCTGCCGTCGCTGCCGCAGCGCCTCTGTCTCGTGCACGGAGACCCGGAGCCGATGGACGCGCTCAAACAGCAGATCCGCGACCGTTTCGGCATCGACGCCCTCACGCCTGCACACAGAGAGCGCATCGACCTGTGACTCGGCCGAACTCTCCGGCGCCTGCGGCCTCTCCGGCTGTCGGCGAACGACCATACCTGATCGATCGCGTGGACGATGCGGCCGTCGTTCAGATTTATGCCGACGGCTTTGCGCGCCTGCCGCTGCGCGAGAAGACGCTGGTCTGGCATCTGTATCAGGCCGCGCTTGCCGGTCGCGATATCTACTACGACCAGCGCTACGCGCATAACCTCGACATGCGCGCGCTGCTCGAGGCGTTGCTGTGCCACGGCGCAGTGCTCGATCCGCCGGTGCTCGCAGAAGTTCGCCGGTATACCAAGCTGTTCTGGATCAACACCGGTCCGTTCAACAACCTCACCGCGCGAAAGTTCCTGCTGCGACTGACGCCCGGGCAACTGACGGCCGCAGCCGAAACCGCCGCTCGAGCAGGGGCAGTGTTGCCGCAACGCGACGGCGAATCGATCGCGAGCCTCGTCGGACGCCTGGCCCCGGCGTTCTTCGACCCTGACGTCGATCCGATCCTGACGAACAAGACACCGGGCGCTGGCCGCGACATCCTCCGGGCAAGCGCCAACAACCTGTACGTCGGCGTGACGATGGCGGATGTCAGCGGCTTCGTCGAGCGATACGGGCTGAACTCGCGGCTGGTGAAGCAGGCGGACGGCACCCTCGTCGAAGAGGTCTATCGGACAGGTGGCCGCTACGATGCCGAGATCCGCCGCATCGTGTCTCACTTGCGCGAAGCCATGGCATTCGCGCCGCCGTCGATGGCCCGGGCGCTCGAAGCGTTGATTCGGTTCTACGAGACTGGTGAGGAACAGGATCGCATTGCTTACGATGTCGCCTGGGTTCAGGACCGCGAGTCGCTCGTCGACACGATCAACGGGTTCGTCGAGGTCTACCTCGATCCGCGCGGCACGAAAGGCGCGTGGGAGGCCCTGGTCTATTACGTCAACGAGGAGAAGACGGCGAAGATCGAAACGCTGGCGGCCCATGCGCAATGGTTCGAGGACCACATGCCCTGGGAACCGCGATTCCGCAAGCCGGAGGTACGCGGCGTCACGGCGCGCGCCATCGACGTGGTCATCGAGACCGGCGACTCGGGACCGCTGACGCCAATCGGAATCAATCTGCCGAACGACCAGGCGGTCCGCGAAGGCCACGGCAGCAAGTCGGTGTCGCTGTCGAACGTCACCGACGCGTACGACCACGCGACGCCTGAGGGGCTGCGCACGGAGTTCGCATGGGATGCGGACGAAGCGGCGCGTGCCAGGCAATGGGGATCGGTGGCGCAGCAGCTGGCCACCGAGATGCACGAGGTCATCGGACATGGCTCCGGCCGGATGGCGGAAGGCGTCACGGCCAGCCCACACCTGCTGCTGCGGGAGCTCTATTCGACGATCGAAGAATCACGCGCGGATCTCGTCGCGCTGTATTTCCTCCCGCATTCGCAGCTCGCCGAGCTCGGGATCGTGAACGCCGCCGAGCAGGCCACGCTGGTTCGCGCCGAGTACGAGTACTTCACGCGCACGGCGCTGATGCAGCTCCGGCGCGTCCGCGAGGGCAGTCATCTCGAAGAAGATCACATGCGCAACCGCCAGTTGATCGTCCATTGGCTGATGGCGCACACGCGCGCGATCGAGGTCAGGCGTCGAGACGACAAGACCTACTACGTGCTCGTCGATCCGCGGTCGTTCCGCGACGGTGCCGGTCGCCTGCTTGCCGAGGTGCAGCGGATCAAGGGCGAGGGCGACTACGAGGCGGCGCGCGCACTTGTCGAGACGTACGGCGTGCACTTCGATCCCGCGTTGCGCGACGAGGTGGTCGCACGCGTGGACGCGCTGCAGTTGCCCTCGTACACGGCGTTCGTGATGCCGCGGCTCGAGCCGATTCGCGACGCGCACGGACGGATCACGGAGGTCGAGATCAGTTACCCGTGTGATCTCGAGCGGCAGATGTTGGAATACAGCGCTGTCACAGGCGGGCCATAAGGGCCCGCCCCCGCAGCATTCAGTCGAACAATCCGGAGATGGCCTGCGGCTCGGACAGCGGGCCGGGTCTTTATGGCCCGCCTGTAACTGGAAAAGATGATATCCACTCGAATCCCCCCTCACGGCGAGATCAATCGCATCACGCGGGCGGTTGAACAGTATCGCGCCGCGGGGGAGTCAATCGTCGATCTCACGGCATCGAATCCCACATCTGTGGGAGTTCCGTATCCAACCGGCCTGGTCAACACGCTCGCAGACCCTCGCGTGTTGACGTACGCGCCGGATCCGCTCGGGCTCCGCACAGCCCGCGAGGCGGTGGCCGCCGAATTCGCACGCCGGGGCGCGCCGGTTGATCCGGCGCATCTGGTGCTCTCGGCCAGCACGAGCGAGGCCTACAGCTGGTTGTTCAAGTTGCTGTGCGATCCCGGCGATGCGGTATTGATTCCACAACCGAGCTATCCGCTGTTCGAGCACCTGACCCGTCTCGAGGGCGTGAGCACCGCAGGTTACCGCTTGTCGTTTCACGGCAGATGGGAGATCGACTTCGGATCGCTCGTAGATGCTCCCGCGCGCACGCGTGCCGTCCTGGTGGTCTCTCCCAACAATCCGACAGGATCGTTTCTCACGCGCCGCGAGCTGGATGCGCTGCTCGCCCGGTGTCGCGAGCGCCGGTGGGCGCTCATCGTCGATGAAGTGTTCGCGGACTATCCGGTCGAACCACCGGGTGATGCGGTGATCGACGTGGCGGCGGACGCTGGCGTCCTCGCGTTTACCCTTGGCGGTGCCTCGAAGTCGGTCGGCTTGCCGCAGATGAAACTCGGCTGGATGCTGGTTGGAGGCCCGCCCGAGGAGCGTGACGCGGCATTGACCGCCCTCGAACTGATTGCGGACACCTTTCTGTCCGTCGGGACTCCCGTTCAGGTGGCGGCCCCGCGGCTGCTGGCCGAAGGCGCGATGGTTCGGACGGCGATTCTCGCGCGCGTCCGCGAGAATCTAGCGACGGCGCGGGCACTCGCGCGCGTCCATTCGTCATGCAGTCTGTTGCCTGTCGAAGGCGGCTGGTTTGTGATTGTCCGGGTGCCGGCGACGCGAAGTGAAGAGAGGTTGGTGCTCGACCTGCTCGAACACGATCGGGTTCTCGTCCATCCCGGTTTCTTCTTCGACCTGCCGCATGAGGCGTTCCTGGTCATCAGTCTGCTGCCGCCGCCGCGCGTGTTCGCAGATGCGTTTGCGCGCGTCCTCTTGCAGGCAAATTCCCTGACCTGACGGTCGGCAGCAACGTTGCAGCCGCCGCGGATCGGTAAACTGCCGGTGAGACTGCCGATATGAATTCCTCGCCACCAGGATCACGACGCGCCGGGATACTGGTGCCGCTCTTTTCCATTCCGTCCACACAGAGCTGGGGCATCGGCGAGATCACTGATATCGCACCGACGGCGCGCTGGCTCGAGTCCGCCGGCCAGCGCCTGCTGCAGCTGCTGCCGATCAACGAACTGCCGCCGGGCGAGCGTTCACCGTATTCCGCGCTGAGCGCGATGGCCATCGATCCGCAGTTCATTTCCGTGGCCTCGTTGGAGGACTTCGACGCCATCGGTGGCGAAGCCCGGCTCGAGCGCGATCTGCGACGGCGCCTCGACGCCGTTCGATCGGCGGCGTCGGTCGACTACGACAACGTCCGCGCGATCAAGTCGACGGCGTTGCGTCGATGTTTCGCGCAGTTCACGAATACCGAATGGGCTGGCGGTACACGCCGGGCCGCTGCGTTCCGGTCGTTCATGGACGAGCAGGCGTGGTGGCTCGACGATTACGCGCTGTTCCGCGCGCTGAAGGCGCGTCATGAAGAGCGGGCGTGGAGCGAGTGGCCGGAGCTTGTGCGTCGCCGCGACCCACAGGCGCTCGAAGCGGCCAGCGCCGAGCTGGCCGACGACATCCTCTATCGAAAATACCTGCAATGGGTCGCGGGCGATCAATGGGGCGAGGCACGTGATGCCGTCGGCGCGGTCGCATTGTTCGGCGACCTGCCGTTCATGGTGTCCGGTGACAGCGCCGACGTCTGGGCGCGGCAGGATGAGTTCAGGATCGATGCCTCTGTCGGCGTGCCGCCGGACGCCTTCAGCAAGACCGGACAGGATTGGGGGCTGCCGGTCTACCGTTGGGAGGTTTTCGTCGAGCGCGACTTCGACTGGTTGCGCAACCGTGCCCGGCGCAACGCCGATCTCTACGATGGGTACCGCGTCGATCATCTCGTCGGCTTCTACCGGACCTACTTCCGGCCTCACGACGGCGCGGCGCCGCAGTTCATACCCGCCGACGAACCCTCTCAAATCGCCCTCGGTGAGCGCGTGCTCGGCGTCTTCCGCGAACCGGGGACGGAGGTGATCGCGGAGGATCTCGGTGTCGTGCCTGATTTCGTGCGCGCGTCGCTCGCGCGCCTGGGCGTTCCGGGCTACAGGGTGTTTCGCTGGGAACGTGAGTGGCACCAGCCCGATCATCCATTCAAGGATCCGCGTGACTACCCGGCTGTGGCCGTGGCAACCTCCGGGACGCACGACACCGAACCGATGGCCATCTGGTGGCAGCACGCGCCGCGCGCCGAGCGTGAGGCGGTGCTCAGGATTCCGTCGATCGATGAACGAATCACCGGAGACGAGCGGATGCGCGCGCTCGAGGGTCCGTTGACGCATGACTGCCGGGAGGCGCTCCTCGAAACGTTGTTCGCGTCAGGCGCCGATCTGCTGATTCTGCCGATTCAGGATGTGTTTGGCTGGCGCGATCGCATCAACCAGCCGGCAACGGTCAACGGCAGCAACTGGACCTGGAAACTGCCGTGGCCGTCGGATCGCCTGCCGACCGAGCCCGAGGCGATGGCGATCGCTACGCAACTACGCGAGTGGGTGGAGAGATACGGACGATAATTCCCAATTCCCAACCGGGTACCGATCCAACTCCCAAGAGCGCATTCGGGACACGGAGGTGAACGCTGGGAGGTTGGGATTTTGGGAGTTGCGAATTGGAGGCCGCGGCTTTGCCACTGCTAACCCCTGGCCACAATCCGTTGCCAACTGTCCTTGAGCGTGACCGTCCGGTTGAACACCGGTTGTCCTGGCCGCGAGTCGGCATCGACGACGAAGTAGCCGGTGCGCTCGAACTGGAGCCGCGTACCCGCGGCGCACGAGCTCAGCATCGGTTCCACCTTGCACTCCGTCAGCACGTGGAGTGATTCGGGATTCAGGTCGGTGAGCGGGTCGCGGCCAGCGGCGCCGGGATCTTCGGATTGGAACAGGCGATCGTACAGTCGCACTTCCGCGCTCAGCGCGTGCGCCGCCGACACCCAGTGGATGGTTCCCTTCACGCGGCGACTGGCGGTCTCACCGGTCAATGATTCGAGGTCACAACTGCATCGCAACTCGACGATCGTTCCGGTCTCGTCCTTGATCACACGTTCGCATTTGATGATGTAGGCGCGTCGCAGCCGGACCTCGCTGCCGGGGGAGAGGCGGAAGAACTTCTTCGGCGGGTTCTCCATGAAGTCGTCGCGCTCGATGTAGATCTCACGTGAGAACGGGACCTCACGCCGGCCCATCGACTCGTCTTCCGGGTTGTTGTCGGCGTCGACATGTTCGACTCTCCCCTCGGGATAGTTCTCGATCACGACCTTCACCGGGTGCAGCACGGCCATGGCTCGCTGTGCGCGCTTGTTCAGGTCCTCGCGCACGATCGCCTCGAGCAGCGCCATCTCGATGACGTTTTCCTTCTTCGCCACGCCGATGCGCGTACAGAAGTCGCGAATCGCTTCCGGTGTGTAGCCGCGCCGCCGCAGGCCGGCAATCGTCGGCATGCGCGGGTCGTCCCAACCCGACACCAGCTTCTGTTCGACGAGCTGGAGCAGCTTGCGCTTGCTCATCACCGTGTAATTGAGGTTGAGCCGGGCGAACTCGATCTGCTGAGGCAGCGGCGTCCCTTCGTGCGGGATGTTGCCCACCACCCAGTCGTACAGCGGTCGGTGACCTTCGAACTCCAGCGTGCACAGCGAGTGCGTGATCCCCTCGATGGCGTCCGAGATGGGATGCGCGTAGTCGTAGGTCGGGTAAATCGGCCAGGCGTCGCCCGTCCGGTGATGCACCGCATGACGGATGCGATACAGCGTCGGATCACGCATGTTGATGTTGCCCGATGCCATGTCGATCTTCGCGCGCAGCACGTGCGCGCCATCGGGAAACTCGCCGGCCTTCATGCGGCGGAACAGATCGAGGTTCTCGTCGATCGATCGGTCGCGGTGGGGGCTGTTCTTTCCCGGTTCGGTCAGCGTGCCACGATACGCGCGGATGTCGTCGGCGCTGAGGCTGTCCACGTACGCCTTGCCGTCACGAATCAACCGCTCGGCGTACTCGTACATGCGATCGAAGTAGTCCGACGCGTAGAACATCCGGTCATCCCAGTCGAATCCAAGCCAGCGCACGTCCTCCTGGATCGACTCGACGTACTCGACGTCCTCTTTCGTGGGATTGGTGTCGTCGAACCGCAGGTTACAGAGGCCGTTGAAGTCGCGTGCAACGCCGAAACTCAGACAGATCGCTTTGGCGTGGCCGATGTGCAGGTAGCCGTTGGGCTCCGGCGGGAAACGGGTATGGACGCGGCCGCCGTGTTTGCCCGTCCGTTGATCCTCGGCAACGATCTCGCGGATGAAATCGGTCGGGGCCGGCGTCGTGGACGGGCCCGCAGCGGAGTCCATCCGATCATTATTTCATGTGATCTCCGGCTCTGTCCCCGCAGCGTCCGGCAGTCCCATCAGGTTCGCCTGTTTCAACACGCGCGGCACCGTGTCGATCGGTTCGGCCTCTGGCAAGTCCGGCGCAGTCGTGACGTCGAGTTCCTTCAACCGGCGGGCGCTGACCAGCACGCGGCTTTCGAACGACCCGGCGGCGCTGTTGTATGCCTGCACGGCGCCATCGAGTTTGCGGCGCACCTCGTCGAAGTGTTCGACGAACTTGGCGAGCCGCTCGTAGAACTCCCTGCCGATTGCCGCCACTTCGCGATAGTTCTCGGTCAGCGCCTCCTGGCGCCACGAGTGCGCGATCGTCGTGAGCAGCGCGATCAAGGTGATCGGGCTTGCCAGCAGGACCTTCTGCTGCAGGCCATGCTCGATCAGCGTGAGGTCGTGCTGCAGCGCCGCGCTGAACAGCGTTTCGCCCGGCAGGAACATCACCACCATTTCTGGCGAGCCATCGAGCTGGTCCCAATACGCCTTGCTGCCGAGCCGATCCATGTGATCGCGCACCTGCCGTGCGTGCGCCTGCAGTTTCGACTGCCGCCGGTCGTCATCGCCGCAATCCTGCGCATCGAGGAACGCCTCGAGCGGGGTCTTGGCGTCGACGACGATGCACTTGCGCCCGGGGAGGTGGACGATGAGATCGGGACGAAGCCGGCCGGGGTGACCATTCAGCCCGGAATCCATGGAACGGTTCTCGATGCCCGGTTGCTCGTCGAAGTCGCACCGCTGGAGCATCCCGGCGATCTCCACGACGCGCCGCAATTGCATCTCACCCCAGCGGCCGCGAACCGCGGGCGTGCGAAGCGCGCGTGACAGGGTGTTGGCGCTGCCTTCGAGTGCCATGACCTTTTCGGTCAGCTTCGTGTAGGTTTCGACCCGCTCCTTCTCCGTCTGCTCGAGGCGTTGATCGACCTTCCGCAAGGTTTCGGAGATCGGCCGGTGATAGCTTTCGAACGAGGTTTTCGCGAGGTCGAAGAACGACGAGCGGTTGTCCTTGAGCGCCTGCGCCGCAAGGGATTGAAACGTATCCCGGAGCGTTTGTTCGGCCTTGTCCAGCAGGTCGTGCGTCGTGCCGGCGGTCTGCTTGTGACGCTCCACTTCCTCACGAAGCCATTTGTTGTCCTGCTCGGCGGCTGCAACCGCTGACGCGGCCGTCGCCCGGACGTCGGCCAGGTGCCGGAGGGCGCGGCCGCGCGCGACGAGATACGCGACGGGGCCGGCCACGACGGCACCGGCGAGCAGGGAGGCGAGATCCATCGCCGCCATATTACAGGCCACCCCCGGCGGGCCAGCGGGCGCCGGTATTGCGACCGCCGCGCCTGTTGGGCGCGCTCGGTGTGCCGATATAGCATTCGCGCTTGCTCATGCGACGACCGGTCACCCTTATCAGCCATCTCCGGGCATCCGTCCTCACAGTTTTCACCTTGCCGGTTCTGGGTGCCGTGCTCGCCACCGGCTGCCGTCCTGCTGCCACACCCGACCCTCGTTCTCGCGGCACCGACATCGTCCTGCGATCTGAAACCAGGGTGGTGACAGGGGAGGTCCCACGGCACACCACGCTGGATGCGATGCTGCGAGGGCAGGGGCTGGATGGCGAGGTTGTGGACCGGATGGTGTCCGCTGTTCGCCAGGTCTTCGATCCGCGCCGTCTGCGCTCGATGCAGCCCTTTTCGCTCACGCGTACGCTGGCGGGTGCGCTGAGCGCCTTCGAATACGAGATCGACAACACGTCGCTGTTGCGTGTGACGCCGGCCACCGATGGCGACACCCTTGCGGCGGAGGTGGTGCCGATTCCGCGCACGCTGGAAAACGTGGTGGCGGCCGGAGCGATCACGAAGGACAACCCCTCCCTTTTCGGAGCCATCGCGGCGGTCGGCGAGCGTCAGGAGCTCGCGGTGGCGATGGCGGAAATCTTCTCGGGAGAAATCGATTTCAACACCGAGCTTCAGCCCGACGACAGTTTTTTGGTGGCATTCGAGCGGTTCCGGCGCGAAGGACGGCCGAACTCGTACGGCGTGATCACGGCGGTGGAGTTTCACAACGACGGCCGTGTGCTCCGGGCGGTGCGCTTCACGCCGCGCGGGGGCAAGCCCGACTATTACGACGAGCAGGGACGGTCCGTGCGCCGCTTCTTCCTGCGGTCGCCGCTCAAGTTCGAACCCCGCATTACGTCAGGCTTCTCCGCCAGCCGCATGCATCCCATCCTGCACACCACGCGCGCGCATCGCGGTGTGGATTACGCCGCGCCAACCGGCGCTCCCGTCGTCGCCGTGGCGTCTGGGACTGTCGTGTCTGCGACCTATGACAGCAGCAACGGACGGATGGTCCGGATTCGTCATGCGTCTGGATACGAGTCGTACTACTTGCATCTGTCGGGCTTTGGCACCGGTATCCGCGCGGGTGCGCGTGTGGATCAGGGGCAGACCGTCGGGTTCGTCGGGCAGACCGGCCTGGCGACGGGACCGCATCTGCACTACGGCCTGACTCGCGGCGGCGTCTTCGTGAATCCCCTGCGCGAGCATCGCAATCTGGCGCCCGGTGAGCCGCTCGCGGTCGGTGAAATGGAGGCATTCCGAGCCGAGCGCGACAAGGCGCTGGCGGCCCTCCGGACAAAAGGAGTGAACGGCCCGATATAATTTCCTTTTCCAATGGCCACTCTTATTCCCTTTCGTGCGCTGCGCCCCATTCCCGACGCAGCCGCACGCGTGGCTGCGGTCCCCTACGACGTCGTCAACGCCGACGAAGCGCGCGCATTAGCCAACGGCAATCCCTACAGCTTTCTGCACGTGTCCCGCGCCGAGATCGATCTGCCGCGCGACGTCAATCCGTACGCCGATGAGGTGTACGCACGGGCCGCGGCAAATTTCAAAGCGTTGATCACCGGCGCGCCTCTCGTGAACGAGAGCGAGCCATCGCTGTACGCGTATCGGCTGCGGATGGGCGCTCATGTCCAGACGGGAGTAGCGGGCTGCTTCTCGGTCGACGAATACGATCGCGACATCATCCGAAAGCACGAGCGCACGCGCCGCGACAAGGAAGACGATCGCACGCGTCACATCACGGAACTGCGCGCGCAAACCGGACCGGTGTTCCTGACGTACCCCGCGTCAGCGGAGGTCGATGCGATGATCGCGCAGACGACGTCGGCGCCGCCACTGTTCGACTTCACGGCGCCCGACGGTATTCAGCACACGCTGTGGACAATCGCGAAGCCGCAACGGCTCGTCGACGCGTTTGGACGCATACCTGCCCTCTACATCGCCGACGGGCACCATCGCGCGGCGAGCGCCGCACGCGTTCGCCGGCAACTGCATTCGGAAGCGGGACCGGGAGCGTGGGATTCCTTCCTGGCTGTCGCCTTTCCCGACACGCAGGTCCAGGTGCTTCCGTACAACCGCGTGGTCAGGGACCTCGGTTCGTACACGCCCGGGTCGCTGCTCGCGACGCTGCGCCAGACCCTGACCGTACAGGAAGGCTCGGCGACGCCGTCACGGTCCGGACTGGTGTCGATGTTTCTCGGCGGCCGCTGGTACTCGATCGATCTCGGCGCGGCACCCGCCGATCTGACGGCCGATCAGCGCCTCGACGTCAGCCGCCTGCAGGAGCTCGTGTTGACCCCGCTGCTGGGCATCGGCGACATACGATCGGACAAGCGAATCGATTTCGTCGGCGGCGCCAGAGGCACGCAGGAACTCGAATCACTGGTCACATCGGGCCGCTTCGCGGTCGCGTTCTCGATGTATCCGGTGAGCGTTGACGATTTGATGCAGATCTCGGACGCCGGCGGCATCATGCCGCCCAAGTCCACCTGGTTCGAACCCAAGCTCCGCGACGGGCTTTTATCACACGTTATTTGAAGGCGAAACCACCATGGGCACGATGAGCACGACGGAACGCATTTATAACTTCTCGGCCGGACCCGCAGTTCTTCCCCTTCCCGTTCTCGAACAGGCGCAGCGCGAGCTCGTCGCGCTGCCGGGCGTTGGCATGTCGGTGATGGAGATCAGCCATCGCTCGAAGACGTTCGAGAACATTTTGAATACGGCGATCGCCGACTTCCGCGAGCTCACCGGTCTGCCCGCCGAGTACAAGGTGCTGATGCTGCAGGGCGGTGCCAGCACGCAGTTCTCGATGGTGCCGATGAACCTGCTCGGCGCGGGCCAGACGGCGGACTACGTCGACACCAGTACGTGGTCGGACAAGGCGATCAAGGAAGCGAAGAGAGTCGGGACGGTGAACGTCGCCGCCTCGACGAAGGCCGACGTCTACAACCACATCCCGCCGGCGAGCGAAATCAAGTTGACGCCCGGGGCGGCCTACGTCCACATCACCACGAACAACACCGTCGAAGGCACGGAATGGAAGACGCTGCCCGATGTCGGTGAGGTGCCGCTCGTTGCCGATGCATCCTCGGACATCCTGAGCGGACCGATTGAGCTCTCACGCTTTGGCCTGGTCTACGCCGGCGCGCAGAAGAACCTCGGTCCGTCCGGCGTCACCCTCGTCGTCATCCGTGAGGATCTGCTCGCGCGCTCGCAGCCGTCGCTGCCGACGATGATGAATTACAAGGTGATGGCGGAGAACAACTCGCTGTACAACACCCCGCCGACCTTCGGCGTGTACATCCTCGGACTGACCTTGAAGTGGCTGAAGTCACTGGGCGGATTGAAGGCGATTGCCGAGATCAATCAGCGCAAGGCGGCAAAGCTGTATGCGGAGATCGATCGGACCGGCTTCTATCGCGGGACCGCGCAGAAGGCCAGCCGCTCGCTGATGAACGTCACGTTCCGTCTGCCGAGTGAGGATCTGGAGAAGGTATTCACGCCGGCCGCAACGGCCGCCGGCCTCGACGGGTTGAAGGGCCACCGGTCGGTCGGCGGGATGCGCGCGTCGCTCTACAACGCCTTCCCCGAAGCCGGCGTCGATGCGCTCGTGGACTTTATGCGGGACTTCGAGAAGAAGAACGGCTAACTGCTCGTAGACGACCGGAATCGCCGCCGCCGTCGGCGGCGGCGCCGCGGTGGATGTTCGGGCTGGCCCGCGTCTCCTTCGAACGCTCCCGCGGCCTCGATGAATCCCTTCCAGTGCTCGAGCACCTCGGGCGCGTGACCGTGCACGTCGAGCCAGGTCAATGCTTCCCTGAACGGCCCGCGGTGCATGAGGGCGCGTTTCGCCCGCGGCGACAGACCCATGTCCATGAGGCGCCGCTGCAGGCCGAGGATCTGGCGCAGACGCTCGACGTCGCGGCGCGCCAGCGGCAGCATTCCCAGCGAGATCTTCGGTTCCTTCCGCCCTTCGACGGCCCATCGGGACCCGGCGGGCCGCTCAGGGCGCCCTGAGCGTGCCGAATGGACGACGTCGCCACTCGGCCCCGGCGGTGGTGACAGCGTGCGCAGTGTGTGCCCGAGCGGAATCAGCAGCGACCCGAGGAGTACCGCGTTGGTCAACGTCTCGGGAATCGCGTCGAACCGTTTGCGGTACGCATCGAGATCCGCAAGCGCGCTCCAGAGCGCCTCGCCGGCGCGCCCTTGCAGCTCGGGCGCGATCGGCTCGAGCAGCCGGC
Source organism: Vicinamibacterales bacterium (assembly GCA_035496255.1). GTDB lineage: Bacteria > Acidobacteriota > Vicinamibacteria > Vicinamibacterales > UBA2999 > Gp6-AA40. Next base: position 65,780 of record DATJEU010000042.1, read on the forward strand.
GCTCCGCAAGCATCCGGAACGCGCGCTCTGACGATCCAGAGCGCAGCAGCTTGTAGAACTCCTCGATCAATCGCGCCGGCGCGCTGCGGGCGATATCACCGCGGTGCGCGGCGATCGCGGCATCGATTGGCGGATCGATCCGGAACTCGAGACGCGCGGCCATCGCGACCGCACGGAGCATGCGGACAGGGTCCTCCTGAAAACGTTCGGTGGGATCGCCGATGCAGCGCACGATGCCCCGCCGCAGGTCCTCGAGGCCGCCGGTATAGTCGATGATCGAGAACGTGCCGATGTCGTAGAAGAGGGCGTTGATCGTGAAATCGCGCCGGAAGGCATCCTCTTCGGGCGTGCCGAAGGTGTTGTCGCGATGAACGAGCCGATCGCGCTCTTCCTCGGACAGCGATACGTCGTCCGGTACGGAGGCCAGGATGTCGTCGGTGGCATCCGCCTGCGCCTGTTCGGCCGCGCTGACCTGACGCCGAAACGTCGCCACCTCGATCGTCTTCGGTCCGAACCGGACATGGGCCAGGCGGAATCGGCGGCCGATGATCCAGCAATTCCGGAACAGCCGCTTGACCTGATACGGATGTGCCGACGTGCCGATGTCGAAGTCCTTCGGGCGGCGGCCAAGGAACAGGTCACGGACGCTGCCGCCGACGAGATAGGCGACGTAGCCGTTCTGGTGCAGCCGATACAGCACCTTCAGCGCCTCTGGGTCCACCTGACTGCGCGACAGCGGGTGCTCCGACCGCGGCACGATGGTCGGACTGTTGCGCACCGGTTCGGAACTAGTCGAGTCGTTGTTCATTCCGGATCATGGGGAATTCTAACAAGCTGTCATGGGCGGACTGTACTCGTCTTCGCCCGTGAAGGGAGCTTCGGGACCTCGCCATCGCCGTTCGCGAAGGCGAAAGGCCTGCCCTGCCGCGTCAGGGCCGCCCGATCGGGAAAGGGCCGACCCGGCCGGGCGACGTGCGCTAGCATTCCAATCATGCGTGTGCTGTTGCCCGCACTCCTGACGATGGTGCTCGTCGCGTCCAGCCCGGCGGCTGCGGCCGAGCCGGCGTCGCTGGCCAAGGCGCGCGGTCTGTACAACGCCGGCAACTACGACGGCGCGATTGACGCCGCCAACGTCGCGCGTCGCCAGCCCTTGTACGCCGACGCCGCGGCTCTCGTGATCGCGCGGTCGCACCTCGAACGCTACCGTCAACGTGCCGATTCGCAGGACCTTGCCACCGCGCGCGAGACCCTGACAATGATCGAGGCCGCGAGCCTGTCGCCGCGGGATCAGGTAGATCTGTTCATCGGCCTCGGTCAGACGCTGTATCTCGGCGAAGTGTTCGGTGCGGCGGCGGAGTTGTTCGATACGGCGCTCACGCGCGGCACGGAGTTGAGCGTCACGGATCGCCGTCAACTGCTCGACTGGTGGGCGACGTCCCTCGATCGCGACGCGCAGGCACAACCAGCCGATCGCCGGGGCCGGGTGTTCGAGCGCATTATCTCCCGCATGGAAGAGGAACTTCGCCAGGATCCCGCCAATCCGGTCGCCAACTACTGGCTCGCCTCGGCGGCGCGGAGCGATGGCGATCCCGATCGCGCCTGGGACGCCGCGATCGCCGCCTGGGTGCGCTCGAGCCTGTCGCCTGCGACGGCGGAAGCGCTTCGCGCCGATCTCGATCGGCTCGTGGCGCAGGCGCTCATCCCTGAGCGCGCGCGGCAGCGACAGGCGCGCGATCAGCAGGACACGACGGCGATGCTGCGTGCCGAATGGGATCTGGTCAAAAGCCAGTGGAAATGAGGTAAGAGGGCGGCAAGGTGCTGGCGGCCGTCCTCGCCTTCGTCGCCCTGTGCGTCGTCGTCTTCACGCGTGCGCGGCTGTCACACGTGGAGCAGGAGCTCGCGCAGCTTCGCGACATCGTGTCGCGACTCGTGCCCCCGCCTGTCGTTACTAGAGCGCCCGCCGAATCCTCCGCTCAGCCAGACAGTCCCCGGCTTCAGCCGAGCGAGCAAGACGTCAATCCCGTTGCGCCGCCCCGGAAGCTATTCAAGCCAACGGTGAGCGCACTGCCGTACGAACGGGAAGAGGTCGAGCGTGCGATCGGCGAACGCTGGCTCCTCTACGCCGGCGTCATTGTGCTGCTGCTGGCAGTCTCCTTCTTCCTCCGTTATGCGTTCGATCGCGACTGGCTGTCGCCGCTGGTCCGCGTCGTCATGGGCGGCGCGGCAGGACTCGTGATGATCGTGGGCGGTCGTCGTCTCGCGACCTCCGGTTATCGATCGTACGGCGTGATCGTCGCCGGTAGCGGCGTCGCCTCGCTCTACCTCTCGGCGTACGCGGCGCTGAACTTTTACGAGCTGATTCCTGCGCCAGCCGCGTTCGTGTTACTCGTCGCCATCAGTGCGGCTGCGGCGTGGATGGCGCATGAGGAGGACGCGCCGGCACTCGCGGTGGTGGCCGTTCTCGGTGGATTCGCCACGCCGTTCCTCGTCGGCGGTGGCGAGGACGCGCAACTGACGCTGTTTACCTACCTGGCGGTGCTCATCACGGCGACTGCGGCGCTCTCGCTGCGACATGAATGGTGGTACCTCGACGTCCTCGCTCTGGCGCTGACGATGGTGGACGTCGCCGCGTGGTTCAGTGCCTATTACACGCCGGCGAAAGCCGTGCGGACGGACTTGTTTCTCGCACTGTATTGCACGCTCTTCCTGATCATCTTGCGGGCGCGGGAGGCTGTGCCCACGCACAACCGACGCGCACGGACTGGCGCGAGGATTCTTCTGCTGGCTCCGGTTGCCTATCACCTGACATCGATCGCGATTCTCTCGGCGGATCGCGAAGCCTTTCTGACCTACGTCATCGTGGCGTCTACCGTTGCCGTCATCGTTGCCGAGCGTGTGCGAATGCCGGCCCTCCGCGCGATCGCATGGGCGGCCATGGCGCTGCCATTGGCGATCTGGCTGCAGCAGCATTCGCGCGGAACGGTCACCGGTTCATTGATCGGTATCGCCGCGGTGTACGTCGTCCATCTCGCGGCGCAGTTGCAGGCGCTTCGCCATGACGATCGCCTGTCCGCGGTCGACGTGGCCCTGGTTCACGCCAACGGTCTCGGCCTCTACGCAGGCCTGGCGATTCTGCTCGAGCCGAACCACTCGAACGTCCTCGCGAGCGTCGCGGCCGCGCTCGCGGCATGGAACGGCGTCCTGACCGCGGCCGTGGCCCGACGGTTCAGGCTGGCGGCGTTGCACTTCGGCGCCGTCACGGCGACGCTGACGGCAATCGCCATCGCGACTGAGTTCGACGGGCCGTGGGTGGTCGTGATGTGGGGGATGGAAGCCGCCGCGATCGTCGCGATTGCCGTTCGCACCGATCGGCCCTGGTTCCGCATGGCCGGATGGGGGCTGATGCTGCTGGCTGTGCTGCGATGGATCGCGCCCGACGTGCAGGACACCGCGACGGCGGCGAAGGTCGTCTTCAATGCGCGCGCGCTTTCGGCGCTGCTATTGGTGGTGTTGCTGTACCTGCTCGCACGGTGGTTGAAGGAAGGCGCGACGATCCGGTCCGTCAGGCTCGAACGCGCCGGGGCCCTCGTCGCCGCGAATGCGTTGAGCGTGGTCCTGATCTCGCGGGAGATCGCCTGGTACTGGACGCTTCGCGAGCTGCGCGGCGATGCCGTGTCCCTGGCGCGTCAGTCGATGCTTTCGGGCGCGTGGGCGATCTACGCAGCCGCCGCCAGCGCCGTCGGAATCCGACGGTGTCTTCCAGCGATCCGCTATTTCGCGATCGCGCTGTTCGGCCTCACGCTCGTCAAGGTGTTTCTCGTGGACCTGCAGACACTCGGAGGGCTCTCCCGCATCGCAGCGTTTTTCGTGGTCGGCGTAGTCCTGCTGTTCGCGTCGTTTCTGTACCAGAGGCGCCGCAACCTTTCTTCGAGGTGAAGCCATGGCAAGTCGCCTGCCCACGAAGGCCGTACTCCTGTTGATCACCGCCGCTTGTGCGCTTGTTGCCGCGTCAAATCTGTCGGGGCAAGGGATCGCATTCGAGGTCGTCTCGATCAAGCCTGGAATCCCGAACAGCCCCCAGGTCGGCGTGCATGCGAATGTCGGGCGCTTCAACGCCGAGAACGCGTCCTTGCGGCTACTGCTGCAATTCGCCTTCGACGTCAGCGATTTCCAGATCTCGGGAGGACCGGGCTGGCTCGGTTCCACGCCGTTCACAGTCGCCGCGAGACTCCCGGCGGCGAGAGTTACGAACGCGGACATGCGGCAGATGGTTGTGGCGATGCTGGTGGACCGCTTCAAGCTGGCGTGGCATTGGGACACGAAGGAGGCAGACGGCTACGACCTGGTCGTCGTCGAGGACGGAGCAAAACTGCGGGAAACGGACGCGAGTTATCGTGGCAGCGATCTCACGGGTGGGAACGGGCAACTGACTGGCCGCGGAGTACCGGTTGCGCAACTCGCAGCCAGCCTGTCGCGACAATTGGGAAGACCTGTCGTCGACAGGACAGGTCTCCCGGCCCGCTACGACTTTACGCTCACGTACGTGCCGGAGACTCGAGATGCGGTTTTTGGAGGGCCGTCGCCAGCGGAGCCGGGTGTTTCGCCGAGTCCCGACACGACGAGCATTTTTACGGCGCTGCAAGAGCAGCTCGGTCTGAAGCTGCAACCTTCACAGGCGGCGACCAGATTGCTCGCGATCGACCGCGCGGAGAGGCCGACACCGGATTGAAGAGAGCCTCCCGTCTAACCGGCGGGTCCGCATCGCGGAACCACCCTGCGCACCCTTGGCCTTGCGCTAACTTTTGGCGTCGCGCCAGTTCTCCGCGATGCCAACATCGACGTCGAGCGGCACACTCAGCGTCACCGCGTTCGACATCCGATCGCGGACGAGAGCGGCGGTTGCGTCCGCCTCCTCCTTCGGGCACTCGAACAGCAACTCGTCATGGACGGTCAGGATCATCCGGCCTCTGAGTTTCTCGGCCGGAAACGCCATGTGAAGATCGATCATCGCGCGCTTGAGAATGTCTGCGGCCGTACCCTGAATCGGCATGTTCACCGTTTCGCGCTCGGCGGCGGCGCGGATCTGGCCGTTGCGGCTGTGCAGCTCCGGGACCAGCCGGCGTCTACCGAACATCGTCTTGACGACGCCGGTGTCGCGGGCGCGCTGCAGGGTCTCGTCGATGAAGCCGCGGACGCGTGGGAAGCCGGCGAAATAGGCGTCGATGAACTCCTGTGCCGCCTGCTGCGTGACGCCGATGTCCTTGGACAGCGTGAATGCGGTTTTTCCGTAGAGCAGCGCGTAGTTGATGATCTTGGCGCGCCGGCGAAGTTCGTACGGGTCGAGGCCGCTTTCGGGCCCGAAGACTTTCAACGCCGTCCGATCGTGAATGTCCTCGCCGGCACGAAACGCCTCGACGAGCGTCTCGTCGCCCGCGAGGTGTGCGAGGACGCGCAGTTCGATCTGCGAATAGTCCGCTGAAATCAGCACGTGCCCCGGCGCAGCGATGAACGCCCTGCGGATCTCACGACCGAGCTCGGTGCGAATCGGAATGTTCTGCAGGTTCGGATCGGAACTGCTCAACCGGCCGGTTGCCGCGACCGCCTGATTGAAGCAGGTGTGCACGCGACCCGTCTCCGTGTTCACCTCCTGCGGCAGCGCGTCGATGTAGGTGCTCTTCAACTTGCTGAGCGCGCGCCATTCGAGAATGAGCTTCGGCAGTTCATGGGTGAGCGCCAGCTCCTCGAGCACCTCGACCCCGGTCGAGGCCGAGCGCGTGCCGGCCGTCTTCTTCAAGACCGGCAGCTGCAGCTTGTCGAAGAGAATCTTGCCGAGTTGCTGCGGGGAATTGACGTTGAACGTTTCGCCGGCGAGCTCGAAAATCCGCGCGTTCAGCGAGGCGAGCTCCTGTTCGATATGGCGCGATTGGGCAGCGAGCGCCGGACCATCGATGGCGATTCCGGCGCGCTCGATGGCGGCCAGCACGGGCACCAGCGGCATCTCCAGCTCACGGTAGACACTCTCGAGGCCGTCCGTGACCACTAACGGCGCGAGCCGGTTGGCAAGCTGACGGGCGAGGTCGGCGCGCTCGCCGGCGTAGTTCAGCGCTGCCGCGGGCGCGAGCCGTCGGATCGGAATCGCCTTCGCGCCGCGGCCGCAGAGATCTTCCTCGGTCAACGCTTTGTAGCCAAGATGTTCGAGCGAGACTCCTTCGAGCAGGTGCCCCGGCCGTGTCGCATCGAGGAGGTAGCTCGCCAGCATCGAGTCGAACGCCAGCCCCTGCACCGCGATGCCGTGGCGCCCCAGGACGATCGTGTCGAACTTGAGGTCGTGACCGACCTTCCGAACTGCCGGGTCTTCGAGCAGCGGCTTCAGATGCGCCAACGCGTCCCGCAGGGGCAGTTGTTGCGGCCCTTCGGCACTCAGGAGATCCCGGGACTGGTCCGCGCCCTCGTGGCCAACGGGCAGGTAGCGTGCGCGCCGATCGGCAGTGGAGAACGCGATGCCTGCGATCGCCGCCCGCATCGGCAGTGGCTGATCGGGAATGACGCGGACAGCGAACTCGCCGGCGGCGCGGAGCTCCGCGATCAGCGTGTCCAGTTCCGCCGGCGTAGACACCAGCGCGTAGTCCTTCTGGATGTCATCGGTGGTCGGCGCGTAATCGGTCAGGATCAGCCGGAAAGCCAGCTGCGAAAACAGGTCGTAGGCCTTTTGCCGCTGCGGCCCCCGGTAGCGCAGCGATGCGAAGTCGACGTCGAGCGGCACGTCCTGGTGAATCGTGACCAGCTCGCGGCTGCGCATCGCGTCCGCGCGATGCGTGGTCAAGGCTTCGCGCTGCTTCGGTTTCAACTCAGCAGCGCGCTCGAGCATCGCGTCGAGCGATCCGAACTGTGTGACCAGATCGATCGCGCCCTTCTTGCCGATGCCCGGAACGCCGGCAACGTTGTCGCTGGTGTCGCCGACCAACGCGAGCACGTCAACAACTTGCGCTGGCTTGACCCCGAACTTCTGTGCGACGCCCGCTTCATCGAACCATGCGCCGTCTTCACGCGGGTCGTAAACGCGAATTCCGTCAGCGTCGCGGACCAGCTGGAAGAAGTCCTTGTCGATCGACACGATCGCGACGTCGAATCCCTGCGCGGCGGCTCTCGTCGCCAGCGTGCCGATGACATCGTCCGCTTCGTAGCCGCGCACCGTGAGGATTGGTACGCCAAGCGCTTCGCAGGCCTGATGAACCCAGTTGATCTGTTCCGCGAGATCATCGGGCATCGCCGCGCGATTGGCTTTGTAGTCGTCGACGAGCTGATCGCGAAACGTCGGACCGGCAAGATCGAATGACGCGGCGATGTACTCCGGCTTGTGATCCGCCATCAGCTTCCGCAGCATCGTCACGAACACATACACGGCATGGGTGGTCTGGCCTTCCGCATTCGACAGACCCTTCCCGCGAAACGCGTGATACGCGCGGTACATCTGCGAGCTGCCGTCGATGAGGAAGAGCGTCGGCCGGGCCATTTAATCGAGGATATCATTCAGATTCATGCCTTCCGGGACCCTTCGCCGCTGTGCGCTCGCGTGGATCGTGGCGTGCGCCGCGGCGGCCGCCGCGTGCGGTGGCGGCGGCCTCTTCAGACAACAGTACGAATACGAGGAGGAGATCTACCTCCAGCTGGACGGAGCCGCGACCGCGTACATCAACGCCTCGGTGCCGGCGCTGGTGGCGTTGCGCGGAGTCGATCTCAAGGTCGATCCGCTCGCCCGCGTCGATCGTGATCGGATTCGCGCGCTCTTCTCGGCCCCGGGGGTGAAGGTTGCGACGCCGACGTACTCACGCCGTCACGGCCGGCGCTTTCTGCACGTACGTGTCGAGGTCGCCAACGTCAGGGATCTGCAGCGTGTCGCCCCGTTCTCGTGGTCGACCTATCGATTCGAGCGGCAGGGCGACGTGCTCGCGTATCGTCAGGCGGTCGGCAAGGCCACTGGAAGGAACGTCGGTGATGTCGGATGGACCGGAGATGAGATGGTCCGGTTCAAGATGCATCTGCCGAGCGAGATTCCGTTCAACAACTCGCCCAAGCCGACCCAGCGTGGCAACATTCTCGAGTGGGAGCAGACGCTCAAGGACCGAGCGGCCGGCGTGCCGCTGGACATCGAGGTGAACCTCGAACCCGAATCGATCCTGCAAACGACGTTGCTGCTGTTTGGCGGGACGATCGTCGCTGCCGCATTGACCTTTGCGGTTGTTATCTGGTGGGTCGTGCGGAAGGGACGGAAGGCGGAAATCGCCGAATCGGGATCCTGAAGCGTCGGTGTGCAGCCGCGGCCGCTGCGCGAGCCCCGGTCCACGATTCCTACCGTAGCCCGGAGCTCGCCGTGTGAAGCCCGATCAAATGTGCTCCAGCTCCTCTTTGACTTGAGCTTCGGTCTTCAGTTGGTTGTTGACCGAGAACGCCGGGAAGCTGCCGGCGATTGACCGCGCGATCGCGCGGTCGACATCGTTGAGTACCACACCGTCGAGCGTCACGTGCCCGTTCTCGACGATCACGTGGATCGGCGGGTTGGCCATCACTGCGGCCTGGCGAAACGCCGGGTTGCTGTAGATCGCCCGCGCGATGCCGACCCGGAGCTCGTCGTCGAATTGCGAGACCGGCAACACCTCGAGCCTGTTGTCTATCCGCTGGACGCCCGCTGCCTGCCTCACGCGCTTTTCGATGTCGTCGCGCTTGTACGGCATCGTCACCTTGCCGGTGAGCCGGACAGTGCCGTTGTCCACCTGCGCGTTCACCGTGTCGAAAATCGTGAAGTGCGGGTACTCGAGGACCTGATTCTGTACCGCCCGCAGGGTTTGAAGGTTGGCCGAATCCGCTGCGAGCGCAGGCGCGCTGACCGTGAGCAGCGCGGCGGCGGTCGCGAGAAATATCCTGAACATGTCTCTTACTCCAAGTGGCCGGACGTCCAGCCGGTGTTGGGCAAGGACTCTGCCAGCATGAGGCACGCGCGATCGCGAGAATTCGCCATGATCAAGCGGGTGAGGTGCGGATGAGTCGTCCGAGGGGGAGGACGCATACGTCCTCGGTGCTCAGGCTTCTCGGTGCCGTGTTCCCGGTTGTGTTCACGTTCATGTTCGGATCTTCATCCAGTGCTCGAACGCGCTCCAGCGACGGGAGCCCAGGATTCGAACCTGAACACGAACCCGGAACGGAGAAGTTGGAAGCGTGAACGTCAGAGAACGATCATCGTCCCGATCCCGAGGGCGATCAGCACGATCTGCCGCATCGACGCCGCGTCGGTTCGACCGCGATGGAGGCCCGGAATGAGATCGGCCATCGCCACATACAGAAAGCTCGCCGCGGAGAGCGCCAGGCAATACGGCCGCAGCGTCGGGACGAAGTCGAACGCGACGAACGCGATGACGGCGCCGGCGGCGCTGGACAGACCGGAGAGCACATTCAACAGGAGCGCCTGCGTTCGCGAATAGCCCGCGTGCAGCAGGATCGCGAAGTCCCCGAGCTCCTGTGGAATCTCGTGCGCCGCGATCGCGATCGCGGTGCTGATGCCGAGCGGCACCGACGTCATCACCGCTGTCGCAATGACCGCACCGTCGACGAAGTTGTGAAATGCGTCGCCGACGACGACACCCGCGACGCTGCCGTCGTGGACCTCGCAGTCGTGCGTGTGGCAGTGACGCCAGAGCACCAGCTTCTCGAGCACGAAGAAAAGCAGAACGCCCGCCAGCAGCGAGGCGTAGAGCCGCGCCGGCGGAAGCTGCTCGCTTGCCTCCGGCAGGATCTTCAGCATCGCCGCACCGAGCAGCGCGCCGACGGCATAGCTGACAAGTTCCGGGACAATGCGGGTGCGGGCGGCGTCCTTGATCAGGAGGACGCTCGCCGCCACCAGAAGGCCGCCCAGGCCGCCGAGGACGCTCAGCCCGAGCGCAAGGAGCAACGTTGGCACGTCTGGGGATGATAACAAGCATCCCCGGACGGTACGTTCAATGGGCGAGCAGCGCCTGCACGATCAGGCCGGCACCGCTCAGGATCAATCCCGCGCAGACATAGAACAGGAACCGGTCGCCGGCCACGCGCGAGTGCAGCCATCGGCCGAGGAGAACGCCTGCTGCCGTCGCGGGAAGCGTCAACACGAAATAGTGGGTGACCGTCGGCGTCCACAACCCGGCCACGGCGTAACCGGCCATTCCGACGATGCTCGCGGGCAGGAAGTAACCCTGAAGTGTCGCCCGGAAACGTTCCGGCGGCCAGCGGCGAAGCGCGCCATAGATGGCCAACGGCGGTCCGTTCATTCCGTACGCCCCGCCGAGGACGCCTGCCACCGCTCCGAACCACCAGCTCCATCGATCGTCGGTCAACGTCACGTGCCCCGGACGGCGCAGCGTCGAGAGTGCGAAGAGGACCACGATCGCACCGAGCAGGCCTTTCACTACCGCTTCGGGCGCCGAGTGCAGCAGCCACAGTCCGGCCGGAATACCCGGCAGCGACGCCAGAACCAGGCGGCCGGCGCTGCCGAACTCCACGTGCCGCCAATCGGTGGCAACGATCACCGCCGCGACGGTGATCGACACAAGTACGGCAACCGGTGCGGCGACGGTGACCGGGAGCACGAAGGCAAGCAGGGGCACGGACACGAGCGCCTCGCCGAATCCAAGCGAGGCGCGAATCAGCGTCGCCACGAAGATGATGGCGGTGACGACCGCGAGTGTCACGGAGACGTGGTCAACGGCCGGCGGGCGGCGGGAGCGCTTCGCCCTGCGGGCGCGGCGACGGGACGGCGTCGGGATACAACTCGCGGATCAGCGCGGCTGTCTGCTCGCGAACGACCCCACTGCGGCCGCCGCGACCACCGGCACCAAGCGCAACGTCGAGCGGGGTGAACCCGTTGTTGTTGGGCAGCAGGAGCGCCCCGCGTGCAGCGAGCGTCTTCACGACCGCATCGCCCCGGGCAACTGCCGCATGAAGCGCCGTTGCGCCGGCGCTGTTGATCGCGTTGACGTCCACGCCGCGATCGAGCAACAGCGTGACCGCGGCCGCCGCGCCGGCCTCGGTTGGAACGACGATGCGGATGCCTTCGCCACGAAGACCAGTGTAGCCCTGGCCCGCGGCGATCATGAGCGTGGAGGTGCCGTCCGGCAGCGTCAGGTTCGGATCGGCGCCGGCCTCGAGCAGCGCGCGCATGACCGCGACGTCGTTCGTCCTGGCCGCCCGCATCAACGGCGTCGTTCCCGGTCCGAAGTTCATCGTCGAGCCCGCGTCGTGGTGACGTTTGAGCGGGGCTGCGGTGAGCCGCGCGCTCGGGTGTGCGCCTTTGGCCAGCAGCCGCTTGACGAGATCGATGCCGTCGAGACGATCGTTGAGAATTGGCGCGGGCCGGCCCTGCACCCACTGCAGGCTGTTCATGTCCACCGCGGCGTATAGAGCCGCCATCCCGGCGAGATCCGCGACATTCGGATCGGCGCCCGCGTCGAGCAGCATCGCCGCCAGGTCGTAGTGGACGTTGATGATGGCAAAGACCAGCGCCGATGTGCCGACACCCGTCGCGAACGCCGTGAGGTCTTCCGGCGTCAACTTGACGTCGGTTTCCGGCAGGGCAACGGCGTTCAGGTCTGCCTTGAGCGCGATAAGCGTGCGGGCGGCGCCGATGGCGCCCTGCCGGGCGGCATACATCAGCGGCGTCCAGCCGCCGCGTGGGAACGGCGCATTGGGTCCGCCACTGCGCGGGAATTCGAGGACCGGTGGATCCAGCGTGGTCGAGCGCACGTTGACGTCGGCGCCGGCCGCGGCCAGTGCGCGCACGATATCGCCGTGATTGTCGGCAGCCGCCCAGATCATGGCGGTCTCGCCGAACCAGGGTTCGCGGACGTTGACGTTGGCGCCCGCAGCGATCAGGCGCTGAACGGCATCAACGTGACCCGAGCGCGCGGCAGTCATGAGCACCGGCTCACCGGCGTCACTTGTCATGTTGGGATCGGCGCCGGCTTTGAGCAGAAGATCGATGGCGGTCGCGCTCCCGTTTTCGGCGGCCAGGTTCAGCGGGTGGACCCCGTAGCGGTTGCTCGCCCTGGCGTCTGCGCCGGCCGCGAGGAGCATCGAGACGAGCTCGACGTCGTTGCCGCGAACCGCCCAATGCAGCGCCGTCGTGCCGTCGGCTGACGGCTTGTTGACGTCGGCCTTCGCTTTCAGCAGCGCTCGAACGGCTGCGTGATCGCCCCGCCGCGCGGCGTCGACGATCGTCGGCACGGTCTCCGACGCCGACACGCCGAGACCGGCGAGCACGCATATGGCGAGAATTCGGAGCAACGCTCGGATCACGCCAATCCATGCCGGGCGGGTTTGGCGACGCCGAGCCGCCGAGGCGTCAGAGCTCGAAGGCATTGGTGCTGACGCCGAAGTGATCGATCTCGGCGCCGAAGCGCTGCGCGACGGTGAGCATCACGTCGGCGAGTTCCGTGCCCTTGGTGGCGACGAGGTGACGATCGCCCTTGAACAGCCCGCTGCCGCTGCCCACCTGCAGGTAAGGCAGGTCGAGCGGCGAGTGAGCGTTGCTGTCGCTCATGCCGCTGCCCCAGAGCACGACGGAATGATCGAGGAGAGAGCCGTCGCCATCGGGCGTCGTCCGCAGCCGATCGAGGAACTTCCCGAAGATGCCGATCTGATAGATATTCAGTTTCACGAGCAGCGCAAGCTTCTCGGGCTCGTTGCCGTGGTGCGACACGTGATGCCACGGCTCGTTGAAATCGAGCTCGGGGAATACGAGCTGGCTCGCTTCGCGATTGAGCATGAAGCTGAAAACACGCGTCAGGTCGGCTTCCCACGCCACCGCCATCAGATCGAACATCGTGCTGGCGTGCTCGGCCCAGGAGTCGGGGATGCCGATCGGCGCCTTCGGCACCAGCACCTCGGTGGTCGCTTGTTGCTCCGCCCGTTGGATGCGCGCTTCAATCTCGCGGACGTGGTCGAGATATTGATCGAGGCGGAGCCGATCGCGTGCGCCGAGCCCTTTCTCCAGCGAGCTCACGTCGCCGCGGACCGAATCGAGGATGCTGCGGTTCTGGCGCATCCGCGCGACGCGCTCTTCTGTCGATCCCGGCCGGCCGAACATGCGCTCGAACACGACTCGCGGATTGCACTCGAGCGGCATCGGCGTCGTCGGCGTCCTCCACGAGATCGTGTTCATGTACGCGCAACTGTAGCCAACGTCGCACGCGCCAACGTAGCCGGTGAGATCCTCGGTGCCGATCTCGAGCGAGGGAAAGACGGTGTCGCGGCCGATCTGCGCCGCGATGATCTGATCGAGCGAGGTGCCGGCAACGAAGTCCTCCGCTTCCGTGCGCTTGGGCGCGCAGCCGGTCAGCCAGGTGCCGCTGCTCACCGCGTGCGTTCCCTGCAATGGGCGATCGGCGTTGGAGACGACGATCATCGAGTCCTTGAACGGCGCGAGCGGCTCCAAAATCGGACTGAGCTCGAATCCCTTCCCTGAGGTCTTCGGCGTCCAGTGCGACGGGCGTTCACCCATCGGCACGAATACTGCGCCGAACCGGCGTGGCGGCGTCGCGGCCATGACCGACCGGCTCGCCAATGCCGGAACCATGGCGTCGAGCAGCGGCAGCGCGAGCGTGGCGCCGATGCCGCGCAGCACGGTTCGGCGGGAAAGGAAGCGGCGGGTCAGGAACATGACAACTCCTGTTGTTCACTCTTCTCGGTTCTGGCTTCTCGGTTCGGGTTCAGGTTCGGAGTCCGGCGTCGCGACATCAGGCCCGAACCTGAACACGAACCAAGAACCAAGCATGTAGAAGCACGAACTATCTCGCGGCGCTCTGTGTTCGAGCTGCCGCCGCCCTGGTTCTCATCGTGAACGGAACGCTTCGAACGATGCCGAGAACAATCGACGAGAACCGATAGTTGTCCTTCGCCGCATCGCGGACGACGGTGCGGACGGCAGGCATGTCGGCGCCCGCCAGGCTGCGGCCGAGCGCGTACGTCATCAGGCGTTCGGTCACGGTCCGGACGAATGTCTGGGGATCGCGCAGCAACGCCTGTCGCAGCTCGACGACGCCGGTGACGCGCGTGCCGTCCGCCAGCTGACCGGAGGCATCCACCGGCGTGCCGCGCGTGCCGCCGTCGCGGGTGCGCCAGGCGCCGACCGCATCGAAGTTCTCGAGCGCCAGTCCGGCCGGATCGATCAGCCGATGGCAACTCGCGCAGGATGGGTTGCGGCGATGCTGTTCCAGCCGCTCGCGAACCGAGCGCGGCTTCTGCGGTTCGAGGTCTTCGGGGAATGCCGGCACGACGTCCGGCGGCGGCGGTGGCGGCGTGCCGAGCAGGTTGTCGAGCACGAACTTGCCGCGCAGGACCGGCGACGTGCGATGCGGGTGCGACGTCACCATGAGGATCGCGCCCTTGCCGAGCAGACCGCGCCGCGTGTCGTCAGGCAGCGTGATTCGCCGGAAGTGACTGCCGTAGACGTTCGGGATCCCGTAATGCTTCGCCAGGCGCTCGTTGACGAAGGTGTAGTCGGCCGTCATCAGGTCGAGGATGTTGCGGTCCTCGCGCATGATCGAGCCGAAGAACAGATTCATCTCCGTCAGCAGCGCCTGCCGGAGGTCGTCGTCGAAGTCCGGGAACTCGTGCGAGTTCGGCTGCTTGCTCTTCAGGTTCCGCAACTGCAGCCATTGCCCGGCGAAGTTGTCGACGATCGATTCGGCCTTCGGGTCCTCCAGCATGCGGCGCACCTGCTTCTCGAGCGTATCGCCTTTCGTCAGCTTGCCCGAGCCGGCCAGCGCCAGCAGTTCGTCGTCCGGGATGCTGCTCCACAGGAAAAATGAGAGTCGCGAGGCCAACGCGAGGTCGTCGAGCCGATACACGTCACTCGGCGGTGCATCGCTCGCGCTGACCGCCCTCGCCGTACTGTTTCCGGACCTGCCCGCCGTAGCCCTGGGCGCAGGAGGGTCGGGCTCCACCCGGAATACGAACTTCGGGCTCGCAAGGACGCGTCGCAGCGCGAGGTCGATGCCGCTGTCGAACGACTGGCCCTCGCGGCGTCCCTGTTCGAAAAACGACATGATCGCCCGCAGGTCGTCGGCAGTCACGTCGCCGCGATACGCGCGGCGGGCGATGGTTGAAAGCATCCGGCGTGCACAGTCGTCATCGCTCCCGGCCGAGTCTGTTGGTTTACAGACGAAGATTCGGCGACGGCTCGGTGTGTCGCCGGGGCCGGCGGGAGTGAAGGGTCCCGTGAGAATGACTTGGTCGATGTGCGGCAGCCCCGAGAAGTCGATCGTGTCGGACGAACTGCGCACGTAGTTCTGCAGGCGCCGTGTATTCAGCGCGTGCGTCCGTTCGAGAAACGCCACCGAGATCTCGTGCGGACCGGCGGTCAGCGGAATCTTCGTGGTGAACCGTCCGTCAACGCGATCACCGGTCGTGGTCGGGTTGTCACTCGACGCGCGAATCTCGGCGTCACCACCGAACGTCGCCAGGTGGACGCGCTCGCCGTCCACGGCGATTTCGAGCTGATGTTGATATTCGAGGCCGCGCATCGTTCCGAGGTTCGTGCGGAACAACTTCACCTGGAACTGGTACTCGCCGTCGAGCGGCAGCGTCGGATGAATGAGGATGCCGCCGACGGTGCCCAGCGGCAGGCCTTCGATGTGCTCGTCCTGCGAGGCGTCCTGGCGCACGCGATAGACCTCGCCTGCCGGTGGCGTGTGGGGGTCGCCGAGCGCAAGGGCGCTGACACGTTCCGCAGCAGTGAGGTAGCTCTCGAGCAGGACCGGTGAGACCCCGAGGACGTCGGCGTTGTTGTCGAACCCGGAGGCCGAATCGTCTGGCGGCAGCAGCGAAGTGACGTCGACGTCGAGCGCGAGGAGATCACGGATCGCGTTGGCGTATTCGGTGCGGTTCAACCGGTGCACCAGCGGCCGCCCGGGATTGAGATGCGTTAGAGCGGCGCGGTCGAGCGTGGCTTCAAGGCCGGCGACCAGCGCCTGCCGCGTGGCCTGATCCGGTTGGGGCGCGCCGGCCGGCGGCATCATGCCGCCGCGCACCTTGCGAATGACCTTTTCCCACACGTCCGGGTTCGCGGCCACGTCATCAAGTGCCGCTGAGTCCAGTTCGAGTCCGGCGGTCTTCGCGCGGGCGTTATGACAGCCGATGCAGTACCTGTTGATCGTGGACCGAGCCGGGGGCGAAGCGGGAGTGGCCGCCGCGGCCGGGTCCGCCGAAGCGTCGGAGCCGCGAAGGCTGGTCAGATCAGCAGCGTGGGGAGCGGCCCAGCCCCAGGTGATCGCAGCGATAAGGGCGGCAGCCACGCCCAACCGGCGCATCGCCGCGGATCTTAAGCGATTTTCGATTCGCCAGGCCGACCCGAAGGTCGTCCTCTAAGGACGGCTACCCTCGAGCGGCTCCCGAGCCCGTAGTCTGGTCTCCGTAGCCCGGCTAAGACGCAACGTAACCCGTGCGAGCGCGAACGGTGAGGCGGCGATCGCGGACTTCGACCCGGATCGCGTGCCACCGGCCATCCTTCGGGCGCGTCGAGGCGTACCCGAGGTAGTACTGCTTGCTCAGTTCGTCAGCGATGCGCGCGGTTGCTTCATCCAGGTTGTCGAAGCCGCGAACAATCTCCGTGCGGCCGCCGGTGTCATCGGTGATGCGCCGCAGCGCATCGGCGTTGACCCGTTCGCCCGACGACTGGCCCCAGGGGCCGCCGATGATCTGCGGAAAGCGCCGTCCTGGCCGGCCACCCGGAATCGGAAAGGGAATCGGGAACGGCTGGCGGGGCGGCTGTACCGGCGGCGTTGTCCGGCGATCGTTACGGCCCGTTGCATCGACACCGAGAGCGTACACAAGCACCTCGCTTTCGCGAATCGCCTGTCGCAACTCGCTGACCTCGAGATGGCTGCTGCTGTCGTTGCCGTCGGAGATGACGAGAATCGCGCGCTTCGCATTCCGGCCGCTCGTGGCGATCGGCAGCGCCTGCGCGATCGCGTCGTACAGCGCGGTGCCACCCTCGGCATCCACGTGTGACAGCGCGCGGCTGATGGCTCGCCGGTCCGTCGTCCAGTCCTGTTCGAGATGCGCGGCCGTGGAGAAGTCCATGAAGAACAGTTCGTCGTCCGGCTCCAGCAGTTCCTGCGTGAAGCGGTTGATCGCCGCGCGCGCCGACGCCATCTTGTCCGGCGTCATGCTGCCGCTGACGTCGAGCAGAATGCCGAGGCTCACCGGAACCCGATCGGCACTGAAGTGGGTGATCTCCTGCTTGTCGTTGTCCTCATACAGAGTGAAGTCGTCTCTCCGGAGTCCCGAGACAAATCGGCCGGATTCATCGCTGACTGTCGCCGTGACATTGATCAGCTCAACGGTACTCTTCAGCCTGAAACCATCCTGCGCCGACAAGGACGCAGCCGACCCGGTCAGCAGTGCGAGCGCAACGAGGAGGCGACCCGGCGATTTCATGATTGCCCCCTACTTCTTCGCGAGCAACTGGTGCCGCTTGTCGACGTGAGTGACAACGCCCGCCTCGGTGCGGAAGCTGACGCGATAGCGGCCCACGTCGCCAACATTCGGTACTGACACGCGGAAGGGCGATTCATCGCCGGGGCCGAGCGTGACGAAATCCAGCGGCGCCCGGCCGCTCGCGATGAAGTTGCTGTTGCGATCGAAGGTCAACACCACTGCGGTGAGGTGCTGGACGGCGCCGCTTCCAGCGTTGCGGACCAGCCCGGTGACGGTCAGCGTGTCGCCTTCGCGTTCGGGCCGCATCGACAGCAGTTCAAGAGAGGCGTTGTCCGCCGCCGTCGCAGTCACGGCCTCGTGATGATGCGCCCCAACCATCGTCACGGCGACGATCAGGGCGACGCCGGCCGCGAATCCCAGCGCGATCTTCAGGAGGATGCGCGTCGCCGGTGCGGATCGTTGCGGCGTCAGAAACTCTGGGTGAACGGCAACGCCGTCGCCGGGGACATCCACGGGCGCCGGGGTTTCCCCATCGATGGCTTCGGCGAGCGCCGCAACCCGTGCGGCGGATCGCCGCTGCTCCTGACGCGACAGTCGCCATGCGATCGCGGCGAAACCGCCGGCCGCAATCAGCGAGACGATCGAAACGACCTGAAGCAGCATCTGCGTTTCCCTCACTCCCGAGGACCGGCTACCGACGACTGACTAGCGCAGCGTGAATTCGACGGCGACTTCGACCAGCACGTCTACCGGCTGACCCTTGCGCGTCGCCGGCGCGAACTTCCACTGGCGCACCGCCGCGATCGCGCGCGACTCGAGACCCGCGCCAAGTCCCTGCAGCACTTTCACGTCGCCGACGGTGCCGTCCTGCTTGACCACGACTTCGAGCACGACGTCGCCCTTGAGACCGCGTCGCCGCGCGTCGTCCGTGTAGTCCGCCTTCACTTCGTGCAACAGGCGCGGGGGTTCGATGCCGCTGCCGGGACGGAATGGACCGCCTCCCGTCCCGCCGCCCGAACCATCGCCAATCCCTGAACCGATTCCCTGTCCGTTGCCCGTACCGGAACCCGATCCGGCGCCACCGCCGGCACCCTGTCCCTGGCTGTCGGCGCTGCCGGTCGGCTTGTCGACGACACCGCTGCGATCGCGTGGGTCGGCAGCCGCTTCAACCACCGGTGCGACGATCGCTGGCGTTGGCTGTGGCTCCGGCGCGCGCGGCACCGGTTGGGACGCAACAGTCGGTGGCGTCGGTTTCGGTGGTTCGACGATCGGCTTCGTCGTGGTCAACGCCGGATCCGGTGTGACCTTCGGCACGGCGAGACGCGGTGTTGGTGGACCCTGTCGCTCGATCTTTGGAGCCGGACGCGAGGCGTGAGTACCGCCGCCGCCCCCGCCGCCGCCCGGCCCGGGAGTCATGAGGAAGACGAGCCGTGCCGGTTCCAGCGACTGCGTGGTGCTCACGCTTTCGCCGCGGCCGGTCATCAGCAGAAGAATTGCGCCGATGACGATCATGTGAATCGCCGACGAGCCGATGGTATGCAGGCGGGCGCCACGGTGCGCGAGCGCGGTTGAATCGGGCTGAATCGAGAAGAGCGGTTCCGCCGCGATCGGTTGCGCGAGAAGCGCAGCGCGCAGGAGGCGGCCTGCGTGGAGCGCAGTCGCCGGATGGACGAAGCCGCGCGTGGTCGGAATTTCGCCGGCGGCCGCAAGTTCCTCGACGGCTCTGGTGGGTACGCGCGCTGCCTGCGCGACCTCATCCAGCGTGTAGACCTCTGACGCGACCCGGGACATACCTGTGTCCCGCCTGACCGGCAAATGTCTTGCCCACTGTAAACGTGTGATTTCAGGCGAGATCCGTCGAAGCCTCCCATCACGGCAGTCGCGCGAAGCGGTCAGCCGATGCGTGGCCTGTCCACTTAGTTGTGCAGCGGAGTGTTCAATCCTTCGGTGAATCGCAGACCGTCGCGGTCGGCCAGCAGCCGAACCGGCTTGAAGCCGGCGGCCTCCATCGCGCCGACCGTACCGCCGGCCTGCTCGTAGCGTTCATCCACCTTCGGTGCAGGGCTGAAGACGGCTTTGACTCCCGATGGCGTGCCCGCCTCGATCGCAATCGCCCGGCCGCCGGCACGCAGCACTCGATGTGTTTCAGTCAGCAGGCGCGCGCGGGTGGTGTCGTCGAGTGAGGTCAGCAGACCGCCCGTGGCGTTGATGACAACGACGTCGAAGCTGCTGGTCCCGAACGGCAACGAGGCGTCGGGTGCCACGAAGATGTCCGCCACCGTCGAGGCATCGGCGATCGCGGCACGAGCCTGATTGGCTCCCGGCTCGTCGATCGTGACGACCGCGGCGGTGCCGCTGATGCCGACTTTCGCGGCGAGCGCGCCGAGGCTGCCCGGATCGTCGATGCCGATCTGCAGCAGGCGCTCACCGAGACGGACGCCAATCATCGCGATCGCCAGCGGGTCGCGCCGGTCGGGACGTTTGCGCAGAAACATGCGCATTCCAGCATTTTAGCTGGTGCGCCAGCCTCGCATGTCCGGCGCGCCGCGGTGCTATAGTGGCGGATTGTGACCTCACCACTGCAGATTGCCCCTGCACGCGGCAAGCTTGGCGTGCTGCTCGTCGGTCTGGGCGCCGTTGCCACCACCACCATCGCCGGCGTCATGGCCATCCGCAAGCGACTCGCGCCGCCGATCGGCTCGTTGACTCAGATGGGTACTATCCGGCTGGGCAAGCGGACTGAAGGACGCGCGCCGAAGATCAACGAGTTCGTGCCGCTCGCCGACCTGAACGACATCGTGTTTGGCGGCTGGGACATTTTCGAGGAAGACTGCTACGCCGCCGCGAAGACCGCCGGCGTGCTCGAACCGTCGCAGCTCGAACAGGTGCGCGCCGAGTTGGAGCAGGTCAAGCCGATGCCCGCGGTGTTCGATCAGCGGTACGTGAAGCGGCTGTCCGGTCCCAATGTCAAGAAGGGCACGAGCAAGAAGGACCTTGCCGAGCAGGTCATCGCGGATATCCGCAACTTCAAGCAGAAGCACGGCTGCGACCGGCTGGTCATGGTCTGGACGGGCAGCACCGAAGTCTTCATGAAGCAGGGGCCGGTGCATGGATCACTGGCGGCTTTCGAGAAGGGTCTCGACGCGAGCGACGACACGATTCCGTCGAGCATGGTGTACGCCTACGCAGCCCTGAAGGAAGGCATTCCCTTCGCGAACGCGGCCCCGAACCTCACGGCGGATATTCCGGCGATGCTCGAGCTCGCGGCGCAAACGAAGGCGCCGCTCGCGGGCAACGACATGAAGACCGGCCAGACACTGATGAAGACGGTGATCGCTCCGGGTTTGAAGGCCCGGTTGATCGGCGTGAAGGGCTGGTACTCGACGAACATCCTCGGCAATCGCGACGGCGAGGTACTCGACGATCCGGAGTCGTTCAAGACGAAGGAAGAAAGCAAGAAGTCGGCGCTCGATTACATCTTCCAGCCGCACCTCTACCCGCAGTTGTACGGCGACCTCACGCACGTCGTCCGCATCAACTACTACCCGCCGCGCGGGGACAACAAGGAAGGCTGGGACAACATCGATCTGATCGGCTGGCTCGGGTATCCGATGCAGTTGAAGATCAACTTCCTGTGCCGCGATTCGATCCTGGCGGCGCCGATCGTCCTCGACTCGGCATTGTTCCTCGACCTCGCCAAGCGGGCGGGCATGTCAGGCATCCAGGAGTGGCTGTCGTTCTACTTCAAGGCGCCGATGCACGCACCGGAGGTGTATCCGGAGCACGACCTCTTCATTCAGTTGATGAAGCTGAAGAACACGCTTCGCTACATGATGGGTGAAGAGCTGATCACGCACCTCGGTCGCGAGTACTACGACTGACATGCAGCCCGCACTGCTTGGCGGGCTGTTCATAGGCATTCTGTCCGCGCTGCCGATCGTCAGCGTGGGGAACTGTTGTTGTCTCTGGATCATCGGCGGCGGGTTCCTCGCCGCATACCTCGATTCGCAGAACCGGCCCGACAATCTGCCGGTGAGCCGCGGCCTGCTCGACGGCTTCCTGGCCGCGGTCGTCGGCGCCTTCGTCTGGTTGCTGGTGAGCGTTGCGCTGGCGGGGGTGTTGGCGCCGTTGCAGCAGCGCATGGCTGAAGAGATCGCCCGTCGCGCCGAGACGATGCCGCCGGAAACCCGCGCCTGGTTCGAAGCCGTGGCGGCTCGCGGGACGTCTTCCCTGCGCTACTTGATCGGGTTCGGCTTCCAGCTCGTCATCGGGATGATCTTCGCGCCGATCGGCGGCGCGCTGGCCGCGGTGTTCTTCAAGAAGGATGTTCCGCCCGCATTGGGAGGACCACCACCGCTCCCCTGAAGGTAGTGCTCGTGGCCGGTGGCGAGTGGGGGCCGGAGTCTTGAGGTAAAACTAGCCTCGGCGAACAGCCATGATCCAGCATTTCCCACTGCCCACGAGGCGCCGGCCACCGGCAGAATAGCCACCAGCTATGCCAGACGAAATCTCAAACCTGCTGCAGGAAGACCGGCGCTTTCCACCCTCAGATGCGTTTCGCGCGCATGCCCATGTTCGTGACGCCGGCGTGTACGAACGCGCCGAGAAGGACCCGGAAGCGTTCTGGGCCGGATTTGCGTCGGAGCTCGAATGGATGACGCCATGGACGCAGGTGCTCGAATGGAAGCCGCCGCACGCGAAGTGGTTTGTCGGCGGCAAGCTGAACGCGAGCGTCAACTGCGTCGATCGTCACATCCGGACGGCACGGCGCAACAAGGCGGCGATCGTCTGGGAGGGTGAGCCTGGCGACCGCCGCACGCTCACCTACTTCGATCTCTATCGACAGGTCGGTCAATTTGCGAACGTCCTGAAGACGCTGGGCGTGAAGCGTGGCGATCGCGTCGCGCTGTATCTGCCGTTGATTCCCGAACTCGCCATCGCGATGCTCGCGTGCGCGCGCATCGGCGCCATTCACTCGGTCGTCTTCGGCGGCTTCAGCTCCGAATCGCTGCGCGATCGCATCAACGACTCGCAGTGCACGCTGCTCGTCACGGCTGACGGCGGCTGGCGCCGCGGCCAGGTGGTGCCGCTGAAGCAGATGGCCGACGACGCGTTGACGGACACGCCGTCGATCAAGCACGTCGTGATCGTCCAGCGCCTGCACGGCGCACCGGTGCCCGTGCACGTGCAAGAGGGACGCGACCACTGGTATCACCGGCTGATGCAGGACACCCCGTATACGTGCGAGCCGGAAGCGATGGATGCAGAGGACATGCTCTACATCCTCTACACCTCGGGCACCACGGGGAAGCCCAAGGGCATCGTCCATACGACCGGTGGCTACCTCACGCACGTCTATGCGACGACGAAGTGGGTCTTCGATTTAAAGGAAGACGACGTGTTCTGGTGCACGGCCGACATCGGGTGGGTTACCGGACACAGCTACGTTGTCTATGGTCCGCTGGCGAACGGCGCAACCGTGATGATGTACGAAGGTGCGCCGGACTGGCCCAAACGCGATCGCTTCTGGGAAATCGTCGAACGCCACGGCGTCACGATTTTCTATACCGCGCCCACGGCGATCCGCGCGTTCATGCGCTGGGGTCCGGAGTGGCCGACGAAGCGCGATCTATCGAGCCTGCGGTTGCTCGGCTCGGTTGGCGAGCCGATCAATCCCGAAGCCTGGATCTGGTACCACGAGCACATCGGCGCCCGGCGCTGCCCGATCGTCGATACCTGGTGGCAGACCGAAACGGGCGGCATGATGATCACGCCGCTCCCCGGGATCACGAGCACGAAGCCGGGATCGGCAACGACGCCTTTCCCGGGAATCAAAGCCGAGATCCTGACCGCCGACGGCCAGCCGATTCCTGGCGCCGGCGGTGGACTGCTCTCCCTGACGCGTCCCTGGCCGGGAATGCTGCGCGGGATCTATGGCGATCCCGAACGGTACGTGAAGCAGTACTGGAGCCGCTGGACGCCCGACATTTACTTCACCGGCGACGGCGCGAAGCGCGACGCCGACGGCTTCTTCTGGCTGCTCGGTCGCGTGGACGATGTGCTGAATGTAGCCGGGCATCGCATCGGCACGATGGAAGTGGAGAGCGCGCTCGTCGATCACCCGCGTGTCGCCGAGGCGGCGGTCGTGGGGCGGGCCCACGAAATCAAGGGGCAAGCTGTTGCCGCGTTCGTGACCGTGAAAGACGGTGCGCAGACGGGCGACCTGTTGATCGCCGAATTGAAAGAGCACGTCGTGAAGAAGATTGGTGCGATCGCCCGGCCCGACGACATCATCTTTGCCGCCGACCTGCCGAAGACGCGCTCGGGCAAGATCATGCGCCGGTTGCTGCGTGACATCGCCGAAGGCAAGGCACTGGGCGATACCACGACGCTGGCCGACCCCGCCGTCGTCGCCCGGCTCAAGGAGCAGTACGAGACGGAAGAGCACTGAGGACGGTGAGAAAATGAACCTCGGGCGCGTCAGGTCCGTAGACCCAAGCCGTAGCCCGGCCACGACCGGACCCTGCAGCCACGTCTGAAACCCGGAGCAGTGAATGTCCCTGATTGAAACACGCGATCTCTGGAAGACCTACGTGATGGGTTCCGAGGAAATCCACGCCCTGCGCGGGGTGTCCATTGCCCTCGAGCGCGGCGAGTACGTGGCGATCATGGGGCCGTCGGGCTCGGGCAAGTCCACGCTGATGAACCTGATTGGCTGCCTGGACACGCCGACCAAGGGAAGCTACCTGCTGAACGACAAGCAGGTGAGCCAGATGAACGACAACGAGCTGGCGCGGATCCGAAACGAGGAAATCGGGTTCGTCTTTCAGACGTTCAACCTGCTGCCGCGCGCATCGGCGCTGCAGAACGTCGAACTGCCGCTGGTTTATGCAGGGGTGCCATCGAAGGACCGCCACGACCGGGCGCGACTCGCCCTCGAAAAGGTGGAACTCGCGCAGCGGATGTCGCACAAGCCGAACGAGCTGTCAGGCGGCCAGCGTCAGCGTGTCGCCATTGCGCGCGCGCTCGTGAACAATCCGTCGATTCTCCTGGCCGACGAGCCGACCGGGAACCTCGATTCGAAGACCGGCACGGAAATCATGGCGCTGTTCGCGCGGCTTCATCAGGGCGGCAACACCATCGTCCTGGTCACGCACGAAGCGGACGTTGCCGCCTACGCGCACCGCGTCATTCACATCAAGGACGGCCAGGTCGAGAAGGACGTCAAGCAGGCCGCGTAGCGGCCGGAGCAGGACGGCGGATCCTTGCCGTCCGCTTCACTTCCCTGGCCCGCCTCACACGGCGGCGAGATGCCCGGCACCGATCTCCCGCAATGGCGCCGCGTGATCGAACGACTTCGGATCCAGCTCAATCCGCTGCCGCGGCGCATCAGGATCAAGTTTGGGAATCGCGCTGAGCAACGCGCGCGTATACGGGTGTGACGGCGTCGCGAAGATCGCGCTCGTCTCGCCCATCTCCACGATCTTTCCCAGATACATCACCGCCACGCGGCTGCAGATGTTCTCCACCAGACGCAGGTCGTGCGCGATGAAGAGACAGGTCAGCTTCAGCCGCCGCTGCAGCTCCAGCAGCAGCGCGACGACCTGCGCCTGAATCGAGACATCGAGCGCCGAGACGGCTTCGTCGGCGATGAGCAGCGCTGGATTCAGCGCGATCGCGCGGGCAATGCCGATGCGCTGGCGCTGACCGCCGCTGAACTCGTGGGGATAGCGCGCGAGATGGCCGCGCTCGAGTCCGACCAGCTCGAAGAGTTCTTCCACGCGTGCGCGCCGCTCCGCGCGCGTGCCGAGCCGATGGATCAGCAACGGCTCCTCGACAATGTCGCCGACGCGCATGCGGGGGTTGAGCGACGAGTACGGATCCTGAAAGACGATCTGCATGTCGCGCCGCGCCGCGCGCATGCGCGATCGTGAGAATGCCAGTACGTTCTCGTCTCTGAACCTGATTTCGCCCGCGGTCGGCTCGATCAATCGCAGAATGCAGTGCCCGGTGGTGCTCTTGCCGCTCCCTGATTCGCCGACGAGGCCGAACATCTCGCCGTCGGTGATCGCGAAGCTGACGTGATCAACGGCTTTGACGATCGACGGCGGCGCGAACAGTCCGTGGCTGCGAGCGAAATGCTTGACGAGTCCGCGGACCTCGAGCAGCGGCATCAGCGCATCTCGGGCGGGTCCGAAGACCGGTCCCTCCGTACCGTCCGGGCCATGCCCGGCACGGCAGCGAGCAGCGATTTCGTGTATTCGTGTTGCGGCGCCCGCAGGATCTGGCGGACGGGTCCTTCTTCCACCAGCCTGCCGTGGTACATGACCGCGACCCGGTCGGCCATCGCCGCAACCACGCCGAAGTCGTGCGTGATCAGCAGCAGCGCCAGGTTGAACTCCTGCTTCAACTCGCGGAGCAGGTCGAGGACCTGCGCCTGAATCGTCACGTCGAGCGCTGTCGTCGGTTCGTCGGCGATGACCAGCGGCGGCCGGCAGGCGAGCGCGATGGCGATCATCACACGCTGGCGCATCCCGCCCGACAATTGGTGCGGATAGTCGCGCACCCGCCGCGCCGCCTCCGGAATACGCACCGCCTCGAGCAGCGCGATCGCCCGCTGCCGTGCCTCGTGGCGTCCGGCGAGGCCGTGGGCGAGAAGGGCCTCCGCGATGTGATCGCCGATGCGCATGACCGGGTTGAGCGCCGTCATCGGCTCCTGGAAGATCAGCGCAATCCGCGCGCCACGGACACCGCGCATCTCACGTTCGGTCAACGCGAGGAGATCGCGGCCGTCAAAGAGCACCTGCCCACCCGCAATGCGACCCGACGGCTGCAGCAACCGCACGATGGAAAATGCCGTGACCGACTTGCCGCTGCCGGATTCGCCCACCAGGCCCAGAGTCTCTCCCGTCGCAATCTGGAACGACACGCGGTCGACCACCGTGCGGTCGCCAAACGCGACCGACAGGTCTCGAACGTCCAACACGGGTCCGGAGCTCATCGCGCCAGGAGCAATCCAGTGGATCGTATTCAGTGGAAGAGTACTATCCGCGGGTACGTTCCGACCGCGAACAGCCGGCCGCGGCAACGGCGCGGCCGGTCCTGATTCAGGAAGGACATACCACTAGGCGTTCGACGAGTCCCGATATTCGCCGAAGACGCGGCGCATTGCATCCGCAATCTCACCGACGGTCGCATGCTGCTCGATGGCGTTGACGATCGGCGGAACGAGATTGTCGGAGCCGGCGGCAGCGCGTTCGACGGCGGCCAGCGCCGTGCGCCATTCCGACTCGCTGCGGCCGGCGCGGACGACGCGCACGCGCTCGATCTGCGCGCGTTCGATCTCGGGGGCGATTTGGAAGACCTCGGTCGTCATGGCGGTGTCGTCCTGATAGCGATTGACGCCAACGACGACCTCGTCGCCGCAATCGATCTTCTGCTGGGCGGCATAGGCCGCATCCTGAATCTGTCGCTGAATGTCGCCGCGCTCGATCGCGGCAAGTGTGCCGCCAAGGGCGTCGATGCGGTCGAGGAGGTCGCGTGCCTGCTGCTCGATTCGATCAGTCAGAGCCTCGATCGCGTCGGCGCCGCCCACCGGGTCCACGGTATTGGCCACGCCACTCTCGTGCAGGATGATCTGCTGCGTCCGCAGCGCCGTCGTCGCGCTGCCTTCGGTCGGCAAACCAAGCGCTTCGTCCTTGCCATTGCAGTGCAGCGACTGCGTGCCGCCGAGGACGGCGCTGAGCGCCTGCAGCGCCACGCGAACAATGTTGTTATCCGGCTGCTGAGCGGTCAGCGTGCTGCCGGCAGTCTGGGTGTGAAAGCGCAACTGCTGAGCGCGCGGGCTGGTCGCGCCGAACCGGTCGCGCATCAGATGTCCCCAGAGGCGGCGCGCCGCGCGGAACTTCGCGATTTCTTCGAGAAAGTGACTGTGCGCGCTGAAGAAGAACGACAGGCGCGGGCCCACGCTGTTCACCTCCAGACCGGCGTCAAGGCACGCCTGGACGTAAGCGCACGCATTTGCCAGCGTAAACGCGACTTCCTGCACGGCCGTCGAACCGGCTTCGCGGATGTGATATCCGCTGATCGAAATCGTGTTCCAGCGGGGCACCTCGCGTTCACAGAACCCGACGATGTCGGTGACCAGGCGCAAGGAGGACCGCGGCGGGTAGATGTAGGTTCCCCGCGCGATGTACTCCTTGAGGATGTCGTTCTGGACGGTGCCGGCGAGTGCGGCGGGAGCGACGCCCTGACGCTTGCCGACGGCGATGTAGAGCGCCAGCAGGATGATGGCAGTGGCGTTGATCGTCATCGACGTTGATACCTGGTCGAGCGGGATGCCGTCGAGCAGGGCCGCCATGTCCTCGATCGAATCGATCGCGACGCCTACCCGGCCGACTTCGCCGGCGGCGAGCGGGTGGTCCGAGTCGTAGCCGATCTGCGTCGGCAGGTCGAACGCGACGCTGAGCCCGGTGACGCCGTGGTCCAGCAGGTACCGGTACCGGCGATTGGACTCCGCCGCCGTCGCAAATCCGGCGTACTGCCTCATCGTCCACGGCCGGCCTCGGTACATGGTCGGCTGGATGCCGCGGGTGAAGGGGAAGGCTCCTGGAAGCCCGGAGTCAGCCATCGGGAGGCGATCTTAAGCCGAAAATTCTGGTCGTTTCTTGACACCCCGAGTGGCTGCCTCTACAATGCCCGGCAGCCTGAGAATGAGGCTAACCCCCTTCAAATGAACACTTTTGGCGCTCGATCCCTGCGCAACCTCCCCGGTGGGCACAGGTTCGGATCGGGAACGCCCCGGATCCCGGCCCTGGGGCGGATGAGGAGGAGCGAGGAATGGATGACGTCGTGAACCGGTTCGCCAAAGAGCTGGCCGACGCGATCGCCGCTGCCGTCGCAGAAAACACCCAGGTGGAAGCCTGCCGCGCCCGCGCGCGCGAAGCCGGTTTTGACATGCGGGTGACGCTGGAGGCGGTGGTCGGGTTCGTCAATCGCAGCAACGGCACCGCCGTGACGAAGGTGACGACCCCGGCGCGGCTCCTCCCGGGCCGGCGCGCCTTCGACCTGACGGCAAACGACCGCCGGTTCCTCCGCTCGCTCCGTATCGGCGTAGACGAAACGCCATCGAAGGAAGCGGTCGATAACAATTAGCTGGTGGTCGGGGAGTGGCTGGTCGCTCACCAGGCTGATAGACAAGACACGAAGGGCCGCCGTCGGGCGGCCCTTGGCATGTACGCCTACTTGGCCTTCGCCTGATTCGCCACCGCCGCGGCCTTTTTGGCGGCCGTTTCCTGATCGCCCAGATAGAAATGCGTCAGCGGCCGAAGGTCGTCGTTCAACTGATAAACCAGCGGAATGCCGGTCGGGATATTCAGCTTCACGATCGCGTCTTCGGACATGTTGTCGAGGTATTTCACGAGGGCGCGCAGACTGTTGCCGTGCGCGACGATCAACACCTTCTTGCCGGCTTTGATATCCGGCGCGATGGTCTCGTGCCAGTACGGAAGGAATCGTTCACCGGTCGTTTTCAGCGATTCGGTCAACGGCAGTTCTGCGGCGCTGAGCGCTGCGTAGCGGCGGTCATGTGACGGGTGACGGGGATCATCCTCGGTCAGCGGCGGTGGCGGCGTGTCGTAGCTGCGCCGCCAGACTTCGACCTGCGCTTCGCCGTGTTCCGCGGCAGTCTCGGCCTTGTTCAAGCCCTGCAATGCGCCGTAATGGCGCTCGTTCAATCGCCATGACCGGTGGACTGGAATCCACATCTGATCCATTTCGTCGAGCGCAATCCAGAGTGTGCGGATGGCGCGCTTCAGCACCGACGTGTACGCGACGTCGAACTCGAATTTCTGTTCCGCCATCAGGCGGCCGCCGTCCCTGGCTTCGATGCGACCCGCTTCGCTCAGGTCCACGTCGTGCCAGCCGGTGAAGCGGTTCTCCTTGTTCCACAGGCTTTCGCCGTGACGTACGAGCACCAGGCGATACATCGCTACACCGCCGCCCTGAGCTGACGGATGGCACTTCGCCCCGCGTACTTACCGCGCGACCCCAGTTCCTCTTCCAGCCGCAGCAACTGGTTGTACTTCGCGATCCGATCGCTGCGGCTGGCGGAGCCGGTCTTGATCTGGCCGACCGACGTGCCGACCGCAAGATCGGCGATCGTGCTGTCTTCGGTCTCGCCGGAACGGTGCGAGATGACGCTGGCGTATCCGGCGGCGCCGGCCATGGCGATGGCGTCGAGGGTCTCTGATACGGTGCCGATCTGATTCAGTTTGACCAGCAGCGCGTTGGCGAGCCCCTGATCGATGCCTTTGCGCAGGATCGACGGATTGGTCACGAACAGGTCGTCCCCAACCAGTTGCACGCGCCCGCCGAGCGCCTTCGTCAGTTGTTTCCAACCGTCCCAATCGCCTTCGGCGACGCCGTCCTCGATCGAGATGATCGGATACTGCCGGACCCAGTCGGTGTACAGCTCGACCATCTGCTGCGGTGTTCGCGTCGGCTCGCCCGACTTTTTGAAGACATAGCGGCCGCTGTCCCACAGTTCGCTCGACGCGACGTCGAGCGCGACGAACACGTTCCCGCCAGGCTGGTAGCCCGCCTTCGTGATCGCTTCGAGCACGACGTCGACGGCTTCACGATTGGATTTCAGGTTCGGCGCGAACCCGCCCTCATCGCCGACGCCGGTGGAGTGGCCGGCTGTCTTCAGGATGCCGCGTAGGGTGTGGAAGATCTCGGCGCCGGCCCGCAGCGCTTCGCCAAACGTCGCCATGCCGATCGGCATCACCATGAACTCCTGGAAGTCGACGCTGCTGTCCGCGTGCGCGCCGCCATTCAGGATGTTCATCATCGGGACGGGCAACAGGTACGGGCCGCTGCCAGCCGTACGCCCGCTCAGTTCACGGAAGTATTCGTACAGTGGCCGGTCGGTCGCTGACGCCGCCGCGCGCGCCACCGCGATCGACACGCCCAGGAGCGCGTTGGCACCGAGGCGGCTCTTCGTCGGCGTGCCGTCCAGCGCGATGAGCTGCTGATCGATCGCGCGTTGATCGGCACCCTTTCCTTTCAGCGCCGCCGCGATCTCGCCGTTGACGTTGGCGACCGCCTTCTGCACGCCCTTGCCGAGATAGCGCTGCTTGTCGCCGTCGCGAAGTTCAAGCGCCTCGTGCTCGCCTGTGGACGCCCCGGACGGCACCGCCGCGCGTCCGAGCGTGTTGCCGATACGTACGTCCACTTCGACCGTCGGATTCCCGCGGGAGTCGAGAATTTCACGGCCGTGAATGCTCGTGATTTCCATAGCCGCGATCTTACCTTCCGACGTCGACTCTTGACGTCGCGGACCTGGCGGGGCTCGTCAATGGCTACGCTTGCGCCGGGCCGCTGCGGTCCGCTTCCGCTTCCGCGCGCAGGGCGTCTTCAGTGATCGGTCCAATCAACGGTTCGTCGTCGGCCGTCACGATCACGACGCCGCTGTCGGTGACAGTGTGGCGCCGGCGATCCTCCTCGTGGTCGTAGCCGATCAGCGCGCCGCGGGGAATCAGGACGTCACGATCGACGATGGCCCGGCGGATGCGCGCGTGACGGCCGACCCGGACGCCGGGCATCAGGATCGTCTGGTCGATGTCGCAGAAGCTGTGCACGCGAACGTTCGGACAGAGAATGCTGCCCGAGACACGGCTGCCCGAAATGATGCAGCCGTTCGAGATAATTGAATCCAGCGCCTGTCCGCACCGGCGCCCTTCCTCGGCAAAGACGAACTTGGCCGGCGGCGCCTGCGGTTGGTACGTCCGGAGCGGCCACTCCGGATCGTACAGGTTGAACTCCGGGTTCACCTGGCACAGATCCATGCTGGCTTCGAAGTAGGCGTCGAGCGTCCCGATGTCGCGCCAGTATTTCGACGCCTTCTTGTTCTCGTCGTAAAAGCGGTACGAGTACACGGGCGCTTCGCGTATCAGCGCCGGGATGATGTTCTTGCCGAAGTCGTGCTCGCTGTTGGCCGCTGCCGCGTCCTGGTCGAGCGTGCGCACCAGCACGTCCGCCTTGAAGATGTAGATGCCCATCGAGGCGAGCGCCACGTCCGGCGATCCCGGAACCGAGGCCGGCGCGTCCGGCTTCTCGGCAAAGCTGACCACCTTGTCCTGCTCGTCGATGCCGACGATCCCGAAGCGTTTGCTTTCGCCGACCGGCACTTCGATCGTCGCGAGCGTTGCGTCCGCGTCCTTGTCGACGTGGAAGCGGAGCATCTTCGCGTAGTCCATCTTGTAGACGTGGTCGCCCGACAGCACGATCACGTGGCTCGGCGATTCGCGGACGATTGAGTACAGATTTTGATACACGGCATCGGCGGTACCCAGGTACCAGTGCTCCCCGACCCGCTTCTGTGGCGCGAGGATCTCGATGAACTCACCGAGCTCTTCGGAAACGACGCTCCAGCCCATGCGGATATGCCGGTGGAGCGACAGTGATTTGTACTGCGTGGCAATGAAAATCCGACGCAGCCCCGAGTTGATGCAGTTGCTCAGCGTGAAGTCGATGATGCGGTACGCACCGCCGAAATAAACCGCCGGTTTGGCTCGTTCCTTGGTGAGGGGATACAGCCGCTCGCCGACGCCGCCGGCAAGCAGGATGACCAGAATGTCGTCGAGGTCCATGGGGTACCGGAAAGGGTGGCGATGATAGCACTTGGGGCCTTTGACTTGCCCCGAACCGGGGCCTATGATCAGCCGATTCGGATTCTTGGATTAGACCGACAGTAAGCTGGATTACAGGTGGATAAGAGAGACGTGGAGAAGAGAAGCATCATGCAGTTCCGTCGGGGCCTTGCCGCATGTCTCGCGGCAGCCGTTGTCATGTCGTCCGCAGTGTTCGCGCAGCGGAACAATCAGCAGCCACAGCGATCGAAGGCGGAGCAGGCGGATCTCGTCGCGCTCTCGAGCGCGGTCGATTTCGCCGCAGCGGGCCAGCCGGCGAACGATATCCCGATCACGTGGGACCGCAATCACTTCATGCGCGCCGCGGATCTCACCGGCATTCTGGCGTTCGAGGCTACGGTCGACAAAAGCGCACTATCGGGAAAGGACGTCGCGGTTTACATCCGCCTGATGGACAAGGCGCAGATCGACAAGGTCGCCGAGCTGGCGAAGATGTCCGAGAAGGATCGCGCCGCCGCGGCCAAGACCGCGGGCCCGGTCAACTATCCGGTGCAGGCGTTGCTGTTCACCGAACTGCCCGCTGACGGAAAGCTGTCGCGGCGGGTTTCTGTACCGCCGGGCGAATACGAGCTGTTCCTCGCGGTCAAGGACAAGGCGAAAGACGAGAAGGCCAAGCCCGGCAAAGTCGGCATCCTCCGCAAATCGATCGTCGTCCCGGAGTACGACGGCTCGCTGACGACCAGCGACGTCATCGTCGCGGACAAGGTCGAGGAGATGGCGCAGCCGCTGCCGCAGAACAAGCAGGATGACAACCCGTACGTCTTCGGGCCGTATCGATTCCAGCCGACGTCGTCGAACAAGTTCGCGAAGACCGGCGAGTTGAACGTGGTGTTCTGGGTGTACGACGCTGCTGTGTCGCCGACCACAGGCAAGCCGGACGTGCAGGTCGAATACAACTTCTACACGAAGGCTGCGGACGGCGAGAAGTTCTTCAACAAGATGATGCCCGTCGTGCTGAATGCGATGACGCTGCCGCCGGACTTCGACTATACGAAGACCGGAAAGCAGATGACGCAACTGCAGTCCGTCGGTCTGACGCCGTTCCCCCCGGGCGATTATCGACTCGAGATCAAGGTCACCGACAAGACGAACAACAAGACGGTGACTCGCAACGTCAACTTCAACGTGGCGTAAGCCACAGCGCGAACAGCGTGGCGTGAGCCACAGCGCTAACAGGGCCCGGCCCGCCTGGCCCGGAAACGAGCACGACCGATGATCCGGATTGTCACCCGCTGGTGGTTACCGCTGGTCATGGTGTGCGTTCTCCTGCCGTCGCCGGCGGCGGCGCAGCTCGCGCTGCGACCCTCGCTCCAGACCACGTCGCTGCAGGCCACGTCGCAGACTGGCGTGATTGCGCAAGGCGAGCTCCACGGCGTCGTCCAGGACGATCGTGGGATTGCCCTCGCAGGGGCCGTGGTCTCGGCGCTCGGATCGACGACGGCCTTCGCGGTGTCGGACCGCGATGGCCAGTTCCTGTTCCGGAGCCTGCCCTACGGTCCATACCTCCTTCGCGCGCATCTCCAGGGCTATGTCCCAGCCCGGGCGCGTGTCGTTCAGGTCAACGGCAACAAGAACACTTGGACGCTTGCCCTGTCCCGCGCGGACGCGGAAGGTGCCCCCTCCGTGCTCGCAGCCGGTGTTGGCGGCAGCAGTGAGTCGACTCCGCCCGATAGCGCGACCGATGTACACGATCATGACGAGGTCGCATGGCGGCTCCGGCACCTGAAGCGCTCCGTCCTCAAGGACGAGATCGACGGCGTAGTCGCGAGTGACGAGTGGGCACGCGAAAATCCGCTGGCCGGCGTGGCCCGTTCCATCGGCGTCGCTGCCCGCGGCGGGGCAGGCCTTTTCAGCGACCTGCCGTTCTCCGGTCAGATCAACCTGCTGACGACGACGTCGTTCGATCGGCCGCAGGAGCTCTTCTCGATCAACGCAGGCGTCCCACAGGGCGTCGCATACGTCTCGCTGGTCGCCCCGATGTCGGATGGGGACTGGACCGTTCGCGGAACGTTGACCGAAGGGGACGTCTCGTCCTGGATCGTTGCCGGGTCGTACGCGCGCCGCGCGGGAGCGACGCACCGTTACGAAGCGGGACTCTCGTACAGCATGCAGCGCTATCTCGGCGGCAACAGCGAAGCGCTGACTGCCGTGCGCGATGGCGGGCGCAACGTCGGGTCGCTCTACGCCTACGATGACTGGTCGCTGGGACGACGCGTGCACGTCGGCTACGGCGGCAAGTACGCGAGTTACGACTATCTGACGACGAATCGGGGGCTGTTCAGCCCGCGCGTGAGCGTGTCGGTACAACCGATCGCGGGCGATTCACTTCGCGTCCGCACAGCCGTCTCGCACCGCGAAATCGCGCCCGGCGCCGAGGAGTTCATTCCGCCGACCGTCGGTCTGTGGCTGCCGCCGGAGCGGACGTTCTCCGCCGTCGGCCATTCCGCGTTTCTGCCGGAGCGGCTCGATCACTACGAAGTTGGCGTCGATCGCGAGTGGGCGCGACAGGTCATCATCGGGGTGCGCGCATTCCGCCAGGACATCAGCGATCAGATCGTGACGTTGTTCGGCCGGGCAACCGGTGTCGCCACCGACATGGGCCACTACGTCGTCGGGTCCGCAGGCGACGTGCAGGCCTTCGGTTGGGGCGCGACCGCGAGCCGCGACGTCGGCGATCGCCTCCGCGCATCCGTCGATTACATGGAAAGCAATACGCAGCGCACGAGCCTGTCGCCCTCGGAGCGGCGTCTGGGTCGTATCGCTCCGGCGGTGCTTCGTGGCGACGAGACCATTCGCAGCGTGACCGCGTCGGTGCAGAGCATCATCCCGGTGACATCGACTCGTCTACTCGTCGTCTATCGCGTCAGCAATGCGTTTGCTGATGCGATCACGACGCGCGGCACCGCGTCGCGCTTCGACGTGCAGATGAACCAGTCGCTGCCGTTCCTCAATTTCACCAACTCGCAGTGGGAGTTGCTGGTCGCGGTGCGCAACATGTTCCGCGAAGATCTGTTCGACGGATCGGTGTACGACGAACTGCTCGTGGTCCGTCCGCCGAAGCGTGTGCTCGGCGGCGTGACCGTGCGTTTCTAACGTCCGCCGGTGAGAACCATGGGGCGCGCGAGCGCCCCATTTTTTGGCTTTGTTTTTCGCTCCATTCGTTTGAATGCGATCTCCTGACGGTTGGATCCGCTCCGCGCGCCTGTCGGCATGGCGCGGGATTACGCGGCCGGCGCTGCCGGTTGTCGTCGTCTCGGCGCTGCTGTGCCTGGGTGCGGCGAACGTCGCCGCGCGCGTGCAGTTCCACGAGGTCGAGGATGGCGTGCTCTGGGTGGAGAGTCCGGAAGGCATCACCGCTCGGGACATCGCACCGGGAACGGCGGCGGCGGCCGGTGGATTGAAGCGCGGCGACCTTCTCGTCGCGATCGACGATCAGCCGGTGCAGCAGGTGTCGGACGTCCTCGACGCGCTGCATCGAGCCGACGCGGGCACCGAACTGCGGTATACGGTGCTGCGTCTCGGCACGCGTGAAGTGTTCGACATGCGCGTCATGCCGATTCCCAACGGACCGGGAGCGCTCTACTTCGTCCTGGCTGCCGTCGGGATCTTCACGCTGCTCGTTGGCGGCGCCGTACGGCTGCGGCGTCCGCGCGATCCGGCGACGCTCCATTTCTTCTGGCTCGCCGTCGCGTTTTTCGGTGTCTTCACGTTCTCCTTCAGCGGCCGGCTCGATCGCCTCGACTGGGTGTTCTTCTGGGCCGACGAGATCTCCCGGCTGGCGCTGCCGCCGATGTTCCTGCACTTTACGCTGGTCTTCCCGGAGCGGCCGCGGCGATGGACTGGCGGTGTCGCGGGGCGGACCTTCGCGGCGGCGATCTACCTGCCGGCCGTCGTCCTCGGGATCGCGCGTGTCGTCGCGATCATGCGTGGCGACGCCGACGGCGAGTTCTTCGCCCGTCTGACGGAGACCCTTGATCGGTTCGAGATGTTCTATCTGGCGATCTGCCTGATTGGCGGGTTGACGGGTCTTACGCGGGCGGTCTCGCAGGTACGTTCGATCACCGGCCGCCGGCAGTTGCGCTGGATTGTGTGGGGCACCGCGCTCGGTGCCGGTCCGTTTGCACTCGGCTACGCGCTGCCGTACGCCATCGGCGTTTCACCGACGTTGCCGATGGAGCTCTCGGCGATTCCGCTCAGCCTGATTCCGCTGGCTTACGCTTCGGCAATCGTCCGTTACCGCCTCATGGACATCGAGGTGATCGTCAAGCGCGCGCTCGTCTATGCGGCGGCGCTGTCGGCGATCGTCGTCCTGTACGCAGTGCTGCTGCAGGTGGTCGAGCGCACGTTCGTCAGCGGTGCGGAGAACCGGTGGTTTCTCGCTCTGCTCGCGACATTGGTCGCCGTCCTGCTCGCGCCTCCGGTCAAGGATTTTGTGCAGAACGCGCTCGATCGCGCGTTCTACCGTGATCGCTACGACTACCGCCGTGCCCTGGTCGGCTTCGCCCGCGATCTGAACAGCGATCTCGATCTGCATCGCCTGGCCGAGCGCCTCGTCTCGCGCGTGATGGAAACGCTGTTGATCGATCGCATGGCGCTGATGCTCGAAGACGAGGTCACGCCGCATTTCGGCTCCGTTCGCAGCTCCGGGTTCGGCGACGCGCATCCACCTGCGCTGCCGAAGCGATCGGGCGTCGGCGCCAGGCTGGCCGCCGGTCATGTCGTCGCGCTCGATGACCCGATGGCCGTGAGCCGGTTCGCCGTCGAAGAGATCGAGTTCTGGCGCGACTCGGGCCTCTACTATTTCGTGCCGTGCGTCTCGAAGGAAGGCACGATCGCGCTGCTGGCGCTTGGACGCAAAGACACCGGCGAGCCGCTGAACAGCGAGGACATGGGACTGCTCTCGGCCGTCGCCGGACAGATTGCCACGGCGCTCGAGAACGCGCGGCTGTACCGGCAGTTGCACGTCAAGGCGATGGAGCTCGATCGCCTGCGTGCCTTCAACGAAAACATTCTCGAGTCGCTCGACGACGGCCTGCTGGTGCTCGATCTCGACGATCGCATCGTCCGCTGGAACAAGGCGCTCGAGCAGATCTACGGGGTGACCGCCGAAGCGGCGTCAGGGCAGCGGTTCGATCAAATCTTTGACGCGATGTTCGTGGAGGCCATCCGTACGGCTCGTCGCGACACACCCTCGGGCGCCACGCTGTCGCGGATGCCGCTCAGCGGCCGCGCCGCTCGCGATGGCCACGAACTGACCGTCAATGCGGCGGTCGTGCCGTTGCGCGCCGTCGACAGCACCGGACCGACCACGGTTGGCACGATCGTCATCCTCGAGGACGTCACGGCGCGCGTGCAGCTCGAGGAACAGTTGCAGATTTCGGAGAAGATGGCGTCGATTGGTCTGCTTGCCGCCGGCGTCGCGCACGAGGTGAATACGCCGCTGACGGGCATCTCGAGTTTTACGCAGATGCTGCTCGAAGGCGCCGATCCCGAGGACCCGAAGACCAGGCTGCTCGAGAAAATCGAGCGCCAGACCTTCCGTGCGGCGAAGATCGTCAACGGGCTGCTCAATCTCTCGCGTCCGGCCCATGCCGCCACGTCCGAGCGCGCGCCCGTCGATCTGAATAACGTCGTCGGCGAAGTGCTCGCGCTGCTGGAGCATCAGTTCTCGCAGCACAACATCAAGGTGCGGCGCGAACTGAGTGACGACGCGCTGCTGGTCCTGGGGATGGAGCACAAGCTGCAGCAGGTGTTCCTGAACCTGTTCCTGAACGCGCGCGATGCGATGCCGAAGGGAGGCTGGCTGTCGATCGCCACGCGCGTCGAGGACGGCCGCGTGCTGGCGGAAGTCTCCGACACGGGATCCGGCATTCCCAACGAGTACCTCTCACGCATCTACGACCCGTTCTTCACGACCAAGACCCTTGGCCAGGGCACCGGCCTCGGGTTGTCGATCACGTACGGCATCGTGCGGGAGCACAACGGCGCCATCGACTGCGACAGCAGCGTGGGGCAGGGCACCCGGTTCCTTCTCTCGTTTCCACCGGTGCGGGCTGAACGCGCGGCAGCGGCAGTGCACTAGGCAGGCAGGTCCTTGGCAATGGCTCGTAATGGTTCAATCCTGATCGTCGACGATGAAGAGATCATGCGCGAGATCCTCGAAGCGCTGCTGACGCGCGAGGGCCACCAGGTGCGCTTGGCCGCCTCGGGTGAAGAAGGCCTCGAGCTCGCGCGGACTCACACCTTCGACACCGCCATCGTTGACGTGATGATGCCCGGCCTGGACGGGCTCGCGACGCTGGCGGAGTTGAAGAAGCTGGACGATGACCTGCCCGTGGTGATGGTGACGGCCTTCGCCTCGGTGGAAACGGCGATCGCGGCCATGAAGAGCGGCGCGTTCGATTACATTACCAAGCCGTTCAAGAACGATGAAGTGCTGGTGGTGGTGCGGAACGCCGTCGAGCGCCGGCGCCTGGTCGCGGAGAACACAGCCCTGCGGCAGAACCTGCAGGCCCAGTATCAGAAGTTTTCGGGCATCATCGGCCGCAGCCCGCGGATGAAGCAGGTCTTCGACCTGATCATCCAGGCCGCTCCAAGCCGATCGACGATGCTGATCACTGGTGAGAGCGGCACCGGCAAGGAGCTGGTGGCGCGGGCGATCCACTCGAACTCGTCACGGGCCGACCGTGCCTTCGTCACCGTGAATTCAGGCAACCTGCCGCCCGACCTGCTCGAATCCACGCTGTTCGGCCACGTGAAGGGGGCGTTCACCGGCGCCATCAATCCCAAGAAGGGCCTGTTCGACATTGCCGACAAGGGCAGCATCTTCTTCGACGAGATCGGCAACATCCCGCCCGAGACGCAGGCCAAACTGCTGCGCGTGATGCAGGAGCGCGAGTTCATGCGGCTCGGCGGCACCGACACGATCAAGGTGGACGTCCGGATCATCGCCGCGACCAACTGTGACCTGCGCCAGATGGTCGAAGAGGGCCGCTTCCGCGAGGATCTGTATTACCGGCTGCACGTGATCAACATCTACCTGCCGCCGCTCCGCGAACGCAAGGACGATATCCCGGTGCTGGCGCAGCACTTCCTCGAGAAGTACCGCGAGGAGAACAACAAGCCTGACATCGAGCTGGTCCCTGAGGCGCTCGACCTGCTGACCGACTACGACTGGCCCGGCAACGTGCGCGAGCTCGAGAACGTCATCGAGCGCGCCGTGGTGCTCTCATCGGGCAATCGGATCGGTGCCGACCTGATTCCCGACTATGTCCGCTCCACGCCGAACTTCCACATCCCGCGCTTCGTGGTGCCGCCAGAGGGCATCTCGTTCAAGGACGTGATCACCGATGTCGAGAAGCGGCTGATCGAATCCACACTCGAAGCCGCCGGCGGGGTGCAGAAGCGTGCGGCCGAATTGCTGAAGATCAAGCCGACGACGCTGAACGAGATGATCAAGCGCCACGAGATCGGGACGCGGCGGAAGAAGGGGAGTGGTGATGACGACGCCCAGTCGTCAGGCAAGTCACGAATCTATTCCGGCGCCGAACTTACACGCGAATGATCACAAGGCAGAATTCAGCATTCAGACACGAGCCGCCGGGTGACAGCGGATCCGCGCCGCTGTCTGGACCCTGAATGTTGCATTCTGAATTCTGCATGTGTGAATGTCGATCACGACGATCTCGGTCTCACTCGTCCGATCAACCGGTCAAACCGCCCGAGCACGCTGTCCCACCGATAATTCTGCTGGACGTAGCGCCGGCCGTTTTCGCCGAGGGCTTCCCGCAGCCGTGAGTTCCTCATGATCGCGCGGAGCGCCTCGGAAAATTCCTCGCGGTCCGCGTAATACAGACCACCATTCGCGCGGCGACAGTGTTCGACGGCGGTTTCGTTCGCGGCGCTCGCCAGCACCGGCGTCCCAACGGCCATGCTCTCGAGCAGCGGCTGGGCGATGAGGTCGTTCGTTGCCGGCGCGATGACCACGTCGGCCGCCTCGTAAGCGACCATCCGTTCGCGATCGGGCAGCACCCCCGCCAGGCGCACCGACGCCTCGTCGGGCAGCTTCATCATCTTGACGCCCATCAGCACGAGCGGGACGTCGGGGTCGGATTCGGCGTAGCCGTGGAAATACTCCAGCATCTCCTCGCAGCCGTTGTCGAAGCCGATGCGGCCGCCGTAGAGCGCGAAGCTGCCGTAGAGGCGATGGCGCCGGCGGAACGGAACGCCGCGCGACTCCAGGTACGACTCCGCGACCGGTTCACCGCCGTCCGACGCGATCTCATCGTCCTGGACGAGTTCATCGGCAGGATCCTGCTGATGCCGCGGGTAGGTCTGCCGCGGCGGTGGATCGATGCCGATGCCGACGACTTCGTCCGCTTGTGGGGTTGCGCGAACATATTGACGCGCGAACCGTCGCTCCGCCGTCGAGAGATAGCCGACCGCGCGTACTGACGCAATCAGCTCCCGCCAGAGGTCGAAGCGCAGTCCCGGTTGCAGGTGCAGATACGGGAACAGCACGCTGCGATCCGGAGCAATCGAGAGCCCGTGGACGGTCGTGGCGTGCGTGAGCGAGAAGAACACGATCGCGTCGTATGAGCGCTGATGCCGCGACAGATGGTCGATCAGGCCGGGCGTCCACGGACCGAGGCGACGCACCCACTCGAGTTCGTCGGCTCTCGTGTGCGGACTGGTCATGAGACGTTCCGAGAACTGCCGGAAGGCCTGCCGGTCGTGTGCCTGGCTGACGCCGAAGCGGCGAACGAGGACGCCACGCACGCGGTCGGCGCCTTCCGTGTACTCGTTCTTCCAGGTTCGCGCGCTGCCGGCGCAGGTCGTCAACACTTCGACATCGTGCCGCTCACTCACCTGCTGCGCGATCAGACGGCAGGCATGTTCAGGGCCGGAGGCGATCTCGGCACCGTATCGGGGCGTGACGAAGGCGAATCTCACGTGGGCAATCCGTTATCGGTGAGCACCGGTCCCGACGGCACTGTCGTCAGCACATCCGCCGCGGGCGGCAGGGTACGTGCCCGCCGGGCGAAGAAACCGGGCAGGGCCTCCATAGTACGTCGTGGCGGCTCCGACCGGAGCCGGTCGAACATGTCGAGGTACTTCTGCTCGATCACCGGCCACGCATAGTTCGCGGCGTAGTAGGCGCGACCGTTGTCTCCCATCGTACCCGCGAGCGCGCGGTTATCGAGCAGTACGTCCACCGCAGCGCGGAATTCAGCAGCGTTGGCGTAATACAGGCCGGCGTTGCTGCGGCGGCTCTGACCGACCAGCACATCGCACCGCGCGTTCGCCAGGACCGGCCGTCCGAGCGCCCAGGCTTCGAGCGCGACCATCGAGAGACTCTCGAAGTAGGAGGGCATGACCAGCGCCTCCGCGCCGGCGATGGTATCGAACTTGTCCGTGTCGCTGACGAAGCCCAGATGATGCACTCGCGGATGATCCGGAATCTTCATCACGGGCGCTCCAATCAGGACCAGGTCGAGCGTCCGCCCGGATCGATCGACGTAGTTCAGAAAATACTCGAACAGCTCGGCGCAGCCTTTGTTCGCGTCGATTCGTCCCACGTACACCAGATACGGCCGGTCGAACCCGAACGTCTGGCGGGCGCGCTCGCCGCTGGCGGTGGCGGGAACCTCTGAGCCGATCCCGACGACGACGCCCGGGACGTCTTCGTTGTGGGTGAGCCGGCCGATCATCGCCCGTTCTTCGAACGAGTTGTACATGACGGCGCGGACCCCGCGGAAGATCGGACCGAACAGTGAGAGCGCGATCGCGGCTTCACGCTCGGCCGTCGGCACGAGGATCGCTTTGTGCGGCAGTCCGCGGGCGCCGTGGTACGCATGGTAGTACCGCGCGCTGAACAGGATGACGAAGTCGAATTCGTCGCCGCTGCGCGCAAGGCGTGTCACCAGCGACGGGCAGGCAGGTCCCTCACTTTCGAGCCACGCGAGTTCCTCGTGAAGCGAATGTGTGGTGGTGAAGACCCGGCTCGAGCGCCGGCCGAAGTCGCGCGTGTCGCGCTCGTGACTCACCGCGAAGCGCTCGACCGGAATGCCGTGAACGGCGTCGGGTCCGGCGGGAAACTCATTGCGCCAACTGACGTAGTCGCGCGCGCACGTCGTCAGCACCAGCACGTCGGCATGCGCGGCAAGATGCTCGGCGATGTACCGCGCATGGAGTTCGGCGCCGCCGTTGATCTCCGCGCCGTACCGCTGGACGACGACCGCAAGCTTCATCGGTGATTGGTGATTCGTGGTTCTTGATTCATGGCGGCCGGCTCCGGAATCAAGAATCACGAATCACGATTCACGACGCCTTCTACCGATCCTCGGGTCCCGGGTCGGCACGGTCGACCGGATTGTCGGGGCGAGGCTCGTCGGGCGGAGGCGACGGCACGACGTGTGGTTCCTGCGGCACTTCCGCGGGCGCTGCTGCGATTGGCATCGGTTCATGCGTCGGCGGTACCGGTGCAGGCGCCGGATCGGTGGCCGGTGGGACCGGTTCGGCGACCGGGCCTGTTTCGAGCGTGTCGGCGATGGCCGATGTGGCCACGTCCTCTTCGTCGAGCTCACCGGCGTCGCCGTTATCGACGTCGTCCAACTCGCCAGCGGCTGTCGCTTCGAGCGGGCCGTTCGCTTCGGAGACACCGCCGCTCCCGCGCCGGCCCCGTCGCCGCCGCCGGCGGCGGCGTGCGCCCTCGGTGGCCTGTTCCCCGCCCGCGCTTGCCGCTGGTGTTTCGGCCGGCGTGATCGCCGGTGACGCTTCCGCCGGCCGTGGTTGTGACGCCCGTGCGTTTGCCGGCG
Organism: Vicinamibacterales bacterium; assembly: GCA_035496255.1. Taxonomy (GTDB): domain Bacteria; phylum Acidobacteriota; class Vicinamibacteria; order Vicinamibacterales; family UBA2999; genus Gp6-AA40. The sequence continues at coordinate 108,771 of DATJEU010000042.1, forward strand.
GAATGGTTTCGAGGCCGCGGACACGCCGCTCGTTGAAGTCTACCTTTGCGCTGAGTGACTCGATCCTGGCGTTGAGTGCCTGCATCTCCACGCTGATGCGCGCGGTTTCGGTCACCACGCGCTGCACCAGTTCGTAGTGCAGGGCATTCCATTCCGCCTGGCGTCGATCGCGCTCCGCGTCGCGCGCGATCAAGGCCTTGTTGATGCGCGCCTGTGTATGGAGGGCGGCGACGAGCGGCGTCGGGTTGAAGAACAGCTTCAGGATCGGATTGAGCAGCTTGCGCAAGAATCGGAGCAGGCCACGATGCGTTTCGTAGAGCGTCGTCTCTTCGAAGGTGTAGCTGTCGAGTGACGGCGCCTCCGGGACCTCCGGTGTGGCACCGGCCGACTTGCGCAGTTGCTCGAGCAACTGCGGCTTGACGTTACGCGGCTCGAGGATCGCTTCCAGCCGCCGGGCGGCAAGCTCCTGGATCTGCGGATTGGTGAGCTCGATGCCGTGACGCTGCGCGATCCGCGACCGGATGTCGCGCATGATCTGTTCGACGTCGACGGCGCTGTTGTCGCGGGCCGTCTCGCGGCCGCTGTGCTCGGGCGCGGCCGTCTGCGGCGAGCGCCGATCGATGCCGCGCCGGTCCGGACCGCGCCGGCCACGATGAAAGTGCTGGCGCCGGCCGTGTTGAGGATTGTGATCAGCCATTCACGTGAACATGTCGCGCGGACACCAAACTATCCCCGCGGAAAATAGAGAATCATCGCCACGCTCAGCGTCCACAGGGCGACGCACATGAGGAGCGGACGGTCGGTCACCAGCATCGCGGCGGGACTACCGCCGCCGAGCTTCTGGTGCACCAGATAGAGATATCGGAAGATGCCGTAGAGGACAAATGGGATCGTCAGGCCGAGCCGGTCCGTGCCGAAACGCTCGGCCGTTTCCGGACTCGTCGCATACAGACTGTAGGCGATCAGCGTCGAGGCAGTCACGACCGCAATCATCTGATCGAGAAGATACGGCGAATATTCCTCCAGGATCCGTCGATGCCCGGTCGCGGCTTCGCCGAGCAGCGTCAGCTCGTGCCGCCGTTTGCTCAACGCCAGAAACAACGCGAGCAGGGTCGTGCAGACCAGCAGCCATTGACTGATCGGCACGGACACGGCGACCGCTCCCGCCATCGCGCGCAGGACGAACCCGCCGGCGATCACGAGCACGTCCACGATGACGACGTGTTTGAGCGCCGCCGAATAGAGAAAGAGCAGCACGAGGTAGGCACCGGCGACCAGCGCGGAGGTTCGCCCAAGCGCAAAGGCCCCTGCCATCGCCGCCGCTGCGATGACGACTCCGGCGAGACCCGCGACACGCGGCAAGAGTTGTCCCGACGCAATCGGCCGGCCGCTCTTCAACGGATGCCGTCGATCGGCCTCGCGGTCCGCGAGATCGTTGAACACGTACACGGCGCTCGACAGGGCACAGAACACCGCGAACATGGCGACGGCATTCCAGACGGCGGCGGCATCGAGAAGTCTGCCGCCGAAGAGTACGCCCGCGAAAATCAGAAGGTTCTTGGTCCACTGCTCGGGCCGCAGCGTCAGCAGCAGGAGGATCAACGTGGATCGCCGCGGCCCCGCGGCGGGGGAGGAGGCGGGGGGCGGCAGCGTGGCGGTGGACGGAACGGGGCCCGCCGTCACAGCGCGACCCGCGTCAGACGTTGGCTGACGACGTGAAGCTGCGCACCGCGTCGGCTTCGTTGTCGTATGTTTCGAAGACCGTGAGGAGCTTGGTGATCGAGAGCAAATCGGTGATGCGCTTGGTCAGTCCGAGCAGCTTCAGGTTGCCGCCCTGGCGGCTCACGGTGGTATAGGTCCGGACGATTTCGCCGAGGCCGGCGCTGTCGATGTAGGGGACATCGGCCAGATTCAGGATGAGCTTTTTGCGGCCCTGGTGAATAAGGCTGTTGATCTTGTCCTTCAGCACCTCGTCGCCTTCGCCCAGCGTCATTTTGCCGTGAAGGTCGAGCAGCGTGACGTCCCCTGCGGATCGTTCCTCGATCTGCATCATGTCCTCGTGTGGAATGCCCTCTGAAAAGCCGGAATTCTAGCATACGGCGCACAGAGCGGGCCGATCCGGGCGCGCTGAACGCGCATCGGAACGGCCTGGCTCGTGATCGTACCTGCGTCGGAATGACGCCTCAATGGAGGGCGTACTGGGAGTCGAGGAAGACCGTGATTAGACGCCGCCTGCGCCGGCGAACTTCCGTTGCTGGAAGCACTCCTTGCAGAACACCGGACGACCCTGTGTCGGACGGAACGGCACGGTGGTCTCCTTGCCGCACGCCGAACACGTGGCCTGCGTTTCAACCCGGTTCGACACGGTGGGTCCCGCGCTTACCCGGTTGGCCCGTTTCGCCTTGCACGCCTTGCAGCGCTTCGGCTCGTTCTTGAACTGCTTGTCGGCGAAAAAGAGCTGTTCACCCGCGGTCCAGATGAATTCGGACCCGCAGTCCACGCATGTCAACGCCTTGTCCTGGAACTCCATCGGTCGCCACCCTGCTGATCCACCCTGCTGATCTGATGCCTCAGCCCGTTGTTCCTAGGCCGTCGTTCCCCAATGAGTCGTGTCGTTCCCAGGGTCCCTTACTTGGCCTCCGGCTCTCCGCCGGAGGCTTGCTCCAGTGTTCGCTGGCGCTACTCCGACTCGCGCCGGAGCTTCTTGCGATTACGCTTCCGCGCCAATGCCTGTTTCGCACGGCGCTTGTCGCCCGGTTTCAGATAGAAAGAGTGCTTCTTGATGTCCTTGATGATGTCTTCCTGCTGAACCTTGCGCTTGAAGCGGCGGAGGGCGCTCTCGATGGACTCGCCTTCCTGAATCTTGACTTCAGCCACGCCTGTAACACCCCCTCACCAGCCTGGTGGCTCCTGTATCTGCCGGACCGGCTCGATGCCGGATCCCCTACGTACACGCTCGAAAAGTGGCGAATATGCTAGGCTATCACAGGCAGGCGCGGATTCTAGGCGCAACCCAGCGCCACGTCAACGAAATAACACCCCCGCTGGCGGCCGGAACCCGGTCGGTTGCACACAAACTGCGCTCACACTCCTTCCATGAAGATTCTGGTCATCGGCGGCGGCGCGCGTGAGCACGCGATGGCGTCGAAGCTTGTCCGCGAGAAGGACGTCGAAGAAGTCCTGTGCGCGCCCGGCAATCCCGGGATTGCGGCAGTCGCGCGGTGCCTTCCCGCCGATGTCGCTAATCCGTCAGAGTTGCTTGCGATTGCCAGCCGCGAGCAGGTGGATCTGACGGTGGTTGGCCCTGAAGTCCCCCTCAGTCTGGGCGTCGTCGATCTGTTCTTGTCGAAGCATCTGGCGATCGTCGGTCCCACGAAGGCGGCAGCGGCGCTCGAATCGAGCAAGTCGTTCGCCAAGGACTTCATGGCCCGCCATGGCGTGCCGACGGCGAAATACGTGGTCTGCGATTCCGCCGACGCGGCGCTGGCCGCAATCGGCAAGGGCGAGTTCGGATACCCGGTGGTGCTGAAAGCCGACGGGCTCGCCGCCGGCAAGGGCGTGGTCATCGCCGAAGACCGTGCCACCGCGGAAGCGGCCGTGCGCGAGGCGATGGTCGATCGCCGCTTCGGCGATGCGGGGAACCGGGTGGTCATCGAGGAGTTCCTCGCCGGCGAGGAGGCGTCGTATTTCGTCCTGGCGGACGGTACCCGCGTCGTCTCGCTTTCGTCCGCCCAGGATCACAAGCGGATCTTCGACAACGATCAGGGTCCCAACACCGGCGGCATGGGTGCGTTTTCGCCGAGCCCCGTGATCACGCCGGCGATGGAGCAGCGCGTGCTCGACGAGATCGTCAGGCCCGTGCTCACCGGTATGAAGGCCGAGGGCGCCCCGTTCCGAGGGTTCCTCTATGTTGGCCTGATGATCACGCCCTCGGGTCCCAAAGTCATCGAGTTCAACGTGCGCTTCGGCGATCCCGAGGCGCAGGTCGTATTGCCGATGCTCGACGAAGACCTTTCGTGGCTGCTTGGCGCTGCCGCCACGGGGGTGTTACCACAGCGGGCGGCAAAATTCCGGGATCGGCCACATGTCGGTGTTGTCATCGCCTCGGCGGGATATCCGGAATCATCCGACAACGGGCGGCGGATCACCGGGCTCGACGCTGCTGCGGCGGTCCCGAACGCCATGGTGTTTCATGCCGGGACGGCGAAGCGCGACGGCCAGATCGTCAGCAACGGCGGGCGCGTGTTGACGGTGGTCGGCAGCGGACCCACGCATCGCGAGGCGATCGAGGTGGCGTATGCCGCCGCTTCGCACATCCGGTTCGACGGCATGCAGTATCGGCGCGATATCGGTCAAAAGGCGCTGGCGCGCTCGTGAAATATTCGGTCGTCACCTTCGGCTGCCGCGTCAATCAGGCCGATTCGCTCGCGATCGAAGGTGACCTGCGTGCACGCGGCGCGACGAACGCTTCGCCGGAAGACGCGGATCTGCTGATCGTCAACACGTGCTCCGTCACGTGTACCGCCGATCAAGGCGCCCGCCAGACGATCCGGCGGATCGTTCGCTCGAATCCCGGCATCAAGGTGGTGGTGACCGGTTGCTACGCGACGCGGCGGCCGGACGAACTGCGCGCGCTGCCAAACGTCGCGCACGTGGTGCGCAACGACCGCAAGGACACCATCATCGGCGATCTGTTCGATGCGGACTCGCGGTTCGGGCCGGGTGACGGGCCGTGCGGCGCCTCGCTCGAGCCCGGCGTCGGCGGCCGCACGGCGTTCACGCTGCGAGTCCAGACCGGCTGCGACGAGCAGTGCAGCTACTGCATCATCCCGAAAACGCGCGGCGCTGGCCGATCCCGCGCCCTCGATGACGTGCTCGGGGATCTCGAGCACGCGGTCGCATCGGGCTACAAGGAAATCGTCCTGACCGGCGTGCATCTCGGGTCGTACGGTCGCGACCTTGCCGCGGCCCGGCTGAAGCCGGGCGCTACGCAAACCGCCGCCCGGCCCGGCTTCAGCCGGGGAGAGACGTCGCTCGAGGTCCTGATCCGCCGTCTGTCCGCCTGGCCCGCAGACGTGCTGTTTCGAATCAGCTCTCTCGAGCCGATGGATTGCACGCCGGCGATCGTGGAGCTGATCGCCGGCTCTCCGCGACTCGCCCCTCACTTTCATCTGCCCCTGCAACACGGATCCGACGACATGCTCGCCTTGATGCGGCGCCCGTACACCGCGCGCTTCTATCGCGCGCTCGTCGAACGCATCGCCACGCACATGCCGCACGCATCGATCGGCACCGACGTCATCGCCGGCTTCCCGGGCGAACAGAACGCGCACTTCGAAGAGACGCGGTCCCTGCTCGCCGACCTTCCGCTCTCGCATGTTCATGTCTTTCCGTATTCCGATCGTCCGGGCACGGAGGCGTCCAGGATGACGCGCAAGGTCGACGGTGTGACGATTCGTGCCCGTGGCGGCGAACTGCGCTCCATCGGCGCGACGCTGTCGCGGCGATTCCGGGCCGCGCAGTCCGGCACCACGCGTCGGGCGCTGACCGTTGACGACGGCTGGTCGGCGGTGACCGACAACTACATCAAGGTAGGACTCGATGCGCACCACGCGCGCAACGAATGGATTACGGTGGCCCTGTAACAAGGGCCTGCGCGTCCGGCAGTAGTCCGGCGAAGGCGTCATCGATTTCATCGGGCGTGGCATTGGCGAGTGCGGCGGGGTCGGCCAGAAGACGAGTCGACAGATCCGCCGGCCGTACCCATCGCACGTTTCGCTCACGGTAGACCGGCCACAGCACGATCGGGAACAGCAGCAGTACCGCAAGCGTTCGGTGCAGCCGGATCGCGCGGCTCCGTTCGAGCGCGTCGACGATGGCCCCGCACGCCAGCGCCGGTCCGATCGACGGTGCCAGCGCGTACAGATCCGACCGCACCGGAAGGAACAAGGTGATCGCGAAGCTGCTGATCGTCCAGGCGCCGGCGAAGACGAATATGCGCCGATGGTCGACGGTGAATCGCGGCCTCTCCCGGGACGCGATCGTCACGAACAGCGCAAGTGCGGCGGCAAACGACGTCGAACGATCGAGATACTCGAACGCGTTGCGAAGCATCTCCGACGGCACAAGCGTGAACCGGTAATACCAGGGCGCGCTGCCCGGCCAAAATGCTCCGCTGTTGACGCGGAGGACCAGATACACGACGAGCGCCAGCCACACCGGCCAACTGCCGCGCAGCACGTTCCCGTGATGATCGCTCTTCGTGTGTGCGGACGATGCCCAGATCATGAAGAACGGCAGCACGACCGCTTCTTCCTTCGACAGCATGGCCAGGACGCAGAACGTGGCCGTCAACCACCAGCGTCGCCTCATGGCGGCGAGGACCGCCAGCAATGAGAACAGCGTCAACAGCAGCGCGGTTCGCCCGCTGATCCAGAGGAGCGCCATGTTGACGGCGTGGAAGTTGAAGCACCATGCAGCCGCCGTCACCGTGGCTGCCAGCGGCCCCAGGCCAAGCGCCGCGCTCAATCGAGCGACCAGCCACGCACATGCGGCCAGCAGAAGCAGATTCGTCAGCGCGTACGGAAACGCGTGAAGACCGAAGAAGGCGTAGTTGACGCTGAAGGACGCGAGCACGACGGGACGATAGAAGCCCACGTCTCTGAACAGCAGACCGGTCAGATCATCGCGTGACGCAATGACGCCCACGCGAATCCAGTGAAAGTCGTCGCGAACGAAGCCGTGGCCGATGTCCGGCAGATAGATCGCGCAAAACGCCGCCGCGAGAACCGCCACCGCGAGGTGCCGCGAGATCAACGCAGCAGCAACGCCATCTGCTGCGCCGCAGTCTTCTTCGTGCCGCCTTCGACGATCAATTGCCCGCACGCGGCGCGAATATCACGGCCGCGGCTCTTGCGCACTGACACCGTCAGGTGCCGATCCGCGAGGATCTGCGCGAAGCGATCGACGCGTTCGTCGGAGGGCCGCTCGAATGGAATGCCGGGAGCAGGGTTCAGTGGGATCAGGTTGACCTTTGACCGAATGCCCGACAGGAGCTGCACCAGTCGACGGGCGTCATCGGGCGTGTCGTTGACACCGGCAAGCAGGACGTACTCGAACGTGATGCGGCTGCGCTTCTTCAGCGGGAACCGGCGGCAGGTGTCGATGATTTCCGCCAGCGGGTACTTCCGGTTCGGTGGCACCAGTTGCGTGCGCTGCTCCTCTGTCGTCGCGTGCAACGAGATCGCGAGGTTTGGCATGAACGGTTCCTGTGCGAGCCGTTCCAGCGCGGGGACGATGCCAACCGTCGACAGCGTAATCCGGCGCGGCGATATGGCGAGCCCATGCTCGCTGTTGAGGATCCGCAGCGCCGTCATGGTGTTCTCGTAGTTGTGCAGCGGCTCGCCCATACCCATCAGCACGATATTGAACGGCACGTCCAGCATCCCGGTCGCGCCCGCGAGTACCCGCACCTGCCCGGCGATCTCTCCCGCGGTCAGATTGCGCACCAGACCCATCTTGCCGGTGAGGCAGAAGCCGCACGACATCGCGCATCCGACTTGAGTCGAAATGCAGAACGTCATCGACGGCGTGTCTGGTATGAACACCGATTCGATCCGCCGATCATCCGCCAGCTGCAGCACCAGTTTTCGAGTGCCGTCGACGGACGACTCGTCCTTCACCACCTGCGGCGTGGCGATAGCGAACTCTTCGGTGAGGCGCGCGCGCAACGACTTCGACAGATCCGTCATCAGGTCGAAATCGCTGACGCCGCGTTTGAAGATCCAGCGGTAGAGCTGGCGCGCGTGATAGCGCTGGATCCCGCGCGCCGCGAGCGCGTCTTCGAGCTGGGTCAGCTCGAGTGCCGCCGGATCAGGTCGAGGGGTCATGGCTATGTCTCGCATTTTGTGTGAGATGCGAGCACTCGATTCTAGCAAGGGGCATTCATGATATGATGCGCACGTTCTTCTAATTGCCTGTTTATCAACAGGTTAGCCCGCTTCGCCCCGGTTTCCTGTGACTCAGTCTGCCATCGTCCGCGACGTCCTTCCGAATGGGCTCCGCCTTCTCACGGAGCGGATGCCGCACGTGCGTTCCGTGAGCATCGGCGTGTGGCTCGCCCGCGGTTCCCGCCACGAACCGCAGGAGCGCAGCGGCATCGCCCATTTCGTCGAGCACATGCTGTTCAAGGGAACGGCCACCCGCAGCGCCGAGGACATCGCGCAGACGATCGATTCGATCGGCGGGCAGATGGACGCGTTCACGGCCAAAGAGTACGCGAGCTATTACATCAAGGTGCTCGACGAGCACCTGCCCCTGGCGGTCGATGTGCTCTCGGACATCGTCATGCACCCGGCGTTCACGCCGGACGATATCGAGCGCGAGAAGAAGGTGGTGCTCGAAGAGATCAAGATGGTGGAAGACACGCCGGATGATCTCGTCCACGAGCTGTTCACCGAAAACTTCTGGGAAAATCACCCGCTCGGCCGCCCGATTCTGGGCACGCGCGAGACGGTCGAGGCGCTGAGTCAGGACGTTCTCCGGAAGTACTTCGTCACCTCGTACACCGCGCCCAACCTGATCATCGCGGCGGTCGGCAACATCACGCACGAGCAGGTGCGCGATCTGGCGATGCGCGCATTCGAAGGGCTGCCAACGACGACGGAGCCGATTGCAGAAGCGCCGCCGCAGGTCTTTCCGCGCATCATCATCCGCAACAAGGAGCTGGAGCAGAGTCATCTCTGTCTCGGCGCGGCGAGCTACCGCCAGGATCATGCGGATCGTTATTCGAGCTACGTGATGAACACCGTGCTCGGCGGCTCGATGAGCTCACGCCTGTTCCAGAACGTCCGCGAGAAGCGTGGCCTGGCGTATGCCGTCTTCAGCGGTCTCAGCGCGTATCGCGACGCCGGGTCGATGACGATTTATGCCGGCTGCGCGAACAATGCCGTCACCGAGGTGATCGACGTCGTCATCGCCGAGTTGCGGCGGATGAAGGACGAGGCGATGCCGGAGTCGGAACTGCGGCGCGCGAAGGATCATCTGAAGGGCAGCCTGATGCTGAACCTCGAGTCGACCTCCTCGCGGATGTCTCACCTCGCGCGCCAGGAAATCTACTTCGACCGGCAATTCGGTCTCGACGAGACGCTGGAAGGCGTCGAACGCGTCACCGCCAATGACATTCAGCGGGTGGCGCGCGATCTGTTCGCGGACGGGGCGCTGGGCGCAACCGTGCTCGGCGCCGTCGGTGGCCTCGATCTGCCAAAGGAACGACTGTCGCTCGGCTGATGATCCCGCGTTACACGAATCCCGAGATGGGTCGCATCTGGAGCGACCAGCGGAAATACGAAACCTGGCTGCAGGTGGAGATTGCCGCGGTCGAGGCGATGGCCCGCGCCGGGATCGTGCCCGCAGACGCGGCGCGGGATATCCGAGACAAGGGCGCGTTCGACATCGCGCGAATCGACGAAATCGAGAAGGTGACGCAGCACGATGTCATCGCCTTCACGACGTCGGTTGCCGAGCACGTGGGTCCTTCTGCCCGCTGGCTCCACTTCGGCCTCACCTCTTCCGACGTCATCGACACCGCGCAGGCCATTCAGATGCGCGAAGCGTGCGACCTTCTGCTGCAGCAGATCGACGAGCTGATGCAGGCGGTGCAGCGGCGCGCTGATGAGCATCGGCGCACGCCGATGATCGGCCGGACCCACGGCGTCCACGCCGAGCCGATGACGTTCGGTCTCAAGCTGGCGCTCTGGTACGCGGAACTGATGCGAGACGTGACGCGGTTGCGGCGCGCGCGGGAGGCCGTGGCCGTCGGTCAGCTCTCGGGTGCGGTCGGCACGTTCGCGCACCTGCCGCCGTCGGTCGAAGCCGACGCCTGCCGGCAGCTCGGTCTTGCCGCGGCGCCGGTCTCGTCGCAGGTGATCCAGCGCGATCGTCACTCGGAGCTGCTGGCCGCGATTGCGATCACGGGATCGTCGCTCGAGAAGTTCGCGCTCGAGATTCGCGGGTTGCAGAAGACCGAGATCGGTGAAGTCGAAGAACCCTTCGCAAAGGGACAGAAGGGATCGTCGGCGATGCCGCACAAACGGAATCCCATCGTCTGCGAGCAGATCGTCGGCCTGGCGCGTCTGCTGCGGGGCAACGCCACGGCGGCGATGGAGAACAACGCGCTCTGGCACGAACGCGACATCTCGCACTCCTCGGTCGAGCGCGTCATCCTCCCCGACAGCTTCATCGTGCTCGATCACATGCTGCGCCGGATGACGCGGGTCGTCGACGGCATGGTCGTGTATCCGGACCGTATGCTCGAGAACCTGAATCGATCGCGTGGCGTCGTGTTTTCCGGGACGGTGCTGCTGGAACTGGCCCGCCGCGGCGTGTCGCGCGAGCAGGCGTACGAGTGGGTGCAGCGGAACGCGATGCGCTCGTTCCACGAGAAGACGGACTTCAAGTCACTGTTGCTGGCGGATACGGAGGTCACGAACGTGTTGCCGCCCGCCGACATCGAGCGTGCGTTCGATCTCAAGGACCAGCTCAAGCACGTCGATCACATCTTTGATCGGGTGTTCACCGAGGTACCTGCCTGATGCGCGCGCGCGTCTTCGTCACTCTCAAGCCGTCGGTCTTCGATCCGCAGGGCACGACCGTCGCCGAGGCACTCCACACGCTCGGCTACAGCTCCGTGAAGAACGTGAGGCAGGGCAAGTACTTCGAGCTCGACATCGACGCAGGGTCGGCGGACGAAGCGAAGCGGCTCGCCGGTGAGGCCGCAGGCAAGCTGCTCGCGAACCCGGTGATCGAGAGCTACCGGATCGAGGTCGACAGCCAATGAAATTCGCCGTCGTCGTTTTTCCCGGATCCAACTGCGATCACGACGCCTACTACGCCGCGCAGCACGTGCTCGGCCAGGACGCCGAGTTGATCTGGCACAAGGACACCAGCCTCAAGGGCGCGGACGTGGTCGTTCTTCCCGGCGGGTTTGCGCACGGCGATTACCTGCGCACCGGCGCGATCGCGCGGTTCTCGCCGATCATGCAGGAAGTGCAGCGGTTCGCGGCAGGCGGCGGACCGGTGCTCGGCATCTGCAATGGCTTCCAGGTGCTATTGGAGGCGGGGATGTTGCCCGGGGCGATGCTGCGCAACACCGTGCTGCAGTTCCGTTGTGAGCACGTCTACGTGCGCGTCGAGCAGACGGATACGCCCTTTACTGCCGCGTGCGCACCCGGGCAGGTCCTGCGGATCCCGATCGCGCATGGCGAGGGCAACTATTACGCCGAGCCCGACGTCGTCGATCGTCTCGAGCACAATCGCCAGGTCATCTTCCGCTATGCGACGGTCAGCGGCGATGTAACGCCGGCAGCCAATCCGAACGGCTCGCTCAACAACATCGCCGGGATCTGCAACGAGACACGCAACGTCGTCGGCCTGATGCCGCATCCGGAACGGGCTTGCGAGCTCGCGGTCGGCAGCGCCGATGGCCTGGTGCTGTTCGAGTCGGTGCTGAAGGCGCTCTCGCACGGAGCGTTCGCGAGCGCGCGATGACCATGGACGACCAGGTCCTCGAGCGCCACGGCCTCACCCGCGACGAATACAACCGCATCGTCGAGATGCTCGGCCGCGAGCCGACGTTCACCGAGCTGGGCATCTTCTCCGTGATGTGGAGCGAGCATTGCAGCTACAAGAGCTCGCGCGTTCACCTGAAAACACTGCCGACCACGGGACGCCGCGTCCTGCAGGGTCCCGGTGAAAACGCCGGCGCGGTCGACATCGGTGACGGCTACGCCGCGGTCTTCAAGATCGAGTCGCACAACCATCCGTCGTTCATCGAACCGTATCAGGGCGCCGCCACCGGCGTCGGCGGCATCATCCGCGACATCTTCACGATGGGTGCGCGGCCGATCGCGCTGTTGAACTCGCTGCGTTTCGGGTCCCTCGAGGACCCGCTCGTCCGCCGGACCGTCTCGGGCGTGGTCGCCGGAATCGCCGGTTACGGCAACAGCATCGGCATTCCCACGGTCGGCGGCGAAATCGGGTTCGACGACAGCTACACCGGCAACCCGCTGGTCAACGTGTTCTGCCTCGGTATTTCCAGGGCCGACGACATCATCAAGGGCACGGCATCGGGCGCCGGAAATCCTGTCTACTACGTTGGCGCCAAGACCGGCCGCGACGGTATTCACGGCGCGACGATGGCGTCGGCGGAATTCGACGAGAAGCTGGAAGAGAAGCGACCCGCGGTGCAGGTCGGCGATCCCTTCATGGAAAAGCTGCTCCTCGAGGCGTGCCTCGAGGTCATGCAGACCGATGCGCTCGTCGGCATCCAGGACATGGGTGCCGCGGGGTTGACGTGTTCGACCTGCGAGATGGGATCGCGCGGCGGTGCCGGCGTCGAGATCGACGTGGCGAACGTGCCGCAGCGCGAAACCGGCATGACGCCGTACGAAATCATGCTCTCCGAGTCGCAGGAGCGCATGCTCCTTGTGGTCAAGAAAGGGCGCGAGCACGACGTCGAACGCATCTTCGAGAAGTGGGACCTGCACGCGGTGCACATCGGCCAGGTCACGACCGACGGCAAGATGCGCGTGAAGGATCGCGGCGAAGTCGTGGCCGAGATCCCGAATCCCTGTCTCACCGACGAAGCGCCCGTCTATCGACGGCCGATGCAGGAGCCCGCATACCTGCGCGAGGCGCGACGGCTCTCACTCGACTCGCTCGGTCAACCGCTCGTGGCGCGCGACGCGTTGCGCGCGTTGCTGGCGGCACCGAATGTTGCGAGCAAGCGGTGGGTCTACCGGCAGTACGACCACATGGTACGCACCAACACGCTGGTGGTGCCCGGGATGGGTGCCGGTGTGGTACGAGTCAAAGAAACACATCGCGCCCTGGCACTGTCGACTGATTGCAACGGCCGCTTTGTCTATCTCGATCCTTATCGTGGTGCACAGCTTGCCGTGGCCGAGGCGTCGCGCAATGTCGCCTGCGCCGGCGGCCTGCCCATCGGTGCCACCAACTGCCTGAACTTCGGCAACCCGCAGAAGCCCGAGATCATGTGGCAGTTCGCAAAGGCGGTTGAAGGCATGGGTGCCGCCTGTCGCGCGCTCGACATACCGATCACCGGCGGTAACGTCAGCCTGTACAACGAAACCGATGGCAGCGCCGTGCTGCCGACGCCGGTGCTGGGTGTGGTCGGTTTGATTGAAAACGCGGACCGCGTCGTCCGGCGCGCGTTCCGCGAGGCGGGCGAGGTCATCGTGCTCCTGGGCGAGAGTCGCGCGGAGCTCGGTGGCAGCGAATATCTGCACGTCGTGCACGGCTTGATTCGAGGCGTCCCACCCGCGCTCGATCTCGAACGGGAAGCGGCGTTGCAGCGACTGCTCGTCGAGGGGGCCGCGTCGGGACTGATCCGCTCGGCGCACGATTGCGCCGAAGGGGGCCTGGCCATCACGATTGCGGAAAGCTGCTTCGACACGGGTCTTGGCGCGTCGATTGACGTGCCCGGACTGGAGGCCGGTCATTTCGGCGACGTGGTCACGCTGTTCGGTGAGTCCGCATCTCGCGTGGTGGTGTCAGTTCGTGCTCAGCAGGCCGCTGAACTGCTGGCGCTCGCGCGCAAGGCCGGAGTGCCGGCGGCGGCGATCGGAACTGTCGGCGGCGGAGCCGTGCGCATGAGCATCGACGGCCGGTCGGTGATCGACGCACCGCTGGTCGAGCTCGAGCATCTGTGGTCGACGTCGATCGAGTCGTTCTTCGAAAAACAACGCGCCATCGCCTGACGAGGCCGTACACTATGAGCTCACCTCAGAACATGGTCGACAAGTTCAGGGAAGAGTGTGGGGTGTTCGGCATCTTTGGGCACCCGGAAGCCGCAAACCTGACCTACTTCGGCCTCTATGCCTTGCAGCATCGCGGGCAGGAGAGCGCGGGTATCGCTACGTCGACTGGCGAACGCATTCGCCTGTCGAAAGCGATGGGTCAGGTCAACGACGCCTTTGACCACGACAAGCTGACCGCCCTGCCCGGTCATCTCGCGATTGGGCACGTCCGCTATTCCACCGCCGGTGAGAGCCGGATCGAAAACGCCCAGCCATTCGTCGTGGACAGCAAACACGGCCAGCTCGCGGTCTGCCACAACGGCAATCTCGTCAACGCCAACGAGCTGCGCGACACGCTGGTCAGCTCCGGCGCGATCTTTCAATCGAGTTCCGACACCGAAGTCATCGTCCACCTGTTCGCCCGGTCGCAGGCGGAGAACGCCGAAGGGGCGTTCGTGGAGGCCATCCAGCAGGGACGAGGGGCCTTTTCGTTCGTCGCGATGACCAAGGATCGACTGATCGGTGTCCGCGACCCGCACGGGTTCCGGCCGCTCGCGCTCGGCAGGCTCTCGCACCCCGGCGGTGAGGCGTGGGTGATGTGCTCGGAGACGTGCGCCATGGATCTCATCGGCGCGACCTACGAGCGCGACGTCGAACCTGGTGAGGTCGTGATCGTGACGGCCCACGGTGTCCGCTCGATCAAGCCGTTTGCGTCGGCGAAAGCGTCGCAGTGCATCTTCGAACACGTGTACTTTTCGCGCCCGGACAGTTTCGTGTTCGGCGAGAGCGTCAACGAGATCCGGACGGAGTTCGGCCGCCGCCTCGCGCGTGAGTCGGGTGTCGACGCGGACGTCGTCGTCCCGATTCCCGACTCCGGCGTCTGTGCCGCAATCGGCTATTCGGAGGCCGCCGGCATTCCCCTGCGCATGGGGCTGATCCGGAATCACTACGTTGGACGCACCTTCATCCAGCCGCAGCAGATGATTCGGCATTTCGCCGTCAAGGTGAAGCTGAATCCAGTGCGGAGCATTCTGGAGGGCAAGCGCGTCGTGCTCGTGGATGATTCGATCGTTCGCGGCACCACGAGCCGGAAGATCGTGCGGATGGTCCGCAGCGCCGGTGCGAAGGAAGTGCACATGCGCATCAGTTGTCCGCCGACGATCTCTCCCTGTTTCTACGGCGTCGATACGCCGCGCACCTCGGAGTTGATCGCCGCCACGCACACGCTCGACGAGATTCGCAAGTATCTCGACGCGGACAGCGTGGCCTATTTGAGCCTCGACGGCCTGACCGGCGCGGTGCCGGACGGCAAGACGCGCTACTGCACGTCGTGCTACACCGGGAAGTATCCTGTGGCGTTCCCACAGGACAGGGATGCATATCTGCAGCAGGCGCTCAAGTTCAACGCCGAACCGGTCAGTGCCACTTCGATCATTCCGCTCTCCGTTCTCGAAACCGATCCTGTCGTCGGCTGACGCCGTGCGTAGACGCCGATCGCTTCGAGCCGCGCACGTGCTGTGCGGCAGTCTCGTCGCCGCATTGATGGCGGTCGGCGCGCGACCCGTGCTCGCGCAGGCAAGCGCCACTCCTCCGGCGAATCTCAAACCCCTGATCGCGAACCTGTCCTCGCTCGAGTTTCCGACCCGCATGAATGCGGCGCGTCAGTTGCGTCGCGCGCCAGCGGCCGAGGTCGTGCCCGCGCTCGCCGACGCGGTGCGGCATCATCCCGACGAGTACGTCCGCAACCGCGCGTTCATTCTCCTCACGGCATTCAACGATCGCGGCACGCCGGCACTGGTGCCTGACCTGCTGAAGGATCGGAACGACCGGTTGCGCGCGAGCGCCTACAAGTGGCTCGAGCAACATCCGGATCCGAGGCTCGCCCCCGTGCTCCTCGCCGCGTTGCAGACCGAAGTGGCGGAGTTCGTCAGGCCGGCGCTGATCGACGCGCTGGCAGCGGTCGATCAGGAGCCGGCAGTCCAGCGCGCACTGGTCGGCGAAGTCGGGCGCGGCCTGGATTTGTTCCGCAGCGCCGTCATCGACACGCTGGGCCGGCATCATGCCGGGTATGCCGCCGATGCGATCGCTCCGGTCACCGCCAACGACGGCCCGTTGCAGGTGGATGCCGTGCTGGCGATCGGACGGATCGGGGGGGCGAAGGCCGATGCGGTCCTGGCGGCGGTCAAGAGCACTGCGCCGGAGGTCCAGCACGCCGTTCGAGCGGCGACGTGCCTGGCCGGAAGGGACTGCGAGGCCGCGATCGCTGCGCTCAGCGCCGGCGCTACGTCCGCAAGTGCACGTCCAGTCGCGGTGCGCGCGGCGATCAACGGTCTGGGTGCGATCGCCGAAGCCGGCAACGCGACCGCGCTGCGGGCGCTCCTCGATCTCGCCACCCGGCTGCCCGCGCTGCACGAGGACGTGGCCATCGCGTTCTCGACGCTGGCCGTGCGGCGCCCGGCCGCTGTCCTCGAGTGGCTGGACAGCGCGCCCGAGGCGTCACGTCCCGCCGCGATTGCCCTGCTGAAGGATGGCTTCGATACGCTCGAAGAGGACTTCGGCGAAGAACAGTTCTATGCCGCGACACGCGCGATGTACTGGCAAGCCGCCGAGGACTCGCCAACGCGCGCGCTGATGTCCACTCTCCTCCAGCGACTCGAATTCTGATGGACTACAAGGAATCTGGCGTCGACATCGACGCCGGCAACGAAACGGTCCGCCGCATTCGCGGCCTGGCACGATCGACGTTCACCTCAGGGGTGTTATCCGACATCGGATCGTTCGGCGGGCTCTTTCGCCTCGAGCCCGGACGGTTCAAGGATCCGGTACTCGTTTCGAGCGCCGACGGCGTCGGCACGAAACTCAAGGTCGCGTTCATGGCCAACCGCCATGACACGGTCGGCCTCGATCTCGTCAACCACTGCGTCAACGACATCCTGGTCCAGGGGGCGGAGCCGCTCTTCTTTCTCGACTACCTCGCGACCGGTCGACTGCTGCCGGCAGTGGCTGAAGCGATCGTCGGTGGCATGGCATCCGCGTGCCGCGACAACAACTGCGCGCTGCTCGGCGGCGAAACCGCCGAGATGCCCGGGATGTACAACGACGGCGAGTACGATCTCGCCGGGTTCATCGTTGGCGTAGTCGATCGCGAGCGCCTGATTACCGGGCGCACGATCGCCGTCGGAGACGTCCTCGTCGGCATTCCGTCGTCCGGCCTTCACACCAACGGATATTCGCTGGCGCGGCGCATTGTGTTCGATCAACTGCGACTACGTGTCGACAGCCAGGTCGCCGAACTCGGCCGTACGATCGGCGAGGTCCTGCTTCAGCCGCATCGCTCGTACTTGCCGGCGATTGGTCCGCTCCTCGACGCGCGGCGGATCAAGGGAATGGCGCACATCACCGGCGGGGGGATCACGGACAACCTGCCGCGAGTACTCCCGCATGGCACTGCCGCTGTCGTCGATGTCAGCGCGTGGCCGATTCCCCCGGTGTTTTCCTGGCTGCAGGACGCGGGCAAGGTGCCCGTCGGCGACATGATGCGGACCTTCAACATGGGCATCGGGCTGATCTGCGTCACCGCCAGGGACCAGGCCGAGCCGTTGATGGGTGAACTCGCGGCGCGCGGCGGTCGCGATGCCCGTGTCATCGGTGAAATCGTGCCCGGTGAGCCGCCGTCCGTCAGCTACACGAATCTGCCGTGAACGATCCGACCAACAACCGGCGGATCGGCGTGCTGATCTCTGGTCGTGGCAGCAACCTTCAGGCTCTTATCGATGCTATCGCCGAGCGCCGGCTGCACGCGACGATCGCCGTCGTCATCTCCAGCGATCCAAAGGCCGCGGGGCTCGATCGCGCCAGGGCCGCCGGCCTCGAGGCGCTGTCGATCAGTCATCGTGGCTGGCCGGTCCGCGAGGATTACGACCGCGCGCTCGCGCGTGAACTGACCGCCCGGGATGTTCGGCTCGTCTGTCTCGCTGGCTTCATGCGCATCGCCGGCACGCCGCTGCTCGACGCGTTTCCCAATGCGATCCTGAATATTCACCCGTCGCTGCTGCCCGCATTCCCGGGCATCGACGCGCAGCGCCAGGCGCTCGAACATGGCGTCAAGGTCAGCGGAGTGACCGTGCATCTCGTCGACGCCGGCCTCGACTCGGGTCCGATCGTCCTGCAGCACAGCGTGCCGGTGCGCGACGACGACACGCGCGACACCCTCGCCGCCAGGATTCTCGTCGAGGAACACCGCGCCTATCCTGAGGCAGTGCAGGTGATGCTCGACGGCGGGTGGCGCATCGAAGGCCGCTGCTTCCGGCGCTAAATCTGCGATCGCCGCCGCAGTGTGACGACGGCGACTTCGGGCGGACAGTTGATGCGCACCGGAACGTACACGGTGCCCACGCCGCGGCTCACGAAGATCGAGCTGTTGTCACGGCTGCCCAGGCCGGCGACCACGGGAAAGTTGCGGCGGGCGATCGCGCCGATGCCAGGAATGACGACCTGGCCGCCATGTGTATGGCCCGAGAGGACTGCGGGGATGTCGAGCGCGGCCGCCTCGGTGAGCCGCCGTGGGTCGTGTGCGAGCAGGATCGCGGCCTCAGAGGAGCGCCGCACCAGGCGCACGATTTCCGACGCCTTCCGTGTCCAGAAACGGATGCCGATCAGATTGATCGTTTCGCCGCGGACCGAGAGTCGCGTCGTCTGATCCTTGAGGACGGTGAAGCCGTTGCGCGCCAGCGCCGCGGGCATGTCGCGATCGTCGTCATGGTTGCCGAGGATCGCAAAGACGCCGTTCGGCGCGTGCAGCGGCTTCAGCAGCTCCGCGACCGGACCGACGTAGCCGCGTTCTCCCCACGTCACGTAGTCGCCGCCGAGCACGATCAAGTCCGTGGTCATGCTGAGCGTGAGCGCGACGGCTTGCGCGACGTCGTCAGCCGGCACCATGCGGCTGTGATGAATGTCGGTGAGAAAGCCGATCCTCAGACCGTCGAGTGACGGCGGCAGGCCGGAGACCGGAAGATCGGCTTCGGTGATGCCGAGGTGGTGGCGTTCGTAGCCGACGCCGTAAATACCGGCGCCCGTGGCTGCGCCGACGGCCGTTGCCAGCACGCCCTTGAGCGCTGCGCGTCGGGAGAGGCCCATGCCTGGGTTGTATAGTAGCGACTGATGGACCTGTATGGCGAGTTGGCGTGGCGCGGCCTCGTGTATGACGGAACCGAGGGCGTGCGCGCCGCGTTCACTGCCGCACAGGTAACCGGCTACATCGGCTTCGATCCCACCGCAGCGAGTCTGCACGTCGGCAACCTGCTCGTCATCATGGCGCTCGCGCATCTGCAGCGCGCCGGCCACTGTCCCATCGCCGTCGTCGGCGGCGGAACCGGTCTCATCGGCGATCCCAGCGGCAAGACGGTCGAGCGACAGCTCCTCACGCTCGACCAGGTGGAACGAAACGTCGCCGGGATTCGCGGCCAGCTCGCGCGATTTCTTGACTTCGACAGTACGTCTGCGCCGGCGCGTCTCGTGAACAACGCGGAGTGGCTCACGAAGTTGAGCGCGATCGACTTCATGCGCGATGTCGGCAAGCACTTCACCATCAACGTCATGGTCGGGAAAGAGTCGGTGCGTCGCCGCATGGAGAGCGACGAGGGGATCACGTACACCGAGTTCAGTTACTCGCTGCTGCAGGCGTACGACTTTCTGGTGTTGTTCGACCGGTTCGGCTGCACGTTGCAGATGGGCGGCAGCGATCAGTGGGGCAACATCGTTGCGGGCATGGACCTGATTCGCCGCGTGCGCGGCGGCAAGGCGCACGGGCTCGTTCTCCCGCTGATCACGACATCGTCGGGAACGAAGTTCGGCAAGACGGAAGCGGGAACGATCTGGCTCGATCCGCAGCTCACGTCTCCATTTCGCTTCTATCAGTTCTGGCTCAACACCGAAGATGCGGATGCGATCCGGTATCTGAAGTTCTTCACCTTTCTCGACCAGGCGGCGATCGACGCGATTGCGCAGACCAGCGCGCAGAAGCCTGAACTACGTGAAGCGCAACGCGCCCTCGCGCGGCAGGTGACGTCGCTCGTGCATGGTGACGCCGCCGTCATGCGCGCTGAACGTGCGTCGCAGGTGCTCTTCGGTGACGATCTGGCCGCGGTGCCAGCCGACGATGTGCTCGCGGTGTTTGACGATGTGCCCTCCTCGAGCGTGCCGGTGACGGCTCTTCGCGATGGCGGCGTCGCCGTGAGCGAGTTGGTGAGCGGCAGCGGACTCACCGCCTCGAAAGGAGAAGCCGTGCGGTTGATCAAGGGCGGCGGTATTTACGTGAACAACCGTCGCGTGACCGACGAGCGCGCGCGAGTGACGCTCGCGGATGCGATCGAAGGACGACTCTTCGTTCTGCGGAAGGGGGCGAAGCAGAATCATCTGGTCCGTATCAGCGAAATCTAGAGTGCCGGCGGGGTTGATCTGCGGCTCCTTAGCCCGTAGAATGCCTATCCGCGCGTTGGGCCGCTGAGAGCGAACCGGATGCGCTGCTTGACAGGCCTCAGGGTCTCTCATAAGATTGAAAAGTTCGCCTGACGGGCGCCAAACCCGGATGCCCAGTCGATACTGGGAGGCGGACAGCCGAGGTGCTCCCCTTCACCCACGGTCCCCAAGCCAAGGCGTCAAAGCCAACTGGTGCTCTGCACTGTGATGGCGGTGACGAAAAATGCTTGACGTGGTTCTGAGGCGGTAGTAACCTTGGAAGGTTCCCCCAAAACGGACGGAAACGGCCGATCAAGTGGGGACGCCGAGGAGGCGGCCGCGGCGACGCGACGCCAACTCGAGTTCCGGTTCTTTGAAAACTAGATAGTGCGTGCAAGCACAACAAGCATCTAAGTCACTTCCTTTGGAAGTGGGTTAGATAGCCCGTCGAGTGTCAGCGAGCAGCATCTTGCCGAAGCGCCGTCAGGTGCGGAGGTGGATGGACTGCTTACCAACACAAAGTAAGACAAACAACGCAAGAGCCAAGTCAACAGGCGATCGCGTTAAAAGTTGCCAACCCTGAGCGAGCCTGCGCAAGCGGGTGAGTCGAAGGGGGAGCAGCCTTTTTAACATGAGAGTTTGATCCTGGCTCAGAATCAACGCTGGCGGCGTGCCTAACACATGCAAGTCGAACGCGGTTTCCCCGCAAGGGGAAACTGAGTGGCGAACGGGTGAGTAACACGTGGGTGACCTACCTTCGAGTGGGGGATAACGTCCCGAAAGGGACGCTAATACCGCATAACATCCCGCCTTTGAACAGGCGGAGATCAAAGCCGGGGATCGTAAGACCTGGCGCTTGATGAGGGGCCCGCGTCCGATTAGCTAGTTGGTGAGGTAATGGCTCACCAAGGC
>DATJEU010000043.1:0-36754 GCA_035496255.1 Vicinamibacterales bacterium
TGATCGATCTGATCGACGGCGCGTGGACCGTGACGATCGAGATGCTCGGGTTCGCGCCGGTCCAACGACAGATCGAGATTCCATCGGATCAGGACGCGGCACCGACGCCGCTGGTCGTCCAATCGCTCGACGACCTCGCGAAGGCGGATCCGCCGGTGCAGTCTGCCCCTGGGACGTTTCCAAGAGCGCCGCTGCAGTTCTCGTCAAAGCAGGTCGAGACGACGGCGAAGGCAGGTCGCGCGCCCACCGTCGATCTCGCGACGTTGATCGGTCCCGACGGCATCGGCGCCGCCGATGGGATGTTGATCAACGGGAGCTTGAATAACGGCGCGTCCACGCCGTTTGCGCTGCCGCGTGGCATCGGCAACAACCGGCCGCGGCTGCCGACGCAGCGTTCCTACGCACTCGGATTGCAACTCGGGAACTCGGCGTGGGATGCACGACCGTTTTCTCTGACCGGCGCCGAGACGGCATCGCCCTCGTACACGGATCTGCAGTTGCTCGGCACGTTCGAGTCCCAGGTGCGGCTCCCGTGGCTTCGCAATCCGATCACGCTGACGATCGGTTATCAAGGGTCGTCCGCGACGACGGCGAATATGCAGTCGGCGCGTGTGCCGACGGATCGTGAGCGCGCCGGCGACTTCTCGCAGACGATGGACGCGCGTGGCAATCCCGTCCGCGTGATCGATCCGATCACCGGTCAGCCGTTCGCCCTGAACACGATCCCGGCCGATCGTCTCAGTCCGCAGGCCCTGGCGCTGCTGGCGTACTACCCGCAGGCGGATCCATCGGCAATCGGCCGCTTCAACTACCAGGCGCCACTGATCGGCGACACCCGGCAGGACTCCGCACGCGCCAGAGCGTCGTACCGGGTGAATAGCCGGCACGTCGTTGGCGTCGCCGGCGCGTATCAGCGGAGCGGCGCGAACTCGACATCGCTCTTCGGCTTCACCGACACGCGATCAGCATCCGTGCTCGATGCGCAAGGCACGTGGACGTGGACGCGGTCACGGAATACCACAGTGACCGCACGGTATGGTTTCACTCGGAATGCCTCTGAGAGCGCGCCATTTTTCGCCAATCGTCTCAACGTCTCCGGCAAGGCGGGGATTTCCGGCAATGACCAGGACCCACGCAACTGGGGACCGCCGACGCTCACCTTTGCGAGCGACGTGGCGTCGCTGACCGATGGCCGCTTCACCTCGGCCACCGAGCACGTGCACGCGCTCGCCACGGATATGACCCACACGCATGGCCTCCACACGTTCGGCTTCGGTGGCGAATTCCGCCCGCGAGCCAACCACACGTTCGGCCAGGAAGATCCCAGGGGCACGTTCGGCTTTACCGGCACGGCAACCGGCATAGATATCGCGGACTTTCTTCTTGGCCTGCCGCAGACGAGTGCGATCGCGTTCGGCAGTGGCCTGAAGGGGTACCGCGGCAATATGACGGCGGCATACGTCACCGACGACTGGCGCGCGCGATCGAATCTCACGCTGACCTACGGAGTGCGGTGGGAGTACGAGTCGCCGGTGGGTGAGTCGCACGTGGCGAGCGGATTGGTGCGGCCCGATCGGCGCGGCCTCGAACCCAGAGTCGGGTTTGCCTGGCGGCCGCGCCTCGGGTCATCGGTCGTCGTGCACGCTGGCTACGGCATCTATCGCACGCCCAACGTCTATCAGCCGATCGCCTCGCTGCTCGCCATACAACCGCCGCTGTCCACCACGTTCAACATCGCGAGCACGCCGGACGTGCCGTTGACGTTGGCGAACGGATTCGTCCCTGCCGGTGCCGGCGCCGCGGGTACGTTTGCCGTCGATCCGGCATTCCGAGTTCCCACGGCGCACACATGGGACGCATCGATTCAGCGCGACTTCCCGGGCTCACTGACGACGACCGTCAGCTACCAGGGCACGCACGGCACACACCTGATGCAGATGTCGTTGCCGAATACGTACCCGGCGGGAGCGGTGAACCCGTGCCCCGCGTGTCCGTCCGGATATCGCTATCTCACGTCGGGCGGCCGCTCCAATCGCCAGGCCGCGACATTCGAGGTCCGCCGCCGGTTGAGTGGCGGCTTCACGTCGACCGCCACGTACACGCTGTCGCGCTCGATGGATAACGCGGCGGCGTTCGGCGGCGCAACCCTCGATGGCGCCGTGCTGATGCAGAACTGGCTGGATCCGGAAGCCGAATATTCGCGATCGAATTTCGATCAGCGGCATCTGCTGACGATGTCCATCGAGCATACGACCGGCGCCGGGATGCGGGGCGGGACGCTGATCGACGGTTGGAAGGGTCGCCTGCTGAAGGACTGGACGTTCAGCGGGACGCTCAGCACCGGCAGCGGTCTGCCGTTGACGCCCGTGTACTTCGCACCGGTTTCCGGCACCGGCATCATCGGATCGCTGCGGCCGGACGTGACCGATGTCCCGAACACGCGGACGGGGGACGGATATGCGAACCCGCGGGCCTTTGCTGCCCCGGCGCCGGGCGAGTGGGGAAACGCCAAACGCAATTCGATTACGGGACCGCGGACCCTTTCGCTCAACGCCAGCGTCGCGCGAACCTTTCGCGTCAACGCGCGCGTCAGCTTCGACTGGCGTATCGACGCAACCAACGTGCTCAATCGCGTGACCTACGCCAGCGTCAACATGTTGATCACCAGTCCGGAATTCGGCTTGCCGAATCGCGTCAACGATATGCGCAAGGTGCGCACGAGCCTGCGGGTGCGGTTTTGAGTGCTGGTCGGCCGGTGGCTGGCGGCTGGCGGTTGGCGGCAAGCGGACCGGTACTGCCGCTGGTGCTTGTTCTTGTCGCCGTCATAGGAGCGGGCCTGGAGGCGGGCCCCCGGCCGCAAGCTGGTGACGCTGCATCGCAGACGCCGACGTTCCGCGCGTCGACGCGCCTGATCCTCACCACCGTCTCCGTGAAACATCCCGACGGTTCACCGATCGAGGGGCTGACCGCAAAGGACTTCCTCCTCAGCGAAGACGGCCAGCCGCAGGACATTGCCTTCGTGCAGTACCAACGACTCGATGACCCTTCACGGCTGCCGGCGCTTGCACTGCAGCTGACCGACACCGGGAAGCCGATCCCTGTGTCTTCGGCCGTGATCGATCCGATCGTTCAGCCGGGGATCAACGTTCCCGCGTCGGGCGACGAGCGGTTCCGCAATCGCCGGTTGATCATCCTGCTCTTCGACCTGTCCGACCCGCCAGGTCCCAACCAGCAGCGGATGTTCAATGGGGCGCTCGCGTATCTCAATACGCAGATGACACGCGCTGATCTCGTGGCGGTCATGACCTACTCGGGCGGCGCTGTTCGTGTGAAGCAGGACTTCACCGACGACCGCGAGAAGCTGAGCACTGTCATCGACATCCTGGCGAATGGCGTCGACGCGGATGGCGACGGCCAGGCGGACTTCGCCGACTTCAGCTCCGCATTTGGTCAGGACGATGAGGAGTTCAATGTGTTCGGGACCGACCGTAAGCTGGCCGCGCTGC
Source organism: Vicinamibacterales bacterium (assembly GCA_035496255.1). Taxonomy (GTDB): domain Bacteria; phylum Acidobacteriota; class Vicinamibacteria; order Vicinamibacterales; family UBA2999; genus Gp6-AA40. The sequence goes on from DATJEU010000043.1 coordinate 3,507, forward strand.
AGACGGCGGTGACGCTGCTGCGGCCGCTGCCCGAGCAGAAGTCGCTGGTCTTCTTTACCAGCAGCTTCCAGCCGCGTGGTACCGACAACATCGCGCAGATGCGGGCGACGACCAATGCCGCCATCCGCGCCAACGTGCAGATCTTCCCGGTCGATGCGCGGGGACTCGTGGCGCGCGCACCGCTCGGCAACGCCAGCCAGCGTTCGCCCGGCGGCATCGGCATGTTCAACGGCACGCTCGCGCGGCAGGCAATCACACGGTTTCAGCAGTCGCAGGACGCGTTGCTGTCGCTGGCGAAGGACACGGGAGGGAAGGCGCTGATCGACTACAACGATCTGTCGGTTGGCGTGAAGCAGGCGGCCGACGCGCAGGCGAGTTACTACATTCTCGGCTTCTACAGCACCCATGATGCGAAAGACGGCCGCTATCGCCGCGTCGTGGTGAAGCTGACGGATCAGATGTTGAAGGCCGAACTGACGTATCGCCCCGGCTATTACGCCGACAAGGAGTGGGCGAAGCAGAACGCGATCGAGCGGGAGCGGCAACTCGAAGAGGCGCTGATGCTCGAGGATCCGATCACCGACATTCCAATCGCGATGGAGTTGAACTACTTCAAGCTCAGTGGCTCGGAGTATTTCGTCCCCATTGCCGCGAAGATTCCGTCGAGTGAGCTGAAGCTGGCGCAGCGGCGCGGCGGCCGCCGTATGACGCTCGACGTGCTGGTCGAAGTGAAGGACAACTTCGGCGCGACGCAACGCAACATGCGCGATCGGCTCGAGGTCCCGCTGACCGACGAGAAGGCGGAGCAACTCGCCGCACATCCAATTCAGTACGAAACCGGCTTCACCCTGTTGCCCGGGAGGTACGTGATGAAATTCCTCATCCGCGACAGCGAAGTCGGACGCATCGGCACCTATCAGGCGCCGTTCACGATCCCGAACCTGAATCGTGAACCGACGCGCCTGCCGCTCAGCACGGTTGTCCTCGGCAGCCAGCGCCTGCCGGTGAACGAGGCGCTCTACAGCGTGAAGACCGCCGACAAACAGAGCATCGGTCACCCGCTGATCGAGGGTGGACAGAAGCTGATGCCAAGCGTGACGCGCGTGTTCAGTGCGTCGCGCGACATCTACGTCTACCTGGAAGCCTACGAACAGTACGCGGAGTCGCCGCAGCCGCTCGTGGCGTTCGCGACCTTGTATCGCGACGGTGTGAACGTGTTCGAGACGAGCCCGGTGGAAGCCCGTGCTGAACTTGACCGCACGTCGAAGCCGGTGCCGATCCGCTTCGCGATACCGGTGGACCAGGTGCCTTCCGGCAAGTACGACTGTCAGGTCACGGTCATCGACCCTCTCAGCGGCAAGGCCGGCTTCTGGAGCGCGCCAATCGCGATCGTCCCCTGACGCGTGTGCCGTAGACTGTCGGCGCCATGATTGGTGTGCACCACCTGCTGCTGTTCATTGTCAGCGGCCTGCTGCTCAATCTGACTCCCGGTCAGGACACGCTGTTCATCGTCGGTCGCACGCTGTCGCAAGGCAGGCGGGCCGGGTTGCTGTCGGTGCTCGGGATCAGTTCGGGAAGCGTCATTCACACGCTTGCGGCGGCGTTCGGCCTGTCGGCAATCCTGGCGACGTCAGCGATGGCGTTCACCGTCGTCAAGCTCGCGGGCGCGGCGTATCTGATGTATCTCGGGGTGAAGATGATGATCGAGGCGCGGGCGCCGCTGAAGCCGGGGCCGGCCGCGTCAGCGCCACGGGTTGAAGGCGTCGCGCGGCGCGCGAGCGAGTCGGATATCGACGTGTACCGCTCGGGTCTTCTCACCAACGTGCTGAACCCGAAGGTCGCGCTGTTCTTCATGGCGTTCCTGCCGCAGTTCGTCGATCCCGCACATGGCTCGCGCGTCCTCTCGTTCCTCGCGCTCGGCGCGATCTTCATCTTCAACGGCACGCTCTGGTGCCTCGTGCTCGTGTGGGGTGCTGCGACGATGAGCCGCCGGCTGCGCGAACATGGCTCGACCGGTGTATGGCTCAAGCGAGCGACGGGGGCCGTGTTCGTCGGGCTCGGGGCACGTCTTGCCGTCAGTCGTTAGTCTTGGAATGCGGGCTTCGAATGCAGAATGCAGAATTCAGAATTCGGACCGCGCTCTCATCGTAGCCGTCAGCTTGTCCGCATCTGCATTCCGAATTCCGAATCCTGCGAACTCTTCCGGCCCGGGCTGCGGCGGGGACGTCTAATTGCATGTGCGGCGGGTCGCGGTCCTTCTCTGTCTCCTCCAGCTGACGCCCGTGTCCCTGGCGATGGCGCAGGAGCTTGGGTCCGCCGATACACCCCCGGTCGATCCTGAACACGTCAGCGACGGGCTCAAGCGCCCGTCGATTGAGATTCCGCCACTCCCGCCTGTTGCTGATACACCACGGTTCAAGACGAGCACCGAAGGAGAGTGGCCCGTGGAAACGCCGCTGCAGGTGATCCGTCGCGAACTCGCGCAGGAGCACACGTCGCGGCCGGCGCCGGTCGCCGGCATCACGCCGCCGCTGGTCAGCGTCGACGTGCTGCCGGCGATCATGTCAGCGATCCAGAAGGTGAAAGACGCCCGCCACGAACATGCGGAAGCGGAAGCGCGGCAAATGGTCGACGAGGATCTGAAGGCGTTCTGTGCCGCGCACGATTGCGATCAGCAGTCCACTGAGTCGGAAGGCGTGATCGTCACTCACTAGGCTGGCGAAGACAGAGACACGACGACGGTCACGTTCACGGCGGTGACGAGGAATCTGGAGCGCCGGCGAGAGCAGCGAACCACGCTGTGACCGTCGCGGCCCGCCGTGATCGTCGTGGCCGCATTTTCGGCAGCCGCGCTACGCGGCAACCGCAGGCGTGGCGGGCTCGTTCGCGCGTACGAGCGTGCAGCGGACGATCGCGGTGCCGAACTCGCGGAAGGGCGCGGTCTTGAACAACCGGATGCCGCGAATCGGCTTCGTCTCGAAGCGCGCGAAGCGAAATGGACTGTCGGCAATGATGCGCTGGAACCGTCGGATCGTGATCTTGTTCAAGCCGCACTCGGTGATGCACGTCGCGGTCTGACCCGGCTTGAATGACTTGCGCCAGCGGAGCAGGGCCCGCTCCGTGAACAGCAGGTGCGCCCACGGGAACACCGAGAACAGGTGGCCACCAAGCGGGTGGTACCACGTGGGTCCGAACGTGGCAATCACACGGCCGCCCGGCGCGAGATAGCTATCCATGATCCGGAGAATGTGCGCCGGGTCGTCGAAGTGCTCGAACGAATCGAGCGACACGATGATGTCCGCCGGCTCGGCCGGCTTCGCCGTGAAGATGCACCGATCGTCGACGCCATGGACGTGGGCATGCAGCCGTGCCGTGTCGAGGTACGACTCGCGGATGTCGACGCCGATCACGCGGCGCGCGCCGCGCTGCGCCATCTCGACGGACTCGCCGCCGGTACCGCAGCCGAAATCGATGACGGTTCGATCCTGGATGTCCTCGAAGAACTGCTCGCCGAAGAGCACGGCCAGCTTGCTCTTGTTGGCGTAGGCCGCCCCGCTGAGGTAGCCTGTTTCACCGCCCGGGCAAATCTTCATCAGCAACCAATACCCGAGTTTTCCGCCAATGAGTCCCACGTGCCCTCCTGCTGTTCAGTCCGACGGCGGAAAGCAAGACGCTCGCCCGTCCGTGGCCGCAGGGTCGCGCTGGCTGTGAACATCGGTATCGACCTCGGCGGTTCGAAGATCGAAGGCGTGGCGCTGCGCGATGGCCTGCAGGTGGCGCGGAGGCGGCTGGCGACCCCGCGCAGCGACTACCAGGCAACTGTGAACGCTATCGTCGGCCTCGTGACAGATCTGGAAACAACAACCGGCAGCCGCGGGACGGTCGGGGTCGGAATTCCCGGCACTCTTTCGCCGCAGACCGGCCTCGTCAAGAACGCCAACTCCGTCTGGCTGATCGGCCGTCCGCTGCAGGACGACCTTGCCCGCGCGCTCGGGCGTGAGGTCCGGATCGCCAACGACGCGAATTGCTTTGCAATATCCGAAGCGGTCGACGGCGCCGCTGCCGGTGCCACCGTCGTCTTCGGCGCCATCGTCGGTACCGGTACCGGTGCAGGCATCGCCGTCCGGGGAAGGACTCTTGTGGGTCCACACGGCATCGCCGGCGAGTGGGGACATAATCCGATGCCATGGCCGGAGCCGGACGAATGGCCAGGACCGCCGTGCTATTGCGGGAAGAGCGGTTGCATCGAAACGTTCCTCTCCGGGCCCGGACTGGCGCGGGATTACGGCGATAGAGGCATCGCCGCCGAGGACATCGTGCAGCGTGCGCAGGCAGGCGAGACGGGTGCGGAGGCCGCGCTCGTGCGCTACGAGCGGCGCATGGCTCGCGCGCTCGCCTCGATCATCAACGTGCTCGATCCGGACGTGATCGTCCTGGGAGGCGGACTGTCGAACATCCTTCGGCTGTACGACAACGTCCCGCGCTACTGGGCCGGCTTCGTCTTCGCATCCGCCTCCGGCTCCGGCGACGCACCCGCCGGCACGCGCCGGGAAGACGTGCGGACGCGACTCGTACGCGCGGCGCACGGCGACGCGAGCGGCGTCCGCGGTGCCGCCTGGCTCTGGAACAATGTCTGAACGTCCCCTTCCGTATTCCATTCGCGCGCTCGGCGACTATTCGGCACAGCTGTTCGTCCGGGACGTTCTCGCCGGCGTCACCGTCGGCCTGGTCGCCCTCCCGCTGGCGATGGCGTTTGCCATCTCGTCGGGCATGTCGCCCGAGGCTGGGATCTACACGGCAGTCGTCGCGGGATTCGTGATCTCCGCGCTCGGTGGATCGGCCGTTCAAATCGGCGGGCCGACCGGCGCGTTCGTCGTCATCGTGGCGAGCATCATCGCCAAGTACGGCATCGACGGCCTGTTCATGTCGACGATGATGGCCGGCGGCGTCCTTGTGGTGATGGGGCTGACCGGCACCGGGACCGCGGTGCGGTTCATTCCGCGGCCCGTCGTCATCGGCTTCACCAACGGGATCGCGCTGGTGATCGCGAGCACCCAGTTGAAGGACCTGTTCGGGATCAGGACCACCGAAGCGATCCCGGGTGAGTTCATCGGCCGGCTCGAGGTACTGGGGCGCCACGTTCACGACGCCTCGGTGCCGACGACCGTCGTCGCCCTTGCCGTGCTGCTGCTGATCCTGATCTGGAACCGGCTGGTGCCGCGGGTTCCCGGCTACATCGTTGCACTCGTCGCCGGCACGATCGTCGTCGCCGCCGGGCATCTTCCGCTGGAGACCATCGGCGCGCGTTTCGGGGGAATTCCATCGAGTCTTCCGCCGATCACGCTGCCGCACTTCCGGCCCGATCTCGTGCTGACGCTGATTTCGCCGACGCTGACGATTGCCATGCTCGGCGCGATCGAGTCGCTGTTGTCGGCGGTGGTGTCGGATCGGATGAGCGGGACGCGCCACAACTCCAACGTGGAACTGTTCGCGCAGGGCATTGCCAACCTCGTATCGCCGCTGTTCGGCGGCCTGCCGGCGACCGGCGCGATCGCACGCACGGCCACCAACGTGCGCTCCGGCGCGCGGACGCCGATCGCGGGCATGGTCCACGCCGTTACCCTGCTGGTGATTCTGCTCGTGGCCTCGAAGCTGGCGGCGCTCGTCCCGATGGCCGTACTCGCGTCGATTCTGATGGTGGTGGCCTACAACATGGGCGAGTGGCGCGAGATCCCGGAACTGTGGCGACAGGGCTGGACCGATCGACTGGTGTGGCTGACGACCTTTCTGCTCACCGTCGTCGCCGACCTGACCGTTGCCGTCGAGACCGGGATGATTCTGGCCGCGCTGCTCTTCATCCGGCGCGTGGCGGTGACGACGACGGTGTCACGCGTGACGCGTGAGTACATGCGCCGGGCCCAGGAGCACGCCCTGCACGACAAACACATTCCGGACTACGTGGCGCTCTTCAAGATCGTCGGACCGTTCCTGTTCGGCGCTACCGACAGGCTTTCGGCAGCGGTGTCGCGCGTGCACGACCTGCCGGCGATCGTCATCCTGCGGCTCCGCTACATGCCGGCCATCGATGCGACCGGCCTGAAGGCGATTCAGGACGTCGCTGACGCCTTGCACGCGGCCGGCAAGACGCTGATCGTCTGCGGCGCGCTGCCACAGCCCGCGAAGATGATGAAGAAGGCCGAGTTCCACCGGCACCTGGGCGACGACAACATCGTCCCGAGCCTCTCGGCCGCCTTACGCCGCGCCGAAGCCCTCCATCACGCCGTGGCGCGATAACGATCCAGTGCTTCGTAGAGGCCGACCTTCAGGTCGGCCTGTGAGCGTGTCGGCCTGCCCGTTCAGGCCGGCACGACGCCGACGTACTGGGCACGCGGTCGAATGAGCTGACCGGTTCCGTACTGTTCGATCGCGTGTCCGATCCAGCCGATCGTGCGGCCGATGGCGAACAGCATCAGCGGTGCGCCCGGCGGCAGGCGCAATATGCGCGCGAGCGCCGCCAGCGCGAAGTCGACGTTGGGTCGCTCGCCGATGGTCGTCCACGCGGCGTCTGCGACATCACGCACGAACGGGAGTTCCGGTGACTTCGGGGAGTGCTCCTGCAGCAGATCCAGGAGCGCCGCGGCGCGAGGATCACCGTCGCGGTAGAGCGGATGTCCGAATCCCTCCAGCGCTTCGCCATGACGCAGTCGTTCCGTGACGCCCGCTCGTGCCGACCGGGCATGCCGCAGCGATCTGAGCATCGACTCGACGCGGGCCGATGTGGCTCCGTGCCGGGGACCCTCCAGCGCCGACATCGCGGCAATGACCACGGCGTACGGGTGTGAGCCGGCGGAGGCGACGCATCGCGCGGTGAACGACGAGACGTTCAGCTCGTGATCGGCAAGCAGGATCAGGGCGCAGCGGATCACGTCGACGGCGGCAGCACGTTGTTTCCAGGCGTGTCCGAGCGTCGAGTCAATGGTGTCGGCGGGATGCTGCGCGAGCGTCGCGGCCGCGGTCATCAGGTGAAGAATCCGCCAGCCGGTTCTGGCGACGCGTTCCGGCCGCAGGTCGAGCGCCACGGCCTCCTGGTCCGCCGCGGCGGCCAGCAGTGCCTGCGTACGGGGTGCGAACGGCAGCGCGGCTACGGCGCGTGGCACGCGGAGCTGCGCGACTCGCGGCCACGCGACGTCGAAGCGTCCCGTCCACAGCAGCGAGGCGACCTCGGCAACCGAACGCGTCCGGGCGAGCCTCAGCGCATCGTGCCCGCGGTAGTACAGCCGCGCGCCATCGATCAGCGTCAAGGCCGATTCCAGCACCGGTGTGCCCCATTGCAGCGCCTGTTTCGAGGCCTGATCGGGATCGCGCCTGGCGGCGGTGTGTCGGCGCAGCCGCTCGACGTCCTCGCGTGAGTACCGGCGTTCGCGCGTCGTGCCAGGCTGCGGCTGCGAGCGGACGCGCCCGCGACTGACGTAGGCGTACAAGGTTGCGCGATTGACGCCGAGCAGGCGGCAGGCGTCGCCGGCGCTGAGCCAGAGGGCAGCCGCGCTCATATTGATTGCTGAATCAACGTTGACAGCCTAGCACGGTGGTCATAGCGTGAAGCCATGGTGCTGCAGGCAGGTCTCGAAGGTGTGGTGGCCGCGCGCACTCGCCTGAGCGACGTCGACGGCGAGCGCGGCGAGCTGATCATCGGCGGTTTCCCGCTCGCGGAGCTGGCGCCGAACGCGCGCTTCGAGGAGACGACGTGGCTGCTCTGGCATGGTGAGTTGCCGACGGCTTCGCAGCTCGACGCGTTCACCCACTCGCTGGCGGCCCGGCGCGCGCTGCTGCCGGCGACAAGGATGCTGCTGGAACAGGCGGCGCGGACGGGTGTGACCCCGATGACCGCACTGCGGATGGCGATCGGGACGCTGCCGTCTTCCTCTGGTGCATCGGAGCCGGCAATCAATCAAGGCCGGCCTGAAGGTCGGCCTCGACGAGAACAGCTGGACGCCGTCGGCGACGGGCGACCTGAAGACCGGCTGCGACGAGGCGATGGGCCTTTCCGAGACGATCCGCAGGCGATCCTGGCCGGCGCGCCGACGATCGTGGCGGCATTCTGGCGGTTGTCCGCCGGCCTGCCGCCGGTGGAACCGCGGATCGACCTGAGTCATGCGGCGAACTTCCTCTACATGCTTTCGGGCGAAGTGCCGGACGACGAGCGCGTCCGCGCACTCGAGACGTATCTGAACACCGTGATCGATCACGGCCTCAACGCGTCCACCTTCGCCGCCAGAGTGATCGCGTCGACCGGCGCGGATCTCGTGTCGGCGACGGTCGGCGCGGTCGGTGCGCTGGCCGGTCCGCTGCACGGTGGCGCACCAGGCCCGGCGCTCGACATGGTGTTCGAGATCGGCGATGCGTCGCGCGCCGAGTCGGTGCTGCGGGCGAAACTCGAGGCGGGCGAGAAGCTGATGGGATTCGGGCACCGTGTCTATCGCGTGCGTGATCCGCGGGCGGACGTCCTCGGCGTCGCCGCCGAGCGCCTCTTCACGCGTTCGGGCGACATGGCGCTCTATGCACTCGCGCGGAGCGTTGAAGCCGCCGCCGTCAGGCTCCTCGAGGAATACAAGCCGGGGCGCCGCCTGCAGACGAATGTGGAGTTCTATACCGCCCTGCTGCTGCACGGTCTCGGCTTCGACGTGGCGCTGTTCACGCCGACGTTCGCGATCAGCCGCATCGCCGGGTGGATTGCCCACGTCCGTGAGCAGCGCGAGGCCAATCGGATCATCCGGCCGCAATCCGAGTACGACGGACCGCGTCGCCGGCGTTGGATGGCGGTCGAGGATCGCGGCGCGACGGCTACGACGCCACTTCCCTGAGCGCCAGCTCCTTTTCGTGCACCTTGAGTTCCTTCTTGCCGAGATCGGTCTTGACCCAGTCGGCTTCGAACACCTCGAGGATCCGCTTGACGACCTTCGCGTCCCGTGTGATCAGACCGACTTCGCGGCGCGCGTCGAGTTCCAGGGCGCGCAGGCTCTGACTGCCGACGAACGCCGCTTCACCGTCGCGCACCATCGCCCGCACGTGCAGCCGTATCCCGGGCATCTTCTGTACGCGCAGGTCGGAGCCGCGCTTGCCGACCTTGCCGATGATCCGGATGTCGACGCCGGCCTTCTTGCGCAGGTGCAGCAGTCGCAGCATCTGCGTGTCGGTGATCTTCGGATCCCAGATCGCGAGCGACTTCTTCGTCCGCTTGATGAACGTGGCCAGTTCCTCGCGGGCGTTCTCGGGGCTGACGACCATGCCTTCGTGGTCGGGCTCGAAGTCCTCGCGCTGGACGTCAGCCTCGAACAGTCGCAGCGCTTCCTTCACGACCCTGGAATCGCGCGAGACGAGGCCGAAGCTGCGGCTCTTGAGATCGCGTGCCGTGAAGTTGAAGCCGTTCACGTAGACCTCGTCGCGGTCGATGATCATGAGCTTGCCGTGATAGCGCACGAGATCGCCGCCGGTGCGGCTGACGACGACGCCCGCCCGCAGCATGCGCTGTTCGAGCTCGCGCAGTCCCTTTTCGCCGCCGCTGTTCGTGTTGGCGATCAAGGTCCGCACGGCGACGCCGCGGCCGACCGCGGCTTCGATGGCCTTTTCGAGCGGCTTGAGGTCGAATCTGAAAATGATGAGGTCGACCGATCGCTTTGCCGCCTCAACAGCTCCGATGACCGCCTTCGCTCCGTCGTCTGGTTGAACGACCAGTTCCACGTACGTCCTCCACTGCTCCGGAAGGCGGTTGCCTCAGCCATATAAGGCACAGCTTCTATTCCACATCCCGAAGGTGAGGCCGTAGACAGCAAATAGCTGGCCGAGTTTGGGCCAGGGGAGGTTGGACCTTCAAGGTCCGACCTGCGGCCAAGGTCCGACCCGCATGCGGAAAGTCCGACGCGCAGCGGAAGGTCAGACCGGCAGGAACACTACGGGCGAGTGTAATAGTCGCGATACATGCCGCGGCGGAACAGCCATCCGCCCAACGCGCCGCCCAGGGCCAGCACGTAGTACATGAACCCGAGATCGATCAGCTCGATCAGGTTTCCGTCGAAATCGCGCACGAAGAAGAACCATTGACCGCGGGGTGACCGCTCCGGCGTCGTCACGATCTCGACGCCCCTGGCCGCGAGGTAGTCGTGCCACTTGTGCGTGTTGCGTACGTTGAACGAGAAGTGGGTGAGGCCGACGCGATTCCACGGAATGCGCTCGGCTGGCTGCTGCGGGTCGAATTCGAAAATCTCGAGAATGCCGCCACCGGGCACGCGAACCCATCCGACCTTCACGCTCGTGCCACCGGGAATGCCGAAGAACGTCGTCACCCGTTCGGCCGGATGATCGGCGACGCCGACGAGGCGGCAGCCGAACACCTCCGAATAGAACTGCACGAATCGATTGAAGCTCGAAACCGTCAGGCCGATGTGACTGAAAGAGCGAACTCTCATGGGTTGCAGGCTACAGGCCCAACCGCGTTTCAGCAATGTGCTCGGCGACGCGCAGCGCCTGCGCGATGATCGTCAGCGCGGGATTGACCGCTGCTGACGACGGGAAGAACGACGCATCGACGACGAACAGGTTCTCGATATCGTGGGTGCGGCAGAAGGGGTCGAGCACCGACGTCCGGGGGTCGGTGCCGAAGCGCAGCGTGCCGCACTGATGCGTGGTGTTGCGGACGCCGACCGAGTGAGCGAACACTCTGGGCGACCAGTACCCGAGCCGGGCGAGCGTGCCGCGCAACAGCGTGACGAGCTGCTCATGTGACGCCAGGTTGGTCACGCGATAGGTCAACTGAATGCGGCCGTCTGGTGTGAGTGTCACTCGATTGTCCGGTCGCGGCAGATCCTCGGTCATCACCAGCCAGTCGTTGGCGCGCGACACCCACGCTTCATACGCCCACAGCGGGATGTGGCGCATCGCGAGTCCCTTGTAGTGCCACGTGTCGCCGACGATCTTGGCCATGCGGGCGTCGGTTCGCCCCTGTGACTGGATCTGTCCGAGTGGATAGGGTGAATCCGGACCGCGCAGGTAGAAATCATTGATCGCCAGCGTCTTCTGAAACCCGTCGTCATTCCGCCGCCACGACACGCCCTGGAGCATGGTCGCGATGTGGGCCATGTAGTTGCGTCCGACCTCCCCGGAGGAGTTGGCCAGCCCGTTCGGGTGCGCGCCGGTCGCGGAGCGGAGCAGGAGCGCGGCCGAGTTGACGGCGCCGCACGAGACGACGAAGCAGGGTGCCTCGACGCGGACCCGCTGGCCATTCTTGTTGACGTCGGCGGCGATGATCGTCTGGCCCGTGCCGTCGGTCACCAGCCGCTCGGCGAAGGTGTTCGTCCACAACGTTACCGTCGGCTGCTGCAGCGCCGGGCGGACGCAGCAGATGTCGGCGTCGCTCTTTGCGTGCAGCCTGCAGGGAAACGAGTTGCACGTGCGGCACAGGATGCAGCCGCCGGCGACACCTGGGTTGATCAGGCCGAGCGGAAGCGGTGATGGATGGAGGCCGATGTGTCGAAACTGCTCCACGAGGCGCGCGATGCCAGGCGCGTGCGGAACCGGCAGGTTCGGGTACGGTGCATGCGCGGGCTCGGTCGGGTCATCACCGGTCGCACCGTGCACCTGGTACAGCCGTTCGGCGCGGTCGTAATACGGCGCGAGCGTCTCGTAATCGATCGGCCACGCCGGGGAAATCCCGTCACGGTGCCGCAGTTCGCCGAAGTCCTCGCGACGCAGCCGATACAGCACGCTGCCCCAGAACTTGCTGTTGCCGCCCACGTTGTAGTGCATGTACGGCGGAAACGCGGTGCCGTCGGCGTCGAGCCACTGTTCCGTCGTCCGGTAACGCAGGTCCCGCCAGACTGCTTCCGGGCTCCAGTTCTCGTCCTCCTGCGGGACGAAATCGCCGCGTTCGATGACGAGGATGCGGCGTCCGGTCGGCGCAAGCGCGTGGGCCATGGTGCCGCCGCCCGCGCCGCTGCCGATGATGACGATGTCGAAGCGATCCAATGCTCAGGACCCGATCTTCAGGTCCGGCAGAAGCCGGACACTACGATGGCGAGGTCGCGCCGGTTGCGCGACTCGCCGCAGCGTATTGATTGCTGGTGGCGGTTTCGTAGATCCGATCCATCAGCGCCTGATCCTCGATGGCGCGTTCGAGGCTCATTTCCGGCGCGCGGCCGGTGCGAATCGCCGAGATGAAGTCGCGATACATCGCGCGATACCCGCGGATGTCGCGGAAGCCGGGCAGCAGCAGGCGCGGCAGGCGGCCCCCGCGAACGATCAGAAACACACCGTTCGATTCGAACGTGATGACGCCGGTACGGCCGAAGAGTTTCGACAGCCGCAGCCCCTGCCAGAACGACGGAATCTCGCGAGAGTAGAACAGCGCCCCGACGGCGCTATTGTCGTAGCGGAAGGCCACCATCATGCTCTTGGCCCGCCGGTCGGGACCTGCCCGCGACACCAGCGGCCGGAACCCCTGGACATCGACGATGCGGGGACCGAGGCTGCCGGCGAAATGCAGCCAGTGAATGCCCTCCTCGAAGAACGCGTCGCCGCCCGCGATCGTTTCGTCGTTACGCCAGTCGCCGGCCTCCTTCAGGCGATGGGCGATCGTCGTGAACTGCGCGAAGACCATCTCACCGATCTCGCCGCCGGCGATGAGACGGCGCAGGGTCACCGCCATCGGCTTGTAATGATCGTTCTCGGCCACGAGAACAACGCGGCCGGCGCGGTCGCGGGCGTCGCGCACCGCCAGGTAGTCCTCCATCCGTGGAAACGCCGGCTTCTCGACCAGGACGTGCTTTCCGGCGGCGAGCGCCTGAATCGTCAGCTCGCGATGCAGCGCCGGCGGCACGGCGATGATCACCGCCTCGATCTGCGGATCGCCGAGGGCCGCCTCGTAGCTCCCATGGTGAAACGCACCGCTGAACCGGCGGCAGTACAACCGGGCACGCGCGACATCGCGGCTGGCATAGCCGGCGACGATGTCCGCGCGCATGGCCTTGAGATGGCGGCTGTGGACGGCGGTAATGAAGCCGCAGCCGAGGAATGCAACCCGGAGGGGATGACGCGCGCTCACACCGATGGCGACGCGGCTCCTCGCAGCCGTTCGACGGTCTGCCCGACCTTGAGCGATGCGTAGAAGATCTTACCGACGGGAATCGCGCCTTTCAGCTTGTGCCGGCCAATCGCTTCGAGTCCGGCGCTGGCAATGCAGCCGCAGTTCTCGCAGTCAGGCCTGCCGCCAAGCTGGCAGGGCGTGATCCGCCGCTCGAGATCCGACGAGTAACACTCGGTGGTCTGCGCGAAGATGCACTCGTCGGGCGACTCTGGCGGCGTGGCGTAGACGTTGAGCATGCCGTCGAGCATCTGCAACTTCGAGAACATCGGTCGGAGCCGTCGAATCTCGTCGATGACGCGTGCGCGGTCGGCCTTGGTCAGACGCTCGGCTGAGAGCTCGCCGATCTGCGGCGTATACAGGCTGAACCAGATCAGCCTGGTATCAGGATTCTGCTGCCAGAACTTCAGGAACTCCTCGAGGTAGCCGTCGCGCCGCACCTGCTGCCGCGTCACGGTGCAGTGCACGGTGATCTGATGTCCCTGGATATGTTTCAGGATGCGATCGTAGGTGGCCGGCGTGCGGCGCACGTCGTGCTCCGGCTGCAGACCGTCAATCGACACGACGATCTGGAGACGGTTCAGCGCGCGCCATTCCTGGGGAATCGGCCGTACGGCGCTGGTCACCACTTGTGTGTGGACGCCGCGGGCGGAGAGCTGCGGCAGGATCTGGCCGAGCTCGCGGTAGCGCACCAGCGGTTCACCGCCGACGATCGACACGTGCAGCGGCTTGTGGCGATCGATCATCGCCATGAATTTCTCGACGAGTTCATCGCCCTTGAAGTCCGACAACCCGCGCAGCGTGACCTCGCCTCCGAGGTGCTCGTCGCCGTACGCGTAGCAGCCGGGGCAGCGCAACGGACATTCCTTGGTGATCTCGATCGACAGGTTCGGGCGATGTCCGGCAAGAATGCGTCCCCAGGCCTGAACGATCTCGCGGGCTCCGACAGAGGTGCGGCTCATGTGGTCCCTGATTATCGTTTATTCTGAGGTCGCATGCCTCGTGACCCTCAGTTACCCCGGATTGCCCGTCGTAAGTCGAAGATTTCCGGTTATGGCGTTTACGCACTCGAGCCGATCAACAAGAACACGCGGATCGTCAAGTACGAAGGCGAGCTGATCGACCACAAGGAAAGCTTCAAGCGGGAGACGAAGTACCTGAAACGCGGCGAGATCTGGTGCTTCACGGTGAATCGCCGCTGGGTTCGCGACGCGATGGTCGGCGGCAACGTCGCCCGCTTCATCAATCACGCCTGCAAGCCGAATTGCTACAGCCAGATTGTCGGCAAGGACATCTGGATTCGCGCCGGCCGCAACATCGAACCCGGCGAGGAACTGACGTACGACTATTACACGGACGGCGAGCAGATCATCCAGTGCAAGTGCGTGCCCGGGTGCACGCGCAGGCTGTAGTGAAGGCATTCTTCGCGATCCTGTTCTCGGTCGTGGTGATTGCCGCCCCGCAGGTCGAGGTGACCGACGTCGATCTCGAACGTGCCGGCAGCGGCCGGACGATCGCCCTCGGTGCGCTGTCCACGGACAGCCACGTCACAAATGTCCCGCTGGAAACGTATGTCTCACGCGTGCTCGCGGGCGAAGCGGAGCGCGATGCGCCGCAGGGCGAGCTCGAGGCGCTGGCGATCGCCATTCGTACGTTCGCGATCTTCAACGCCGGCCGTCACGCACGCGACGGCTTCGACCTCTGCGACACCACGCACTGTCAGGTGCCGCGTCCGTCGACGGCTGCCACCCGCCGTGCCGCGCTCGCGACCGCCGGACGCATCCTGACGTGGCACGGTGCGCCGGCTGAAATTTTCTATTCCGCATCCTGCGGTGGCCGTTCGGAGAGCGCCGACGCCGTGTGGCCGGGCGCGCGGCTCCCGTACCTCAAGTCGGTCAAAGACGATGTGCATGACGCTGACGAGCCGTGGACGTTCGACGTGCCGCTGGCGGACGTGCAGCGGGCGTTACGGCAGCGCGGATTCGAGGGCTCTCGCCTGAAGGATGTCCGCGTCGGTTCGCACACCTCCTCAGGACGCGTGGCCACGCTGCGGCTGTCGGGTTTCGAACCGGACGTCATCGCCGCGGATCAGTTCCGCGCCATCATCAGCTCCCGGGATCTGAAGAGCACGGCGTTCACCGTCGATCGCAAGGGCGGTCATCTGCACTTCACCGGCCGCGGCTACGGCCATGGCGTCGGGATGTGCGTGATTGGGGCGGGCCGCCGGTCGCGCCGCGGGGAGAGCGTGAAGGAGATCCTCGACCACTACTATCCGGGACTCGAGATCAGCACGCTCGACACCGTGCCGGTGCGGAGGCCTGACACGCGTGTCGCCACGTCGCCCGCGCCGCGGCGCGAGTCCACGTCCACCGCCGTCGCGCCAGCGGCGCCCACGACCAGCAGGACGGCGGTTCGATCGGGAGTGACGCTGCGCGGGGCCGATCAGGCCGAGTTACAGCAGATTGCCGTGCGCGCCGAGCAGGCGATGGCGAAGGTGCTCGGCGTCGCCGTGGCGCCGGTCACCGTCGACGTGCACGAAACGGTCGAAGACTTCCGTCAGGTCACCGGGAAGCCGTGGTGGGTGAGCGCGTCGGTGAACGGGACGGAGATCGATCTCGCGCCGCCGGCGCTGCTCACCCAGCGCGACGGCGTCGAGATGACGCTGCGGAATGCGATGGTCCAGGCCATGGCTGCATCCGCCTACGCCGGCCGGCCGGAATGGGTGAAGATCGGTGCGGCGCGATACTTCGCGCGGCCGACGCCACTGCCGGCGCCGGACGGGAAGGCCCGGTTGAAATGCCCGGCCGATGCGGAATTGACCCTCGCCATCTCCGCCACCGCGCAACGCGAGGCCGAGGCGCGTGCCGAGCAGTGCTTCGCGCGAACGTATGCGATGACGGGGGATTGGCGGGCAGTGAGATAACCAAGGCACCTCACGCCACACCGCAGAGACGCCGCAGACCGCCCTGGCGTTGGCGTGAGATCGTGGCCGCGTATTACGGCACCCGCACCGCGAGGATCTTGCGTCCCTGCAGGATCGCTTCGGTGACCAGCAGCGGCAGTGCCCACGCGGCCCAGGCCAGTGCCTGCACCTGCTGCAGCTCGTTCGCCGGATCCATCGCCTTCAGCGTCACGGAGCCGATGCGGAAGAAGACGAACGCGAACGTCACCACGTAGCTGCGGATCATCCACTCTTTGTGCTGGTCGATCAGTTGTCGCCTGATCGCCAGGAACGCCAGCGTCGTCGTCACCAGCCACGCGGTCGCGAGTCCCATCAGCCCGGTTCCGAATATCCATCCGGCGCTCGGCTGCAGGGCGATGACGTACGCGGCCGCAGCGCTGCCGGTGACACCGATCATGTAGACGATCCCGAGCTTGCGATGCAGGGTCATCGTGCGCTCGGCCAGCCCGAGCCACAATTGGACGGGTCCGCTGAACAAGGCGATGGTGCCGAATGTGATGTGGACCAGCAGGGCCGGCCGACGCCCCATGTACTGGGCCGCGTTGTACTCCGACGACAGCAGGTACGGGGCTGCCGCGACCGCGAAGAACGCCAGGGCGACGAGTGAGGCCAACGAAATCAGCACGGCCGGCCCGCGCAGCGACGAGCGCACGGCGGGTGCTTCGGCGACGACAGACATGGAGCCTCCTTGCGCGGCGCATTCTACACGGCCGCGTACTCGGATGCCGTCGGCGCCGGTTCAGGCCGGTCGCAGCGGCCGGCGCGTCTGTCGCCAGAACAGGATTGCCGATATCCCGGTGCCGAGGATGGCGATGACGATGAAGGCAGCGATGACGTGCTGGAAGGTATTGGACTGCAGCACCCGCAGGATGCCGCGGCCGTAGACCAGCGCGAGGATCGCTTCACCGCCGAAGCGGAGGAGGCGCATCGCGCTGAACGCCGTGAAGAAGCGCTCGGTCTCGACTTCCAGGGCTCCGCAGGTGAGGATGAACGGGCTGAGTGGAAACGGCGGGGGGAAGAGCGCCGGCACGGCCATCGCGATGGCGCCGCTCTTGTGGACCTTGTCGCGCATCCGTTTGAGCCGGCGGCCCGACACGAGTCGCTCCAGGCCATGTTCGCCGGCCTGCTTGCCCAACCAGAACGTCACGGCGGCGCCGGCCGTGGATCCCACCGTCGCCAGCAGCGGATACAGCCAGAACAGCTCGTGACGTCGCGCGGCAAGGAATATGACCAGCGCGTCGACGCCGAACGGGACGAAGATCAGCATCGACGTATCGAGCGCCCCCAGCAGCAACGCGCCCCACCAGGAGAGGAAGAACGAGAAGGCCGCTGGCATCGCCCGCGGTGCTTACCAGCAGATGCCGTCGTACTGGGCGCTCACGCGACTGAAATCCAGCGGCAGGCGGACCAGATCGATCACCAGTTGATCCGGCCGGCATCGATAGACGGCCTCCGTGAATTCCCCCGCCGGATTCCCGATGACCAACACTTCCGACCTCGCAATGACGTCGTCCAGCGACTCGCACAGGTGCTGCGACAGGTGCGGGATCTGCTCGTTGATATAGGTCTTGTTGGCCCCGACGAGGCGCGCCAGTGAGACGTTGCGATCGTAGATGCACAACTGGTAGCCCTTGCCGAGGAGCGCCTCGGCGAGGATGACCATGGGCGACTCCCGCAGATCGTCCGTGCCTGCCTTGAAGCTGAACCCGAACAAGCCGATTTTCCGGCGTCCGGTGTCGACGATGCGATCGACGGCATGCTGGACCTGCAGATGATTGCTCTGCAGCACCGCATTGATCATCGGGAGCTCGAGGTCGGTCTCCTTCGCACGGTACTGCAGCGCCCGGACGTCCTTGGGCAGACAGGAGCCGCCGAACGCGAATCCCGGTTTCAGGTAGTACGGCGAGAGATTCAGCTTGTCGTCGCGGCAGAAGATGTCCATCACTTCGTGGCTGTCGACGCCGAGGCGCTTGCACAGGTTGCCGATCTCGTTGGCGAACACCACCTTGACGGCGTGCCAGGTATTGCTCGTGTACTTCATCATCTCGGCGACGCGGATGCTGGTGCTGTACAGCGGCGCCTCGACGTGATCGTACAAGGCCTTGGTCGGTGCGGCATCGGCCGCATGGTTGTGGCCGACCAGCGTCAGCGGCGGATGACGGAAGTCCTTCAGCGCCGTGCCTTCGCGCAGGAACTCGGGATTGACCGAGACGCCAAAGCCCTCACCGTACTTCTTGCCCGAGTGCGCTTCGAGCGCCGGGATCACCTGACCGTGCGTCGTGCCGGGTAGCACCGTGCTGCGCACGACGACCACGTGGTAGTTCGACTTGGCCTTGAGCGCGTCGCCGATTTGTTCGCACACCCGCACCAGGTACGAGAGATCGAGGCTGCCGTTCTTCCGGCTCGGTGTGCCCACACAGATCAACGACAGGTCGGTACCGTTGATCGCCTCCACGGTATTGGTGGTGGCGCGCAGGCGCTTTCGTTCGACGCCGCGGCGCAGCAGCTCGTCGAGTCCCGGTTCGACGATGGGACTGCGACCTTCGTTGACGGCGGCGACCTTCTCCGCGTTGACGTCGACGCCGATGACCTCGTGGCCATCCGCCGCAAACGAGGCGGCGGAGACGCTGCCGACGTAGCCGAGACCGAAAACAGACACCCTCATGAGTCGCTCACCCTCGAGTCGAAAAAGATTTGCGCTAGGCCGCTTCCGCCGTCCGCTTGCCGTCAGCGGCGAGGGCAAGCGCGTGCTCCAATTGCCCGGCGACGGCCGACCAGTCGTAATGCGTCACCACGAGATCGCGGGCGGCCTGCTCGAGTTGCACGCGGCGTGCCGTATCGCGCAGCAGCGCGACCACGCTGTGCGCGAAGCCGGAGGGCGTGTCGGCGATGACCACGTCCCGCCCGTCGGTCACCGGTAATCCCTCCGCACCGACGGTGGTCGACACCACGGCGCGCCCCATGCTCATGGCTTCGAAGATCTTCAGGCGTGTGCCGCCGCCGATCCGGATCGGCACGACGTACACCGCCGCGCGCCCGATGTAATCACGGACATCGTCAACGCGACCGGTGACCTCCACACCGGCGATGTCGGCGAGCCGCTGCACCGCCGGTGTCGGTGTCCGGCCAACGATCGCGATCGTCACGTCCGGTTCGTCGCGTCGGATCAGCGGCAGGATGTCGTGACAGAAATGCGTCATCGCGTCTTCGTTGGGGATCCAGTCCATCGAGCCGGTGAACACCAGGTGCTTCGGCATCACCTCGCCGGTGGTACGCGGTGCGAAGAACGTCGTGTCGACACCGGTCGCGACGACGAATGGCGGCTGCGGCAGCGCCGTCGGATACCGCCCCTGCAGTGTGGTCCGGTCGGTGTCAGACACCGCGAGCGCAAGGTCGAAACGCGACAACGTGTCGGCCTCGAAGCGCAACATCCGCTGCCATTGCCGTTTGAAGAGCCATCGCCGGATCGGATCGCGCTGCCGCTCGTAGTGGCGCCGCCAGATCTCGGCCTCGACGTTGTGTGTGAACACGACCGACGGGCAGGGCAGCGTGCGCGGCATGTTCACCGCCGGCACGAGGAAATCGCAAACCAGCAGGTCGAATCGTTCCGTTCGCAATAACCGCTCGAGTGTCTGCCGGTACTCGCGCGATCGATATTTCCCTGCGGCATACGGCAGCCGGTCGAACACACGGGTTGCCGCATCGGCGTAGAAGCCCGGACTGCCCTTGGCCGGATCGTGTCGCGTGACGACGTGCAGCGATGAACAGACTTCGCGCATGCCGTCGCGTTCGGCGGCGGTCGTCGATGGATCCTGGAAGGAGAGATACGTGATGTCGTGGCGCCTCGCGAGGTGACGCATCAGGTGCCACGTGCGCAGCTTGCCGCCCTTGTCGAGCGGCAACAGAAGACCGGCATTCAGCCACAGGATCCGCATCGTTACGCCGCCACTTCCTGATTCCCGACGCCGGGCACTGAGCGCCTGGTGTCGGGCGACGGCAGCGTTTGCATCCCTTCGCCGTCGATGAACGTGCGGAACCACAGTTCGAGGTTCATCAACGCCCAGATCGCGTCGCCGCCGCGGCGCCGGCCGGCGCGATGATCGGCCAGCAGCAGTTCGACACCACCGGGATTGACGATGCCCCGTTCGCGCGTGCGGTGATCGAGCAGCACCTCACGTGCGACCGAGTGCCAGCGACCTGCGACCCAGCCCGAGAACGGAACTGGAAACCCCATCTTGGGGCGCGTCAGGATCGATTCGGGAAGCAGTCCGCGCACGGCTGCGCGCAGGACGCGTTTCGTCGTGAAGCCGGACAGCTTCATTCGATCCGGCAGGCGCGCCGCGAACTCGACGAGATGATGGTCGAGGAACGGCACACGGCTCTCGATCGACGTCGACATGCTCATCTGGTCCTGCTTCATCAGCAGTTCAACCAGGTAGCTCTTGATGTCGGTATAGAGCACGCGACCGAGCAGCGTGCCGCTGGCGCGATCGAAGTAGTCGAGCGACGGTCTGTACGCGTCGGCATTGAAGACTGCCGGATCGATGAGGAGCCGCTGCTGCGCGAGCGACACGCCCGCGAAGTTGTCCAGGAACATCGCCGCCGGCTCGCGCCGCATCGCGAGGAACGAGCGTGAGGCATAGCGGCGGAGACGCGCCGGCAGGCGAGGCACCACGCCCGAGGCGACGGCAGCGCGCAGCGGTGACGGGACGGCGCGTTCATACAAGCCGCCCGCTTTCCAGTTGAGCAGTGCACGGGGATACTTGCCGTAACCCGCGAGCAGTTCGTCACTCCCTTCTCCGGTGAGGACGACCTTCACGTGCTCGCGCGCCAGCGCCGAGACGAAGTGCAATGGCACGCTGGACGTATGTGCAATCGGTTCGTCCTCGTGCCAGACGAGCCGCGGAAGGGCGCCGAAGAAGTCGGTATCCGAGATGACGATCTCGTGGCTGTTGGCGCCTACGGCGCGGGCGACCTGCCTCGCGTATTCGAGCTCGCTGAAGGCGCGATCCTCGAAGGCAACCGAGAACGTTTCGATCGGCCGATCGATCTCGCGCGCCATCAACGCCGCCACGGCGCTGCTGTCGATGCCTCCGGACAGGAACATGCCGAGCGGCACATCCGCCATCAGTCGCAGCCGTACGGATTCCTGCAGCAGCGATCGGAACCGATCGATGAGATTGGAGTCCGGCATCCGCGCGAACGCCGGGTCCGGCCCGTCCTGCGGCACGTCCCAGTACTGCGCGATCGACACGCGGCCCTGTTCGAAGACGAGACGATGACCCGGCAGCAGCTTGTGAATGCCTTCGAACAGCGTCCCGGTGTCGGCGGTGTAGCGCGTCGCCAGTACTTCCGACAGCGCCGTCAGATTGGGCCTGGCCGCGACCAGGCCGCTCTCGAGCAGACACTTGATTTCCGAGGCGAACAGCAGCCGCTCGCCGCGGTCGGCCGTCGCCGGCACGAGCGTCCAATAAAGCGGCTTGACCCCGAGCCGGTCGCGGACCAGCAGCAGCCGCTGCTTCGGCGCATCCCAGATTCCGAACGCGAACATGCCCCGGAACCGGTGCACGCAATCGTCACCCCATTGCTCGTAGGCGTGAACGATGGTCTCGGTGTCGGAGCGGGTGCGATACCGGTGTCCGCATGCTTCCAGCTCGGGCCGGATCGACGCGTGGTTGTAAATCTCCCCGTTGAACGTGACCCAGATCGTCCCGTCTTCATTCGCCAGCGGCTGATGACCACCCGCGAGATCGACGATGCTCAGGCGCCGGTGGGCGATGGCGCTGTGCGCGTCGCACCGCAGACCGGCGCCGTCGGGCCCTCGATGCGTCATGACGTCGCGCATCAGTTCGGCGCGCGCGGGTTCGTCGGGCAGCAACTGATCCGCCGCTACCAGTCCGGCGATGCCACACATGTCAGGCAGCCCTCAGGACGGCGTACTCAGCGGGTTCATCGGCGGCGTCGCCGTCGACGAAGTCCCGGAACCAGAACTCGAGCATCAGCAATGCCCACAGGCGGTGGGAATGGTCGCGCCGGCCGGCGCAGTGCTCCTCCCACAGTTGCCGCAGCACCGGCCGCGACACGATGCCGCGACCGTCGAAGCGCGGCTCGAGGAGAATCGGAGGCACCATCGCACGCAGTGCGGCGGGCAGCCACGGATGCGTGGCCGGCCGGCGTGGCGCCGGCGGCATTGCGGCCGGCGGCGCCAATCGCGAGAGCAAAGCAAGCAGCGGATGCATGCCGGTCGCGCCCTTGAGGCGGATTGCGGAAGGCACGCGGGCTGCGAATTCGACCAGCTCACGTTCAAGGTAGGGAAAGCGAAGCTCCACACCGGCGCTCAACGCCGCACGCTCGGCGATCGCCAGGGTGCTGTCGGGCAGGCAGGTTCGGGCATCCACATAGAGCGCCCGGTCGAGCGGGTCGTCGGTCGATCGCGTCGCATACAGCTCCACGTGACGAACGAAAGGGTCGGCCTCGCGGACCTGCCACGCAAACCCACGCGTATAGATGGCGCGACGGTAATCGTCGTCCCACAACCCGTACGCATGTGTCGCCGCGCACGCCGCTCCAGGCGTCATCGCAAGATGGGACAGCGATCGCGCGCCCTTGATCGAGTCCTGGAGCAAATGCGCAAGAGAACTGACCGTACTGAGCGGACGTCCGAGCCAGTTGCGCACGGCGGTCTCGACGCGTTCGACGCGATGGCGGGCGTAGCCCGCCCACAGAGCCGAGGCGCCGTGTCCTGACAGTGCCCCGCCGACGTGACGCCGCGCGGCAACCAGGACCGAGTACAGCGAAATCGCCGCGGGATCGGCGAGCGGCTCGTCGAAGTGCGCGGCCAGGTACGGTGCGATGACGCCAACGTCGGGAATCGCCGCTTCGATCTGCGGTTCGAACCCGAGGTGCTGCGCGGTACCAAAGCTGCGCGCCACCTCCGCGTCGTCGTCTCCAACGATCACAGAGACGGCCGTCGGCGATGCTGGCGAACCCGCCGGCACGCCGCACGCGAGGATCGCGGCCGACCCGGGGCCGCCGGAATACAAGGTTCCGTCGATGCGCTCATCCTTCAGTTCAGCGCCAATCGCCGCGCGCAGGCGGTCGCACAGCGTGTCGACGACGTGATCTTCGTCGGCGTAAGCCTCGGGTGTCGGAAGGTCCCAGAACTGTTCGACGTGCAACCGGTGACCGTCAACGATGACGCGCTGTGCGGGTTCGACTTTGCTGATGCGTTGATACGCGGTGAGCGGCGCGGGCACGTAGCCGAGTGCCAGGTATGCGTCGATCGCGTCGGGACACCACTCGCGACCGACACCGGGATCCTGCAGCAGCGCGCGGATCTCCGATGCGAACACGACACCATGCGCATGGAGCAGCGCGAAGAACAGCGGCCGCACGCCCATGTAGTCGCGCGCGAGCAGGAGCCGTTCGCGCACGCTGTCCCAGATCGCGCAGGTGAAGGGCCCGCGCAGATGTTCGACGCAGGCGTCGCCCCACTGATCGTAGGCGTGGGCGATCAGGTCGGCATCCGTGCGGCCGCGCAGCAGATATCCGTGTTGCTCGAGTTCGCGGCGAAGCGAGCACGCATTCGACAGCGACGCGTCGGCGATGACGTGAACGGTGCCCGCGTCGTTGGTGGCGACAACGGGACGATTGATGGGCGCCGGGGTCTCACCGCACCAGCCGAGCGCGATCCCGGGCGCCGTGTAGATACCGCTGCCATGCGCGCCACGGTGGCGCAACGCGCCGAGCATCTGTTCCAGGACCGGAAGGGCAAGCGTCTCGTCGTGCTGAAAGCTGAGTTTGCCGATGATGCCGCCCACGGCGCGTCAGTTGAGCAAGCGCAGTGCCACGCTTTTCGCCAAATGCGGGAAGAAAATGGCCTCCCGAAATGGGAAAACCGTTGGACTGTGGAAGAACGTTGCCCATCCAGGTACGTGGCGCGGGCAACCGAGCTACGCGACTTCGATTTGCGAGTGAACGGCGGCGCCGTCGATGAACTCGCGGAACCACAGTTCGAGCATCACCACCGACCAGAGACGATGGCGATGATCGGCGCGACCGGCGCAGTGGTCGGTCCAGAGTCGTCGCAGCGTTGCGTCCCGAAACAGCCCGCGCTGGGCGAGACGGCCATCGAACAGGAGGTCCCGGCCCAGCGACCGCAGCGGGCCGGTCAGCCACGTGCCGATCGGCGCCGCGAACCCCTGCTTGGGACGCTCGAGAATCGAGGCCGGCAATCGGCGTCGAAGAAGCTGGCGCAACAGGTATTTCGTGGTGCCGTTGTGCAGCTTCAGTGAGGACGGGATGGTGGCGGTGTACTCGAGCAGTTTGTGGTCGAGCATCGGCTCCCGCGTCTCGAGCGAGACCGCCATGCTCATCTTGTCCACCTTCATCAGCACATCGTCGGCCAAGTAGGTCTTGGCGTCGACGTACAGCGCCCGGTCGACCGGATCAGGTGATTGACAGTTGTCGTAGTACTCGCGCAGCTTCGCGTACGGATCGGACTTGCTGACGGTCCTGGCGAAGTCGCCCGAATACAGCAGGCCACGATCGCTGTCGGCGAAGTAGTCGTACGCATGCTTGAGCGCGTAGGCATCGGACGGCTGATAGCGCAGATGCCCGAGCGACCGCGCGCCCTTCACGGTGTGCGGCAGTGCACGACCGACGACGCCCGCGGCTGTGGCCAGCGGCCCGAGCCAGTGGCGTGCGTGGGTTTCCGCGCGATCGACCCGGTGCCGCGCATAACCGGCCCACAGTTCGTCGCCGCCATCGCCGGAGAGCGCGACCGTGACTTTCTCGCGTGCTGCGCCGGAGACGTAGTACGTCGGCACGGCTGACGAATCCGCGAACGGTTCGTCGAGATGCCACGCCAATCGAGGCAGGAGCGACTCGGCATCC
The DNA here is from genome assembly GCA_035496255.1 of Vicinamibacterales bacterium. Taxonomy (GTDB): domain Bacteria; phylum Acidobacteriota; class Vicinamibacteria; order Vicinamibacterales; family UBA2999; genus Gp6-AA40. The sequence goes on from DATJEU010000043.1 coordinate 28,496, forward strand.
GGCTCGACCACCCGGCTGTGCGCTTCGACACCGAGATGACGGGCGACGGTCAGCGCGTGTTCGAGCTCGTCGTACTCCTTCGCATTGAACCCCACCGACATCGTCAGCACCGGCGCGTCGGTGGTCCGCGTCATCGTCGAGACGACCGCCGACGAGTCGATGCCGCCGGACAAGAACGCCCCCAGTGGGACGTCGCTGATCATGCGCAGCCGGACGGCCTCGTGGAGCAGTTCGTCGGTGCGATCCAGGTACTCGCGCTCACGTGAGGCGTCGCCGTCGCCGGTAAAGTGGAGATCCCAGTACTGGCGCAACTGCGGAGTGCTTCCGTGAATCTGCAGCGTGTGGCCGGCGTCCAGCTTGCGAACGGCGTCATAGATCGTCTGCGGTGCCGGGACGTAGCCGAGGGTCAGGTAGGCATCGAGCGCTTCGGGATTCCACGTGCGATCGACATCGGGATCCTCGAGCAGGCTCTTGATTTCGGACCCGAATACGATTCCATCCTGGAGCAGCGCGTAGTACAGCGGCTTGACGCCGAGGCGGTCGCGTGCCAGCAGCAGGATGCGACGCCGGTTGTCCCAGAGCGCAAAGGCAAACATGCCCCGGAAGTAGTCCACGCACTGATCGCCCCACTCCTCGAAGCCGTGCACGATCACTTCGGTGTCGGTGCGCGTCCGGAACCGATGCCCGCGGGCCTCGAGGATGTGCCTGACATCGGCGAAGTTGTAAATCTCACCGTTGAAGACGACCTGCACGGAATCGTCTTCGTTGCCGACCGGCTGATCGCCCGTGGACAGGTCGATGATGCTGAGGCGGCGATGACCAAGACCGATGCTGCCGTTGACGTAGTAGCCCGCCGCATCGGGACCGCGATGCGTGATCACATCGGTCATGCGTGTGAGCAGGTCACGCGAGACCGGGCGGGAAGGATCGAACCAGAGCTTGCCGGTGATGCCGCACATAATCAGGAGGCCGATGCCGGAGTGCCCGCATGAGAGGCGGCATGCGCCGCCGCCAGACGGCGTCGTTCCGCCATGGCTTTCGGAGCCCGTGCCGCCAGTTCGGTGCAATAGAGATCGGTGAAGGACGCCACCATCCGCTCGAATGAATAGCGGCTCTCAATCGTTGCGCGCGCCGCGTCTCCCAACGCGTCCGCCCGCGACTCGCGTCCGATCACATTGATAATTGCCGCCGCAAGCGCGTGTTCGTCGCCAGCAGGCACGAGCAGGCCGTTGCGATCGTGCTCGATCAATTCGAGCATGCCGCCCACCGCGCTGGTCACCACCGGCAGGCCAGCGGCCATCGCTTCGATCAGGCCGTTGGGAAACGCTTCGGTCCGGGATGGGAACGCAAATACGTCGGCGTCCGCCAGCAGAGTCGGGACGTCCTCGCGGTGTCCAAGGAACTCGACGATGTCTGCCACCCTGAGGGTGTTCGCGAGTGCGCGTAACGCCGCCTGCTCCGGGCCGCCGCCAATCAGACGGAAGCGGATGTCCGGTACTTGTCGCCGCACCAGCGCGGCGGCGCGCAGCAGGACGTCATGACCCTTCTCGGGTCGAAGATTCGCGACCGTCGCAACGATGCGGCGACGATCCCGAGGGCCCGCCGGCCGATATCCCGAGAGATCGATCCCATTCGGAATGATGGCGATCTTCCGATTCGGCACGCCTTCGTCCCGCAGGCGATCGGCCCCGGCGTTCGAATTGGCGACGATGCGATGCGCCGTCCTGTAGGCAAGTCGTTGGACCAGCAGGTGCGCGCGCGTTTTGTCCGGGGGTGCCAGCTCGCGCCGCGCGCCGATTCGCACCGGCACACCCGCCAGCGCCCCTGCCGGCAGCGCGACGATGTTGGCGGCCAGATCGCACGCCTGAAGAACCGCGACGTCACGCGCTCGCAGCCACGCCGCGACATCGCGGATCGTCGACAGCATGGCGGCCGACTTGAAACTGCGCGCCCGGAACTCCGCAATCTCTTCCGCTGCCGCCGCCGCTCGCGGCAGCCACGCGCCTTCGCGTCGAAAGCAGGCGACGTGTATGCGGAAGCGCTTGGGATCGAGGCGTCGAATGAGCTCGGTCATCTGCCGCTCGGTGCCACCGGGTTCAAAACTGGTGAGCACGACAGCGACGGGGACCCTGAGCTCGGCAGCCACTGCGCGCAGATGAGCAAGCGCGGTGCCACGCGACATTCGGCCGATCCTTTGCTTCTCATCCGCGACGCGTGGCTGACCGGACGATAGTGGGTAAACAAAGTCACAGCCGGAGCACCGCAGCGCGACCGGCTCGAATCAATGTAGCGTTCGTCGCTCCCTCCCTTCGCATCCTGGGTGGACAAGCCGTGCAAGCGCAGCGGTTGCTCGATGCGTGGCGTGGCGACGCGGATGTTGCGGCCTGGCTGGTCCCGGTGAACCCCGTTCCGTGGCGGCTGTTCGATCGGCTGCTGCGAATCAAGTACGTCAGGACCGTCGTGACGCAGTTGCTGTACTGGCCCTTGCTGCTGCGGGAACTTCGGCGCGCCGACGTCGTCCACGTCTTCTCCGCATCGTACGCGTCGTTTCTGCTGGCGCCGCTTCCTGCGGTCCTCGTGGCGAGGCTGTTGGGTAAGCCGGTGGTACTGAATTACCGAAGTGGGGAAGCGCCCGACCATCTGCAACGATCGGCGATCGCCCGTCGCGTCCTGCGATCGGTCGATCTGAACGTCGTGCCGTCGGCATTCCTGCGCGACGTGTTTGCCGGCTTCGATATCCAGGCGACAATCGTGGCCAATCTCTGCGACCTGTCGCGATTCCCGTACCGGGAACGTGACTCGCTGGGTCCGCGCCTCCTGTCCACGCGCAACTTCGAACCCCTGTACAACGTGGCGTGCACGCTTCGCGCGTTCGCGCGGGTGCAGGCGGTCTATCCCGAGGCGTCGCTCACACTCGTCGGCGGCGGATCGCAGGAGGCGCAGTTGCGTGCACTCGCACGGCGACTGGGTCTGCGACAGGTGACGTTCACCGGCGTCGTCGCGCCGGAGGAGATCCATCGCTTCTATCGAGAGGCTGATCTCTATGTGCAGACGCCGGCGATCGACAACATGCCCGCGTCGGTGATCGAGGCCTTCGCCAGCGGCCTTCCGGTGGTGGCGACACGTGTCGGCGGCGTGCCGGCCATTCTCGAGGACGGTGTCCACGGTCTGCTCGCCGCGGCTGACGACGATGAGGAGGTGGCGAGTCACGTGCTGATGCTGCTGGGCAATCCGGGGCGCGCGCGCGACCTGGCGAGGGCCGCGCATGCCACGTGCGTCCGCTACGAATGGGGCGTGCTTCGTTCGCAATGGCTCGACGCCTATCGATCGGCACTGAAGCCGGCGCGTGCCCCGCGACTCGCGGAGGCGGCATGATCGCCGCGGTCCGGCAGGTGCGCGGGCGGTCCAGAGATGAACTCGCATGGCGGCTGCGTGCGTTTGCGCGGACCGGCGCCCAGCGATTGACCACGCAGGTGCGGCCCCCGCGATGGGACCGCCACGACATCTCCAGCGCGCTTGCGCTGACCGCGTTGCCCGACGACGTGCAGGGCGCGCTGGCGCGGGAAGACTGGATCGGGGCCCAACAACGGCTGATCGAGTGGCTGCGAACGAGACGTTCACGATTCGTCCTGGACCCGGCAGCCCGCGATCGCGTTCGACAGATGATCCAATCGAATTGGGTCGGCGCCGAGGCGGACGCCACCCGCCGCGCCACCAATGCGATTGGGGGTCGCTTCGATCTGCTCGGCTATCGCGGTCTCGACTTTCGAACGGCGGCGGGTGATATCGACTGGCATCTGGATCCGGTTCATGGTCGACGGGTCCCGCTTCAGTTCTGGGCGCGCGTGCCGTATCTCGATCCCGCGTGGGGCGATCACAAGGTGATCTGGGAGTTGAACCGCCAGCAGCACTGGCTGACGCTCAGTCGCGCGCTCTGGCTGACCGGGGATCGCCGTTATGCACGCGCGATCGTCCGCGACCTGACGTCGTGGCTCGCGGCGAATCCGCCGCTGATGGGCGCGAACTGGGCCAGCATGCTGGAGCTCGGGTTCCGGTCCCTCAGCTGGTTGTGGGGATTGCACGCGATCCTCGCGGACGGCTGTGCCGATGGCATGGACGACAAGCCCTGGCTGCTCGATCTCCTGATTGGCCTCGACCGCCAGCTCACACACGTCCAGCAGAATCTGTCGCGCTATTTCTCGCCGAACACGCATCTCACTGGCGAGGCGCTGGCGCTCTACGTCGCCGGCACAGCGCTGCCGGAGCTTGCCGCCAGCGGCCGGTGGCTCGACGAAGGCCGCGCGATTCTGCTGCAGGAGATCGATCGGCAGATCGAGCCCGACGGCGGCCACGTCGAACGTTCCACGCACTACCACCGCTACACGCTGGACTTCTACCTGCTGGCCCTGCTCACTGCTCGGCAGACCGGCGATCTCGATGCCGAGTTGCGATTCACCGATGCCGTCGAGCGGCTGGCGGTGTTCGCCCGCGCGATGGCAGACGATCGCGGGTGGCTGCCGCGCATCGGCGATGACGACGCCGGCATGTTGTGGCCAATCACCGGACGCGATTCCGCGGACATCAGCGACTCGCTCGCACTGGCCGCGGCGCTGCTCGATCGACCGGAGTGGGCGCCGTGGGGAGTTACCGAAGAAGTGGTCTGGCTGACGGCGGCCACCTGCAGGCCAGGCCTTCATGGCCCGGCTGTGACCGCCGCAGTTCGCAGCACGTCGATCTTCCCGGACACCGGCTTCGTGACGACGCGCACCAGCGATGGCGATCACCTGGTGATGGACGCGGGGCCGCACGGGTTCCTGAACGGCGGACACGCGCATGCCGACGCGCTGGCGGTCAACCTGACACTCGCGCACAAGCCGCTGCTGGTGGACACCGGCACCCCCACCTACACGATGGACAGGGAGCTTCGCGATCACCTGCGCAGCTCGATCAGTCACAACACGCTCACGATGGATGGCCGCTCGGCGTCGGAACCGGCGGGGCCGTTCCGCTGGCGCACCCGGACGGATGCCTGGCTCGAGATCGTGCGCTCGAATCCGCAGTTTTCCTTGAGCGAGGCGGCGCACGATGGATACGACGACCTCGTTCATCAACGCGTCGTCCTGGCGAGCCCGGGAGGGTACGTGTTCGTCGACGTCGTGAATGGCGCGGGCGATCACGAGGCCGCGCTGCACTGGCACTTTGATCCGCGCTGGGAACTGGCGTGTGAAACGGAGCAATGCCTGCGCGCGACGCACGAGACCGGTGAGGTCGCCTGGCTGGTCCATGATGCGGCTGCACTCTGGTTAGTCAAGGGCGATGAGGAGTCGCAACTTGGCTTCGTGTCGCCGTCGTACGGCGCGCGCGTGCCCGCCTGGACGGCGCGCCTCTCTCACCGGCAGCCGGCGCCGTTTGCCATGGTCACCTGGATCGGGATGGCGCGGGGACATCGGCTTCCGCATCTGCAGCGGCTGCCGATCGAATGTGACTCGCCGGCGCTTGTCGTCGGCGCCAGAATCGCGCAGGGGATCGAGGAATGGGTGACGGTCGTCCGTCCAGGCGCCGCGGTGGCCGGGACGTACTCGACCGACGCGTATCACACCGACGCGCGGACGCTGCAGTATGCCATCGCCGGTGGACGGCTCACGTCGCTCAACGCCACCGATGTCAGTCATGCGTTGCCGTTGTGCGATGGACTAGTGAGTCTGTCCGTTGACGGCACGATGTCCGACGTGTCGCTCAGCAGACAGGCTGACCGCCTGGAACTCTGGTCGACGGCACCGGCCGGTGTGCGTCTGCAGGGCGGGATCGTGGCGGGGGCCAGGGCGATCCTGCTGAACGGTCGCGCATTGCGCCGGCATCCGAGTGACATTCGCGACGCGATCGAAATCCCGTCAACGGCTTGGGGCACGTCGAGGCCCGAACCCGAACCCGAACCCGAACCCGAACCCGAACCCGAAGCTGAACACGAACCTGAACACGAACCTGAACACGAACAAAGCACCAGGAACCTGGAAGCCTGAACATCAAGGATCGGGTCATATGTGCGGCATAGCGGGTTTTGCGGACACGAGCGCGCGCGGCGGTACGGTTGCCGCCGACCGTCAGCGCCTGAGCGCGATGTGCGATGTCATGCGCCATCGCGGACCCGACGATGACGGGTTCTATGTCGAGCCCGGCGTCGCAATCGGCATGCGGCGGCTGAGCATCATCGATCTCTCCACCGGACACCAGCCAATCCACAACGAGGACGACACCGTGTGGGTCGTGTTCAACGGCGAGATCTACAACTACCGCGAGCTGCGGGAGGCGCTCGAGACCGCCGGCCACCGGTTCTACACGTCGAGCGACACGGAGACGATCGTCCATGGTTACGAAGAGTGGGGCGAGCACGTCTTCACGCGCCTGCGCGGCATGTTCGCTGTTGCGATCTGGGATGCACGGGAGCGGACGCTTCTGCTGGCGCGCGATCGCGCGGGCATCAAACCGCTGTACTACGGGGAAGCCGCCGGTCGTCTGTTCTTCGGCTCCGAAGCGAAGTGCCTGCTGGCAAACCCGGAGATCGATCGGACACTCGATCCGGCGTCGCTCGATCACTATCTGGCGTATCTCTACACGCCGCGTGATCGGGCCATCTTCCGCGGCATCCGCAAGCTCGCGCCCGGGCACTATCTCAAGCTGCACCATCAGCGGATCACGATCGATCGGTACTGGCAACTGCCGGTGATCGACGGATTCCGCGGCTCGCCCGAGGAGGCGCTCGATCAGCTCGAAACGACGCTCGCGACTGCAGTCGAGTCGCACATGATCAGCGATGTGCCACTGGGGGCGTTTCTCTCCGGCGGCATCGACTCCAGCGTCGTCGTCGCGCTGATGGCGCGGGCCTCATCGCGGCCGATCAAGACGTTTGCAATCGGCTTCGATGAATCGGAGTTCAACGAACTGCCGCACGCCCGGCGCGTGGCCGCGCATCTCGGGACCGATCATCACGAATTCGTCGTCCGGCCCGACGCGACCGCGATCCTGGATCGCCTGATCTGGCATTTCGACGAGCCGTTCGGTGATGCGTCGGCGATTCCTACGTGGTACGTGTCCGAGATGGCGCGGCGGCACGTGACGGTGGTGTTGTCGGGCGACGGCGGCGACGAGTTGTTCGGCGGATACGATCGCTACCTGCCGCACCCGCGCGTGGCGTCGTTCGATCGACTGGCACCGGGCGTCGGCCGCGCGTTCGCATCGGCGGCCTGGCGCGCGCTGCCGCACGGCACGCGCGGAAAGAATTTCCTGCGTCACGTGTCACGCGATGCGCAGGGCCGGTACCTCGACTCGGTGACCTTCTATCACGCGGACGAACGGGCGGCGCTGCTCGCGCCAGACCTGCAGGCGTCGCTCGATGCGTGGGATGCCGAGACGTTCTTCCGCGAGCCGTTCGCGCGGTTGTCGGACCTGCCGTTCACGACGCAGATGATGGCGTTCGACTTCGAGACCTACCTGCCTGAGGATTGCCTGACCAAGGTGGACCGCATGAGCATGGCGCACTCGATCGAGTCGCGGGTACCGCTGCTCGATCACCTGGTGGTGGAGTTCGCGGCGTCGCTCCCGCCAGCCTTGAAGATCCAGGGCGATCGCCGCAAACACCTGTTGAAGACGCTGGCGTTCCGGCTGATGCCCCGCGAACTGCTCGACCGGCCGAAACAGGGATTCGGCGTTCCGCTCGGCCACTGGTTCCGCGGCTCGATGCGCGACCTCTTCGGCGACACCCTCGGATCGCCATCCGCGCGTCAGCGCGGCTACTTCAACCAGCCCTTTGTCGATCGAGTGCTCGACGAACATCTGTCCGGCCGGCGCGATCACTCGCTTCGGCTGTGGCAGTTGCTTGTGTTCGAGCTGTGGCACCGGCAGTACGCCGACACCGCGGCTGTCGCCGCGTAATACGACCGGACTCCGGCGCAGCGCATGCCTAGGTTCGCTCGGCGTGCAGCATGCCGAACGCCGCACCTGGATGGCGGTCGACGATGCGCGTGAAGCCGCAGCGTCCGAGGTGACGGCGGCGACGCTGCAGAGACCATCACGCTCGGCGCGGCGGATTGCGGCGCGCTTCAATCTGCAGCCGATCGAAGCGTGGAACGAGAGCGCCGACGTTGTCTGGACTGCGTTTGCGCCATCGATCAGCGTGGGGGTCGAGCGGTCGAATCGCGTGCTGCCGTTCCTCTACCCGCGCGCCGCTGCTGGTCCGCAGGCGTGGGCCTGCTGTCGTGACGG
>DATJEU010000044.1:0-10547 GCA_035496255.1 Vicinamibacterales bacterium
GGTGGATCCATGTAGCTGCCGGCGCCGCCGGCGAAATGCGCGATCCTGGCCAGCAGGAAGGCGACGGCGACGCTGCCACCGGCGCCGATGGCCACGAGCCGTGCGCTGCGGCCGCTGACCAATGCCACCTGATCGCGCGCCGTTGCGCCGAGGGCGACCCGCACCGCCAGCTCGCGCGTGCGCCGCTCGATGGCGAACGCCAGCACGCCGTAAATTCCGGCCGCCGTCAGGGCGATGCCGATGGCGACCAACGGACCGAGCGGCGCGATCGTCACGAGCCATTCCCCGCTCATCGTCGCCAGCATCTGGGCGTAGGTGTAGGCATCGGTCACTGCCGTGTCATGTCCGCCGAACGTTTGAATCGCACGCTGCAGGGGTTGCAGCAGCGCGACCGGACTGCCATCGGCTTGCGCAATCACCGTGAGGCCGCGGGTCGCCCCCGCCTGCGCCGCCAGCGGACTAAAGACCTTCGGATCGATCGCGTCGAATTCCGCGAGGGACGTGGCATAGTCGCTGACGACGCCGACCACCTGGTGCGGCACCTTGCCGATCCAGATCTGCCGCCCGACGAATGGTCCGCGCCCGAAGAGACGGTGGGCGAGCGTCTCGTTGACGATCGCGACGGCTGATGCGGGGGTCTCGTGTTCGGCAAACGTCCGTCCCTCGCGCAACCCGACGCCGAACACCGAGAAGAAGTCCGGCGTGATCGCGTTCGACTGGGCGCGAGTGGCGCCGTTGCCCTCTGCGTCGGTGGCGACGTCCTGACGCGACCGTCCGCCGAACAGCGGCACGCTGACCGCCATCGCGGCCGCGCGCACGCCGGGCACGGCGCGCGTGCGATCGAGCAGCGGCCGGACTGCGATGCCGTTCGGATTGCTGACGAGCGACACGGCGACATGCGATGTGTCGAAGCCGAAGCGCGCGTTCCTGATCCGCTGATACGCCGTCGCCAGGGACGTCGTCATCACCAGCAGCGCGACCGTCACCGCGATCTCGGCGATGACGAGACCGTTGCTCCAGCGATGGCGGGTCCGGTCCGAGGCCTGCAGGCCGCGCAGCGGGTTCGTCTGCAGACGCGCGGTTTCGTAAAGGGCAGGTGCGAGGCCGGCCAGCATGCCCGCACTCACGGAGATCAGCAACGCGTTGGCGAGCACGTGCGGTGGAATCGACAGGTCGAACATCGCCAGATTGATCCCGCTGCGGTTCGCGATCCACCACCGCACCCCGAAGGTTGCGAGCACGCCGCAGATGCCGGCGGTCACGCTGAGCAGGACGGCCTCGGTGAGCAACGTGCGAACGAGGCGGCTTCGGCCTGCGCCGAGGGACGACCGGACGGCGGTATCGGTTTCACGCGCGGTCCACTGCGCGATCAGCAGGATCGCGGCGTTGGCGCAGCCGAGGAACAAAATCAGCGTCACGGCGAATCCCATGATCAACGGGATGGCCAGCGACATCTCGGCGCCCATCGGCGTGCCCTCTACGCGACTGACCCGCATGTGTAACGCCGGTGCGTCCGGTGGTCGCTCGCGATTGTGCGCATCGACGCCCCGCTGGAGGGTCGCCGCCAGCGCCGCCTCGGACATTCCTGGCGGGCGCCGCACGATCACTTCGACATCGGTGCCGACCGGGATCAACCGCGGATCTACCGCGACCCACACCTGATCCGCCATCGCCGAAAACCAGAAGCCCCGGGGCAGCACGCCGACGATGGTCGCCGGCAGTCCGTTCAGTCTGACCTTGCTGCCGACGACGTCGGCCCGGCCATGAAACGATCGTTGCCACGTGCCGTAGCCGATGACCATTTCACCCGTCAGTCCCGAGGCGCTCGTGTCAAACAGCCGTCCCGACACGGGCCGGATGCCGAGCAGCGCGAACAGGTTCGGTGTGACCGCCCGTACGACGACGGGCTCGACCCCTTCGGCCCGCTCCATGTCGGCCGGCCGGCCACCGATCGACGCGGCCAGCCGATCGCCCAGCATCTCGCGCCAGCGCGCGACCAGCGCGGCGGGCGGGTCGGACCCCGCCGGCAGGATCGGCCGATCGCGCGGCGCGGCCTGGACCTTCGCGAGTTCCTCCGGTGACTGATAAAGCGGCGGCGGGTTGTAGAAGATCACATTCCGGATCACGAGCGCTATCGTGGCCGCGCCGAGACCGCCGGCAAGCGAGAGGACGATTACCAGGGCCGACACGGGATTGCGGCGCACGTTCCGCCAGGCCGCGCGCAGGTCGCGCTGCAGATCGTCAATCCACGCGATGCGCCTCGCCTCGTGGAAGCGCTCCTGCGCCCGCGTGACATTTCCGAAGGCGCGCCGCGCGCGCTCGCGCGCCTCCGCAGGCTCGACGCCGTCGGTCATCAGTTGATCGGCTTCGAGATCGAGATGCGCCTGGATCTCCCGCGCGAAGTCATCGTCGTTGCGCCGCCCGGTCATGATTGCCCCCTCAGGGTTGACATTCGACCGGAGCATACGCATACTCAGGTCGAATGTCTATACGAAAGCGCGCGGACCGCGAGTATGCCGCGCACCTGCAGGGCACGCTCGACCTGCTGATCCTGCGCACGCTTGTCTTCGGCCCGCAACACGGCCAGGGCATCGCGCGCGCCATCCAGGCGGAGTCGGACGATGTCCTCGTCGTCGACCACGGGTCGCTCTACCCGGCGCTGCAGCGGCTCGAGGAGCGCGGCTTCATCGATGCCGCCTGGGGCACGTCCGATAACAATCGCCGCGCGCGCTTCTATACGCTGACGAAGTCCGGCCGCAAGGAACTGACACGCGAGGAGAGCGAGTGGCGCCGGATTGCAGCCGCAATCATGCGCGTGCTCGGCCCGAATCCAGGCAAGGCGTGATCGCGTGTCGTGAGCTGGCCGCTGGCAGGCGGAAAGCGGAAGGCGGCAGGCGGAAGCCGGCAGGCGGTCGCCGGAGGAGAGCGGAGACTTTCACCAGCCGCCAGCCGCCAGCCCTCTATATAACCCGTTCGAGAATCTCGCCCTTGCCCGGCTCACCGGCATCGCCGCAATAGCGCCGATAGGACGCTGCGATCAGCGCCTGGTCGATCGCGAGACCGTATTGCCTCCTCAGGTACGTGAGCGTCACGCGCACGTGCGGTGGCTGGTAGGTTGTGGCGTACCGATAGGTTGCAGGTACCGTGATGCCGCCGCAGGCGACGATCGAGCCGCGCTTGTTGCCGCGGCCGGCGTTCTCGCCGCAGCGGCCGAGCACGACGATCGAGCCGGCGATCATCGATCGTCCGCCATCGCGCAAGAGATCGCCGGAGACGACAATGAGGCCACGACGCAGTCGCGCACCTGCGTCCGCGCCCGCAGATCCACGGACGATGATCTCGCCGCCGCTCATGCCTTTCGCGGCACCGGGAATGTTGGCGCCGAGGCGGTCGCCGGCATCGCCATCGATGCGCAGCGCGCCTCCCATCATCGCGAGACCGGCCGCGTCACCAACGGTTCCGCGCACGTGCATCGTCCCGCCGCGAATTCCGGCGCCCGCGTAGCTGCCGAGATCGCCGTCCACGACCAGTTCACCCCACAGCATTCCGGCACCGACGGAGTGAAGGTGAGGCGTGGCTCCTTCGAGACGCACACGCGTTGAACGGCCGCCTTTCACCGTGAACATCTCGCCAAGCGGCAGCTGCTCACGGTCCCGCCCGATGGCGGGCAGAGCCGCGATGTCGTGTTCCGCCAGTTCGGCGTAGCGCTCGGGGTGCACGCTGAGCGCGATGGGTCCATCGAGCGCCAGGCGCGGTGTCAGCGTGATCCAGTCGCTCACGCGCCCTCCATCACCTGACGCAGGTGGAAGAGGTACGGGCCGAGCTTGCCGCCGTAGTTGCCGGCGCTGATCTGCCTGACACCAGGACGGCATGCGGCATCGATACCGGCTCGCATCGCGCGAGTGATGCCGGCGACGTCGAGACCATCGAGCACAATCTCGAGCACCGAGTTCACGCCGTCTGGAAGCGCTGATGTCGTCAACGGCCGCAGCGTCGGGCAGTACGCATCGTTGGTCGACGCGATCATGCCCTTGTAACCGCGCGCGCCGACCTTGCTGCCGCTGCGGACGATGCCGCCGGGGAAGGGAAGGATCACGCCTTCCATTCCCTTGATGGCTTCGACCGCCGCTTCGGCCGCCTCGAGGGCCGCGTCAGCGGTGTCGGCGAGGATCAGGAAGTTCCCGCCGGCGATCGCTTTCCGCTGCATACCGAAGCTCTCGGCGAGCAGGAACTCGCCCTCCATCACCGGTACGCGCCAGTAGCGCCGGCCGCCGAGCATCTTGCTGATCTGGAATTTGTCGCCAAACGTGCGAATCGGCCGGCCCGACTGAACGCGATCGGGAAGATCCGGCAGGCCGTCGAAGCACGCGGTCGTCGGGCAGGTGAGCACCGTCTGGCCGATGCGTTCGATCAGCCGCTTGCCGAGTCCGTCGCTGTCCATCGTGAACAACAGGACCGACACGCCCGGCCGGCCGTCAGGTGTGTCCGCCGGCGTCAGCTCGCGCTCGATCGCAGCCTCGCACTTGCAGGCGATGACGGAGGTTGCGAAGCCCGTGAGCTTGAGCGCCGCTTCACGCGCCCACTTCTCGTTTTTCGCGGTGATCACCAGGCGCGCCGCGCGCATGCCGAACGCCTCGGCGAAGGTGTCTTCGATGAGCACGCCGCGGATCTCCACGTCAGCGTCCCCCGGCGGTGGAGCGCGCAGGTCCGCCTGGCGGACCCGACACGGTCTGGCCCACACTCACTGGCGCATCGGGCAGCGGGCCGATCGAGTAGTTGTCGAACGACACCGTCGAGTAGCGATCGAAGTAGCCGCGAAGTCCGTGCTCGATCTGCCGGTCGTACTCCGGACGCACGTGCAGCCGTCGTCCCGCCGGTGCACGCCGGAGCTGTCCCTCCTCGACGACGAGCACGCCGGCCTTGACCACGTAGCGAGGCGTTGCAAACATCTTCGAGAAGTCGGGATCGCTGGCGTAGACGGTGACGTCCGCGTCGGCACCGACGCCGAGATGTCCCTTTCCCGTCAGCCCGAGGATCCGCGCCGGTGCCGCCCGAGTCACGATCGCAACCTCGCTCAAGGTGTATTCGCGCGTGAGGCCGTCGAGCAGTGCGCTGCCGGCCAGCAGCTTCTGGTTGACGGTCTTCAGTTTCTCTTCACGATACGTGCGATCCATCAGCAGCCGAATCAGTTCGGGATAGGCCAGGAACGACCCGCCGTTGGGATGGTCCGTCGAGAGGACGATGCGCCACGGGTCGGTCGACAGCAGGAACAGCTCGAGGCCGACCGCCCATTGCAGCGCCGAGACGGCCGCTTTCTCCTTGTAGGTGTAGGGCACGATGCCGCAGCCGGTCTCCAGCTCGATGTCCACATTGAGCCACTTGCGACCGGTGCTCTTTGCCAGCAGATATTCCACCGGACCGTCGGCGGTCAGCGTCGCCGCCGGTCCGAACATCACCTGTCCGACATCGCCGGTCACCTCGGGATGCGCGTTGACGTATTCGATCAGCTCGCGTGCCCCCGATCGCCAGCCGCCCTCGACGGTTGCGCCATACGCGTGAAACTGCAGGTGCGTGAAATGCGCGCGCCGTCCTTCGAGCGCACGCATGCTGCCGAGCGTCGTCGAGACGTTGCCCGCCGCGCCGAGGTTGTTGCAGTGGATGTGCGCGGCGTGAGGCAGCTTCAGCGTATTACCGGCGTCGACCAGCGTCTCGAGGATAGCTCTCGGCGTGACGCGCGAGGATCCGATTGCCGTGTCGAGGTCGGTGCGCTCGCGTGCTCCGCGCTTCCACAGTTCGACGCCGCCAGGGTTCACGATCTTGATCGCATAGCCGCCGGTGGCGGTCATGACCCACGCGGCGTACTCGCGGGCCCGTTCCCGCTCGCCCGCGTCGATCAGCCGCAACAGGTACTCGTCGTTGCCGAGCAGCACGAAGAAGCCGCCGTCGACGATTGGGGTGTCGTCGAACTCGGCATGCGACAGTCGCGCGGTTACCGGAGCGACGGCCGCATCGAACACGGTCGTGTAGCCGAGACCGGCGTAGCGATAGCCGGTGGTGAACGTGCTCGGCACCGTACCGCCCGTTCCGGATCGCGGTACGACGTCGTCTCGAAGATCGGGCGCCGGTACGGGATCCGGGATGTGTTCTTCCGGCAGCAGCCGGCGCGCCAGGTTCACGCTGCTGCTGGCGACGTGCGAGTGAATGTCGACGCCGCCGGGCATCACCACCATCCCGCGGGCGTCGAGCACCTTCGCGTCGGGACCCGCGGTGGCGACGATGCGGCCGTTGTCGATGCAGATGTCGCGGACCTCGCCGTCGATGCCATTCGCGGGGTCGTACACCGTGCCGCCGGCGATGCGCAGCGCGGTCATCGCGTCGACTCCTGTGCAGTCCTCATGGGCAGGGGCGGGCCTTCAGCCGCGCCCGACTTCGTCACGCGCATCAACCGTCGGAGCATGTCGAGCGGATTCGCCGGCCCGTCGATCACCTGCCTCAATCGCAGCGGCACATCGTCCATGCGCAGCGCCGTTCCGGCATGATGGATGCCCGCGATGCCGGTGTCGATCGCGACGTGTGCGGCGCCGTGTTCGCTGGCACGTGGACCGACGACGAGCCGCGCGGCCTCACCCCAGGCCTGTGTCACAGCGTCTGGAATCAGGTTCGCGGCACCGATGACAAGCACCGCATCGGGCGTCGGAGCATCGAACGGGCGATACGTCGGGAACCCATGGATGAACGACACTGCTGCCGGATACCCTGTTTGAGACGTCAGCACGCTGTCGGCGCCCGCGCGATTGCCGCCGGCGCGCAGCGTGCTGAGTCCACACCGCGTCTGGTCGTTCAGCGACTGCGCGACCGCGATCAGTGCCGACGCACGCGCTAACTGCGAGCCTCGTGTGGAGTGAGCGCCGGTGTCACCGGCTTCAGCGTCGGCCACGATGACCGCGTACTTGGCCGGTGTGAGCCGCTCGGCGATGTCGCGCGCGCGCGTCCACAGGGCGCCGGCGATCGGCGTCGCCGGATTGCGGACAATCGCTTCCAGTGCGAGGAGGGTATCGACCTCCTCGTCAGCCGGCACGTCGACGCGCACGTCCGCGTCGGCCGGCCCGGGACGCTCGCCGATGTCCACCGCGATCACGGTTCGTGCGCCTCGACCGCCGACGTGCACGCCCTGCGGTTCGGGCGCATAGCGCGATAGATAACGCGGATATCGTGCGTGCGGATCGACACCCCAGAACAACAGGACGTCGGCGCGGTTGCGGACCTCGCCGAGCGTTGCCCCTGCGCGTCCGCGTTCCTGGGCCGCAACGATCGACGCCAGCGCCGTGCTCGTTGTCACGGTGTCGAGCGACGCGTGCAGTATGTCCGCGAGGGCGACGGCCTCGCGTTGTGTTTCGCACGAGACGTCTGGCGCGAGATAAATCAGCGGCGCCTTCGCGTGCGCCAGCACTGCGGCAACGGCATCGATCGCGTCTCCGATCGACACGTCACGATCAACGACGCGCGTGCGCGCCGGCACGCGTCCATCACCGAACCAGGCTTCGCCGAGCGCGCAGGCGTTGCCGGCACGAGCGATCCGTCCATCGCGGACCTGCACCCGGATGTCGTCGCAACTGCAGCCGCAGCCAAGACAGGTGACGGACTCGATGACGTGGTCCTGGGGTTGGCGCGCGCCAGCAGGCGCGCCGCTCCGATCGCCGGCGGGGGACATGGAAGACTCCGATCGTATGTCGAAAATGGCCGGAATCCGTGGGGGTTGACAGAATAGGCAGCTATCTGCATATTAGTTATATGCGACGCAAGCCCGGTGCACTGGTTCCACTCGAGCTCGCCATCTGCGTGGCGGCTGCCGACCTGCGCCGGACTGGTGCCGACGAGTTTCACGGTTATCTCATCGCGAAAGAGATCAAGGAGCACGCGGAGAGCCGGCTGTTGACGGCGTACGGCACGCTCTATCGCGCCCTCGGACGACTCGAGCAGATGGGGCTGCTGGCGAGCCGCTGGGAGGACGCGCAGGCCGCGGCGGACGACAATCGGCCGCGCCGTCGCTTCTATTCGCTGACCGCCGCCGGCGAGGAAGCGGCCGCGCAGGCGGTGAGAGCGGCTGCCGAGAAGCGCGGAAAGAAAGGGTGGGCGTCGGCATGACCGCACAGCTCGCGGTCGTCGCCACCCGCCTCTGGACGCGCGCCTACACGGTCGGACTGCCCGCCGCGGTGCGCGAGGCACGCCGCGCCGAGATCGAGTCGGACCTCTGGGAGTCGCTGCACGACCCCGACCTGCCGCATCCACAGATCCTTCCGCGCCTCGCCGGCGGTGTCGTGGACGATGTGTGGTGGCGGGCGACGCTGGCGTCGGAACAGACGCGCACGGTGTGGCTGACCATTGCCACCGGCTGCCTGCTGCTGGTGGCAATGTGGGAGTGGCTGGCGCGGCCGGCGATCATGGAGATGATCCAGGAGTCGATCTGGATCTACCCGATCGTCGAATCGGTACACGTCCTCGGCATCACGGTGTTCCTCGGCCTGACGATGATGCTCGACCTGCGCGTGCTCGGCTGGTCGTTGCGCCGCGTACCGGTGTCCGAACTCTCATCGTACGTGCTGCCCTGGGTCGCGCCATCCGCGCTCGTGATGCTGGCGACGGGAATGTTGCTGTTCCTCGAAGAGCCCTTGCGCTTCGCGGCCAACCCATTCTTCATCGTCAAGACCGTCGCACTCGGTTTGGCAGTGATCAACCAGCTCGTCTTCCACGCCACTGTCTACTCGCACATCGACGAGTGGGATCTCCATTCGACCCCACCGCGTACCGCACGCGTGTGCGCTGCCTGTTCGCTGCTGCTCTGGTCGATCGTCCTGATCGCCAGCCGCCTGGTCGCCTACAACTGGTTCGGCTGAGATGATGCGCCTTTTTGCGCCGTTCCTGCTCGCAGTGTCTCTGGTCGCCGGTTTGGGCCTGCGCATCGGCGCGCGCGCCGACGTCATCAGCGTCATCAAGCCGAATCGGGGCGGTGCCGCAAACGGTCAATTGGGGGTGCCGTTTGCGGGAAAGTTCCGCGCGACGAATGTGACCGTCGCGATGCTGATCGGCGCTGCGTACGGCGGCGTCATTCCACTCGGCCCGGCGCGGATTACCGGACTGCCGGCATGGGCGAAGTCCGATCGATTCGACGTCGAGGCGAAGGCGGACGACGCAGAGCCCACCGAAGACTCCGAAGACGATCGCGCGATCGTCACGGCGTTCGCGATGGTGCGGTCGATGTTGGCCGAGCGGTTCGCGCTGCGCGTGCACGAGGTACGGCGCGACGCGGCGATCTTTGCCCTGGTCGCGACCTCACGCGGTACGCGCCTGACGCCGACGCGACGTGACTGCGACGCGATTGCGAAGGCGGGTCCGTTCAGCGGGCCGCCAGTGGGTGTCGACGCTGCGCTGTGGGGACCGTGTGGCGTACGCGTCCGCCGCGGCGAGATCGTCGCGGCCGGCGCCACCATGGAGCAGCTCGCGCAGCGACTGGCGCCGCTGGCCGGTATCGACCGCGACGTCGTCGACCGCACCGGTATCGACGGACGCTTCGATTTCAGGCTGCAGTGGACACCGCCGCCAGCGGCCACGACGGATGCAGGCGCCGACGTCGCCGGACCGTCGCTGTTCACCGCGCTTCAGGAACAACTCGGGCTGAAGCTCGAATCCACCCGCGGACCCGTCCGCGTGCTCGTCGTCGATCGCGTCGATCATCCGACGCCGAACTGACGATGAAGGCTGCGGACGTCGGACGACCGACTGCCGGCTACCGGCTACAGCCACTGACTGACTACTGACTACTGACTCCTGACTACCGACTACCGACTAACAAGGACTCATCCCCATGTTCATCATCACGGCCATCGATCACAGCGCACTGGCCAACTGGGTGCGCGACACCATATGGGTCTATCCGCTGATGCTGACGCTGCACGCGATCGGGCTCGCGTTCGCGGCCGGTCTGAGCGTTGCGTTCGATCTGCGCGTGCTCGGCGTCGCGACCGGCTTGCCGCTGCAGGCATGGAGCCGCCTGCGGCCGCTGTTCTATACGGCGCTCGCCGTCAACGCGTGCTCCGGCGTGTTCCTCGTGCTCAATAACCCGGCGAAGTGGCTGGTCGACCCGCTCTTCTACACGAAGCTGTCACTGCTGTTGCTTGCGCTCATCGACGCGGAGCTGATCGCGCGGCGGATCTTCGGCGCCGTGAAGGCAGTGACGACGCCGCGAGCGCTGGCGGTTGCGTCGTTGATTCTGTGGGCAAGTGCGGTCACGGCGGGCCGGCTGCTCGCGTACCCGTACTTCAGGTGAGGGAGCGACCGATGGCATCGATCGTTGCGGCAATGGCGAGTCCATGGATGCAGAGCACCTTCAACGACTACGGCTGGCTGTGGCCGGTCTGCGAGACCCTGCACTTCATGGGCATGGTGCTGCTGATCGGCACCGTTGGCCTGTTCGATCTGCGCATGTTGGGATTCGCGAAGGGATTGCCGGCGGAGCCGTTCAAGTACCTGATTCCGTTCGGCCTCGCCGG
>DATJEU010000045.1:0-25986 GCA_035496255.1 Vicinamibacterales bacterium
CTGCTGCGTGCTATGTTTAGCCGTTTGGGATCAGCAGGAAATTCACCATGGCGGCGCAGCGCAGAATCGATCTCGTCCTCGACTCGGTCAAGCGACTGCTGCGCATTGGTGCGTCTGCCAACCTGCTGAACCTGCTGCAGAAGCAGCACCCCGCCGACCTCGCGCAAGTCTTCAGCGAACTCCCCGACAAGGAACGGGAAGCGGCCTTCAGCCTGCTCGCCGACCGCAACGGCCGGCTGGCGATGGAGGCGATTTCCGAACTCGGTCCTGAAGCCGGCGCGGCACTTCTTGCCACCCGGCCGGCCGAGGAGATCGCCAAACTCGCGCAGGAAATCCCGTCAGACGACGCCGCGGCGCTGATCGATTACCTGCCCGAAGACCTGTCCGCGGCGGTGCTCGATTTGATGCGGCCGAAGGAATCGGCCGTCGTCGAGAACCTGCTGGAGTACGCCGAGCAGACCGCGGGCCGCATCATGAACCCGCATGTCTTCGCGCTGAACGAAGACATGACCGTCGGCGAGGCGATCTCCGAACTCCAGGGCAACCGCGACGTCGAGATGGTCTTCTATCTCTACGTCGTCGACGAGCGCCGGCATCTGGTTGGCGTCGTGTCCTTGCGTCGCCTGCTGCTGGTGTCGCCGGAAACGCCACTGAAACGGATCATGACGGCGGATCTGATCAGCGCGCGCGTCGACATGGACCAGGAGGAAGTGGCGCGGCAGGTCGCTGCCTATAACCTGCTGGCGATCCCGGTCGTCGACGAGGAGAACAAGCTGGTTGGCATCATCACGGTGGACGACGTCATCGACGTCATCAAGGACGAGGCGACGGAGGACATCTATCGGCTGGCTGGCGTCTCCGGTGATGAGAGCGTCTTCACGGTGCCGAAGGAATCGTTCCGCATGCGGGCGCCGTGGCTGGTCGTCAACCTGGCGACGGCGTTTTTCGCCGCGGCCTTCATTGTTCCGTTCCAGGGTGCGATTTCGGCTGTCCCGATCCTGGCAGTGTTGAATAGCGTCGTGGCCGGCATGGGCGGCAACGCGGCGACGCAGACGCTTACCGTTGTCGTGCGCGGGCTCGCCTTGGGCGAATTGACCTGGGCCAATGCGCGGAAGGCCCTGTTCAAGGAAGTGCTGGTCGGTGTTGGCAATGGTGTCGTCACCGGGGCCATCGCCGCGCTCACGGTCTGGCTGGCATTCCGCGCGGATCCGGTGATCGGGGCGCTGCTGGGCGTCGCGATGGTGATCAACCTCTTCATCGCCGCCACCGTGGGCACGCTGATTCCCCTTGGTCTCAAACGGACCGGAATCGATCCGGCTCTGGCGTCGACCGTGTTCATCACCACCTTCACCGATGTCGGCGGCTTTCTGTCGTGGCTCGGGCTGGCGACGGCGTACCTGAGGATGACGGGGCAAACGGGCTAAAATAGCGGCTGCTCGTGCCGCTCCACACAGCCGATGCCCTGATTCTTCGCACCTACAAACTGGGCGAAGCCGACCGCATCGTCGTATTCCTGACGCGGGATCGCGGCAAGAAGCGGGGCGTGGCCAAGGGTGCCCGGCGGCAGCGGTCGCGGTTCACGGGTGCCCTGGAGCCGATGACCGAGGTCCGCGTCGCCTACTTCGAGAAGGAACGGCGGGAACTGGTCGGGTTGAACTACGCGGAGACCGTTCGATCGCCGCTGGCGTTCGTCAGCCTGGCGAAGGCCGGGACCGACGAGGACGGTGGGGCGCCGATCGAATACGTCGGCTACTTTGCCGAGTTGATCGACGAGTGGGCCCAGGAGGCAGACGCGGACGATCGGCTGTATCGCCTGGGCGTGTCGATGCTCGACGCATTTGCGGCGGGGGCGCCGGCCGAACCGCTGGCGCGATATTTCGAATACTGGCTGTTGCGCCTGCAGGGCGTGTATCCCGAAGCCCGGGGATCGCTTTCGGACGGGGCGCTGGCATTTTTGACCGCGTCACGTGCGACACCGCCGCATCGCGTCGGTGAACTGGGCGCCGACCGGCGGGTGCTCAGGGAACTGGAAGCCGTGCATCGGTCGCTCATTGCGATGCATCTGGAGAAAACGTTGAAATCCGATCGGGTATTGCGCGATCTGCGCCGCCACGCGTGACCTTTCAAGATCTCATTCTGAAGCTGTCGTCGTTCTGGGCGTCCCACGGCTGCCTGCTCCAGCAGCCGCTCGACCTGGAGGTCGGCGCCGGCACGTCGCACCCGGAAACCCTGTTCCGCGTGCTCGGGCAGAAGCCGTGGAGCGTGGCCTACGTGCAGCCGTCGCGACGGCCGGATGATGGTCGCTTCGGCCAGAACCCGAACCGGCTGTTCAAGCACCACCAATATCAGGTCATCCTCAAGCCCTCGCCCGACGAGGTGCAGCAGTTGTATCTCGACAGCCTCGAGGCGTGCGGGATCAACCCGCGGCTGCACGACATCCGCTTCGAAGAGGACAACTGGGAGTCGCCGACCCTCGGTGCGTGGGGCATCGGCTGGCAGGTGCTGCTCGATGGCATGGAGATCACGCAGTTCACGTACTTCCAGCAGGTGGGTGGCATCGACCTCGCGCCGATCTCCTGCGAGATCACCTACGGCCTCGAGCGGATCGCGATGTTCCTGCAGCGCGTCGACAACGTGTTCGATCTCGAGTGGGGCGGCGGCGTGAAGTACGGCGAGGTGCGGCTGCAGGAGGAGATCGACCAGTCGAAGTACGCGTTCGGCCAGGTGGACATGCCGCCCGCGGAGTTTGCGAAGCTCCATCGCGACCTGTTCGACATGAATTTCGCCTTTGCCGGGACGCTGCTTGCCTCCGGCCTGATCTGGCCGGCCCTCGAGCACACGCTCAAGTGCTCGCACCTGTTCAACATTCTCGATTCCAGCGGCAGCATCGGCGTCACGGAGCGCACGGCCTACATCCTGCGCGTGCGACAGCTCGCGGTGAAGCTGGCGAAGGCGTATGTCGAGGCCAACGAGCCGAAAGCGGAGGTCCAGTAGTGGACCGCGAACTGCTGATCGAGATTGGCTGCGAGGAAATCCCCGCGAGCTGGTTGCCAGGGCTCACGCGGCAGGTGGGCGAACAGCTCGACGCGCGCCTCAAGGAATTCCGGCTCACGGCTGACGCACGGACCGAAACCTACAGCACGCCGCGGCGGTTGACCGCGCGTGTCGCCAAGCTGTCCGAGCGGCAGGAGGACTTCGAGGAACTCGTCACTGGTCCGCCGGTGACGGCGGCGTTCAAGGACGGTTTGCCCACGCCGGCGGCGACCGGCTTTGCCAGGCGGTACAACGTCGAAGTCGACGCCCTCCAGCGCCACGAGACGCCGAAGGGCACATACCTCGCGTATCGCGTGCACCAGCGCGGAAAGGCCACCGTCGACGTGCTCGCCGACGTGATGACGGCGCTGCTGCGGTCGCTGACGTTCCCGAAGCAGATGCGATGGGACGCCTATCTGGAAGATGGCAAGGGCGACCTCGTGTTCGCGCGGCCGATTCGCTGGCTGATCCTCCTGTATGGCAGTCGCGTCGTGCCGTTCGTGATCCGGCGTACCGAGATCGCCCAGAGCGCCAACGTCCAGGACATCCGCTCCGGCTCGAATACGTACGGCCATCGCTTCCTGACGACCAGCGGTCGGGCGGGCCGGGCGATCAAGGTCAGGACGTTCGACGACTACGAGTCGCGGCTGAAGGAAAACTTCGTCATCCTCTATCGATCGGAGCGCGAATCGAAGATCAAGCGCGAGCTCGAGATGCACGCGCGCAAGCTTGGCGGCCGCGTGTCGAGCCTGGTGGCGGCGCACTCGTCGCTGCTGCAGGAAGTGCCGGATCTCGTCGAGTACCCGTCGGTCGTCGCCGGGCATTTCCCGGTGGAGTTCCTGCACCTGCCGGAAGAAGTGCTGACGACGACGATGATCCATCACCAGCACTACTTTCCGGTGGTGGATGACGATGGGAAGCTGAAGCCGGCGTTTCTGGCGGTGACGAACATGCAGCCGGAGAAGCCGGAGATCATCTCCCGGAACTCCGAGCGCGTGCTGACGGCGCGGCTGCGCGACGCGCGGTTCTTCTACGACGACGATCGCAAGGCGTCACTGGAATCGCGGCTCGATCGACTCTCGACCATCCTCTTCCACAAGAAGCTCGGGAGCTATCAGGAAAAGGCGTCGCGCGTGTCGGCGCTGGCGGCATGGATCGCGGCCGACGCATTTCAGCGGCCGGACCAGCGGACGTACGCGGAACAGGCCGGCCGTCTGTGCAAAGCGGATCTTGTCACCGACATGGTGCGCGAGCTGACCGAGCTGCAGGGCACGATGGGCGGCATCTACGCACGCGAAGAGGGGCTGCCCGAAGAAGTGTGGAAGGCGATCTACTTCCACTATCTGCCCGTCGGCGTTGAAGCGGACGCACCACCGAATGGCGCGCAACTCGGCAAGGCCGCGATGACGTGGGCGGCGGTGTCGCTGGCCGACAAGCTCGACTCGGTGGTCGGGATGTTCACTGCCGGCGAGCGGCCAACGGGGTCACGCGACCCGCTCGGCCTCCGTCGACAGGCGCAAGGCGTGGTGAAGATCCTGGCGGATCTGCCGCACCTGACCGGTATCGACGCGCGACTCGCGCTGGGTCCATTGCTGGCACGAGCCGCGGAACCGTTCGGCGGTTACGGTGAGTCGGCGGCGCCGCTGTTCGCCTTCATGTCGGACCGCCTCGCGTACTTGCTCGAGCAGCGAGGGTTCGACGTGCGCAGCGTGCGCGCGGTCATGCACGCGGGGCTCGAACATCAGAGCCCGCTCGAGGCGCGTCGCAAGCTCGAGGCGCTGTCGCATCTCAGCGGATCGCCGGCGCTGCTCGGGGTCGCGACGCTGCTGAAACGCGTGAAGAACATTACCCGCGGCATTGCCGCTCCGGCGGTGATCGATCGGGCGCGGCTTACGGAACCGGCGGAGCAGGCGCTGGTCGCGGAACTCGAGGCGCGGTCGCCGGTGATTCGCGGCGCCGCCGACAAGGGCGACTATCGCGAGGCGTTCACGGCGATTGCCGCCATGCAGCCACCCGTCGCGAAGTTCTTCGACGATGTCCTGGTGATGGCTGAGGACACCGCAGTGCGGGACGCGCGGCTTGGTCTGGTCGCGACGCTCAGGGATTTGATTCTCGGGATCGCAGACATATCGGAAATCGTGACGGATTAACGGCGGGGTCCACAGGATCGGCGGGTCGATACAGCAAGACCCGCCCTACATGTACCGGTAGGGCGCGTTTTGCTCTGCAGAGCCGCCGCATGCTGCGGCAGACCCGCCGCACTCGGGAGACGAGAATGGCAAAGAAGAAGGCAGCGAAGAAACCGGCGCGACGGGTCGCGAAGGCGGTGAAGAGGGTGGCGAAGGTCGTCGCCAGCGTCGCGACGCGCAATTCACGGAAGGCAGGGAAGGCGGCGCCGGCCGCTGCCAGGGGAGCCGCAGGAAAGTACGTTTACCAGTTCGGCAGGAAGACCGACGGCAACGGGAGCATGAAACCGCTGCTCGGCGGCAAGGGCGCGAACCTCGCCGAGATGTGCCGCATCGGCCTGCCGGTGCCTCCGGGCTTCACCATCACCACTGACGTCTGTACCTACTACTACGCTCATGGCCGCACGTATCCCTCGACGCTCAAGGGGCAGATGCAGACCGGACTCGCGGCGATCGAGCAGCAGACCGGCAAGAAGTTCGGCGACCTGAAGAACCCGCTGCTGGTGTCGGTCCGGTCCGGCGCCCGTGACTCGATGCCGGGCATGATGGACACGATTCTGAACCTCGGTCTCAACGACCAGACCGTCGGAGCGCTCGCCGCCAAGACCGGCAACGCCCGGTTTGCCTGGGACTGCTATCGCCGCTTCATCCAGATGTACGGCGACGTCGTGCTCGGGGTGCAGAAGGCCGCCGGCGAGGATCACGAGCCGTTCGAGACGGTGATCCACGCGCTGAAGCACGAGCGCTATCACGCGGATCTCGAAGACACGAAGCTCACCGTCGCCGACCTGCAGGAGCTGGTGGCGCGGTTCAAGGCGCTGGTCAAGGAACGCTCGGGGAAGAATTTTCCGTCCTCGCCGTGGGATCAGTTGATGGGTGCCGTCGGCGCGGTGTTTGGCTCGTGGATGAACGATCGCGCGATCGTCTATCGCCGCAAGTACAACATCCCGAGCGAGTGGGGCACGGCGGTCAACGTCCAGGCGATGGTCTACGGCAACACCGGCGACGAGTCCGGCTCGGGCGTGGCATTCACACGCAACCCGGCGAACGGCACCAGGGAGTTCTACGGCGAGTTCCTGATCAACGCACAGGGCGAAGACGTTGTCGCCGGCGTCCGCACGCCGGAGCCGGTGGCGGAACTCAAGAAGCAGATGCCGAAGGCGTACGCCGAGCTCGAACGGATCCGCCAGACGCTCGAGCAGCACTTCAAGGACGTGCAGGACTTCGAGTTCACCATTGAAGACGGCGTCGTCTACATGCTGCAGACCCGCAACGGCAAGCGCACGGCGATGGCGGCGCTGAAGTTCTCGATGGACATGCATCGGGAGAAGTTGATCGACTGGAAGACCGCGGTGATGCGCAACCCCGCCGACCAGCTCGAACAACTGCTCGCGCCGGTGTTCGACACGATCGAAGTCGGCAAGGCCAATGCGATCGCGACGGGCCTGCCGGCCGGTCCGGGCGCCGCATCCGGACAGATTTACCTGAACGCCGAACGGGCGGTGGCTGCAGCGGAGAAGGGCGAGAGTGTGCTGCTGGTCCGCATCGAGACGTCGCCCGAGGACCTGCGCGGGATGATTGCCGCCGAAGGCATTCTGACGGCGCGCGGCGGCGTCTCGTCACACGCGGCTCTGGTCGCGCGGCAGATGGGCAAAGTCTGCGTCTGCGGTGCGGCGGCGATCGACGTGGACTACTCGTCGCGCACGGTGAAGGTGGGCGGCCAGACGTTCAAGGAAGGCGACTGGATGTCGATCGACGGCACCGCCGGCAAGGTCTACGCCGGCCGGGTGAAGACGGCGCCGTCTGAAATCGTCGCCGGCCTGATCGACGGCGACGCAGCCGCGAAGCAGACCGAGAAGTTCAAGAACTTCCAGCAGTTGATGAAATGGTGCGCGCAAGCCACGCGGATGTCGGTGCGTACCAACGCCGACACGCCGGAGCAGGCGGCCAACGCCATTGCGTTCGGTGCCGCCGGCATCGGCCTGTGCCGCACCGAGCACATGTTCTTCGAAGGCGATCGCATCGACGCGATGCGCGAGATGATCCTGGCGGAATCGCTCGACGAGCGGAAGATCGCGCTGGCCAAGCTGCTGCCGTACCAGCGCGAGGACTTCGCCGGCATCTTCCGCGCGCTCAATGGCTACCCGGCCACGATCCGGTTCCTCGACCCGCCGCTGCACGAGTTCCTGCCGCACACGCCCGATCAGCAGAAGGATCTCGCGCGCAAGCTGGGCGTGCCGGTGGAGCGGATCAAGTCGCGCGTCGAGCAGCTGCACGAGTTCAACCCGATGCTCGGATTCCGCGGCTGCCGTCTCGGGATCGGGTATCCGGAAATCTCGGCGATGCAGGCGCGCGCCGTGTTCGAAGCGGCGGCGCTGGTGCAGAAGGAAGGCATCAAGGTCCGGCCGGAGATCATGATTCCGCTCGTCGGCTTCAAGAAGGAACTCGATCTGCAGCTGGATGTCGTCCATCAGGCGGCGAAGGACGTGCAGGCGGAGCAGAAGGTGAAGCTGTCGTACATGGTCGGCACGATGATCGAGGTGCCGCGGGGTGCGCTCACCGCCGACGAGATCGCCCAGTCGGCCGAATTTTTCAGCTTCGGCACCAACGACCTGACCCAGACCGGTCTTGGCATGTCGCGTGACGATTCCGGATCATTTCTCCCGCACTACGCGGAGCTCGAGATCGTGAAGAAGAACCCGTTCGCCACGATCGACGGCACCGGCGTGGGGCAGCTCGTCGACATCGCCGTGGCCAGGGGACGCACGAGCCGTCCGAACATCAAGCTCGGGATCTGCGGTGAACACGGCGGCGATCCGGATTCGATCCGGTTCTTCGAGAACGTCGGCCTGGACTACGTGAGCTGCTCGCCGTTCCGCGTGCCGGTGGCGCGTCTGGCCGCGGCCCAGGCGGCGCTGGGGAAGAGCTGACAGGTTCATTCTTCAGCGTGCTCAGTTCCCGCTTCGTGTTCAGGTTCGAACGGAGAACGCAGAGCGAACTGAACGTGAACACGAACTAAGAACAGAGCACCGAACGTGAACACGAACTGAGAACAGAGTACCGAGAAGCCCGAACTCATGGTCTCTGTCTTCGTTTATCGCAACGGCGAGACACACACCTCCGGCCGGGTTGATCCCAAATGGATCGATCCGGCGTCGGGCGCGACCGTGTGGGTGGACATTGCCGCTCCGACCGAGGCCGACGGGCAGCTGCTCGCTGATGTCTTTCACGTCCATCCGCTCGCGATCGAAGACGCCCTGAGCAAGACCCAGGCTCCGAAGATCGAACCCTATCCCGGCTACCTCTACGTCGTCCTTCACGGGATCGACTTCACGCTGGCCCAGCATCAGTTCGCGACGCGCGACGTCGACTTCTTCGTCGGTCCGAATTACCTCGTGACCGTGCACGACGGCGAATCACGCAGCATCGCGAAGCTGCGCGAGGTCTGCCAGAAGCACGCGCACCTGCTGACCGAGGGCCCCGTCGGACTGATGCACCGCATCATCGACCAGATGGTGGATCACTATCAGCCGATGATGGAGCAGGTGGAGAAGCAGATCGATCACCTGGAAGAGCAGGCCTATCATGGGCAGGAGAATCTCGTCCGCCGCGTGCTGCGCCTGAAGCGCGACGTCGCCCAGATGCGGCGCGTCCTCATTCCACAGCGAGACGCCGTGGGCCGGCTGGCGCGACGGGAGTTCCCGGCGATCACGGACGAGATGTCGTATCGCTTTCGCGACGTCTACGATCACGTCGTCCGGCTGACGGAAGAGGCGATGCTGTTCCAGGATCGCGTCACCGGCATTCTCGAAGTGAACCTGTCCACCGTGTCGTACCGCTTGAACCAGGTGATGAAGGTCCTGACGGTCGTGTCGACGATCTTCATGCCGCTGACACTGCTGACCGGCATGTGGGGCATGAACGTCAAGCTGCCGTGGTTGCCGGGCGGGGAGGCCGCGCAATTCTGGTGGGTCACCGGAGTGATGCTGGCGCTGACCGCGGCGATGCTCGGGTATTTCCGCGCCAGGGACTGGATCTGATGGGCAAGGTCCACAGGCTGCCACCCGACCTCGCGAACCAGATTGCCGCTGGCGAGGTCGTCGAGCGTCCCGCCTCGGTGATCAAGGAGCTGGTCGAGAACTCGATCGACGCCGGCGCCCATCGCATCGCCGTCATCGTCGAATTCGGTGGCAAGAAGCTGATCCGGGTCGAAGACGACGGCGAGGGGATGGAGCCCGATGATGCGCGGCTGGCGATCGAGCGTCATGCGACCAGCAAGATCCGTCACGCAGACGATCTCGAGCGCATCGCCACGCTCGGCTTTCGCGGAGAGGCACTGCCGAGCATCGCCTCGGTGTCGCACTTCGTGCTGCGCACGCGGGCACGCGGACTCGCGTTCGGCACCGAGATTCGCGTGAACGGCGGCGCCGTCGCGTCGGTCACGGAAGTCGGGATGCCGGAAGGCACATCGATTGAAGTCGCCGACGTCTTCTACAACCTGCCGGCGCGGCGGAAGTTCCTCAAGTCGGACGCGGCGGAGTCCGCGCAGGTCTCGCGCATCGTCACGCAACTGGCCCTCTGTTATCCCGAAATCGGCTTTGCGCTCACGAGCTCAGGCCGCAAGGTCCTGCAGTGCCCGCCGGTCGCCACTCTTCGCGATCGCCTCTATCAGTTGTACGGCGAACGCGAAGACCTGATCGAGGTCAGGCGCGATGGCGAGGTGCGGCTGCTTGGGTATGTCGCGGCGCTGGCGGAGCAAGGTCCGACCCGCGGGCCGCAGAACGTCTTCGTCAATCGCCGCGTCGTCAAGGACCGCACGATCCAGCACGCGATCATCGATGCCTATAGCGTGGCGTCGATCAAGGAGCGCAGTCCGGAAGTACATCTGTTCATCGAGATGCCCCACGACGGCGTCGACGTCAACGTGCATCCGACGAAGGCGGAAGTACGGTTTCGCGATCAGTCCTACATCCATCAGGTGATTCGCCGAACGCTGGGCGACGCCCTCGGCCGCGGTCCCGCTCCGGAGTTGACGCTCGAGGCGCCGCCGGTCAGCGCCGCGCAGCCGTTCACGCTGCCGCTGCCTGCGTCATACGGCACGACCTTCCCGAGTCGCTGGACCGAAGAACGGTTCACAGGTTCACGGGGTGCTCCGGGTTCGTGGGGTTCTGGTTCAGTGGTTCCCGGTGCTTCGGTTCCTGGTGTACCCGTGAACTCGAGCACCAGTGAACCAGAACCCGCGCACGGGGGAACCAGCGCACCGCCGAACCTCGGCATGCCGATGATCCCGCTGGGCCAATTCCGGGACACGTTCATCATCGCGGTGGACGAAGAGGGCATCGCCATCATCGACCAGCACGTGGCGCACGAGCGCGTGCTCTTCGAGCGCATCACCGAGCGATTGACCGGCGGCAGGCTCGAAAGCCAGCGGCTGCTGGATCCGATCCTGATCGAGTTGCCGCCAGGCGCGCGACAGGCGCTCGTCTCGCACACGGCCGATCTCGATCGGCTCGGCTTCGAGATCGAGGAGTTCGGCGGCGACACCCTGCGCGTGTCCGCGTTTCCGTCGCTGCTCAAGCGCGAGGAGTGCGACGCGGCGCTGCGGGCGTTGTCAGAGGATCTCGAAGGGCTGGATCGCGGCGCCCGGGTGGAGGAAGCGATCAAACGGATTGCGGCGACGATGGCATGTCATGCCGCGGTGAAGGCGAACTATCCACTGACGCACGAAAAAATGCTGCACATCCTCGACGAACTGCGCCGGACCGCGTACTCGACGATTTGTCCGCACGGCCGTCCGGTGATGCTGCGCCTCACGCGACGTGAAGTGGAGAAGAACTTCCAGCGGATTTAGCGTTGTAGGGACGGGTCTTGAGACCCGCCCTGGCTAAGGAAGCCTGCGGAGGTCGCGAAGTTCACGGCGAAGCCGCGAGCCGGCAACCGCCTTCCGTGCGTCTTCGTGCGCTTCGTGCGTTCGTTGTGAATTTCGTTTCCTTCGGTTTCTTCGCTAACTCGAAGCATCGAGGACGAACTGCTCGACGAGCCCTGGAAGTTCGAGCAGAGCCGGTCAGCGTTCGTCGAACAGCTCGCCGACGATCGGCGTGAAGCCAGGCAGGACCGCGGACTGGAGGTGTTCAGTCGCCGTGTATGTGGCCGACGTGTCGGACCCGCACGTCACCACCTCGATGCGGTGATCGGCCGGGTCAACCAGCCAGTACTCGCGCACGCCGTACTGGCGGTACCAGTGCCGCTTCACGGTGGAGTCGTGACGGCGCGTACTGGCGGAGAGCACCTCGACGACGAGGTCAGGGGCGCCACGGACGCGATCGCTGACGATCGATCGATTGGATCCGGTGACGACGATGATGTCCGGTTGCAGCACCAGACTCAAGACTTCGTCGAGCACGACGTCGATTGGCGAGACGTAGACGACCGCGCGATTGTCCTGGAGCGTGTGATCCTCGAGACGGGCCGCCAGGCGCGTGATGGTCCGCTGATGATACGGAAACGGCGCTGGCGGCTGGCGAACGACGCCAAAGATCAGTTCACGTCGTCGATTCGTTTCTTCGCCGTCGAGATACTGATCCACCGTCATATCAAACCCCTGAGACGACGACGATGGCATCGTCGCCGCGGGGGAGTCAAGCGCTAATGAAGCCGAATGGGAACGTCTCGGACGACGCGATTGCTGTTCGCTGTCGCCTCCACGTGCAGCAGGTAGTTGCCAGCAGGTGCGTCCATCGGCAGCATCAGGCTGACGGCGTGCCTGCCACCCGGCGCCGCGTCGTGGTGCCCGGTGATCCTTCGGACCGTACGGCCGGACTCGTCGCGCAACTCGGCACTCAGGTCGACGGCATGCCGGTCTCTGTCACGGGAGTTGTCGTAAATCTCGGCGTAGATGGATAGTGTGTCGCCTGCCGCGAAGTCGCGCCGGGTTGTCGGTGACAGCGGCAAGTCGGCGCGCACGCGAGTCGCGGGCGCGACGGTAAACGTCTCGGAGCCGCCTGGCGACGCGAGTAACGGCGCGCTCATCGTCAGCGCGCCTTTGCCGAAGTCGGGCACGTCGAGGTCATACATGACGCTCCCGGCATCGAGGCTGGCAACATTGCCACCCGCAACCCGCAGTTGATAGCGCCCCGGTGGCAGCGACATGCCCGTGACCAGCCGCAGACCGGCCGTCTTCGTGCGCTCCCAGGTATCAGGCTTGAGATTGAGCATGAAGCGCTCGCGTTGCCCGCCGGCGATCTTGCCGCCCGCGCTGATCGCGACTGCCGCAACTTCTACCTGCCCCGTCGTGGCGCCGGGCCCCGTTGACAGGTCGAGACGGGTGGGGTCGATCTCGACCGCGATCACGACGTTCGATTCGCGGCCGGTGCCGCGCAGCGCTGTCGCAAACACCGACATCGGTACGTGCGCGCTGGCGAGGGGCGTTCGCACGAGGTCGCGTACAGCCGGGGCCAGCGTGCTTCGCTCGGGCGGTTCCTTCCGTGTGGGTTCGTTCTTCGAAGGCGCGATGTAACCGTCACGATGCCGAACGGTGAGTCCCGGTCGCGTGACCTTCAGATCCAGCCGGCGATAGCGGCCGTCGCGTTTGTCGTTCGTCGACGTGTAGCCGAGCACATAGTACGTGCTGTTCTCGATCACCATCCGTTCGAACGACTCGGCGAAGCGGTTGGTGTTGAGCACCGCAAAACCGCCCGTCGCGGCAGCGAGTTCGCTCAGCGCCGACCGGTTGTCGAGTTCGTCGGCTCCTCCGGGGCACTCCAGTCCGCACAATCCGGATGGATCGACTGTATAGAAGGCAACGCCGCCCCGCATCGCTGCGGTCATGGCGGCGCGCATGTCATCGAACTGGATCGATCGCACGCCGCCTTTGTAGTCGACCGCATCCCACACCAGTGGCTCGTGGAGCTTCTGGGTGACGTAGATGACCGCTTTGCGGCGGCCTTGAATCGATGCCAGCGATTCGACCAGGTCACGCAGCGCCCGTGTTTGCGAGCGGGCATCACCGGACTGCTGGAGCGGTTCGAACACCGGGTCGGAGCCGCCCTGGGGCATCTCAGGAAAGCCCCCACCAAACCGGTCGATCGCACTCAGCAGCAGTCGCCGGTTGCTGGTGAAATCCTGCATGTCGCCGGCGCGGGCGCGGCCGACACTGACGACGATGGCGATGTCAGTGGTCTCGAAATGCTCTTCGATGAACTGGCGCAGGAAGGAGCGAGCCTTAAGCGCATTGACAGGATGGACTTCGTCAAATGCGATGACGTAGAGGCGTCCTTCACCGCGCGTGTTCGTCGCGACATCCGGTTCCGCGGCGGTGGGTGAGTAGGGCGCCGGCGGCGCGATCGGAATGTTGACCAGCGAAAATGACGTCACCTGCTGCGGCTTGCCGTCTTCGAGGATCTGAAATTCGTTCTGCTTCAGATCCGGCACGACGTTGCCGGCTCGGTCCGTGACGAACGCGTCGATTTCGACCGCTTCAACCGCACTGCGAAAAGACGGCGGCGGCTGCTGCGCGGGAAGAACCGCTGCAACTGCGAAGAAGACGCTGGCCGTGAGGAGCGCGCGAATCCGCAAGGTCATGGCGGTGACTCTGATGCAGGGCGGCTGGCGACACAAATCATAACGGCTTCTTTGGTTGACTCGGCTCGTTCGCGGCGTTACAGTCGAATAGCTCGTTACTCGCTGACAACTAAAGGTTTAACTCAACCGTTCCCAAGCGAAACGGTGTGTGCAGAGCCTGGCCCAGAGCTTCGGCGAGGGTGGTTCTGTGCGCGCAAAGCTGTAAGTCCCGCCGGAACCGGCGGGGTGGTTTAGCTGCCGAACTTGGAAGAATCGCCGGTGCCGTTGCTCCGTCGCCACCCCAATCCCCGGTAGCGGAATGGAGCACGCATGTCCGTCCGCCGCACTGTTATCTACGCTGGTCTCACCTTCTCACTGGCGTCGCTCGCCTTCAGCCTGGGCAGCTGGTCGTCCCAGCGCCACATGGAACAGGAGATCGCCAAGAACGACGCGCGCTTGACGGCGCTGCGCGATGACCTCGCGCAGAGCATCCTGCGCCAGCGCGCCGTGCAGCCGGTGGCGTCAGGCACCACCGGCGAACATCAGCCGGACGTCGTCGCCGCCGCCGGCGATTCGCGCAGCGCGATCGTCGACGAAGTGAAGCGGCAGTTGCAGGCCGAGATGGGACTCTTCCCGGTGCAACTGCTGCGCGACCGCAAGGAGAGCTTCGTCGAGCTGAACGCGTTCGATAATTTCGGGAAGACCAGCTACGGGACCGCGGGCTACCTCGGTAACGGCTACTTCATCACCGTGAAGCACGGCGTCGTCGCCCTCGACGAGGCCGACGAATCGACCCCGCGCCGTATCACGGCGATCAAGATCAAGTACAAGGGCAAGGACGTGAACGCGCGGCTGATCGACACCGGCGACGCGGACGTCGAAGTCCATCCCGGCGATTGGGCGATCATCCGTGTCAGCGGCAAGATCGATCTGCCACCCCTCAAGGTCAATCCGGCCTACTCGTTCGACTTTGCCGATCCAATCGTGCGCCTCGGCAACGATTACTCCAAGGGCATCATTCTGAGCAGCGGTTATGTGGGGCAGCGCACCGCCAATGGCCTGGTGACGGCGCTCACCGACGGCCACCCGGGTGTGTCCGGTGGCGGCGTGCTCGATCAGGCCGGTGACCTCGTGGGCATTCCGATCGGCCGGATGCAGGGCGACTACCGGTTCTCGTTCATCCTGCCGCTGCGCGCCGACATGTTCCGGAAAGTGCCGGACGTTGCGGTCAGCGAGCGCGTCAACGCGACGGAATAGCCGCAGGCCGATGTCCAGGCCGGCCTGTAGGTCCGGCCTCTACGACGAGCTGTCCTGACCCGATTTCCGGCGGCGCTTGATCTCCGCCCAGCCATCGAGGCGCCGCTTGATCTCCTTTTCGAACCCGCGATCGGTCGGCGCGTAATAGCGGCGACCGGCGAGCGATTCCGGCAGGCAGTCCATCGCCGCGACCGCGTCGGGCTCTTCGTGCGCGTACTGATAGCCCTTCCCATAATCGAGCTGTTTCATCAGCTTCGTCGGCGCGTTCCGCAGGTGTAGTGGCACCGGATCCGCGGCCTGGTGGTGCGCATCTTCGGCCGCGTGGTTGTAGGCCATGTAGACCGCGTTGCTCTTTGGCGCGGTCGCCAGGTAGATCGCGGCCTGAGCGAGCGCGGTGTTGCCTTCGGGCATGCCGATGAAGTGCACGGCGTCCTTCGCGGCGACGGCGACGACCAGCGCCTGAGGATCGGCATTGCCGATGTCTTCCGACGCGAACCGCACCAGCCGGCGCGCGACGTAAAGCGCATCCTCCCCGGCTTCGAGCATCCTTGCCACCCAGTAGACCGCGGCGTCCGGATCGCTGTTGCGCATCGACTTGTGCAGCGCCGAGATCAGGTTGTAGTGCTCTTCGCCGCTCTTGTCGTAGAGCAGGGCGCGGCGCTGGATCGAGTGCTCGAGCTGCGGCAGATCGAGTTGCCGGACGCAGGTATTCGGGTCCATCGGTGCGGCGGCCACCGAGAACTCGATCAGGTTGAGCGCCGAGCGCGCATCGCCATTGGCAAAGCGCGCGATCGCGGCGATCGCGGCGTCGCTGACCTGTGCGTCCATCGCGCCGAGACCGCGCTCCCGGTCGGCAAGCGCGCGACGCAGGATGGTTTCGATCGCCGGCGCGTCAAGTCCCTTCAG
Source organism: Vicinamibacterales bacterium (assembly GCA_035496255.1). Classification (GTDB taxonomy): domain Bacteria; phylum Acidobacteriota; class Vicinamibacteria; order Vicinamibacterales; family UBA2999; genus Gp6-AA40. The sequence continues at coordinate 15,942 of DATJEU010000045.1, forward strand.
GACGAAGACCTTGGAGCGCGACAGCAGTGCGGCGTTCACTTCGAACGACGGATTCTCCGTCGTCGCACCAATCAGGACGATGTCACCCGCTTCGACGCGGGGCAGGAAGGCGTCCTGCTGCGCCTTGTTGAAGCGATGGATCTCGTCGACGAACACGATCGTGCGACGGCCGCTCGTGCGACGCCGCAGCTCGGCCGCGGCCATCACTTCCTTGATCTCCTTGATCCCGGCGAGCACGGCGCTGAACGGGACGAAGTGCGCCTGCGTCATTTCGGCGATGACGCGCGCCAGCGTGGTCTTGCCGGTGCCAGGCGGACCCCAGAGAATGATCGATTGCAGCAGGTCGCGCTCGATCGCTTCGCGCAGCGGCCGGCCCGGAGCGAGAATCTCGTCCTGGCCGACCACTTCATCGAGCGTGCGCGGACGCATCCGTTCAGCCAGCGGGGTGCTTCGGGAGTCGGCAGGTGGAGCTGAACGTCCGCCTCTACGATCGGCTGCAGGCGTGTCCGGATCCTGATCGAACAGGGAGCCGCTCATGTGCGTTGTCTTCTCGCAGCGTACAGGAGAATCGCCGCGGCAACGGCGACGTTCAGCGACTCCACCGGTGGCGCCATCGGAATGGTCACCCGGACATCGGATGCCTCGACCACATCGGGGGCCAGGCCCGGTCCCTCACCTCCGACGATGACGGCGACGCGACCGGTCCAGTCGATCTCGTCCGGCGACGCGCCATCGCGCGCCACGGCTGCAATCGTACGGATCGATGCCGCCTTGAACATCGGCACCAGGTCGCCAATGCGCTGCCCGTGAACAACCGGCAACCGCAGCGCGCTGCCCATGCTCCCCCGGAGTGCTTTCCACGAGAATGGATTGGCGGAGCTGCCGGCGATGACGGCACCGGTGGTGCCTGCCGCTTCGGCCACGCGAAGCAGCGCGCCGACATTGCCTGGGTCCTGGACGTCGGTTCCAGCGAGGATGAAGGCTGGTGGAACCCCGCCGGTCTGGCAGATCTCCTGCGGCGTCGTCGCAGATCGCCGGACGATGGCAACGATGCCGGCGGGGGTGCGAACCGGGCTGATTGCGGCGAACAGCTGATCCGGCGCGACGAGGATCGGCAGCCCCCGGGCCTCGAGCGCGGCCGCGAGAAGACCGGCGTCCGTTCCGCGCTCGAGTGCGGACGTGGAGACGCACACCTGCTCGAAGGCGAGTCCTGCGGCGGCCGCGTCGCGCACGAGGTGGACGCCGTCGAGCAGCACCCGCGATTCATCCGGTTCCGCCGCAAGGTCACGGAACACGTGGACCATCGGATTGTGTCTGCTCGCGATCGTCTTCATCGGGCGCCCTACAGTGTAGTGCCCGGCTTCGGCCCGGCGGCGCTCGCGCGATCCCGTCGACCGCAGATCCGAGGGCGGGTCCGAAGACCCGCTCCTGCGACCCTGTGCTAAAGTCTGAACTTCGCATGAAAGATCGGATTCTGAAGCGGTTCAACGAGGAGATCGCTGCGCTCGAGCGCGAGCTGAAGATCGAATTGCCAAAGGAGATCCAGCGCGCCCGCGAGCTCGGCGACCTGCGCGAGAACGCGGAGTACAAGGCGGCGAAGGAGCGTCAGGAGATCGTCAACGCGCGCATCGCGATGCTGAAGAAGCGCGTCGGTGAAATCTCGATGATGAACCTCGATCGCATTCCGGCCGGTCGTGCCGGGTTCGGTTCCACCGTGCACCTGCGCGCCGAATCGGGCGACACCATCGTCTATCAGCTCGTGATGCCGGAAGAGGCCGATGCCGAGAAGGGGCTCATCTCGACCGCATCGCCGATCGGCCGCGCGATTCTCAACAAGGAAGAGGGCGACGAGATCAACGTCACCACGCCCAACGGCAGCCGCTCGTTCGAGCTCGTCAAGCTGATCACCATTCACGACGAAGCCCACTAAAGAAGCACCAGTGACCGGACCAGTGGGTGAGGGGGCGCGTTCGCCGGTCTTCTCCTATTCGCCCGAACGCCGGACGGCCGTCGTCTTCTGCGGCACCGGCGCGCACGGCGCCTACCATGCCGGCGTTCTCCGAGCCCTCCAGGAAGCAGGCGTAAAGATCGATCTCGTCGCCGGTCACGGCGTCGGGGCCGCGACGGCGGCGTTGGCCGCAATCGATGGCGGATCGCGCCTCTGGGAGGCGGACGGCATCTGGCGCTCGTCATCGGCGCGCCACTTCTATCCGTGGCGGCCGTTGCTCCGCCTCGCCGGTTGGATGACCGCCGTGCTCACGCTGGTCCTCCTTGTCCCGTTGTTCGTACTGGCGATTGGCGTTGCGATCTACCTGGTTGGCTTCGTCCTGACGTTGCTCGGCCTGGCGAGCGGCCAGGCGCTGACGCTCGCCTACAACGCGACACTGCAGACGCTCTTCGCCGACGATAACGTGCCGACGATCGTACCGCGCCTCGCGATGGCGATCGTGGCGATCCTGATCCTCGTGTGCGCTGCCGGCGTGTCGATCGGCGAGTGGCGCGCGCCGGTGAAGCGTCGCGCCGTGGGCGGCTGGTGGTGGCGCCTGGTGGCGGCACCGCTCGACGTCGAACGGATCAAGACGGCGTTCGCCGCCGCGATGTGGCAGTTGATCCGGGGTGCCGCCGGCGTTCCCGGGTCGGCCGATCCCGCGCTCAGCCGCCGATACGCGGACGTGCTCGCGGAAAATCTTGGCCAGCCCGGCTTCCGTGAGTTGCTGGTGGTCGCCACCGACCTCGACGCGCGGCGTGACGTCGTCGCCACGCTGCTGCGCGAACCCTATCTTCGTGAGTTCATGGCGCCGCGGCCGGGCCGAGATCGTCGCAGTGAGATTCTGGATCTCACTGGGGTGGCGCGTGAGCATGCGTTCAGCGTTGTCGCCGCCGCCCTGACGCCGCCACTGGTTTGTGACGCGGCGCTCGTCAAGTTTGCCGTCGACAGCTACTGGCGCGGTGAGACGCATCGGCTCTGCGATCGCCCTGGCGTCGTGAGCCGTCTGCTGGAAGAAGTGGCCGCTGCCGGCGTGACGCAGGTCGTTGTCGTCAGCGCGACAGGTGCCGCCTCGTCGCCGCACCGCCTGTCATCGCCACGGCTCGACCTGCGCAGCCGGCTCGGCGGGTTCGTCGCCGCCGCCGAGGCCGCGGCCCTTCGCGACGCCCTCGAGATGGCGCGGTTACGGTTCGACAGCGTGTATGCGATCGCGCCGACGCACAACCAGATCGGCCCGTTCGATTTCGATGGCGCCTATGACGCGGCGTCGGATCGGCGGGAGACGATCGGCGAGCTGATGCACCACGCCTATGAAGACGCGTACCGCCAATTCATCGAGCCGGTGGTCGGCGCCAGCGGCGAGCAGCTTGCGCAGCCGTGACCATCATCGACTGCGATCGCTCGTACGCCGCCTCGATCCTGGCCATCCTGAACGACGCGATCGAGCATTCCACCGCCCTGTACGATTACCGGCCGCGGCCACTTTCCGCGATGGACGCGTGGTTCGACGCGAAGGAGCGTGGCGGGTACCCCGTGATCGGCGCGGTTGACGCTGACCGCGGGCTGATCGGATTCGCGTCGTACGGGACGTTTCGCAACTGGCCCGCGTACAAGTACTCCGTCGAACACTCGCTGTACGTCGATCGCCAGTATCGAGGGAAGGGCGTTGGCAAGGCTCTGCTGGCCGCTATCTTGAAACGCGCTACCGCCCAGGGCTACCACAACGTCATCGGCGGCATCGACGCGGACAACGCCGTCAGCATCGCGCTGCACGAGAAGTTCGGCTTCGAGCGCTGCGGCATCGTGCGCCACGCGGGTTTCAAATTCGGGCGATGGCTCGATCTGGTGTTCTATCAGAAGTTGCTGGAGACCCCGCTCGATCCGCTCGATGGCTGATCCTTCGCGCTGCGGACGACGGCCGACAGCCGCCAGATCTCCGCGACGATCCGCCATGCCTGTCTGATCGTCATCTTCGAGCCGCGCCGATCGACCCACTGGCTGACCGGGATCTCAACGAAATCGCGGTACGGATAATCGGCAGGCAGCGTCGTAAAGCGGGCGATCAACTCCACGTCGAAGCACCAGCGCAGCCGGAACGGCGTCTCGAACAGCGCGGTCGTTGCGGTCGTGGCCCTGAACAGCTTGGCGCCGCACTGCGTGTCGTACACCGGCAGCTCGAGCACGATTGACGCGATCGTTGCGAACCCGCGGCCAATGTAGTGACGCAGTGGGGCGCGGCGGACGTCGCGGCCGAGCATCCGCACGCGCGAGCCGAGCGCGAGCACCACGCGCGGGTCGTCGAACGCCGCAGCCAGCGTCGGGATGTCCGCCAGGGGCGTGGCGAGGTCGGCATCCCAATAGCCGATCACGTCCGGCGAGAGACTGGCCGCGTGGAGAATACCCGCGCGCACGGCTTCTGCCTTGCCGCTGTTGCGCTGCAGGCGAAGGAGCGTGGCACGGTCTGGTGTCGCGGCGATGAGTTGCTGTACGACCTCCGCTGTCGCATCGGTGCTGCCGTCGTCGACGAACACGAATCGCAACTGCGGCTCGCGTGCGAGCGCCCACGTAAACGCCGCCGGATCAAGTCGGGCGGCCTCGTTGTAGCAGGGGACGATGACTACTGTGGTCGGCAGAATGCCCATGCCGTGAGTCCGGGAATGCGAAGGCCGAAGCGCCGCGCCGCCAGCAGCACGCGTGCATCGAGTGTCAGCGCGCCGGCAAGAGCAGCGGTCAGGGAACCGGACCGTGTCCACGAACCCGCGCCATGATCGGTGCGGTGCCGGCCTGCGGCCTCCAGGACTTTTTCCAGGAGTCGTGGCAGCAGGAGCGACGCAAACATGTAACCGTCTGCCGCAACCGTCATGCCGGTACCGTGCATCGCTGCCCGCAATTGCGGGACACGGTAGCGACGGTAATGCTGGAGCGCGCGATCGTGATCCGAGAAGAGCGACTGGAACGCCGGCACCGTCACGAGGACGGCACCGCCGGGCTGCAGGTGGCTGCTCGCGACGCTGCGCAGCAGCGCCCGGTCGTCGGCGACGTGTTCGATGACATCGAGCGCGAGCACCAGATCGAATCGACGATCGCCCATCGCCTCGATTGATTGATACCGCTCGATCGTTCGTCCAGGAATGGGATGCGATGTGCCGCAGCGGGTCGTGGGCAGGTGGATGTCGATGCCGACCAGTTCGCGCGCGCCGAATGCCGACTGCAGGTGTTCGCCGACGAATCCATCGCCGCAGCCGACATCGAGAATTGAATCGAAGCGGGATGACTGCCGCCGGAGAATCGCCGCGACAGCGCGCACCCGCGCGATTTCCCAGGGGTGGCGCCGCGAGACCCCTGGCCGCAGTTCACTGAGGTCCAATGCGCATCATCATAGCGAAGGTGCGAGACGGAGGTGGGAGACGAGGGTGCGGGACGGGGGTGCGAGACGGAGGTGGGAGACGAGGGTGCGAGACGGAGGTGCGAGACGAGGGTGCGAGACGGAGGTGCGAGACAGGGGTGCGAGACGACAGGACGAGTCAGAAGCCGGCGCGCAGTCGCACGGCGACGGACCTGGGCGCGGTGGAGTGCCCTGCCGGAGGACACTCCTGCGACGTTGATCGCATCGAGGCTTACTTGCGTGACGGCTCGGTCTCGTCGTTCTTCGCTTCCTCCAGCAGGCCCGGGAGACTGGTCCCGCTGGTCGCCCCGAGTAGTCCTGCGCGCGAATAGGTGAACAGCTTCTCGCGCGTGTCGGCGATGTCCAGATTCCGCATCGTCAACTGGCCGATGCGATCCTGCGGCGTGAAGAAGGCCTCGCCCTTTTCCATCGTGAGCCGTTCCGGCTTGTAGGTGAGGTTCGGGCTCTCGGTATTCAGCAGCGAGTAATCGTTGCCGCGCCGCAGCTCGAGCGCCACCTCGCCGGTGATCGCGCGGGCGACCCACCGTTGGGAGCCGTCGCGCAGGCGCAGCGCCTGCGGATCGAACCAGCGGCCCTGGTACAGCAGCCGTCCGAGCTTGCGGCCGTCGTCGCGATACTGCTCGATGGTGTCTTCGTTGTGGATGCCGGTCACCAGCCGCTCGTAGGCGATGTAGAGCAGCGCCATGCCCGGCGCTTCGTAGATGCCCCGGCTCTTCGCTTCGATGATCCGGTTCTCGATCTGATCGCTCATGCCGAGACCGTGGCGGCCACCGATGCGGTTGGCGTCGAGCAGCAGTTCGACATGGTCGTCGTACGTCGTCCAGTGGCCGTTGACCTTGAGCGCGACGGGGACGCCTTCGTCGAAACGGACGGCAATCTCCTCAGGCGTCACCGGGACGTCCCCGCGCCAGGAGGCTACGCCCATGATCGGTTCGACGATCGTGATTCCGGTGTTGAGGTGTTCCAGGTCCTTGGCTTCGTGCGTGGCGCCGAGCAGATTCGAATCAGTGGAGTAGGCCTTCTCCGCGGACATCTTGTAGTCGAAGCCCGCCTTCCGCATGTACTCCGACATTTCCCTGCGGCCGCCGAGCTCGTCGATGAACTGCTGGTCGAGCCACGGCTTGTAGATCCGCAGATCAGGGTTGGTCAGCAGCCCGTAGCGGTAGAAGCGTTCGATGTCGTTGCCCTTGAAGGTGCTGCCGTCTCCCCAGATGTGCACGGCGTCGCTCTTCATCGCCTGCACGAGCATCGTGCCGGTGACGGCGCGCCCCAGCGGCGTCGTGTTGAAGTAGGCCACGCCCGCGGTGGAGATGTGGAAGGCGCCACACTGGATCGCCGCGATGCCCTGTGCGACCAGTTCGGCGCGGCAGTCCACGAGCCGCGCCTGCTCCGCGCCATATTCGCGCGCCTTCTGCGGGATTGCCTCGTAGTCCGGTTCATCGGGTTGTCCGAGGTTGGCCGTGTAGGCGTACGGGATCGCGCCTTTCGCGCGCATCCAGTGCAAGGCGGCGCTGGTGTCGAGGCCGCCCGAGAACGCGATGCCGACACGCTCGCCGACAGGAACCCGCTGAAGGATGGTGGTCATGAACGTTCCATCATAAATCGTCGGCGGCGCAGTAGAATTCGCGACCATGCACAAGCGACTTGCGGTTCTCGCACTCCTGCTGTTGACCGCGGCGCCCGCGTGGGCGCAGGGGAAGAAGACTCAGGATCACTGGATCACGACATGGGCCACGGCCGTGGTCGCGCGGGCGCAGCCGGCCGCTGGTCGCGGCGGCGGTCCCGCGGCGCCCGCTGCCAATGCGCCAACGGGTGGCCCAGCGGTGGCCGCGCCTGCCGGACCACCACAGGCTGGTGGACCGGCGCCAGGTGCGCCGCCCGCCGCCGGACGAGCGACGACCGGTGGGGGACGTGGTGCTCCGGGCGGGGGACGTGGTGGATTCCCGGCGCCGTTGACGCTCAACAACCAGACGCTGCGGCAGATCGTGCACGTCAGCGCCGGCGGCTCGAAGGTGCGCGTGGTATTGAGCAACGTGTTCGGCAGCGCGCCGATCGAGGTTGGTGCGGCGCACGTCGCGCTGCGCGCCGCTGACGCGAATGTGCAGCCGCCGTCGGTGAAGCCGCTGACCGTCAATGGTGCAACGGCGTTTTCGATTCTGGCGGGTGCCGTGATCGTCACCGATGCGGCGGAGCTGAACGTGCCGGCTGGCGCGGACCTCGCGATCGATCTGTTCTTCCCGGGCGAGGTCGGGAACGGCCCGTCGCTGCTGACGGTCCACCAGGGCGCGAACCAGACGAACTACGTCCTGGCTCCCGGCAACAACAACGGCGCGGCCGCGCCAGAGGTAGCGTCGCGCACCGGCAGCTGGACGCTGCTGTCGCGGGTGGAGGTGACGGCACCGGCCAAGGCGGGGACCATCGTCACGTTCGGTGACTCGATTACCGACGGCACGCGGTCGACGACGGATACGAATTCGCGGTGGCCCGATGTACTGGCGCGACGGCTGGCCGCCCAGAAGAACCTGCAGGGAATCGCGGTCGCCAACGAGGGCATCGCCGGGAACCGGCTGCTCGGTGACGGCGCCGGGGTCGCTGCCCTCGCGCGGTTCGACCGCGACGTGTTGCTGCAGACCGGCGCGTCCTACGTGATCGTCCTCGAAGGGATCAACGACATCGGCGTGGCGCGCGCGAATGCGACGCCCACGGCGCAGGACCTGATCACGGCGCACGAGCAGATGATCGAGCGCGCGCACGCCATGGGCCTGAAGATCTACGGCGCGACGCTGACGCCATTCGAGGGCGCCGCCTACGCGACGCCGGAAGGCGAGGCCAAACGCACGGCGCTGAACGAGTGGATCCGGACCAGCGGGAAGTACGACGGCGTGATCGACTTCGACAAGGCGACGCGTGATCCGATGGCGCCGGCGAAGTACAACCCGCTGTACGACTCCGGCGATCACCTGCATCCGAATGATGCCGGCTACAAGGCGATGGGCGAGGCGATCGATCTATCGCTGTTCAAGTAGCGGCCTTACGGAGGGGACGGAGGGGACGGAGGAAACGGCCTCACAGGAGATGAGATGAAGCGGCTGGCTGTCCTTCGACGTGCTAGCTTGCGCTGCACAAAGGATTAACGCGCTCAAGGCGCAAAGGAGCAGCCAGCCATGGAATATGGTGCCATCGATCTCCATCTTCGTCGCAGCCAAATTCGGATCATTGATGCGGAGGAGCACGTGGTGCTCGACCGGCGGATTGAGACCACGCGTGAGGCCCTGACGCAGGTCTTTGGTGGACGGCGGTTGCGGATTCTGCTCGAGAGCGGCACGGAGAGCGAGTGGGTGGCGCAGCACCTCGAGGGGCTGGGCCACGAGGTCGTCGTGGCGGATCCGAATTACGCGCCGATGTATGGGAGCCGGTCGAGGAAAGTGAAAACGGACCGGCGGGACGTCGCGGCCCTGGCGGTCGCGAATCGCCGCGGGCTGTATCGGGCCGCACATCGCGCGACGGCCGCCGCGCGGGCGCAACGCCAGACGCTGCGCATCCGGCGGCAACTCGTCCGCATGCGCAGTGGGGTGATTAGTCTGTTACGCGCGGTGCTGCGCCAAGAAGGGTTCCGCCTCGGCGCCGGGACCGCCGAGACCGTGATCGCGCGGCTCGACGCCGTGGGCATGCCGTCGACGGTGGCGACGATCGTGGCGCCGTTACGGGCGACGCTCGAGCAGTTGACCGGACAGCTGATCGCCGTGAGTGCCGCGATCGAGGCGGCCGCGGACGCGACCCCCGTCACCCGACGACTCATGACGGCGCCGGGGGTCGGGCCGATCGTCGCGGCCACGTTCGTCGCGACGCTCGATGACGTCGGACGTTTTGGCGGCGACGCCGCGCGCGTCAGCGCGTATCTCGGGCTGGTGCCGACCGAATTCAGCTCGGCGGAGCGCCAGCGCAAAGGGCACATTACCAAAACGGGCCCCGGCGATCTGCGCGCGTTGTTGGTCCAGGCGAGTTGGACGATCTGGCGCAGTACGCGGCCGGAGGCCGCCGCGCTGCGCACGTGGGCGCAGGTGCTCGCGGCACGCCGCGGTCGCCGGATCGCCATCGTCGCGGTGGCGCGGCGTCTCAGCCGCATTCTCTATGCGATGTGGCGCGATGGGCAGGACTTTCACGCGCCGCGATCGGTGAGCGAGGCGGCCGCCTAACGGCGACGCGGCCGACGGCGCACACGGCGGCACAGGAGAGGTAGAGCCACGAGTTGGAGCACCAGCGCGACCCGTTCCTTGGCCGCAGGTGAGAGCCGTTACCGGAGATGGCGCGGTGCTCCCCCGAATCTCAGACTGCGGAGCGACGACCTCGCTCACTTGAAACGCGAATAGAAGGGTGACGGAGCTCGCCTGGGCGGCGGCTCCCGATACGGGGATGACTCGACGGCTCGCGCGCCCGGCCTTGCTGGTTGAAGGCCCTGCGCGCTCGCGAGTATTGACAACAACCAGCCGCTTCATAGAAGGAACGGGGAAACGGGGACGAACGGAGGGTCCTGCTGGACTGAGGCGTACGAGCGGTTGCCGGCTCGCCGCCTTTTGGCGGCGAGGTCGTGCGAAGAAGCCCGGAGACAAGCCGCTCTCGATCGTGTCAGCGGTTTGTCTCCGGGCTTTTTC
>DATJEU010000046.1:0-8710 GCA_035496255.1 Vicinamibacterales bacterium
CAGGTGCGTCGCCTGCACCGCTTCTGACGACAGCATCCGCTCGGTTGAGATGCCGGTCTCACGGAGCAGCACGGTGCCGCGCGCGTCGAGATCTTCGAGGTACGGGCTGACCTCGGCAATGAGATCGCCGAACCCGGGAAGCTTCTCCGCGAGCTGCTCGGCGGTGGGCCGCGGCTTGCCGGTCTCGCGGCCCGGCTGCCGGAAGCCGCCAAACGAAATGAAGCCCCGATCCCACAGCTGATGCCGCAGCAGGCAGAGGAGAAACACGATCTTCGGTGGACGCGGCGTGCGGTTGAGCGAGACGAATCGCCGGGACCGCACCGGCGGCCGTGCCTCGAACGCCGCGAGCCCCTGCTCGAAGCGTTGCGGACCGGTCGCGGCGAGCTCGCCCATCGTCGACCAGGTCCAGTAATCGTGAGCAAACACGCTGACCCGTTCTGCGATGCCCGTTGCGTCGCAGTGCGCCGTGTAGCCGGGCCCGTAGCTGCGATCCTGCGTGAGGTAGATGCACTGGCGCGGTGTCGCCCCGACGGCCTGAATGGCGTTGTGCAGCCGCACCGTCCGATCGGGGCTGTGATCGGCAGCCTCGGTGGACGCGTCGAGAATCAGGCTGACTCGTCCCTCGCGGATGCCGTCCATCAGTGGTGGCGGCAACGACGCGGTCCGCAGGCGCTCGAACTTGCGATCCACCTCGGCCAGCAGGACGACGTTGATGGCCGGGTCGCCAGTCCCGAGCGGTACGAGCCGGACACGAGGGTCGGGGAGGTGCTGGAAGAGGTGCTGGCCGTCTCCGGCCACCGCAACCGTCAGCAGGCCAGTCGCGGAAAAGGTCTCCACAGAGGTCATCGAAGCGTCCTAATTGTAGCTGTCGTGGCTCTGGCGTTTGGTATCCGAGTTGCTGTCAGTCACCCTACTTAATCGGAGAGCCGTTATGACCGTTCAGATGTTCTGTCGCAGCGGTGAACAGGAGGCTATCAAAGGCGGGGTTCATGCGGCCGCCGGCGCGCTGGCGCTGGTCATGGCCGCATACAACGGCACCGCCTGGTACTACCGCCACCAGGTCCACCTGGGCGCCAACGCCGTCATTTATAGCCTGGTCGTCGCCTGGGAACTCAAGCAGACGCTGCACCACGTGCGGCAATCGGTCTGCGAGGAGGAAACCGCCCGCGCCGCGTAACCGGCCCGCTTTCGCAGCCGGCACGAGCCGGAATACGATCGCGGCGGTATGCTCGTCCGATGCACCGCCGCGGCGGTCCTGCTCGTCACGTTCGCCTTCAGCGCGGCCGCTGCCCGTGAACTGGACATCTATTTCATCGACGTCGAAGGCGGGCAGTCCACCCTGATGGTGACGCCGGCCGGCGAATCCCTGCTGATCGACACCGGTTACGCCCAGCGCGGTCAGCGCGGGGCTCCTCCCCTTCCACCCGGCGCGACCACCGGCCGCGATGCGCAACGCATCCTCGACACGATGGCTGAGGCCGGCATCGATCACATCGACTACCTGCTCATCACGCACTTCCATTCCGACCACGCCGGCGCCGTGCCCGAGCTCGCGGCGCGCGTCCCGATCGGGACCTTCATCGATTACGGCGACCCGCTCGGCACGGATCGGCTCACGCGGGCCAGCTTCGCGGCCTATCAGCCGGTGCGCGCGGCGGCCCTGCATCACCTGATTCCCCGTCCCGGCGACCATCTGCCGCTGAAGGGTCTCGACACCGAAGTGGTCAGCGCCGGCGGTACGCTGATCGACAAGCCGGTTGGCGACGGCGAACCGAACCGCGCGTGCGTCGACGTCGAGGATCATGTCGAGGACGGGACCGAGAACTATCGCTCGATCGGCGTGCTGTTCAAGTACGGTGCGTTCCGGTTTCTCGACGTCGGCGATCTCAGCGGCAACACCTTGACGCGGCTGGCGTGCCCGCGCGACATGATCGGCCACGTGTCGGCGTATCTGATCGCGCATCACGGCGACTACGACACCAGCATTCCCGCGCTCTATGCGGCACTGTCGCCGCAGGCGGCGATCATGAACAATGGCGCGACCCGTGGCGGCAACGCGGCGGCGTTCGGCGCGGTCCGCCGGTCGGGCGCGGTCGGCGATCTCTGGCAGTTGCACACCAGCGCCGACAAGGAAGCGGTGAACGCCCCGGACGAGTTCATCGCCAACGTCGATGACGGCACCCACACGGCGTTCAACCTCAAACTGAGCGCCTTCAGCAACGGCAGCTTCCGGATCGCGAACCCGAGAACGGGATTTACGAAGCTCTATCCGACGCGAAAGAATTAGCCATGCTCTCGCTCGTCCTCGCCCTCATGCTGCAGGCGCCGCCGGCGCAGACTGCCGCGGTCCGTCCGGGCACCGCGGTAATCGCCGGACAACTCAAGACCATCGACGGCGTCCCTGCCGCGGACGTACGGATTTCTGCGCTGCAGGCACCGCCGGCGAACGTCCGGCCGGAAGACGGGATCCAGTACTACATCGCACCGCCACCGGTCCGCACGGTGCTGACCGACAAGGACGGACGCTATCGGCTGACGAACCTGCCACCGGGCCGTTACTTCGTTGCCGCCGGCATTCCCGGTCAGGACACGTACTATCCCGATGCCATCGAAGGGTCCGCGGCGACGATCCTGACTGTCGCGGGCGACACGACGACGACTGTGGATTTCGCACTGGTGACGCCGCTGGCCGGCCGGATCAGCGGGAAGGTCGTGCCGGCGCCGGACGCCGGGGCCGACGAGAAAGCGATCCTGTCAGGCGTGTTTCTGACCGATCTCGTGGAGGCACCGATCCAGCCTGACGGCTCCTTCGAATTCGGCCGCGTACCGGAAGGCACCTATCTCGTCGATCTGTTTCCCAGCGTTCCCGGATTGCAGTCGGTGTTGTTCGACGTCAGCGACAAGGACGTGAGCAACCTGCAGTTGCGCCGGCCGAAGCTGTACACCGTCAGCGGCCGATTCAACGTCGCGCACGGGCCGCTGCCATGGGCGCTGTTCGCGTTCTACACGTCCACCAGCTACGCCGCCGCCGACATCAAGGACGACGGCACCTTCACCGTGAAGCTGAATTCGGCAAAGCACTTCCCTGATCTCGGCGGCATGCCGAGCGACTACGACCTGACGTCGCTGAAGCTGGGCAACGAGGATGTGACGAAAGGGCTCGTGGTCGGCGACCGCGACGTCACCGGCCTGGTGGTCAACGTCTCGGCGCCGGACAATCTGCCGCGCCTGCACGGCCACATTACCGGCCTCCCGGCTGCGCAGCTCGCACGGCTGAAGGTGCAGATCAACGGACCGATCTTCGGCGTGCTGCAGTCGGCGGTGAAGTCCGACGGCTCGTTCGATTTTCCGGAAGTCGTGCCCGGAGCGTACTGGCTGAAGATCCTGCAGTACCCGCAGATGGAGCCGCTCTACATCGCGATGGAGTGGGACAATCGCGACATCACGGTACCGGCCCCCAAGTAGGGCCGGTCTTGCTTTTCAGACCGGCCGCATATCCGCGAAGCGACGACGACGCTTGTCGCGACGGGCAGCCCTGCCCGTCGCGCCGATCGCACACATCGCCGATAGTTCAAGGAGATCGCGCGATGGCGGTATGGCTGCGGCGGCGCCACTGTGCACGTCGCGATCAGCATCACGTAAAACGGCCATGAGCGCGCCCCAAGCGGCGGCGGCAGTGATCCGCCACCGGCGCCCGGATCGGCTCGTTATCGACACGATTCTTCACTGACGTACGGATCGCCCAGCCGACGCCGGCACCGTCAGCACACGGCGCTCGTGGTCGTTTTCCGCGACATGCACCGGAACGACGTGGCAGCCATACCGCCGTCGCGCGATCATCTGAACGGCATCGACGATGTACTCAGTCGAGCGGCCACCGTCTTGCGTCAGGTCGCCTGGCGTGCGACCTGCGGTAACCGCTCTTACCGAATCACGCCGCGGCGCACGGCGTACAACACGATCTCCGCGGCGCTGTGGAGATCGAGCTTCTCCATGATGTGGCCGCGGTGTGTGTCGACGGTACTCGGGCTCACCGACAGGAGCGCCGCGATCTCCTTGTTCGTCTTCCCTTCCGCGATCAACTGAAAGATCTCGCGCTCGCGCGCGGACAGGGATTCGTACCGATCGGTGATGCCTTTGTCGGCGAGTTGCCGCACATAGTCGTCCAGCATCACGCGCGCGATCGCCGGGCTGAAGAACGACTTGCCCACTGACACGGCGCCGACCGCCTGCATCAGGTCCACATCCGCCGAGTCCTTCAGCAGATAGCCGGTTGCGCCGGCCTGGAGAATCTGCGTCACGTAGGCTTCGTCCGAATGCATGCTCAGCACGAGCACCCGCGTGGCCGGCACCCGCTTGGTGATCTGCCTCGTGGTCTCGATGCCGTTCAGCAACGGCATGGCGACGTCGACGATGGCGACGTCGGGATGATGCTGTTCGGCAAGCCGGACGGCTTCGCGGCCGTTGTTGGCTTCGGCGACGACTTCCCAGTCGGAGCGCTCCTCCAGCACCTTACGCAGGCCCTGGCGGACCATCGTGTGATCATCGGCGAGCAGGATTCGCACGCGCGGCATCTCTCCCATAGTACTGCTTACTTTCCAGTTCTTCGGTCACTTGTACACTTCCACTCCGGCTTCACTTCGCACTTCTCCTTCATCGCTGCCGGTTCTTGTCGATCATCCCGGCAATCACCAGCAGGAACGCGATCAGACGAGCGCCGTAGATATACGGCCGCGTTTCGTCCGTGGGGTCGGTGAACGCGAGCAGGCCCCACGACAGCGCCATCAGCGCGAACGCCGCACCGAAGCATGCGAACAGCCGGTCGCGCTGCTGCCGCCAGAAGCGCGCGAAAAACAGCGCGTTCGCCGCGGCGGCGGCCGCCGCGATCCCTTGCAATGCGGCGATATGCTGGGCGGTCACGAGTCGCCCTCCCAGATCAGCCCGACGAGCAGTGAAACGACCCCGGCCACGCCGGCAATCGTCCGCGGCACGGACAGGTCGGTGGCTTTGAAGAGCACGAGATCGAAGTAGACCAGCACGTTGTTGACGGCCAGGCCAGCAAACCCCACCGAGCTCCAGAGCAACAGCGGCGTCCGTCTCGCGAGGTAGCCGCGCAGCAGCAGCCAGGCGGCCACCAGGCTCGTGGTGGCACAGAGCAGGTAGATCGCTTCGAGGCCGCTCATCGCCGCCTCCACCGGAAGGCGTCGGAGAAATCGTTCACGCTGCGGTGCGCGCGCCCCGCCGCCCATTGAAACAACGTGCGCGGCGAGGTGCGATAGATCGCCGCGACGCGGTGGACCGCCTCTTCGAGTTCGGGCGTCCCCGGGCGCAGGCGATATCGCACGTCATCCGAGATCCGGATGTCGAGCAGGTTGCGTGACGCGTACGCCTCGAGGATCCGGCGGGCGTCGCCGGGCGTCGTGCCGCTGTGGGCGGCCATCGTCCCGGCATCCCACCAGCGGGCATCCACGTCGATCAACGCCATCAGGACGGTGAGTTCCTCGATCGAACCGACGTAAGCGGCAAGAAACGCGCGGACCTCTTCCGGTAGTTGGTCAGTGACCATCCTCCCTTGAGGTCACTGCGTCGCGGTCGGCGACGGCACTCCGGCCTTGGTAAGGTCGACGGCCACGGGACCGGTCGCGAGCGACAGATTGGCGGCGAAGGCGTCGCGATATTTCTCATACAGCGCCTGTCGCTCGTCCGGGAACGCGTCGTAGAGAATCTGCATGACGGTGTAGTCCGCGCCTTTGACGACCGGACTCACCACGTGCACGTACGCAATGTTGCCGTCGGCGAGCGGCTTCTCGAGCTTCATCACCTTCCAGCCGGCCGCCTGCTGCTGGCGCTGCGGATCGGTCGACTTCATCAGCGCCTCGTGCACGCGTCTCATGATGTCTTCGAACGCGGCGGTCTTGTCCGGCTTGATCGCGACGGTCCACAACGCGATGTCCCCGCTGAAGGTGAATTTCTGCGCCGCCGGCTGCGTAGCCTGTTGAGCGGCCGGCTGTTGGGCGGGCTGCTCCGCGGGTTGCTGGGCTGCCGCCGGGATCACTCCGGCCAGCACTACGGTCAGTACGAGCGCCGCCACGATCAGGGACATATGTCGACGGCTGTTCGCCATTTCCATCTCATGCTCCTCCTGACGAGCAGCATCGGTGATGCGCAAACCGGGTCGCCATCCTGTGCGCGGGGGATATTGGCGAAAGGCGGCGCCCGAGCACTTCCGCCGGGCGGTAAGATGCCGGCGTGGGCAACCAACAACTCCACGGGCTCACGATCAAGACAGCGTTCGTGCTCGGCTTCAGCCTCACGCTTGGCCTGTGGCTGTTCACGGGTTACGACATCAGCCGCCGCATGGGCGTATTGCAGCGTGATGTCGCTGCCGCCAACACCCGCTACATGCGCGCCCAGGACCTGCTGTCCACCGTGCGGGCGCAGGTGCTGCTCGGGTCGGTGTACGTCCGCGATGCGCTGCTCGATGCCTCCCCGATGGCGGCGGAGGGATCACTTCGCCGGCTGCAGGAGACGTCACACGCGATCGACAGGGCGCTGGCGCAATACGTCCCCGTGCTCGATTCCGACGCCGAACGGGAACGCGTCGGCCGGCTGCGCGAGGAGCTCCTCGACTTCCGCACCACGCTGAGCGCCGTGCTTGCGACCGATCGCTCGCACTGGCCGGATCGCGCGCGCACGCTCCTCAACGAACAGGTGGTGCCGCATCGGGAAACCGTCATCCGGGTATCGGAGGATGTGCAGGCACTCAATCGACAGGCGTTCGTCCGGCAACAGACCGCTCTGGCTGCGGTGTACGACGCTGCCGAACGCCGGACGTGGCAGCGGCTGGGTATCGCTCTCGCGGGCAGCCTGAGCATCGCGTTGCTCGCCACGGTCTACGGCACGCGCCTCGAGCAGCGGCTCCGTCGCCAGCGCGACAAGGATCTGCAGAACACGTCCGACCTGCAGCGTCTCTCCGCGCAGTTGATCACCGCGCAGGAAGACGAGCGCCGGACGATCGCGCGCGAGCTGCACGATGAAGTGGGACAGGTCCTCACGGCGATCAAGATGGAGCTGTCGGTGGCGCAGCGCGCGATCGACAGCGCGGGGGTGCCCGGCCGGCCGTTGCAGTCGGCACAGACGATCACCGACAGCGCGCTGCACTCGGTGCGCGATCTGTCGCGATTGCTCCACCCGTCGCTGCTCGATGACCTCGGTCTACCGGCGGCCGTGCGCGCGTACACCGGCCGATTCAGCGAGCGGCACGGCATTCGGGTCGATCTGCAGGTGGAGGGTATGGACGCGCGCATCGAGGGACGACTCGAGGCGGCGGTCTATCGCATCATGCAGGAGTCGCTCACCAACATCGCACGCCACGCCGGCGTCACGACGTGCCGCATCCGGCTGGTTCGCAGCGGCGACCGGCTGCAGCTGACGGTACAGGACGACGGGCGCGGGTTCGATCCACGGGAGCGCGAGGGCGCGACGTCGCGACGTGGGCTCGGCCTGATCGGCATGCGCGAACGCGCCACGCAGTTCGGCGGACGCTTCATCCTCGACAGTGCGCCGGGCCGGGGCACCCGCGTCTCGGTGGACTTTCCCGTTACCGATGCCGAGCCGCACTTCGATTCCAGGGCGACCAGCGACGTGCTGCCCGGATAAATAAAGTTCCCGGTTCCCTGTGCCGGGTTCCCGGTTCGTGTTCGTGGTCAGGAATGTCCTTCGTACGTTAGAGTTAGCGCCATCAGGAGAGTGTATGCATCGGATGGTTCGGACGACGACCAGCCTGCTGCTGGGCATCGCGGCAGCGGCCGTGTTTGTGACGACGACATACGGCCAGATCAACGACTCGGTTCGCGGCGTCGCCAGCGAGAAGAACCATTTCATCGAGACGCCGAAGGGCTGGGTGCAGCCGAAGACGCCATGGGGTGATCCCGACCTGCAGGGGATGTGGCCGATCTCCTATGTCGGCACCGTGCCGCTCGAACGCTGCTCCGGCGGCGGCCGCGGCCGCGGACCTGTCTGCGACCCGAACAAGGCGTGGCGCACCGAAGAGGAATACAAGCAGGCGGTGGACGCGGCCCTCGGACGCGGCGATCGCGGCCGGCAACTGATCGAGCAGGGCAACTACGGTCAGGCGCTGCTCTCCGGCGTCACCGACCCGACGTTCCCGCAGCGCCAGACGTCGCTCATCGTCGATCCGCCCAACGGCCGGTTGCCGGAGCTGACGCCGGAAGGCAAGCGGCTCGGCGCGCTGATGAAGAGCAGCTGGGCGCTGCCCGGTGAGCAGGGGCAGACATGGGATGCGCCCGAGGACTTCGACAGCTGGGACCGCTGCATCACCCGCGGCATGCCCTCGTCGATGATGCCGTATCGCTACAACAACGGCTTGCGCATCGTCCAGGCGCCGGGCTACGTGGTGCTCGACCTCGAGATGATCCACGACTCGCGCATCGTGCCGCTCGACAACCGCCCGCCGCTGCCGTCGAACATCCTGCAGTACATGGGTGAGTCGCGAGGACATTGGGAGGGGAACACGCTGGTGGTCGTCACCACCAACTACCACCCCGGACCGTCGGCGACCAACATCGGCGTGATGGGCTCGCCCGGCGGCAACCGCGTTCCGGTCAGCCCGCAGATGAAGACGACCGAGCGCTTCACGCGGCTGAACGACGAGATGATGCTCTACGAGCTCAAGACCGAGGACCCGGTC
>DATJEU010000047.1:0-28273 GCA_035496255.1 Vicinamibacterales bacterium
TTGAGCAGGACGTCGCCGCCCTTGTTCAACGTGATGTCGCCGTTGATGGTGACGACGGTCACGTCGCCTGAAGCACGCTGTTCGATCTGCATCGATCCTCCGGAATCGCGTCCGCGCGCATGCGGAGCGCGGCCGATCTTAAGGGAAACCGGCGATTGCCGCCTAGACGATTCCCGATATTTCTGTTGCCAACCGGCCGCCGGTGGCCGATGCTACGCACGCTCAACGGGTTCCCGGCCCGCACGTCTGCCGGCCGGGGCACTCCCAGGAGGATGCCCATGCTAGCCACCCTGACCCTCGCGCTGCTCGGCGCCGCCGCGGCGACGACGCCATGCGAGAGCCTCACCAACCTCAAACTCGACAAAGCCATCATCACGCATGCGGAATCCATTGCCGAGGGGCCGGCGCCCGCGCGCGCGGGCGGGGCGCCGCGCGGCGGCGCTCCCGGGGCGCGGGCGGGCGGTGGCGGCGCAGCGCCGCAGCCGGCACGGGCGGGCGGTCGTGCCCCGCAGCCGCGGGCGATCATCCCGGCACACTGCCAGGTGCAGCTCGATCTGAAGCCGACAACCGACTCGATGATCAAGATGGAGCTGTGGCTGCCGCCCATGGACAAGTGGAACGGCAAGTTCATGGGCGTCGGCAACGGCGGCTTCGCCGGTTCGATCCAGGGACTTGGCGCCGACATGCCACAGGCGCTGCGCCTGGGTTATGCGACGGCGGGCACCGACACGGGACATCAGACCCAGGGTGGTGAGTGGGCCATCGGTCATCCCGAGAAGATGATCGACTTCGGCTATCGCGCAACGCACGAGATGACGCTGAAAGCCAAACAGATCGTCAAAGCGTTCTACGACCGCAGCGCGCAGTACTCCTACTTCAAGGGCTGCTCCACCGGCGGACGCATGGCGCTGATGGAAGCGCAGCGCTATCCCGACGATTACGACGGCATCATTGCCGGCTCGCTCGCCAATCGCCACATCCACATGTGGACCGCGGGCGTCGAACGCAGCGTCGATCTGTTCCGTCATCCGGAAGGCGCGATCAGCGCGGAGCAGGCGGCACTGATCAACAAGACCGTCATGGACAAGTGCGACACGTTGAAGGAGGGCTTCCTCAACGATCCGAGAACCTGCTCCGTCGATTTCAAGGCGCTGAAGTGCACCGGCGCCGATAGCGGCAATTCGTGCCTGACCGACGCGCAGATCAAGACCGTCGAGACCTACTACGGTGGCGTGAAGAACTCGAAGGGCGAACTGATCTTCTCGGGCCAGGCGCTCGGGAACCCGATCACCGCGCAGCGGCCGAATCCGAACGGTCCCGGCGGCGTCTACGACCTGGTGAAGATTGCCCACAACGACGCCTCGATGGACTGGAAGACGTTCGATCTCGATCGCGACATGAAGTTCCTCGACGAAAAGATCGGTTATGTCGACGCCGTGGACTTCGACATGAGCAAGTACAAGAAGAGCGGCGGCAAGTTGATCATCACGCACGGCTGGGCGGATACCGGCATCACGCCCGAGAACACCGTCTGGTATTACACGAACGTGCTGAACAGGATGGGACAGAACCAGGGCGACTGGATGCGGCTGTTCATGGCGCCGGGCATGGGCCACTGTGGCGGCGGTCCGGGCGTGAACACGTTCGATTCGATCAGTGCGCTCGAGCAGTGGGTGGAAAAGGGCGTGGCACCCGAGACGATGATGGGCGTCGGCGCCAATGGTTTCTCACGGCCGATGTGTGTGTACCCGCAGGCGGCTGAATACAACGGCACCGGCGATCTGCGGGATGGGAAGAACTGGTCCTGCAAGGCGCCGACTCCGGCATCGCGCTCGAACACGACGCGCTGAACGATCACAGGCCGACCTGAAGGTCGGCCTCCACCTCCCGTTGGCGGCCGGCCGCCAGGGCCGGCCTCTATTTTTCTGCGGGTGTCACCTCGCGCACGCGCGTCGTGATCGTGCGGCGTCCGCCGTGCACGAGTTCCATCGTGAAGCCGGGCCAAATGGTCCCCGGCGTGAGGCTGGTGCTGCCGGGCGAACCGCCGGACACGCGGGCTCGCGTGAATTCTGGAAACTGATCGCCGCCGCGGATCAGGACGTCACCGGTCTCGGACGACAGCATGAAGATTTCGTAGGTCGTATTGCGAGTGACGACCGCGAGATGGTCGAGGCCGCGCAGGGCGTCGCGCGGAACGCCGCACAGCCAGTGCTCATCGGTCAACGTCTGTTGATCGTGCGGCGAGGCGGCGATGCGGAAATTGCCGGTGTGAGCCATGCGCGGACGCCGCAACCATGGTACCGGATCCCGCCCTACTTGCGGAACAAACTGAGCTGACCGACCGAATCGCGCGGCGTCCGCGTGAGGCGGGCCGCGGCCTTCGACACTGTTCGCCGGCTCGCGCCGTCGAACACCGTCCGCCCCCCATACCTCGGTGATTGCGCGCGCTCCCGCGCGATCACCGCCTCGACGTCGGCGGCAGGCGACAGACGCGATTCGATCGCGCGGGTGAACCGATCGAGCCGCGCAAAGCCATCGAGTTTATCGGTGTGCCCCAGCGCCGCGGCATCGAGCGCGCGACGGAGAAATCCCAGCGATTCGTCGTACACCTTCAACGGCACCGGGCACGGATGACCGTCCTTGCCGCCGTGGGCGAACGAGAAGCGCGCGGGATCCGCGAATCGCGTTGGCGCGCCGTGAACCACCTCCGCCACGAGCGCGAGCGACTGCAGCGTCCGCGAGCCGAGTTGCTCGAGCAGTAGAAACGATGCGAAGTCGCGCAGCTCGCGTTCGTGCGCCAGCGCCAGCACCGCGCCAAGCCGTCTGGCGTTCACGTCCGCGCGGCGGACATCGTGGTGCGAAGGCATCTCGAGACGGCGAACCGTGGCCAACGTCCGGGCCGGATCGTCCTTCGCGATCGCGAGCAGCGCCTGCTGCGCCCGACCGGCACGGCCGTCCACCAGGTTGCGAATGTCGCCCTGCGATTCGCCGACGATCGCGGTATGCGGATCGGCGATGAAGTCACGGACCGACGCCGAGTGCCAGTGATATCGGCGCGCCAGGCGGCTGGCTTCGTTCATTCCCTGCTGCACGATGGCCCATTCGCCGTCGCGCGTGAGGACAAACGAGTGGAGATAGATCTGAAACCCGTCGGCGATCGCGTTGTTGTCGATGCGCGCGGTCAGCCGGCTCGTGCGGACCAGCGCCTCACCATCGAGGCTGATGTCGGCGGCAATCCGGCGCAGTTCTGCCGGGGTCCGGCGCGACTGCTCGCCACGTCCGCCGCAGATGTAGATGCCGAGTTCGGAAGCACGCGGATTCAACCCGCGTTTCAGTGCGCCCATCACCGACGTGGTGATTCCGGAGGAATGCCAGTCCATTCCCATCACTGACCCGAGCGCCTGGAACCAGAACGGATCGCTGAGTCGCGACAGCAGCGACGACCGCCCGTAGTGATGCACCACCGCCTCGACGATCGCTGTGCCGAGCGTCGTCATCCGCATCGCGAGCCACGGCGGCACATGGCCGCCGTGCAGCGGAAGGTCGGCGACGCCTGAGCGCTTCACGATCTCATTGTCGCAGGTGGACTCCCCAGACCCCGATCAGGGTTTCAGCAGCGCAATCCGATCGCCGCCGTACGATCCCACCCACAGCCGGTCGCCAACTTCGGTTGCCACCGTGCCGCCGCGGAACGACGCGTCGTCGCGGCGCTGGAGCACCTTCGTCACCTTCAGGCTCTTTGGATCGATCTTGACGATGTCGGACGTGCCCTGGCCCTGTCCGGCGCCAAGCAGCGTTCCATCCTTCGCGCGGTGCAGGTTGTCGATGCGGAATCCGATCGGAATCTCCTGGCGGTCTACCGGCATCCGCCCCCGCGACAACCGGATGAACGACTGACTGCCCCAGGCCGCGACATACAGCCACTTGCCGTCGTCGGAAACGTCGAGCCCGTTTGCGCCGGCGGCCTCGCTTCCAGGGACCTTCTGCCAGCCGCTGGTGGCGTGCCATTCCCACAACTCGCCGTTCTTCTCACCGGCCAGCATGCGCTGCGTTGCCTGCGGTGTGCCACCGCGCGGCAGATAGTTGCTCGCGATGAAACCGCCGTCAGAGAGGCCGACGACGGAATTCAAGCCGATCGGATCCGGCGCGACGACGCAGCCGATCCAGGTCAACGCAGGCGTCGACGCCTTCGTGTCGACCGTAAAGATCTCGATCGACTCGCGGGCGCCGTGGCCGACGACATAGAGATGACGCACTGCCCCGCCCTTCGGCTCGAGCCACAGTCCGTGCGTCCGGAACATCGCGTCGCTCGCACCCGGCGGTCCGGGACAACCCGGATATTTCTTCGCGTCGTAGGCGTCCTTCGCATTCGGTGAGGGATAGACGCGCGTCGACGTGCGATCCGCAACGCTGACGACATTGATGCCGCCGCTGCCCGACATCGCCGAGGCAAGCACCCAGTGGTCGCCAGGCACGGCGTAGACGTCCTCCGGCCCCTGCTGACCGCAGGCAACGGTCACTTCAGTTACCGAACTGCACGGCGTAGCGGCCGGTGCCGGTCCCTGCGCGAGCGCGGCAGCACTCGCGAGCGTCGTGGCGATCGTCGTTGCCAGCAGCGTCTTCATGTCACCACCTCTCAGGTTCACCGCAGACCGTTGAACGAATCGACACGCGGCGTCGCGAGCGCGATTATAGCTGCGCTACCTCAACCGTCTGCGATATCGTCCCGGACACGATGGCACTGATCGCCGGCAGCAACCTGGGACCCTACGTAGTCGTCGAGCGGCTCGGCAAGGGCGGAATGGGAGAAGTCTGGCGGGCACGAGATGCGCGTCTGGGACGTGACGTCGCCATCAAGGCACTGCCGCCCGAATTCGAGATGGATCCCGAGCGTCTCGGCCGCTTCGAGCGAGAAGCGAAGGTGCTCGCCGTACTCAACCACGCCAACATCGCTGCGCTCTATGGTCTCGAGCAGGCCCACGCGCAGACATTTCTCGTCCTCGAGCTGGTCGACGGCCAGACGCTCGCGGAGCGGCTGGCAGCGGGTGCCTTGCCGGTCCCCGAGGCGCTGCATGTGGCCGTGCAGATCGCCGAGGCGATCGAGGCGGCTCATGAGAAGGACATCATCCATCGCGATCTCAAGCCCGCGAACATCAAGTTGACCTCCGACGGCGACGTGAAGGTGCTCGACTTCGGGCTCGCGAAAGCATTCGAAGGCAACGGCACGGAGCCGAATGTCTTCAACTCTCCGACATTGAGTCTGGCGGCGACCGCACAGGGGGTAATCCTCGGGACGGCGGCATACATGTCGCCCGAGCAGGCGCGTGGCCAGGTGGTCGATCGCCGTACCGACATCTGGGCATTCGGTTGCGTTCTGTACGAGCTGCTCACGGCCCGTCCCGCGTTCCGCGGCGAGCTCGTGTCCGACATCCTCGCGTCGGTGCTGGCGCGCGAACCCGAATACTCGGAGTTGCCGGCATCGCTGCCGCCGCGGCTGCGCGACGCGCTGCGGCGCTGTCTCGAGAAGAACCCGAAGCGGCGGTGGCAGGCGATGGGCGATTTGCGCGTGGAGCTGGAACAGATCCTCGCCGATCCCGTCGTTGATCCGACGCCGGCGGCGGCGACGCGCCTGAATCGCACGGCACTTGCGCTCGCGATCATCGCGTCGGCGGTCATCGCCGCGTCCGCGGCCTGGCTCTTGAAGCCGGCACCGCGGCCGACACCGAAGGAGGTCGTGCGGTTCTTCTCCCCGGTGAACTTCAGCCAGTTGCGCGCGACGGGACGGCCGATGGTCGCACTGTCGCCGGACGGGCGGTATTTCGCGTACAACACGTCGACCGGCGTGTTCCTGCGGGCGATGGATACATTGACCGCCCGCCCGATTCCTGGCACCGATACTCCGCTGACCGGCATCTTCTTTTCGCCGAACGGCGAGTGGCTCGCGTACTGGTCGACGGCACTCAACGCGCTGCAGAAAGTCTCGGTCGGCGGCGGCGCTCCGGTGACCCTCGGTCCCGCCGCCAATCCTCTCGGGGCGTCGTGGGGCAACGACGGCAACATTCTGTTCGCCGAGACCGACGGCATCTGGCGCGTGTCCGCCGAGGGCGGCAAGCCCGAACTCGTCATCAAGACCGATCCGGGCTTTCCGGCGAGTCCATCGCTGCTGCCCGACGGCAAGACAATCCTTTACACCTTCACGACAGGCACCGGCGCGGATCGATGGGACCAGGCGGAGATCATCGCGCAGCAACCTGGCGGGAAACCGAAGGTGGTGGTTCGCGGCGGCAGCGACGCGACGTACGTCGAGACCGGCCATCTGGTATACGCGGTCGGCAATGCCCTCTACGCCGTGCCGTTCGATCCGAATGCGCTGCAGACGAACGGTGGAGCGGTTCCGGTGGTCACCGGCGTAGAGCGTGCGGCCGCGGTGACGACGCCGAGCGCGAACTATGGCATCGCCAGGAATGGCACACTCGCGTATCTCAATGCGGTCACGACCACGGCGGCCGTCGAGGACACGCTCGACGTCGTCAATCGTACGGGTGCGGTAAAGGCGCTCGACGTCCCGAAGGCGATGTATCGCAATCCGCGCGTATCTCCGAACGGCAGAAGTATCGCCGTCGAAACGGTCACCGCCACCGGGCAGAGCGTGATCTGGGTGTACGATCTCGCCGGCGGTGCAGCGATTCGCCGGCTCACGCAGGAAGGCAACAATACCCGGCCGGTCTGGTCGGCGGATGGCAAGCGGATCGCCTATGGCTCCGACCGTGAGAAGCCCCAGGGCATCTTCTGGCAACTGGCAGACGGCAGCGGCCTGCCCGAGCGCCTGACCAGTGCGGACGAGGGCTACGAGCACTATCCCGAATCGTTCTCTCCGGATGGAAAGGTGTTGTCGTTCGCGCGAGTCAAGCCGCCACTCGGACAGGACGCGTGGGGACTGTGGACGCTGCGTCTCGACGGCCCGGATCGGAAACCGGTTGTCTTCTTCGATCTTCCGAGCTCGAACGAATTCGGATCGTCGTTCTCGCCTGACGGCAAATGGATCGCGTATGCGAGCAACGCGTCTCCTGATGCTGGCGGCGCACCGACCAGCTTTGCGATTTACATGCAGCCCTATCCGCCTACCGGAGTGAAGTATCAGATCTCACAGAACGGCGGCGCCTGGCCGCTGTGGACCAGCGGCGGACGCGAGCTTCTGTACCGGGTGAATGTGACGGCCGGCGCCGAGCCAAGGCTGAATGTCGTATCGATCACAACCGCACCGGTACCGGCCTTCACCGCCGAACGCGCGCTGTCGATTCAAGGCTTCCAGCCGGTGGTCAACAACCGCGAGTACGACGTGTTCCCCGGCGGCAGGGACCTGTTGATGGTCCTGCCGGAGACGCGCCGCGAGAACGGCGCCCCACCGCCGGCCGAGATCCGCACGGTGCTGAACTTCACCGAGGAGCTCAAGGCGCGAGTGCCCACGACACAACGGTGAGTCGATGACCTCTGTGCTCGACCGGTTCCTGCGCTACGTGCGTGTCGATACCCAGTCCGACGAGTCGTCTTCCGCGTATCCGAGCACCGCGACGCAGCTCGTATTCCTCGACTCCCTCGCCCGGGAACTTCGCGCAATGGGAGCGGCCGACGTTGATCTCGATACTCACGGCTACGTGACCGCGACCGTCCCATCCACCACCCAGAAAGCCGGCGTGCCGACCATCGGCTTCATCGCGCACGTGGACACGTCGCCCGAAATGCCTGGTGCCAACGTCAAGCCGATCGTCCACGAGCGGTACGACGGCCACGATCTCGTCCTGCCGGACGATCCGTCCGTGGTCCTCCGCGCCGCCGACATTCCAGCGCTTGCGGATCGCCTCGGCGACGACATCGTGACGGCCTCGGGCACGACACTGCTCGGCGCCGACAACAAAGCTGGCGTCGCCGAAATCATGACCGCCGTCGAGTACCTGCTCGCGCATCCGCAGATCCCGCACGGGATCATTCGCGTCGCCTTCACGCCCGACGAGGAGATCGGTCGTGGAACGCTGCACTTCGACGTCACGACGTTCGGCGCCCGGTACGCCTACACGATGGACGGCGGCGCCCGCGGCGACGTCGAGTACGAGAGCTTTTCCGCCGACGCCATGACCATCACCTTCATCGGGTTCAATACGCATCCCGGCTACGCGAAGGGTCGCATGGTGAACGCAATCAAAGCAGCGGCCACCTTCATCGAGCGGTTGCCGAAGGACACGCTCTCGCCGGAGTCGACCGACGGCTACGAGGGCTTCGTTCACCCGTACACGATGCAGGCGGCCGTCGACCGGACGGCAGTCCGCTTCATCGTCCGTGATTTCGATACGGCGGCATTGAAGCGGAAGGAAGATCTGCTCGCGTCACGTGCTCACGAGGCAGCTGACGCGTGGCCCGGCATACGCGTGGAACTGAAGGTGGACGAACAGTACCGCAACATGCGCGAGGTGCTCGATCGTCATCCGACCGTCGTCGAGTGTGCACGCGAGGCGATGCGCCGCGCCGGCATCCCGATCCGCGAACGGCCGATCCGCGGCGGCACCGACGGTTCGAAACTCTCCTTCATGGGGCTGCCCACACCGAATCTGTTTGCGGGCGAGCACAACTTCCATTCGCGGCTGGAGTGGGTGTCCGTCCAGGACATGGAGGCCGCAGTGAGAGTCATCGTCGAGTTGGCGCGGGTGTGGGAAGAACGTAACGCAGTGTAGGCCGACCTGAAGGTCGGCCTCTACGGCACCACAAGTCGGCGCCCAGGTCACCCGCGGTAGCGAAGCACCATCGCGGTGATGTCGTCGGCCTGCGCGGCGCCTCTGGAAAAAGCTTTGACGGCGGCCACCAGCCGGTCCAGCACGGCCTCGGGCTTGTCGCCGCGCGCGCCGCGCACCGCGTCGAGCAACCGTTGCTGGCCGAACTCCTCGTTGGCAACGTTGCGCGCTTCGGTCACACCATCACTGCAGACGATGACGAGGTCACCTGCCGCCAGCGGCAATCGCCCCGAATCGTAGCTGGCGATCGGCAGCAGGCCGATCACCGGCCCGCCTGTCTCGAGCCACACTTCGCCGTCCGCGCGCAGCACCAGCGGCGGCTCCTGCCCGGCATTGCAGTACTCGAGGGTTCCATCCTTCCGGACGATGCCGTAGAACATCGTCGCGAAACGTGCCTCGATGGCACGGCGCAGGAGCGCCTTGTTGATGCGCGACATCGTGTCCGCCGCCGATGGGCTCACCGACGCGTGCGCGACGAAGTTGCTCTGCGCGGTTGCGGCCAGGAGCGCCGCGGGCGGTCCCTTGCCGGCCACATCGCCAAGCGCAAAGCCGAAGCCGCCGTCACCAAGATCGATGTAGTCGTAGAAGTCGCCGCCGACCGTCCGGCACGGTACGGTGACGGCCGCGAGATCACAGATGCCGGCGTCGTACGCCGGCGCCGGCAGGAGCGCCTGCTGAATATCCGCGGCCACGCGCAGGTCGCGCTCGATACGGGCCTTCTCCGCCGACTCGGCGTACAGACGCGCGCTCTCGATTGCCAGCGCCGCCTGCGTCGCAAACGCCTCGAGCGATCCCAGGGTCGCCCGCGACAGGAGCGCGTTGCGATCGCGGCCGTCGAGGTACAACACGCCGATCACTTGTCCGGCATCCGTCGCGCTTTCCTGCCGCCCGTCGGGCGCATGCACACGCAGCGGTACGCACAGCACGTGGCGGATGCCGATGGCGATCGTGCCCTCGTGCACGGCGGCGAGATCGCCATCCATCAGGTCGCCAACGATGCGGCTCTCACCGGTCTGAAATACTTCCCGTGGAATCTTCGTACTGGTCGTGAATGACGTGCCGGTCATCGGCACACGACCGCGGCCGCGCGCGGTCTTGAATTCGAGCTCGCCGGCCGTGTTGGCCAGCATGATGAATCCGCGATCGGCCCGAGTGACGTCGAGCGCCGAGTCCATCACCAGCGTCAGCACTTCGTCGAGCACGCGTCCCGACCCGAGCGCGCGCAGGCCGTTGAGGATCGCCGCCATCTGGCCGAGATCGGTGAGGTCAGATGCCGTATTGTTCTGACGCAGGCCGGAGCCGTCGCCATCTCCGATCGTGAAGATCAGTTCGATGGCCTCGGTGCGGCCAAGGCGGATGCGATCGCCGTGCGCGAGGACGCGTTCGCTGATCTGCTCGCCGTTGACGAATGTGCCATAGCGGGAGCCGCGATCGCGCAGCAGGAATCTGCCGGCATCGACGGCGATCTCGGCGTGCTCGCGCGAGACGTCGGTGCTGACCACCTGCAGGTCGGCGGCGGTGCGGCGGCCGATGCTGAAGAGATCCTTGTCGATGAGGACGACGCGCCGACCCTGCGTGTCCGTGACCTGAAGCCGGGCGTCGGCCATGGTTATGCGGGTTTGGCCTTGAGGACCCCGAGCTGAATCAACAGTCCGGTGAAATCGTAGATACGCCGCTCGTAGTGAATGCGGCCGTCCCGAACGACGAGCAGGAACACGATCGGCAAGGTAAACCGCTTGCCGGTTGGCGGCAGACCCATGAAGCCGCCGATGTCGCTTCCCGTGACCGTGGTCGCCTGCGCCACGCGATCGCCATCGACGATCGGCGGCTCGACGGCCCATTCAGCATCAGGAAATGCCGCCAGCCACGCTTCGTACACCTTTCGGATGGCCTCGTGACCGGTGGCGTTGCCGCCGAGCGGACTCTCGACGATGCAATCTGCGGTGTGCATCTGCATCACCGCGGCAATATCGCGCCGCGCCAGGGCAGTCAGGCGATGGTCGAGGAGCGCTGCAACTTCAGTCCGCGTCATTGAAGCCTTCGAGCGCGGGATTATACCTGCCAGGACGCTCAATCCAGGTGCGCGCGGTCGGAGTTGCCCATCTCCACACCTCCAGCCGGAAAGTACTCCTGCCAGCGTGACGTGACGAGCGCCGCGGTCTGGTCGTCGCAGTGCAGTTCGGTCGGATACCAGGGCTTCATCCGCGCGTCGATGACGATCGGAGCGCGGTAGGCGATGTGGTTACGGATGATGCGGCGGTCGGCGGCATGGATGTCGGCCGCCGGCTCGAAGCGCGTGAAGGTGGTCCACAGGAAGTTCATGTCGGATCGGGCGGCGCGCGCCGGTTCGTCGGTGAGCACCACCAGCGGCCAGTCCGCGAATGCGGGATGCGCAGCGATCCTCGCCGCGGCGTCGCGCTCCGACGTGAACGGCGGACCACCCACGACCAGGCACCCGCCGCAGAACACGCGCACGTCGGTCACACCGGCAGGTACATCGGTCGCAGAGAACTGCCGCGGCAGCTCGCGTACGGGATCTCCGAGCCCCAGCCATACGCCCTTCGACCCTTCGTTGACCGTCGGTCCGGTGTAATCGAGCGTGTCCATCGACAGGTTCGAGAACACATACAGATCCGTTTCCGGGTGGGTGCGCGCCAGCACGTGCTCCAGCGTCGCGCGGAAATTCTTCACCTCGACGCCGCGGTCGGTCAGCAGCAGGAACTTGGTCAGCGACAACTGGCCCTCGCCAAGAATCCGGAACGCGCTGGCCATGGCTTCGCGGGTGTAGCGCTGCTTCACGACGGCGGCGCTCAGCGAGTGATAGCCGGTCTCGCCGTACGACCACAGCCGTTCTACCGCCGGCATCACCAGCGGGAACAACGGCGACAGCAGTTCCTGAAGCAGATCGCCGATGAAGAAATCTTCCTGGCGCGGTTTGCCGACGACCGTCGCCGGATAGATCGCATCGGCGCGATGCGCCACGCGCGTGACATCGAACACCGGATAGTCGTGCTGGAGCGAGTAATAGCCGTAGTGATCGCCGAATGGGCCTTCCGGTTTGCGCACGCCAGGTGCGACGGCGCCCATCAATGCGAATTCGGCACTGGCGATCAGGGGATGCGGATGGTCCGCCGTCCTCACCTGCGGCAGCCGTTCGCCGGCGATGAGCGAGGCGAGCATCAGTTCCGGCACGTTCTCGGGCAGCGGCGCGACGGCAGAAAGGATCAGCGCCGGCGGCCCGCCGAGCAACACCGTCACCGGAAGCGGCTGATGCCGGGCCTCGGCGGCCGCGTAGTGATAGCCGCCGCCCTTCCCGATTTGCCAGTGCATGCCGGTGCTGCGCGCGTCGTGCACCTGCATGCGGTACATCCCGAGGTTGCTGCCGTGGCGATCGGGATGCGTGGTGTAGACCAGCGGAAGCGTAATGAACGGGCCGGCGTCTTCCGGCCAGGACGTGATCGCTGGCAATTGATCGAGGCGCACGTCGCTGGTGACGCGCTCCGTCACCGGTGCATGGCCGACGCGGCGAGTACCGACCTTCAGCAGCTCGAGGCCGACGTCGCGCGCGCCCCACAGCGTCGCGGGCGTCGGCGGCAACAGTGTTTCCGCCAGTTCGACGACCCGCCGGATCAGACGGAGCGGCCGTTCGCCGAACGCGAGTTCAGCGCGGCGCGCCGTGCCGAACAGGTTCGTCGTCAGCCGGAACGGCGACCCTTTCACGTTCGTGAACAGGAGCGCCGGACCGCCGGCAGCGATCACCCGGCGATGGATTTCCGCGACTTCGAGGTGCGGATCAACGGGCGCGTTGACGGTAACGAGGTCATCGTCGCGACGGAGCGCATCGATGAACGAGCGGAGATCCGGGAAAGACATGGATTGACGAATGGACGAATGGACGAATGGACGAATTGATTGAAGGATTGGTGAGGCCGCTCCGCGTCTCCCAATTCGCCAATCCGTGGACTCGTCAATTCGTCAATCGCATCATCCCTGCAGCGGCTCGTCGGCGCTGCCGCCGTACATATCGGGCACCTTCGATCCCATCGCCCGCAGGTACGACGATAACTGCCCGCGATGGTGAATGCCGTGGTTGTTCGCCAGGATCAGAAACGACGCGGCCGGCTGCTTCATCATGCCGAAGAAGTCCACGTCCTTCGCCAACTGCTCGCCGGGCGTGGTCCGCAGCCGCTCGATCCGCCTCGGGTACTCACGCTTGAACATCTCCACGACGTCGTCGATCGTGTTCAGGCCGGTCGTCGCGTTCTTTTCGGCGTCCGGGTCCCACTGGAACGAACCATTGCAGATACTGTCGATGAACCACAGGTCGGCGGTGGCGACGTGTTTGGCCAGGTCCCACGCGGTGCGAGATTTGGGATCGGGGCGGTAGTCCCGGTTCTCGTTGGGAACGGCCTTCAAGACCTTGGTGGTGACCCTTCCTTCGTTCTCCATCTGGGCAGCGAACACGTCGGCGAGAAACCTGGCCTGGTCTGGAGACATCACGCCCTCCTCTTTATCGTGTGAGCTTCCGGTATTTGATGCGATGGGGCGTGTCGGCCTCCGCGCCGAGACGCCGCTTCCGGTCGGCTTCGTAGTCCTGATAGTTCCCCTCGAACCAGACGACGCGGCTGTCGCCTTCGAACGCGAGCATGTGGGTCGCGATGCGATCGAGAAACCAGCGGTCGTGGCTGATCACCACGGCGCAGCCGGCGTAATTGAGCAACGCCTCTTCCAGCGCCCGCAGCGTGTCGACGTCGAGGTCGTTCGTCGGCTCGTCGAGCAACAGCAGGTTCGATCCCTTCTGCAGCAGCTTTGCGAGGTGAACACGATTGCGCTCGCCGCCCGACAGCGTGCCGAGCTTGCGCTGCTGCTGTGCGCCCTTGAAGTTGAACCACGAGACGTAGGCGCGCGACGCCACCTTGCGCTTGCCGATCTCGAGTTCGTCTTCGCTGCCGGTGATCTCTTCCCACACCGACTTCTTCGGATCGAGGGCGTCGCGGCTCTGATCGACGTAACCGAGCTGCACTGTCTCGCCCACGCGCAGCGTGCCGGCGTCCGGCTTCTCCTGCCCGGTGATCATCCGGAACAGCGTCGTCTTACCCGCGCCGTTGGGGCCAATCACGCCGACGATGCCGCCGCGCGGCAGCGTGAAGTTCAGGTCGTCGATCAACAGCTGATCGCCGAACGCCTTCCGCAGGCCTCGGGCTTCGACGACGACGTCGCCAAGGCGCGGGCCGGGCGGGATGTAGATTTCAACCTGGTCGATCTTTTGCGCCGTGTCCTGGTTGAGCAGTTCTTCGTAGGCGTTCAGGCGCGCCTTGCCCTTGGCCTGACGGGCGCGTGGCGACATCCGGATGAATTCGAGTTCGCGCTCCAGCGTCTTCTGCCGCTTGGTCTCCGCCTTCTCTTCCTGCGCGAGGCGCTGCTGCTTCTGCTCCAGCCAGGACGAATAGTTGCCCTTCCACGGGATTCCTTCGCCGCGATCGAGCTCGAGGATCCAGCCGGCCACGTTGTCGAGGAAGTAGCGGTCGTGCGTCACCGCCACCACGGTGCCCTTGTATTCCTTGAGAAACCGTTCGAGCCACGCCACCGATTCGGCGTCGAGATGATTGGTCGGTTCGTCCAGCAGCAGCAGGTCCGGTGATTTCAGCAGCAGGCGGCATAGCGCGACGCGACGGCGCTCGCCGCCGGAGAGCGTGCTGACGTCGGCATCGGCCGGCGGACAGCGCAGGGCGTCCATCGCCAGTTCGAGCTGCGAGTCGATGTCCCACGCGTTGGTCGCGTCGATGCGGTCCTGGAGGCGGCCCTGCTCCTCCATGACCTTGTCCATCTCCGCCGGCGGGAGATCCTCGCCGAGCTTCATGTTCAACTCGTCGTAGCGATCGAGCAGCGCCTTGACTTCGGAGACGCCCTCCTCGACGTTGCCTTTGACCGTCTTCTTCGGATCGAGCCGCGGTTCCTGATGGAGGAAGCCGACGCTGACGCCGTCAGCCGGATAGGCCTCGCCGAGAAACGACGTGTCCTCGCCAGCCATGATTTTCAGCAGCGAGCTCTTGCCCGCGCCGTTCAGACCAAGGACGCCGATTTTTGCGCCGGGAAGAAAGGACAGCCAGATGTCGTTGAGCACCCGGGCATCGGGCGGATGAACCTTCCCGAGCCCCTTCATCGTGTAGATGTACTGCATGCGAAACGTCGAGTATAGCTGGTCGCCCGCAGCCAACTGCGAACTGGTCAGTCCGTGGTGCCCTTACTGACGTCGACCAATGGCAATCCCTTGTTGCTGAAGTAACCGACCGGGTCGGCCTGCAGCTTGCGCAGAATGTTGCGATAGGAAATCTTGTCCAGCGACCGGAATGACGCACGCGGATCGCAGGCGGGAACGTGCGGCGCCATGTCGTTTCTCAGGAAGAACGCGTTCACGCCACGCGGCTCGACGGCAACCAGGCGATAGCCCTTGCGCGCGGCAAGGTGGGTCAGCGCCTGCAGCGACGCGCCGTAATAGCCCTTGCCGCCCTGCTTATGGTTGAAGTCGTCGCGATACGGAACCGTCACGGCGAGATCGGCGCCGAACAACGAGTTGTATTCGACGATCACCGCGCGCGGACGACAGACGTGAATGGCCTCCCAGATCCAGTAGTCGTTGCCGTCGATGTCGATGCTGAGGAGATCGATGTCGCCGTCGAGCCCGTGCATCTGGATCAGCTCGTTGACCTTCTCGCGCGTGATCCACGTCTGCACCACCGACACGGGCCCGCCCGCGTACAGCGCGCGCGCCACCGCGATGCGCGACGCATCCCCGTCCATCATCAGGCCGGCAAATCCGCACTCGAGCGCGAGGAACCCGGAATTTCCGCCGTTGTCACCGCAGCCGATTTCCACGAACCGCCGCGTCCCCGGACCGCCCATCTCGGTCATCAGGGCGAGGGTGATCCCGTCTTCTTCGTTCTGTGACCAGCCGCGAAAGCGCTGCGCCGTCAGCCGGCTGGGAAACGGCAGTGGGTCCGTCGGCAGCGCCAGCCGCCTGAGCACGGCCTGCACGTCCTGCTCGATCCGGGCGACCTGGCCCGTCAATCCCTTTTCGCTGAGTCTCGTATCGATCGCGGCCAGCCGCTCCGGCAGGTCGATCTCGCCGAAGACGACCCAGGACATGCCCCGTCTGCACTTCGCCAGAGCGGCCGTCATCCATCGCCGTAGCATGCGGAAGCCGAGTATAGCTGTTCGCTCCCGGACACTTCGCATCCCGCCGGCGCGACGCGCCAACCATTCACCGCGCGATGCCGTCCAAAGACTGCTTATGCCTAGACAGTCGCAGTATTGGAACGGGCTTTGCGGGAGGCGCCTGCGTGGCTGACAAGACGCCCAATGCGCTGCTGCACGGATCGCTCGACGCGTTGATTCTCAAGACGCTCGCCGGCGGACCGCGGCACGGCTACGCGATCGCGCGCTTCATCGAGGACACGTCTGGCGAAGCGGTGATCGTCGAAGAGGGCTCGCTCTACCCGGCGCTGTACCGGATGGAGCGCCGCGGCTGGCTCGATGCCGAATGGGGCGAATCCGAGCTCGGGCGGCGCGTGAAGATGTATCGCCTCACCCGCCAGGGCCGCGCGCAACTCGCCGCCGAAACCGCCGCCTGGCGCGAGTTCGCCGCCGGCGTCTCGAAGATCCTGCTGGCCCAATGAAGCGCTCGCTGCGATCGTGGCTGTGGAGCGTGCCACTCGAACAGGAAGTGGACGACGAACTCGCGTTTCATCGCGAAATGCGGCGCCGTGAGGGCCGCACACCGCCGCCGGACCCGGCGGTCCGCGGTACCCTCCTCACGCTTGGCAGAAAGCGAGATCGCGAGATGCGCCTGATGCAGTGGCTCGAGGAGATCTGGACGGACGTCCGCTTCGCCATCCGGCAGATGCGCTGCGCGCCCGGCTTTACCGTCGTCGCCGTGCTGACGCTGGCGTTGGGGATTGGCGCCAACAGCGCCATCTTCGCACTCGCCGATGCGGTAATCCTTCGCCCGCTGCCCTTCCCGCACGCCGATCGCCTCATGACGGTGGAGGAATGGGGGCCGCAGCAGGGCGGCCGTAGTCGCATCGAGCTGCTCAACTTCCACGAATGGCGCCACCAGAGCCGCACGTTCGACGCCATGGCGGCGGCCTGGGTCCCGGCCGAGGGCGGCGGCCCGGTGATGACCGGCCTCGACGGCGCCGCCGAAACGGTCTCCGCGCAGACGGTGACACCGCAATTCTTCGACGTCCTCGGCGTCGCGCCGATCATGGGGAGAACGTTCGCCGACACAGACGACTCCACCGATCCGCGCGTCATCGTCCTGAGCGAAGGCTTCTGGAAGCGCCGCTTCGGCGGCGACCCGGCGATCGTCGGACGCATGATCACGCTTGACCAGCGGCCGCACACGGTCATTGGCGTTGTTTCGGATTCGTTCGAATTCATTCGCCGCAGCAGTATCTGGCGCCTCCTCCCCTTGCCGACCGCGAATGCGTCCATGACGGGGCGGGGCCAATGCGGTGTGTGCCAGTTCCTCCAGGTCGTGGGCCGGCTGAAGCCCGGCGTCTCGCCCGCTGCCGCGCAAACGGAAATGACGGCGGTAGCCAACGCGCTCGCCGAGCGCAATGGCAACACCGGCCGACCGCGGCGTGTGCTGGTCACGCCGTTTCGCGACGTGCTGATCGGTACCGATCTCCGCATCACATCGATGCTGTTCCTCGGCGTGGTCGGCCTGGTACTGCTGCTCTGCTGCGCCAACGTCGCGAACTTGGTGCTCGCGCGCATGACCATCCGGCAGCGCGAACTGGCGGTGCGCGGGGCGCTGGGTGCTGGCCGCGCCCGGATCGCCGCACAACTGCTGACCGAAAGCGTGGTGCTGGCCGGCCTCGGTGGAGCGGTTGGCCTCGCGTTCGCCGGCGGCATTCTGGCCGTCGCGCCGCGATGGGTGCCTGACGGCCTCCTGCCGGGGATTCTGACGCTCGGTGTCGACGCCCACGTCGCGATCTTCTGCGCCGGCGCCACGCTGCTCGTCGGCGTACTGTTCGGACTCGCCCCGGTCTGGCACGTGACCCACGCCCCGCTGGTCGAAGCGATGAATGCGGAGGGGCGCACGTCGACCGGGCGCGGCAATCGGGTCAGGCGGCTGCTGGTCATCGGAGAAATCGCCGCGGCAGTCGTCGTTCTGTGCGGCGCCGGCCTGCTGCTGCGAACGTCGTTGATCCTCGAGAGTATCGATCCCGGGTACGAAGCCGCGCGTGATCACGTCGTGAGCGGCGAAGTGAGCCTGCGGGGGCCGCGCTACTCAACCGACCAGGCGGTGCAGCAATTCCTCGATGCGGTGCAGCGAGAGGTCGAAGGGATTCCTGGCGTCAGCGCGGCAGGATGGGCCACGACGCTGCCGATGGGGCACTCTGATCTCGGGCGGCAGTCATTTCAGGTCGCCGGCGCGGAGGCGTCTTCCGATGCACGCCCGCTGGCGGATCTGCAGGTCGTCAGCGCGTCGTACTTCCGCACGGTTGATGTTCCGATCGTCGCGGGCCGGCCGTTCACCGGGAGCGACCGCGCGGACACACCGCCCGTGGCGATCGTCAGCGAGGCCCTGGCCCGGAAATACCTGGCCGGTCGCGATCCTGTCGGGGCACGGATTGCCATCTCGGGACAGGGCACGGTGGAGCGTGAGATTGTCGGCGTGGCGCGCCAGGTGAAGGAACGGCCGGACGAGCCTGACGACTTCGTGCAGTTGTATGTCCCTTCCGCCCAGGTGCCCCGAGGGGAAACCAGGCTGCTGGTCCGAACGGCGCAGGGGGATGTACGCGAACTCGTGTCGTCGATCCGAGCGGCGATCGGTCGCGTCGACCGCCTCGTGCCACTGGATCACATCGCCACACTCGACGACGTCGCCCGCGCCGGGACGGCGCGACCGCGTTTCCGCACGACGCTCGTCGCCGCCTTCGCGGTCCTCGCGCTCGCGCTCGCGATGGTCGGGGTGTCTGGCGTGCTGGCCTACTCGGTGCGGCAACGCCGCCGGGAATTCGCCGTGCGGCTGGCTCTCGGCGCCACCGCTCACCACATTTGGACGCTGGTCTGGTCCGACGCCGCGCGCGTGCTGGCGGCGGGCGTCGCGACCGGCCTGACCGGCGCGCTGCTCCTTGGCCAGTCGGTATCCGCCTTCCTGTTCGGAGTCGCGCCGTACGATCCGATCACGTTTGCCGCCGCCACAATCGTGATTGCCCTGACGGCCACAGCCGCGGCGTGCCTGCCAGCATGGCGCGCCAGCCGCACGGATCCGGCGGTGGTGTTTCGCGAGTAAGCGACCCGGACCGTTCGTGCTTCGACCTTCTTCGTGCTGGGTTCGTGTTCAGCTTCGGATCTCAACGCCACCAAGGCGTCGCGTTTCAAGATCCGAACCTGAACACGAACTCAGAACCGAGAACGTATAAGCGTGAACTTTACGCGGGTTCGTCATCGCCGCCGCGTCCGCTTCAGTGCCGCATACAACCCCGGGATCGCGAGCAGCGTCACCGGCGTGGACAGTGTCAATCCACCGATGACCGCGAGCGCCAGCGGCTTCTGCAGCTCCGCACCGGCGCCGAGGCCGAGCGCCAGCGGCAGCAGGCCGAACAGCGTGCAGAACGTCGTCATGAGAATCGGCCGCAGGCGGATCCGGCCGGCGTGGGCGATGGCCACGTCGAAGGGCTCGCCCTGCTGGTGCAGGTGCTCCGAGAAATCCAGCAGCATGATCCCGTTCTTCACGACCAGCCCGATCAACAGGATGATGCCCATCGCCGACGACACGTTGAGATCGGTGCCCGTGATGATCAGCAGCAGCAGCGCGCCACCGAGCGATAACGGCGCCGCCAGCAGGATGAGGACGGCCGGAATCCAGGCGCGGAACTGAATGACGAGAATCGCGAATACCAGGACGGTCGCGATGCCGAAGACCATCAGCAGTTCGCGAAACGCCTGCCGCTGCGACTCGTACTGCCCGCCCAGTTCGTAGGTGTAGCCGACCGGCAATTTCAAATCGCGCAGCTTGCCCTGCACTTCCGTCACGGCGCTGCCTAGGTCGCGGCCCTCGAGGCGTCCGCTCACCACCGCCATCTGCCGCAGGTTCTCGCGCAGCAACTCCGCCTGGCCGTTGGCGCGCACGGGCTGCGCCACGCTCGACACGGGCACCAACGCTCCGTCCGGGCTGTGCAGCAGCGTCTGCGGCAGACGGGTCGGATCGAATCGCGAGCGATCGTCGAGCCGGACGCGAACGGGCACACGGCGATCGAGCAGTCGCAGATCGGTTGGTACTTCGCCGAGCCATGCGGCCGACATCTGGTCCGCCACCTGCTCGATCGTCATGCCGACGCGCGCGGCGGCGACCGGATCGACGTTCCATGTCACCTCCGGATTGCCTCGCTGCATGCCGACGACGTCAACAACGCCGTCAACTTTTTCCAGCATCGCCTGCACCGGTTCGGCCAGGCGCTCGAGCACGTCGGGGTCGTCGCCGAAGATCTTGATCTCGATTGGCGTCGGCGCGCCCTCGAGGTCACCCAGCATGTCCTGGAGTAACTGGACGAACTCGACTTCGGTGAGCGGTGCCGCCTCCTGCAGCTTCGGACGCATGTCGGCGATCACTTCTTCCGACGACTTGTCGCGCTGGCCGCGCGGCTTGAGCCGCACCAGGATATCGCCGGTGTTCTGCGCCGTCGCGAACAACCCGAGCTCCGAACCGGTCCGCCGCGAATACGACGCGACCTCTGGGGTCGCCGAGATCACTCTCTCCATCGCGCGCACGAGACGATCGGTCTCCTCGAGCGACGACCCCGCAGGCGTCAGGTAGTCGACGACGAACCCGCCTTCGTCCGCTTTCGGCAGGAAGCCCGTCGCCGACACGAAGAACAAGCCGATGCTCGCCGCGGCCAGCACCACCGCGAAGCCGACCGCGAGCAGCGGCCGGTGGACGATGACGTTCAGCGCGCGCCCGTACGTGCGCGTCAGCCTGGTCTCGGATGCCGAATCCGCCTCGAGCGCGCCCGGCTGATGACGATGCCCGGGCGCTTCAGGACCTCGATGTAGGGGCGGCCCTTCAGAACCGCCCCCGCCGGAGGCACCATTCAACAGCCATCGCGCAAGCATCGGCACCACCGTCACCGAGAGCGCGAGCGACATCAGGACCGCAACCGACAGGCTCATCGACAACGCACGGAAGAACTGCCCGACCACGCCGGAGAGCAGGCTCAATGGCGCAAAGACCACGACGGTCGTGAGCGTGGAGCTGACAAGCGGCGCCACCAGCTGCTGCACCGCGTCGATGACCCCCTCTCGCCCCTCCGCCGAGCGGCGATGGATGTTCTCTACCACCACCACCGCATCGTCGATGACCAGGCCAATGGCCACGGCAAGACCGCCCATCGACATCAGGTTGATCGAGCCGTGGAAGACACGAAGAAACACGAACGTCGGGATGACGGCAAGCGGCAGTGTCACCGCGGCAATGAACGTCAGGCGGAGGCTGCGCAGGAACAGGATCAGGACGATCACTGCGAGGAACCCGCCGATCAGGATGGCGTCGCGAACATTGGTGATGGCGGCGCTGACGAATTCCGCGAGATCGTAGACCTTCGTGATGCGGATACCAGACGGCAGCGACGTCCGCAGCGTGGCCACTGCTGCCTCGACGCCCTGTTTGACCGACAGGATGTTCGCGCCGATCTGCTGCGAGATGCTGACCGACACGGCATCGCGTCCGTTGCCCGTAACCAGCAGGGTGCGATCCGGCGATCCTTCCGTCACGGTTCCCAGATCCGACACACGCAGCGAGGCACCGCCCTTGACGATGACCGGGGCCGACGCAATCTGATCGGGCGACGTCCACAAGCCGGAGGCGAGCGACAGGTTCGTCTGCCCTCCCTGCGCGAACCGGCCTACGGGCAGCAACTGGTTCTGCGCGCGTAAGGCGTCGGCCACGTCGGTCACCGCCAGACCGGCCGCGGCCAGTTTTGCCGGATCCAGCACCACTTCGATTTCGCGGCTGTCGCTGGCGAGCACTTCGATGCGACCGGCGCCGGGCACCCGCGCCAGCTCGGGCCGGACGACGTAGTTGGCGTAGTCGTTGAGATCCGGCGTCGGCAGCGATCCAGTCAGGCTGAGGATCAGGATCGGAAAGACGGCTGGCGTGAGTCGTTCGACG
Source organism: Vicinamibacterales bacterium (assembly GCA_035496255.1). Classification (GTDB taxonomy): domain Bacteria; phylum Acidobacteriota; class Vicinamibacteria; order Vicinamibacterales; family UBA2999; genus Gp6-AA40. The sequence continues at coordinate 21,961 of DATJEU010000047.1, forward strand.
GTGAGCTTCGTGTCGGCCGGCAGGTCGCCCTGGACTTCGGCGACGCGGTTCTGCACCTGCTGCAGCGCGATGATCATGTCGGTCGCGGGATCGAACTGCGCGGAGATCTCGGTGGCGCCGCGAATCGTGCGCGATCGCGCGCGGCGGATACCGGGCACCTCCATCACCGCCGTCTCCAGCGGACGGGTGACCGTGAGCATCATCGACTGCGGCGGCAGCGTGCCGCTCTGGGCGATGATGACGATGCGCGGGAATTCGAGCGGCGGATAGATGCTGCTGGGTAGCGAGAAGGCCGAGATCGCGCCGGCAGCGACGAGCGCGATGCTGATGAGCGCGGCGGCGCGCGAATGTGTGACCGCGAGCGACCCGACGTTCACGGCTTTTTCGCGTCCTTCTTCTCGTCGCCTTTGGCGGTGTCAGCCTCCTTGTCACCGGCGGCGCCCCCGCCCGGTTTCGCGAGCGTCACCTTCGCGCCATCCGGCAGGCCGTTCTGTCCGCTCGTCAGGACCATCTCGCCGGCTCTCACGCCACTGACGATCTCAACCTGGTCGGCGGTTTCCAGCCCCGTCATCACGTCGCGTCTCTGGGCAGTTCTGGATGAACCAGGGTCGCCCATCAGCACGAATACCGCGCGCTCATCGCCTTCGTGCACGATCGCAACCGCCGGCACCAGCACGACGCCCATATGCGTCTCCGCGTCGATGGCCACCTGCACCGGCGTACCGACCGCGTAGTTCGGCGGAGTGCTGAACGCGAGCCGTACCGGAACGGTCGCCGTCCCCTGCTCCACCGCCGTGGGATGCGATGCGACCCTGAGCGAGGGAGTCGGGCCGCCGTTGCCGCCGGCGAGATGCGCCGGGGCGCCGACCCTGACGCGGCCCGCATCGCCCACCGGCACGGAGGCGGCGACCTCGAGACGGCGAGGATCGACCACGCGCAGTACGGCATCGCTGGCCGAGGCCTCGACGAGATCGCCGGGATTGTGCGAGCGCTTCGACACGATTCCATCGAACGTGGCGCGGACGGTGCTCCGGGCCGCCACCGTTTCGGCCGCCGTCGCCGCCGCCTGCGCTCCGGCGAGATCGGCTTCCGCATCGGCGACTTCCTTCGTCGCGTCCTCGACTTCCTTCCGGGCGGCGACGCCCCGGCCGAACAGATCCTGCGCCCGCGCCTGCGCCGCCTTCGCATTCGTCAACCGCGCCTCGGCGCGGGTGATTTCCGCCCGCTGCTTCGAGGCTTCCGCCGTCGCCGACGGAATCTCGAACCGGACGAGCACATCGCCGCGCCGGACGGTGTCGCCCTCGGCCTTCGGAATGGCGACGATGCGGGCCGCTTCAGGCGCCACGACGATCAGTTCCGCGCCCGGCGCCGGCGTGACGATGCCGGTGACGTTGATGGTGGCGGTGATCGATCCTGTGGTCGCCGCCGCCGTCGTCACCGGTACCACAGTTTCGCTCTCGACTTCCTCGGGGGCTTCCTTGGAACACGAGACGCCGAGGATCAGAAGAACGACAAGTGGGGCGCCACGGTGCAACGTCCGTATCGTCATGGTGTGGAAGGTGAGGATGGCGTGGCCGGTGGCGCGCCGATCGCGCGTTCGAGATCGGCCAGTGCACTTTGCAGGGCCGCGGCCGATTCGATCGCCCTCAGGCGGACGTCACGCGTGGACTGCAGCGCCTGCAAGTAGGCGGCGATGCCGGTCTGACCGAGGCGGTAGGAGTCCTCCGCCATGCGCTCGACTTCCTGCGCCAGCGGGACGATGTCATCACGATAGCGGATGAACTGCTGCCGCTGCGCGCCGGCGATCGCCGCCGCGGCGGTGACTTCACCGGAAATGCGCGCCACCGCGGCATCGCGTTCGGCGGTGACTTCGCGCAGCGTCGACTCCTCGACCTGCACCGCGGCGGCGTGAGTGGTGAAGACCGGCACGGTGATGCTGATCGCGGCGCGCCAGCCGGTACTGAACTCGGGTTCGGCTCGGCGCGTCAGCGTGCCTTCCGGCGTGAGATCCGGCTGGCGCAGCGCCTGCGCCAGCGCGATGCGCGCGCGCTGCTCGGCAACCCGGCGATCGAACACGGCGAGTTCGGCATTGGCCGACCGCGCCCGCGCCAGCGCCTGGTCACTGGCAATCGCCGCCCCGACGTCGGGGGTCATCTCGATCGGCGTCGGCGCATCGAGCGGATATCCCAGCACCGCGTTGAGCGACGCGCGTGCGGCGTCAACCGCGCCGCGGGCCGCGGCCGCCTGGTTCTGCGCGTCGGCCAGCGCCAGTTCGGCCTGACGGACTTCGAGCTGGGGGACATCACCGGCATCGAAGCGTGTCTGGGCGGCATCGCGTGCCCGCTGCGCCAGGTCCTGCACCTCGTCGAGGAGCGCGCGCCTGCTCTCGGTGGTGAATCGTTCGATGAATGCCCGCCGCACCTCGTTCTGGACATCGGCGATCACCGCGTTCAGCTCGGCGTCACCGGTCGCCAGCACCGCGTCGGCCACGGCAATCCGCTTCGCACGCTTGCCGCCGGTCTCCCACGGCACGGCCAGGGTATATGCCTCCTTCGGCGTCTCCTTCGACAATTCGACCCGGAAGTCAGGATTGAGACGCTCGGCCGCGACATCGCGCGACGCGATGTTGATCGAGCGCTTCAGGCGCGCCGCGACGATCGTGGGATTAGCCGTGAGCGCTCGCGACAATGCGGCCTGGAAGGTCAGCGGCATCTCCTGCGCCCGCACCGCAGGAGCCGCGACGAGAAGAGCCGCCATTACCATGGCAGCAGCAGTCGTGCCCGGCATCAGGCCGGCGATCGTCTCCGCGGCGGCGCCGCGCTTTCGCCGGACGGCGGTAGCCGCAGGGCGCGGCGTTCGCCGGGCCAATGAGGGAAGCACGACCAGGCCGCGCGACCCACTGGCTGGTGGGACACGCCGCATTCAGTTCGTCGCCGTTTCCGGCTGAAGAGACACCACCGTGTAGCGATCCGCGGGGAAATACTTGGTGAACGCCGCGTGGACATTCTCGGGCGTCAACGACTCGGCGCGCTCGATGCGCAGCGCAATCCGCTTCGGATCACGCCCGAGGATCGCCGCCGTCTGCAGCGAGCCGAGCCAGAAGTTGTTGGTCTTGTACTGCTCCTGCAGGTCGTTCTTCTCTACTTCCTTCGCCGCCTGCACGTCCGCGGCGCTCGGCCCTTCGCGGCGGAGCCGATCGATCTCCTTCAGCACGGCATCGGTCAGCTTCTGCACGTTCTCCGGCGAGCTGCCGAACTGAATCGTCACCGTACCGTAGCCGGTCTCGGGGGCGTTGTCGGAATAGCCGGCGCTCACCGAATAGGTGCCGCCCAGCTCTTCGCGCAGGATGTCGCGTAGCTTGCCCTGCAGGACCGTGGCTGCCGCGCGGAGCCGGTGCGCCTCGATCTCGTCGGTGCTGGCATCGGCAAAGAACGAAATGACCGTCTGACTGCGCGGCTCCTTGCCCTTGGTCACCGAATCCGTCACCACGTCGGGCGGGAACTGGACGTGCAGCGCGCCATACTGCGCGTCGGGGGTCCCCTTCGACGGTAAGGCGCCGAGATACTTCGACAGAAGCGGCGTGATCTCGTCGACCTTGAACGCACCGACGAAGAAGAACGTGAAGTTCGCCGCGTTCGCGAAGCGATCCTGGTAGAAGCGCATCATCGCTTCCGGATCCAGCCTGCCGATGTCCTCGGCCTTCAGCGGCTTCGAGGTGTAGTGGTTCATCGTGTTGATCGCGCGCACACGCTCGCCGAACACCTGCCCGGGACTCTGTCCCTGGTTCGCCACCTGCGCCTCGAGCCGGCGCTTCATCAACTGAAACGCTGTCGCATCCTTGTTCGGTGCCGTGAAGTCGAGATACGCCAGTTGCAGCGCGGTCTCGAGATCCTTCGGGCTGGCGTTGCCCTGCACGCCTGACGTGTACGTCGAGATGTACGGGCCGGCGTTCGCCAGCTTGCCGGTGAGCATCTTCGACAGTTCGGTCGGCGAGAAGCCGCCGATGCCGCCGAGACCGACCAGGCCGGTGGCCAGGCTCGCGTTCAGGTAGTTCTGCTCGCCGGCCAGCGCCGTACCGCCCTTCGCGAACGACGTGAAGGTGATTTGATCGTTGCGGAAATCGGTCGGCTTCAACCAGACGTTGACGCCGTTGGACAGCGTCAGCACCGTGACGCCGATTTCGGGAATCTCGCTGCGGCCGGTCACCCGCCCCGCAGTCGGCGCCTTCGCCAGCAGCTCGCGACTCGCCACGTCGTCGCGCCACGCCGTGACCGTCGCCGCCGTCCCGGCCGTGAGCGCATCCCGGAGCGCGGTCTGCGTCACCGGGGTGAGGCCCGCCTTCTCCGGCGCCGTCGCAATCACGACACGATTCGTGTCGGGCAGGACGTCCTTCGTCAGCGCCGCGATATCGGCGAGGGTGATCGCCGGCACGAACTGGCGCGCCAGCCGCAGCTCGGTGTCGATGCCCGGCGCGGCCTCGCCGGTCAGGTAATAGGTGATCAGCTCCGACGCGTAGCCGTCGCTCTGCTGCTTGTCGCGCTCGTTGTACAACCGTTCGTAGCGCGCGAGCAGGTTCGTCTTGGCGCGATCGAGCTCCGACTGATTGAAGCCGAACTGCTTGACACGCTTGATCTCCTCGGTAATCGCCGTCAGCCCCTTCTCGATGCCGCCGTCCTTGACGCGGGCCTGCACGTCGAACGACTCGACATCCCTGCTGACGCTGCCGCCGCCGGCACCGGCGGCAAGGAACGGCGCGTCCACCTGCCGCGCCATCTCGCCGAAGCGCGCGTTCCACATCTGCGACAGCAGCGATCGCATGACGAGACGCCGGTAGTCGGCCGCGGTCCGCAACTGCTGCAGCGGCCGCTTGTGGATGATCTGCACGGACGACGCCGTCGTCTCCGGATCGGTCTGCGACAGGTAACGGGTCTCGTCGTGCGGCGCGATCGGCGCGGTTGCGTGCGGAACCGTCGACTGGTTCTTGAAGTCGCCGAAGTTGCGGCGGATCTGCTGTTCGATCTCGTCGGGCGCGATGTCGCCGACGACGATCACGGCCATCCGGTTCGGACGGTAATGCGTGTGATAGAAGTCGCGCAGGCGATCGGGCTTGAAGGTCCGAATCGTCTCAGGCAATCCAATCGGCAGCCGCTGCGCGTATTTGTTGGTCGGCCCGAACAGCGCGTCCATCTGCGCCTGCTGCATGCGCGTGCCCGCACCAAGCCGGCCGCGCCACTCCTCGATGACGACGCCGCGCTCCTTGTCGATTTCGGCGTCGGTCAGACTCGAGCCGCCGGCAAAGTCGCCGAGCGCCTCGAACCCGCGATTGAGCGCACCGGCCTTGTCCGTCGGCACGTCGAGCATGTAGACCGTCTCGTCGAAGCTCGTATACGCGTTCACGTGCGGACCGAAGCGCGCACCGATCGACTCGAGGTACGACACCAGCTCGCCGGGCCGGAAGTGCGCGCCGCCATTGAACGCCATGTGCTCGAGCATGTGCGCGAGGCCACGCTGGTCGTCGGCTTCGTCGATCGACCCCGCCTGCACGGCCAGCCGCAGCAGCGCGCGCTTCTCGGGCAGCTTGTTGGCGCGAATGAAGTACTTCAGTCCATTGGGCAGGGTGCCCGCGCGGATCGCGGGATCCAGTGGCAGCGGTCCATCGATGGTCGCGGTACGGCCCGGCGCCGCAGGTGCGGCCGGAGCCTGCGCGACCACGGGCGCGGCCGCAGCGATGCTCGCCACCAGGACCATGGCGAACAGGAGATATGCTGCCCGGATGCGGCTCAAAATCAGACGGCTCGACTCCACAATTGCGCTCCCAGCATATGGCACGGATGAATCCGCCGGCTTCGACCTCGCGGCGGCCGACGACGTCGCGGTTCCGCCACGGCAGATAGTACTCGTCCGGACGGGTCTCGTCATCGAGGTTCCCTCGGGTCACTTTCTCGCCATATTTGCCCGGAGCAGCACCCCACTGAAGCGCGGTCTGATGGTGGCCAACGGTGTCGGCGTGCTCGATCCGGACTATTCGGGGCCGACCGACGAAGTGATGATCCAGGTGCTCAACATCACCGATGCGCCGGTGACCGTTCGCCGCGGCGATCGCCTCGCACAGGGTATCGTGCTGGCCGCCCCGCGCGTGACCTGGTCAGAGGTCACGGAGATTCGCTCGAGTGCGCGGGGAGGGTTTGGGGCGACGGGCAACTGAGAGTTCGAGGTTCCGTGTTCTCGGTGCCGGGTTCGTGTTCAGGTTCCAGTCTTGCGATTCGCAGCGACTCGGACGAACCTGAACACGAACCGGGAAGTGAGAACCTAG